>JANMGV010000054.1:0-96418 GCA_031374825.1 Pirellulaceae bacterium
AGCGTCCTTCCGTGGTTTCCATGTGAGACAATTTTGCACACGGAGGGTCGCTTCTTTTCGCCTTCTATGTCAATCGCAATAAATCCCCGAAAATAAAGCACTTACGTCAAATCCATCAACGAACTTGGCGCTGTCCAACTAATCGTCACGAACCCAATAGCAGGCGAATGAAGACCCTAGCTGTGTAGCGCAATCGTTCGTAGCCAGCCGCGAAAACTCCTAGGTGGTGAATAAACAGACACCAAAGTGTTAAAGGTTGGCAAAAAGATTGAGGGCAGAAAAATTGATTCAAAGGACATACGACTCCAAGGTCATTGAAATAGTTTTGCCCCAAGTGTTTTTGCCACCGACTTTCCTGATATCAATAAGTCGCGACTCAACGGTCACGAAAATGTAGAACGGGTTTCAACCCGTTACCGGCACGCCAAACTTCAAACAGGCTATGCCTCAACAGCCACCGAAAGGTTAAGGGCTGGCAAAAAGATTGGGGGCAGAAAAATTAATTCAAAAGAGATACCACTCAAGGGTCATCGAAATCTTTTAGCCCCAAATTTTTTTGCCTCTGACTTTCCTGATATCAATAAGTCGCGACTCCTCGGTCGCGAAACTGTAGAACGGGTTTCAACCCGTTACCTCCGCTGCCAAACTGCAACCAGGCCTTGCCTCTGCATCCAGCGAAATGCCAAAAGTTGGCAAAAAGCTTGAGGGCAGAAAAAGTTGATTCTAAGTGGCCATGCCCAGAGGCATCGACAGAAAAACTAATTATGACTTTGCAAGAATTTCAAGCCTTCAATTCCTGCGTTTGCGTTTGCTTTAGCAAATCTGCAATGGTATCGCAATCAGTTTTTGCGGAATGTGTTGCTTTCGGAAGTTTGGAGCTGAGGGATCCTGGTCAAGCGATGGCAATATTTCATGCCGAAAGGAAACTTGTAGAGATTATGATTCGGTGCGTCGATGGTCATGCTGAGGAACGCAGATGGATCGTCTACTTGGTAAACTACATTAACCAATAGCAGTCTACGTCATGGATGCGAATTTTTGGACAAGAATGCTTCGAAAGTTTATTTCGGCGGGCTTGCACCAATCCCTCACAGCGAAATCAATACGCAGTGTTATCCATGGACTGCCCTAAGAAACCACGACCAATTCGAACCTACACTTAACTGCATTTCAGCGATCCAATCGTAATCAGTTACAAAAGAACGCACTCTTGAAATCATTGGCTGATCGAGTCGACCGTATTTTATCTTTATCCAATCAGCGAGACGCATCGATGGTAATAGCGTGCAACAGATTCAGACTTCGATTTGCAACCCTTGCCATCTTTCTGTCGATGGCAATCCTCGCGAAACCCGTTTTATCTGCTCAAGCAGAGAATGCACTTCTAGGCACTCGTCCCAATGTCATTTTCATATTAACCGACGATCAAGGTTACGGGGATGTTGCTTCGCATGGCAATCCAATCCTGAAAACTCCGAACTTGGACCGTATGCGGACGGAGAGCTTTCGTTTTTTGGATTTTCATGTCAGCCCAACGTGCGCACCCACCCGCAGTGCCTTGCTGACAGGTCGGCATGAATTCAAGAATGGAGTGACGCATACGATCTTGGAACGAGAAAGGCTAACCCAAGACGCGACGACACTCGCCCAAGTCCTCCAACAAAGCGGCTATGCTACGGGCATTTTTGGTAAATGGCATTTGGGGGATGAATCGGACTACCAACCTAATAAACGCGGATTCGAAGAGACATTTATTCACGGTGCAGGAGGGATCGGGCAAACATTCGCTGGATCTTGCGGCGACGCGCCGAACAACAAATATCACAACCCCACGATTTTGCATAACGGAGTTTTCGAAGACACGAATGGATATTGCACGGATATATTTTTCGACCAAGCAACCCGCTGGATTGGCTCGCAGCGAGGATCGGGCAAGCCGTTCTTTGCGTGGATAGCGACCAACGCTCCCCATGATCCCTACATTGCTAAAGCAGAAGATTTTGAAAAGTACCAAGAGACCGCTCCCAACGCTCGCGTCGCGCACTTCTTCGGGATGATCGATAACATCGATGCCAACGTGGGAAAATTGCTGGACCAATTGAAGGCATGGAACATCGACGACAATACGTTGGTTGTTTTCATGAACGACAACGGCGGCACTGCGGGAACGCAGGTTTTCAATGCGGGAATGCGTGGCCAGAAAGTGACACCATGGCTTGGCGGAACACGTGCCATCAGTTACTGGCGTTGGCCGCAAAAGATCGCAGCAGCCGAATGTGCTGCACTGACGGCCCACATCGATGTCTTCCCCACTCTCGCATCCTTGGCGGGAGCCGAACTCTCGGAAAAGGTCAAGAATCAAGTTGAAGGCCGAAGCTTACTGCCACTCCTTGCGGACCCCGCTGCGGAATGGACCGATCGTTCGCTTGTCACACACGTCGGACGCTGGCCCAAAGGTGACGACCGCACCAAGTTCAAATACCGTTCCTGTGCCGTTCGAAACAGTCGCTGGCATTTGGTTTCCACCGAAGGCAGCAGCGAGCCGCGCTGGCAACTATTTGACGTCGCCAAAGACTACGGTGAAACGACAGATGTTATCGCTGACTTCCCGGACGTCGCTGCCGAGTTGGGAAAAACCTACGACCGTTGGTGGGATGATATCCAATCGTCGCTCGTAAACGAAGATGCTGTTGGTCCGTCAGAAAATCCTTTCAAGAAACTTTATTGGGAACAACGAGGTAATCGCCCAGTTGTCACGCCGCAGCGTCGCAAGCCAAACGTCTTGTTTTGTTTCGCGGATGACTGGGGGCGATATGCAAGTTGCTATGCAAAAATCGATGGGAAACCCTCGATCAACTCGGTTCTTAAAACTCCAAATATCGATCGCCTCGCATCCGAAGGCGTGATCTTCAGAAACGCATTTGCCCCGTGTCCATCTTGTACTCCCTGCCGTAGTTCGTTGATCACGGGCCAATATTTTTGGCGGTCTGGCAAAGCTTCGATTTTGCAAGGCGCGCAATGGGACGATACGCTTCCAAGTTTCGCGCTATCCATTCGCGACTCAGGTTACGACATTGGCAAATACATTAAAGTCTGGAGCCCCGGCACTCCCGCCGACGCGCCGTTTGGCGGTCAAAAATACGCATTTGACCAGAATGGCAAAGAATACAATAACTTTTCGGAGAGCGTTTTCAAACGAATTGCTGCTGGCGAATCTGTCGACGAAGCGAAATCGAACGTGATAGCGAGTGCCGAGGCGGACTTCCAAAAATTCCTTTCAAGCCGCAAGCAACATCAACCCTTCTTTTTCTGGTTTGGCCCGACGCTTGTTCACCGGGAATTTGAAGAAGGATCCGCGAGTAAGCTTTGGGGTATCGATCCTGAATTACTTAAAGGCAAGCTTCCTTCCTTCTTGCCGGATGTCCCTGAAATACGCAAGGATGTAGCCGACTATCTTGGCGAGATTCAAGCTTGGGATGCAGGCGTCGGCGTGTTAATCCGAAAACTCGAAGCAATCGGCGAATTGGAAAACACCGTCATTGTATTGAGTGGCGATCACGGTATGCCCGGAGTGCCTCGCGGCAAATGCAACCTTTACGATTTCGGAACGAGCGTGCCTTTAATCGTGCGTGGTCCAGGGATCGAACCGAATCGAGTTATCGACGATTTTGTGAACTTAATGGATTTAGCTCCAACATTTCTCGATTTCGCTGGCTTGAATGCGCCCGAAGTCATGCAAGCCCATAGTTTGACCCCGCTTCTCCATTCGAATCAGTCCGGCGTGATTGATCCTTCGAGAGACTACGTAATCACGGGACGCGAGCGTCATGTTGCAAAAGCTCGCGAAGGCAATTTGCCGTATCCTCAACGAGCGTTGCGCACGAAAGACTTTCTCTACGTTCATAATTTCAAACCCGATCGCTGGCCAATGGGCGATCCAGCAGATGAAACTGTCAGCGTGACTTTGGATCGAAATCGATTGATTCACGACACGTTTGTTACTTACGCCGATTTCGACGCCAGCCCGACTAAAGCTTGGCTGATACAAAATGGTGTTCAGCCCGAATTCAAAAAGTTCTTTGACTTAGCGTTTGCAAAACGTCCGATGGAAGAACTATATGATCTTCAAAAGGATCCTGACCAAGTACAAAATGTTGCGGCAGGGCCGGAATACGATACGGTGTTGCGTTCACTTAGGACACGACTTTTTACTGAGTTAAGGAAAGCCGGTGACCCACGTCTTCTAGACGATGGACATTACTACGAGAATTTGCTACCGTACGAAAAAACGAAATGACAATTGTCAGTAAACGCTCTTTTCGTACTTCACAAGACGAATTTCCCGAATGCCGGCAGCAGCGGCCAATTTACTTGGCCAACGAGTAGCACGCGATTTCGTTGTCGTTGCGGACAAATAGGCAGCGATTGGCGTAAGCTGGGTATGTCCACACTACTTTTCTGCCAAAGCAGTCATTTGTCGGATCGATTACGTGGAATCGGCTAACTTCGTCATATTTCTCTGCGGAAAGCTTGGCGATAATAAAATCTCCCGTCTCGCTGAATATGAAATAGCGATCGCCAACTCGGCTGAGAAACGCTGTTCCGTGGCTGGCTCGTCGGTCGCCGCCACTGGTCGGCTGATAGGTCTCCCACATGCGTTTGCCATCCGAGGCCCGAACGCAGATCATTGCCCCTCCGCCACAATCGCTTCCGTAGATATACTCGCCATCAAACACGGGCGTACTGTTGCCACAATAGACCGCTGACTTTCTATCTCCTCCCTCCCACAGTTTCTTGACACCCGGCTTAGTGGATTGCAGTTGATACATTCCTGCAACTTCGCCAATTGCACTCGCAAATAGTTTGTCGCCGGACTTCACTGGAGCCATGATCGACATTCCATATTGCGGCTTGAGTGGTTCGGACCAGTACACTTGCCCGTTCGCAGGATTGAGACTGTTAAGATTGTCCGAATCCCATACTAGCAACTGTTTGGTTCCAGCGTGTTCAATTAGAGTTGGAGGCGCGTAGCCGATTTCCTCTGCGGTCAAGGCACGCCATTTTTCTTTTCCGGTAGCTTTGTCGAGTGCAACAACGACGCTTCCTTTTCCCCCAGCCAAAGTGATTAATTGGTCGCCGATGATGAGCGGTACGGCCGAGTATCCCCAGATCGGCGCTTCGGTCTTGTATTCCTCTGCCAACTGCCGTTTCCAGATGACGTCACCCATTTGTGCATTGAGACAAAGTAAGTCACCTTCGGCACCCAGTGCATAGACTCGATCGCCATCCACAAGCGGTGTGACACGAGGACCGATCGGATACGACAGCTTGTAGGGTCGATCATAAGCATATTCCCAAAGTTGCTTTCCTGACTGAGCATCGAAACACAACACGCGTTCCTTTCCTGTCAAGCTGTCACGACCGCCTGGATTGTTTGATACTTCCCCCGATTCGCGTACGTAGTCGGTGATGAACACACGTCCCTTGGCAACGGCAGGACCAGAGTAAGCGCCCGAAACTGGCGCGCGCCACAGCAACTTGAGGCCGGTCTTCGGGATTTCGCTGATGACGCCACTCTCTTGATAATCGCCGTTACGTGCCGGTCCATTCCATTGAGGCCAATCATCCGAAAAAGCCGCTTGCGACAGAATGATCAATGCCAATGGAGACCATAGCTTTTGAAGTAGATTCACGGTTTTTCTCCTGCGGATTTAATACCGAAAAAATGGTCCTATCCTAGATCGAAACTAGGTTGGCCGAAGGTGCTAAAATTCGTAGATGGTCGACGAAATCCTGTCACCGAACTCCAAATTGGATTCCTTCAAAGCGAACCGATAAAACGATCGTGATCGAACGTCGCATTATGTTTCAGAAAGCAAACTTAAGTTGAGTTTACCGCATTCTGTGTCATGTCATTTGTGAATTCCACATGTTGCGACTGTTTACGGGCAGATCACTGGAACATCCCGTTTTGGGCAATCATGGTAAACCCCTGGGTGTTTGATACAATACAGAGCGAAGCGGGCAAACGGATTTTGATTCGGATTCAGAAATGATTTTTATTGGAAAAAGTGAAGCTGGGAAAAGTGAAGCTGTTAATTGCCTAACCAGAATCCGGTTTCCAATCTTTGCCTGAAGAAAAGCCACCTGTTTTTGGCATCAACAGAATTGCAACATTTTCTGCGGCGGAACGCCGGAAACACAGAAACCGGTTTTTGCAAAGAAATTGTGCGTAAGTATTTTTGATCAAATGGCGAACGCCAAAAAAGTGCTGATGAATCGAACTAGAATTCACTCGGGAAACAGGCTACCTCGCACATGACGCTCGATTCGCCCATGGTTGCTGTGGATCAACTGAGCAAGCGTTATGGGGCAGTACATGCGCTTCGAGAATGTTGTTTGCAAGTCGAGCGAGGCTCGATCTTCGGCCTGCTAGGACCTAACGGAGCAGGCAAGACCACGTTGATTCGATCGCTTTTGGGTTACTTGAAGCCCACCAGCGGTCGCGCACACATTGATGGCTTGGATTGTTTTGCCGAGTCAGTTGCTGTGCGTCGACGCGTCGCGTACCTACCAGCCGAAGCAAAACTTTTTCGCACAATGCGAGGATCACAGGTTTTGCGGTTCTTTGCCGAAATACATCCTTTCGGCAACATCGAGAAATCGGTCGAGTTCGCAGATCGACTGAAACTCGACACTTCGCGCAGAGTCGCTTTCATGAGTACCGGGATGCGGCAAAAGTTGGCATTGGCAAGTGTGTTGAGTTGCGGAACTGGGCTTGCCATCCTCGACGAACCGACAGCCAATCTTGATCCAACGATTCGCGGAGAAGTGCTTCGCATGGTTCGTGAAGTGCGTGATGCTGGCAGGACCGTGTTGTTTTCATCGCATGTGCTTAGCGAAATCGAGGACGTTTGCGATTTTGCAGCGATCATGCGAGAAGGGCAAGTTGTTCATCGTGTCAACCTTCACGAACTCAGAACCGTGCATCGGATATCGGGCAAACTGCCATTCGATTTGAATAGAAACACGCTCGAAAAATTACCCCAAGAAATCAAATTGATATCTCGAATCGATCGCCAATTTGTTTTGCACGTGCAAGGCCCTCTCGAATTCGCTCTCCGATGGATGGCTGACCAGACGTTCGAAGAATTACGAATGGAACCTATCGGATTGAGGCAAGTTTACGACCAACTGCAGTTGGAATTGGATAACTGATTCATGTTTCGCATGTTGCTGCAGAAATACATTGGCGAGTCACTGTTGCTCTTGGCTGCCTGCGGGATCATGTTGTTTATCTTCCCGTGGGTTCGAATTTGGACAGTCAGCCAATTCGAGCTGAGTGGGTTCGAGCCCTTGTTACAGCAGATCCGAATTCTTGAGAAGTTTTCGCCTGTGCCTCTTGAACAGTTCCTGACGTATCCTGGCGTCATCGGCCTGACGTTTGATGAACCGATTCTTATTTTGTGCACCCTGGTTTGGTGCATCGCTAGAGGCTCCGATGTCGTGAGTGGCGAGATCGGGCGAGGGACGATGGAAATGCTCTTAGCTCAACCTGTCAGCCGCGTGAAAACTGTTCTGGCCCATGGCCTGGTCACCATATCTGGCTTGGCATTATTAGCTGCTCTCACCTTTGCAGGGATGTATGTGGGCATTGAGACGAATTCGGTGTGGATTACGAGGCCCGGTGTTGCAATACAAGTACCTGGACTCCCATTCCAAATCGAAAACCCATGGGCACCTCCCGTTCGGACGTTGGAGGCATTGTCAGATCATGCTTCGATCCAACTGTATGTGACCGCAACGCTCAATCTGTTCTCGCTGGGATTTTTTGTATTCGCTTTAAGCGTTTTCTTCAGCAGCTTTGATCGTTTTCGCTGGAGAACGATTGGACTGACAATCGGGTTTTATATTTGCCAGTTGCTATTATTCGTGCTGGCAAAATCAACGCCCAAGCTGGGATTTTTGAAGAACTTCAGCTTCCTCGCTGCCTATCAACCCGACTGGATGATACAGGAAAGCGTCAAGTCGCCTGAACGGATTTGGCATTTCTGGATACCAGAAACTGCGTCCTTCGGCGCGTTGGGTTACATTGTCTTTTTGTTGGCTGCTGGACTCGTTCTGTATGGCGTTGGAATTGCGATTTTCTGTCGACGAGACATTCCAGCGCCTCTGTAGTTAGGCAGTTGTCTTATTTTCGCTTCGCAGTTTCATCCATTCCGAAACGCTTTCCCAGCCCCATATACAGCCGACGATCAAGGAAGCGACCGTCCCAAACATGGCAAAGTTCACTTGAAATCCATTCAGCGAATACAGAAACAACATGCTGAGGAAGCCAACGATTGAAACGATGAGTTTCGAGTAAATCGTCGACACCATGCGTTTGCGTTGGCTTTGGTTGATAGCCGATCGTGTGGTGGAGTTCGCCAATTCTCGCATCGCCGTGATATCGGGGAGTTTATCGGGAGCGATTTGTCGTGCGCGAAATGGCTCCCACTCCGCCGTTTCGCTTGGCAACAAAGACGGGACTTTATCCGTATCGGTGTGCAACGATTCGTGAAGGATTTGGCGACGTTCATCCGTTGCTTGTCGCTTTGCTTCTTCTGTCGATTCTGTTGGCTTGTTTGGGTTGATGATCGACGTATCGCCACGAACTCGGCGGAGGAGTTGTTCCATGTAGGACTCAATGGAATCTTCTTCTTCGCCATGCTGCCCATGAGTTGGAACGCCTGCGTGAATCGCGTCGATGGTGTTTTGCGAATTTACAGGAGTCGTAATGTGACCTTTGGGAATTTCGGTGGACTCGATTTCGTCCGACAGGGTTTCATCGGAGGCCGCGTTTCGAAAAGTGCTGTAGCGGTCGAGTTCCAAGGAAGGAATCTCAGTTGAAGCAGCCACTTCTTCTTCATCTTCATCTTCGTGTCCATGTTCATCACGGAAGTCGACCATTCGACCGTGTTCGTTGAGCGCCGCTTCCTCTATCGCATTAGAGGCATCGTGCGATTCGATTGGATGGCTGTCGATCGAAGCGGACTCGATGGTTCGCGACGTTCGGATCGGCAGAGGACTCTCATCCGCTTCAGCGGTTTCGAATTCGGCACCAAAAGTTGAGGCGGTTCCGTGACTGGGTTCGGGATCAACGGGCTCTTGGATAAACTCCTGATTGAAACGAGCGTAAATATCTTGCGCAGAAACTGGTTTCCGAACAACTTGTGGCCCCGCCTCATGTGATAATTCGGCGTTTGCGTCTGCCGTATTGGGGACTTCGGCTTCTTCATGCTGAGGTCGGTAACTATTGTCGTCCGATTCTTGTTCATAGTAGTTGCCGTGCGAGTGTGATTGTGTCCCCGTCGGCAGGTAGGAACGACCGTCATAATCTTGCGAGGAGTGGTCGATCGCGGGGTTTGCTGGCAGGCTCGACTGGGGCTGCGTGGATGCTTTTCCTTGGCGGGGAGTGTCCATGGAATCCGAATACGATCGCGTCTCAATCTGCTTCCTTAGCTTGATCAGTTCATCGTACAAGTCGGACGACGCTTGTTGTGAATAACTGCGAAGCTCACTGAGATCGCGTTGCAATTTTTGGTATTCATTACGTTCCGGTGTATCGACAGAAACGGCCGCGAGTGGTGGAATCGTATTCGATGAATGCACGATCAACTCGTGTTGAATTTCGCGCAATGACTGCTCAACTGACTCCGAGTGCGCTTCGAGTGCGGCAAAGCGGCTATTGATTGTTTCGGCGTCGAGTAACTGCTGTTGAGTTTTTTGTATTGACTCGAGTTCCCTTCGCAATTCGGCAAATCCGCCTTCTACTTTTTGAGCAAACGTTTGGATTGATTCCAGAGTTGGTATTCTATCTTGAACCTGCTTTTCCTCATCTTGGACGCGTAGGTTGTTTTGGAACTCACTGAGCGCCGCTGTTAAATGTCCATCCTGCTCTTGTAGGATGCTTCGAATTCGACGATCGATTTCATCCAGCAATCGGTTGGGGGCCTGCTCGTCGGCCGGAACTCGTGTTTCGGCAGTTGCAGGCTCGGACGGCGATGTATGGCCAATTTGCTGCTTAACATCGTCAAGCCCTTGACGCAGCGGGAGGATCAGCGTTTCCATCAACTGCTGGATTGCTGCCAAGTCACTACCAGCAGTAGCAGGCTGGCTCGGCGAGTCTTCTACTTTTTCTTTAACAGAATCGCTGCCCGAAGTTTTCACGCTCGGGGATTGCTTTGAAGAATCACGCTGTGGCACGACTCTGAGGGTGTGCGAAGCAATTTGAATGTCGCACGCTTGGTCGAAAAGCCATTCGCGAACCAAGCGATTATCGACCATCACATCGTCGCCAAAAGCTTTGAGCAGGATATGATGTCGACCGAAATTCAAAACGGCATGGACCGCTTCGATCTCGTCACTCAAAAGCTGAATCGAACAGTCGCGGTGAGATCCTATGGATACGCGACTATTTTGAACCAACCATTTCTTGTTGCATTTCCCACCTGCATCTAACAAGAAAATTGTTGCGAAGAGGGGACGAGGGGCGGGCGTTTTTCGTAAAGGCGACCCAACACCAGTCATTGGTTTATTCATCACGAGCTATCCTTAGCCAGTACCCGATCAATGATTCCTGGACGGCAAACTGTCCGGCCAAGGTCGTCGGGAAAATCTCGATTCGATTTTTATCGCTTTTCGTTAGCGACAGACGAACTCTCAGTCGTTGGTATCGGATAAAAACGTAGTCAGGGTTTCTAGGGATTTGCCCGACTTTGAGAACTTTGCCTTCAGTGATGCCGCATAACGTGCATGAACCGCATTGCCCGAAAATCTTGCCAACTCAGCGGTTACTGGTTTGCAAAGCCTTTGGCGTCCGTTGTTTCCTTAACATTTCAACAGTAATACATCGGCTACTGAAATATTGAATCGAAAAAGGGCACATTATTTGCATCCCTAATGCAAGGATTGCCAATTTTTCGCGAATTGACCTTCATGACGGTAAACAGCCTAAAGTACGTGCCAAATAGGCGCGTCAAAAACAGCATAACCCGTTGTGCAAACCCTTTTTCCAAGGGGTTCATTCAATTTCCGAACACTTTTAGCTTTGCAAGCGTACTATAGTTGCATGCTGATATTGTTCCGAGAGGACTGGTTCAATTTTAGGGGATTTGGCGGTAAGGAACTGTTCAGGTGAGCAAGGATAAACGAAAGGTTATTTCCATGGCCAGAAAAGATGCTCTCATGAAGCTGCGAGACGTACTTATTCGACGTCGTGAAGCACTGAGGAAAGCGCTAGCGGGTGACTTAAGTCTACTGCGGGAATTATCGGCCGAAGGCGGTGATGTCATGGATGTCGCTATGGACACTGCCAATGACGAGATCAGCAGCCAACTTGCGGAAGTTGAAAGTCGTGAGTTGGTTCGTATTGACGAAGCTCTCGAACGAATGCGTGAAGGCTGCTACGGGGACTGCGATAATTGCGAAAAACCAATTCCATTGGCGCGGTTGCAAGCTGTACCTTATGCAACCATGTGCATTGATTGCCAACGCAAACAGGACAAAGCCCCTGGGATTAATGCGCGATTCGGAACTACCGATCAATCGCATTTGTCGCTTTAGATAATCATTCTTGGAATTGTCGTCACACTCTACTTAATCCAGCTCGCCGCTAATGTCGCTGGTTCGTGACGACGAGGGACCTGTGTTGAACATCGGCCCGAATTCTTCGTCGAGTTCTCTCGCATTCTGTGTTCCTCCATAAAGTCTACCAATTCGGCTTTCACAGCACGCAGATTGGACATTCGGCAACCATGGCTGCCTTTCTGACTATTGCAAGCATTGTTGCCGGTCGATTCACTTAGCGACCGATTCGAATGCTGGCTATGCGAATACCCTGTTACCGGCACTTGATTTCAGAACTGTTTTGAGTGACCGGTGACTGCAATGGATTGCCGTCTGTAGGTTTGAGTCACAAAGTCCAGTGGACCGTCCATTGGGCGTTGAGGAGGAAATCCAATACCGTGCAAATTGGCGATATGACAACCAAAAAGATCATGGCGTCCCTCGCGGCGCTGATTCTGTCTGCGATAGGCTCCAGCGCGCATGCTCAAATGCGTCTTCAAATCGCACCCCACTCGCCTCAAATCAGGGAAACGTCCAATCGCGACGAGCAGTTCGAGCAACTGTCTGAAGAGTTGGGTGCGCTCGAGCGGCAAGTTGGGTTGCTACGGCGTGTCGTGAAACTCGTCAGTCCGACGGTCGTGCATATTGAAGCATTGAAAGAGAACTCAACGCCATCCAATTTGGCAGCCTCCAAGACAGAATCACCTCGGCGAGTCGAAGAAGCGGGTGCTGGCGTCATCGTCCAACTCAAGGACGGAATTTATGTCATCACAAACCGACATGTCGTTCATCCTTCCAATCCAAGTGGAATCAAGATTCGATTGACCGATAATACCGTAATCCATCCAACCCAAATTTGGTCGGACGCCGCAACCGATATTGCGGTCATGTCCGTCAAAAGTCCGAATGCTGTGCCCGCTCGGATTGGCGATAGCAGCTCGACCGAAATCGGAGATTTTGTACTCGCAGTGGGAAGCCCCTTCGGTTTGGCCCACAGCGTTAGTTACGGAATCATCTCAGCCAAAGGCCGACGAAATTTGGAATTGGGAGCGCGATCTATTGAAATCCAAGACTTTTTCCAGACCGACGCTGCGATCAATCCCGGCAATAGCGGCGGACCTTTGATGAATTTGCGAGGCGAAGTCATCGGGATCAATACGGCGATTGCAAGCAACTCCGGCGGGAATGAAGGAATTGGATTTTCGATCCCCATGAATCTCGTCGTCACGGTCGCCAACCAGTTATTGGAAAAAGGCGAGCTACACCGAGCCTATTTGGGAGTGCAAATGGAGAACAATTTTGATGCAGAAAGGGCCGCCAAACTTGGACTTGATTCACCGCGCGGTGTACTTGTAAAAGCCGTCAAGCCGAATTCACCTGCGGCTGCAGCAGGGATCTCCGTAGGCGATGTCATACTGCGACTTAACGGAATACCAATCGAAGGCGACGGGCATCTCGTACAAACCGTTGGGCTTACCCCCGTAGGAAAAACGGTAGATGCTGTTATTTTTCGCAATCGCCAGCAGTTCACCGTCAAGATCTTGTTGTCCGCCCTCCCAAGCCAATACTAATTGATGGACTGCGACTGATACGGTTAGAAGTTGTTCATAACGTTGATGAGCGGTTTACCAAGCAAAGCTCGCCGACAATTTTGGCTGCCTTTGATTCTCATGTCCGCGATTCCCTCGTCTGAATAAAAAGCAGCGTGCGGAGTCAAAATCAGTCGATCAAACGCGGGGTGTGTGGGATCACGCCAAGCTCGAATCACTGGATCATTGCTGTCGGGTGGCTCTTGCTCCAACACATCGATTCCGGCTCCTGCCAAATCGCCACGTTCAATGGCATCTACAACGCACTGCACGTCGACAACGCCTCCCCGGGCTGTATTAACGAGCAACGCTCCCTTGGGCAGTAACCGAATGCTCTCGTCGTTGATTAAGTGATGCGTCTCCGGACTTAGCGGGCAATGGATCGACAGCAATTGTGATTGTCGAAGCAAATCTGGTAAGTCTTCAACAAAACGAATCCCCAGCGACTTGTCACGTCCGCTCGGTGCATACGGGTCGTAGTAAGCAACATCCAAACCCAACGCCTTGGCTCGAAGCGCCGTCGCGGTGCCAATTCGCCCCACGCCAATGATACCCAATACTCGGCCACGAATGCGAGGTAAAGGGGCGGCTGCGGTATAGCTCCAAGGCGAAGCACTTCGCTGAAGCCGGCTATTCAATTGATGCGAACCTCGCGCCAGCGTCAGCAACATTCCAATGGCGGTATCGGCGACATCTTCCGTTCCATAATCGGGAACGTTGGCGACCGGGATACCTTTCTCGCGAGCCGCAACCAAGTCCACATTATCAACACCAGCACCGCAACGAACGATCAATTTACATTTTGTAAGTCTCTCAATGGTAGGGCGGCGGATGCTTAGAAAATGATACATCATGATCGCATCGGCATCGTCGATTCGCCCCCACAACTCGGATTCATCGCGAGCCTCAAAGGCTTCGACGGTGGCGATATCGCCCAAGATTTGGCGTTCCTTGTCGAGTGGCTCACCTTGAAAATCTGCAATCACAACTCGAAACATGTTGCCAACTCGCTTAACTATCTAGCCCAGGGGTAAGTACCTTACAGTTCACTCATCGCACAAGCGTAACGAGAGAATAAGATTCGTTCGTGGAAATTGTATCGCACGGAACGGAGGCATGCACTCCGGTTTACGACAACGCGGGCGACAAAGCCACGCAAGGAATTTGCATTAGAATCAACACTTCTTAAACGACTCGCACCCTGTCGGTTATCAGCTTTGATGATTTCCCGCTTGCTAAAGAGTATACTGCGTCCAATTCTTCCGTTCTCATTCCTAAGTATTTGAGCTACTCAGTATGACAAACATATTGCGGACCCTAGTCATCCTCGGTTTCGTTTCATCTCTCGCCGTCGCACAGACTCGTGAAGAAAAAGTTCGCGGCGACAAACGAAAAATCGAGCAGACCGGTTATTGGATATACAACGATGTCGCAAAAGGTTTTCGCGAAGCTGAGAAGTCGGGTGAACCTCTGATGGTCGTGCTCCGATGCATTCCGTGCGAAGAGTGCGTCAAGCTGGATGACGAGTTGATCGAACAGAATCCCGCAATTAAGAACTTGCTTACTAAATTTGTGCGAGTTCGCCAGATATCAACCAACGGCCTCGATCTCGGTCTATTTCAATACGACTACGATCAGTCCTTTGCCGTCTTCTTTTTCCATGCCGATGGAACAATTTATGGTCGATACGCAACTCGGTCGCACCGCACAGAATGGCAAAACGATGTTTCGGTTGAAGGTCTCGCCAAAGCGATGCGAGCAACTTTGGAGATGCATAAGGAGGTTGCAACTTTTCGGGAAAAGTTAGTTGCTAAAACGGGGCCTGCTCCAGAATTTCGTCGCCCGGAATTGTTTCCAAGCCACAAAGACAAGTTCTCTTCTGAACTCGATTACTCTGGACAAGTTGCCAAGAGTTGCATCCATTGTCACCAGATCGGCGATGCAATCAAGGAAGTAACTCGGAAGCGAAAAACCCAATTGCCGGACAATGTTCTTTTCCCTTACCCCAACCCCAAGATTTTGGGTCTCATTCTCGACCCGAAGGAATGCGCTACTGTCAGTTCGGTGACAGGAGGATCGGAAGCTGACAAGGCGGGAATCCAGACCGGCGACCGAATTTTGGAAGCGGAGGGGCAACCGATGATCAGCATCGCTGATCTGCAATGGGTCCTGCATAACTTGCCTGCCGACAAGAGCGAATTGGAATTGGTCGTTGCGACAGGAACAGAATCGAGAAAACTAAAAATGGATTTGCCAAATCACTGGAAAGCACGCGATGATATTTCTTGGCGTGCCTCGACCTGGGAACTTCGCCGATGGGGATTGGGTGGCATGTACTTGGAATCCTGTGAAGCATGGGATCGTAAACTACTTGGGTTAACTCAAGCGAGCATGGCTCTGAAAATCAAACATGTGGGGCAATACGCGCCGCACAATGTCGCTCAGCAAGCTGGGTTCAAAGAGGGCGACATCCTTGTTTCGATCAATGGACGCCATAACTTCCTGAGGGAAACCGATCTTCTCGAATACACCCTCAACCAGCAGAGGCCTGGCGATCTGGTGAAGATTGAGTTCTTTCGCGATGCGAAAAAAGAGTCGATCGAAATGCGTTTGCCGCTGGCGGATTGATGGACTTCAATCGGGCCTCTTAAGAAAACGGGGCTGGTTTTTTCAAGCGGACAACAGTTTGCGAGTACTAATATGTATCCGTCAAAGCTTCCAGCAGATCGTCGTGGATCTCGTCGGAGGGTATGGCTTGGTCAATAAAACTTTTGCCCTTCGATTCATTTAGTTTGGTGCGAGTTGGATGAATCAAGCAAAAAACACCACGGGCCGCCACATCGACGGGCTTTTCTTTGCTCAGCGACAAATCGACGATACCCAGCGCGAGTGCGACGGGAATTTTATCAAAGCCATATTCTTTATGCTGTCCTTTGTCGAACACGATGATCGCGTTCGCTTTGATTTCGACAACAGCGACTTGCGACGTTCCAACTTTGATTTCGGCACTACTTTTCAATCGCTTCACGCCATCACTCAAAGCTTCAACGAATTGCTCATGCAGCAAACCTAGTTGGTTCAGACGACGATACTTTTTGGCATCTTCGGGCGATCGAGCCAAAGTGAGCGACTTTTCCATTTCTTTGTGAAAGGTCGCAAAATCTTGTTTAGGAAGTGAATCACGTGCTGCGTTGAGCGACGCTGCTAAGGCAGCTTTTTCTTCCGCGGTCAGCTCTGCCACCATGGCCGGAGTTACCTCGGGCGTCGTGCTCGACATATCCGGATCGGAATCGTTTTTCATCGGCTCCTGAGGAGTATCGGGCTGAGCTGCCATCGCTGCGTCAGCGTCCTGTTTCAATTGATCAGCGGACGCCTTCAGCATGGCCTGAGCACGTGCCGCTTTTTCTTCGTCTGCTGCGGAACCGACGGTTGGTAACGATGAAACGATGGGTTTTATTGGTTTCGTCGACTCAGCGGGTTGAGCAACTGGTTTCGATGGCGGGCGAATGATCACTTTTTCCGGCACAACTTTGTTTTGGGCGAAAGTGGATTTTTTTGGTGTCTTGACCATCCACCAACCAAAAGCTACTACTCCCCCCGCACCGAGCAACATGAGCACGGTGAGTACGCCACTGGAAAGCGACAGACGCTGACTTAGGCGAGCGCGCTGTGTCATCGAAGGAGACTTGGGAAGCGCGAATCGACTTTGTGGCTCAAGCCCATTGCGTGAAGGCAGCGTTGGTGGACCTCGCCGGATATCTTTCTGCAACAAAAATCTCAAAGCATCCAATCGAGCTTCAACCGACTCAGTTTCGGCGTGCGAGGTCCCTTGGTCTCGAACATATCCTGGAAAATCAAAGGGATCGGTTGGATCGGCTGTCGGCAGCAAAGCGATCAAGGCGGGAGGCTTTTCCTGGACAGCAATGCTGCTGGCGGATGTTGCCTGGGGCGTAATGCTGGGCGCAGCTAACTTGATTGGGTCAGTCGACTCCGGTGCAATAATGGGTGAAGCTTTTGCAGTTGATACGGCAACGGATTGTTTGGAGGCCAATTGGTTAGGTGCGTCGGTCGCGTCGCGGTTCGCCGATGTAGGTCGTTGGGGTGTCTCAACGGCTTCTGATGCGATTTTTTTCGTTGCTCCCGTGGCAGGATTAGGCCGCGCTTTTGCTGATTTGGCGGCTTCTAGTTTTTGATCGTAGGCGGCTTTCTTGGCAGGGTCCAGAAGCACACTTTGAACTTGCTGAACCAAACGCGCAACTTGATCCCAGTTTTTTAAGTCTACAGCAGACTTGTTCGCTTTTAGACGATCAAAAGCTCGCTTCAGTCCCGCACCGATTTGGACCGTATCGGATTCGCCTTCTTTCAAGCCAAGCAAACTATAATAATTCGTTTGACGAGGATCGATTTTCACCTCCAAATAACGGGCGATGTTGTCAGCCAATTCCGACATTCTCATTCTCCAGATTCTTAGTGCTTCAGCGTTTCGATGACGAATGGCTCATCGTCCGCGTCGGGATTTGATCGCGACCAAACGAACTGCAATCGCCGCATGGCCAAGGCGAGCAAACTTACAACGGCCGCCATCATGAGCGGCGCCGTATAACAAAACATCACGAATATGAACTGAGTCGTTCTGTCCGTCCCTTCAGTTCCCGTTTCCTGGACTTTTCCAAAAATCGCGTTGATCTCTTTAGCTATCGCCGGGACGCGAACGGAGTAGAACAACCCCACGGAAATAACTGAAAAGACCAGCATGACTAAGAGGAGAGTCCCCAACCCAAATTGCGGAGCCGTGGGGCCGGACTGCTGCATGAAAGGCGAGTCGACCTTGGGTTTCGAAGAAGTTCTCATTGTGTAGCTATCCTAGAAAGACCTAATGAGGTTGCTGCAATAACCATGGGCGTTCCCAGTCTTTACTTTCATTGGCGTCGGTTGGCGACGCATTGCCCGCACACGCTGTGGCACGATCTCGCCATTGTTTTGATTTTAGCCAGAAAGCCGCGAATTTACTCTTTCGCTAGCTCAGGATTGCTCGATTCGAAGCAGGTTTTGGGAATACAGCTAAATTCTAACGGCTCCATTTGATCCGATGTTACGGAAAAGGCCGGATTTCTCAATTCTACCAATCGGGATGTTCGATACCGAGTATGCAGCCGGAAGTGGCACGATCCCTACGATCAAACCCCGCAACATGCAAGCCTCATTCCCGTGCGAGCTGACTGAAACATCAGCCAAGATTTGAGACCTAAAGGTAAAGCGTAAAGGAAGACGCAGATGAAACGCGGATGGTCAGTATTGGTCCTCATTGTCGTATCTACACTAGCCAGCACTGGCTGTAATTTGTTGCACCGAGGTTGCTCGACCTGTCGAGGCCCCTTGGGATGCAGACCTTGCAGTATCGGCTGGCAACGTGGTGGTACCGACTACCAAAGGTTCCTCAGCAATCATTCCCACGCTCAAGGTTCGGGTTCGCAATCCGGAGTGCCTGCCGCAGCGGTTGGCTATCCGTACTACACGAATCGTGGCCCACGGGACTTCTTGCTCGATAATCCTCCATCGATCGGGCGATAAGCTCCGAGTCGCTGAAGTCATTCAAGATATGGACCTTAGTCCAACAATAATACAAACAAAGCTCGCAGGATTTACCTCCGCGAGCTTTCGTTCGTTTATCGACAATGAACTTGCCCAGTAGCTCGTCAAACTTAAAAGTGAGGGTTGCTATGTTTCGGTGCGCGAACGTCCCGTCCGCAGAAAACTAGAGCTTGCGGGCGAGACGCCCGCGCACCAAACCTGAAATTCAAGCTGGACAAAACATTAGTTAAGTGTCGCTTGAATCCAACCGTCATCGACCTTGATCGACGCGATATCCATATCGGGTACGTTGTCGGGGAGTTCGTCTGCAAGCCTGATCGCTCGGTCGAATAAATTCTCACGGAACACTTTCTCGAATTTGTTCTTCAAAAAGCTTCTCAGGATGACTGCTCTGGTGCCGCGATCTGCGTCGCCTTTGAACTCAACGTCAACGTCGCCTTGACGAACCAGCTGTATTCCACCATGAACCATTTGGACGGAGTACTTGGCGATTACTGTGGCTGCTTGATCCAAGGCTTGGCTTCCTTTTTCGGATCTCTCTGTTCGAATTAGGAAAGTGATCAAATCGTCGTCAAAACTGACCGCGACAGGCTGAAAATCTTGCATGGTGATCGACCAAGGCTCACCGGCTGCTTCCTGTGCCAATTGCGCCGGGACTTTATCTCCAAACTGAAGTGCATAATCATCCAGTTCCGTGCTTCGAATTTTTCTCCCAGCCAACACCACATCCGCTGAGTTGTAGATTGCCGATTGATGCAACTGGAATGTGAGTCCATCTGCGGGTACGGGAATTGGACATGAGCTGGTGGCGGCAATTTGAGAGGCATCTTGGGCTCGCCATAATACAGCCAAATAATTTCCGGATGTCCAACTCTTGCGAGTTGGCTTTTTGAGGCCCACGCGATTCATGACGGGTGGGTTAGTGCCAAGAGTTACATTCGCCCGACCAATTTGCTCCGAGAGTTGCTCATGAAATTCGGATCTCAATCTATTCTTAAGGCGATTTTCGCCGATCTGGTTAGCCATGGCTTTTTGCTTTCCAACCTGTTTCTGTGCAAGTTTTTCAACGATCCTAAGCTTGTGATCAATTCCCGTGATTTGCGTTGCCAAAGTAGCATCGGAAACGGTATCTCCCAACAAGCTCAAGCCACCTTCTCCAAGCATCAAACTCTCGGCAGCACATACTTCGGCAGAGCCTTGTGAGTAAATTTTGACTCCTCGGTTGGTACCCACGTTATCACTAGAAAAATGTCCGGCCATCAGAAGGCGCACGTTTGCCGCACGCGGATTGTCGATGAGTTGCGGAGTAACATTTCCGAGCAGACAACCTTGACCGCAAATCTTCGTTCCCAAAATAACTTCGTTGATCGGCGATGGCTGGGCTACGGGCCTGCCAAGTCGATTTCGGATAAAGGCTTGGGAAGCTAACACCCGAACATTGGGTTTCGAAAAGCTTCCCAGACAAACTGCAACCAAATCATTAGCTTGTCCGGATTCGTAGACTAAGTCAAGCGCTTCGCCAATTTTGTACTGACGATCCATGTCGGAACCAGCGACAGGCTCTTGAATCGCTTCAGTGAGTTTGTCTAACTGCTGGTGCAGGAACTTGACAGTTCGATCTGGATTTCGGCCGTATCGCAATGCACGGATGTAATTTCCTAGAGCGTGCCGAGCATTCGAAAATTGAGGCAACTCCAGTCCGTTGTAGTTTTGACGCATGTCCATTTCCATTTCGACAAGCGTATTAATATTGGGTTGCGGTTTCGCAATTTCAGCTTGCAACATTTCCCAGCGTAAAAAGCTAAACCACCGTTGCCCATTTTCGGAGTTGGGATCAACAAACTCTTGAAGGCGATACAGTTTTTGTTGCAGGTCGGCTAAGGCAACTTCAGGCTTTGGCAACAATTCCGCGCTGATTGATTCTTTTGCCGCCGCGATCATCGCCGGAATATCACGGGATGCCGTAGCGGAAGCAGTTACGACCGAGGGTGAAATCGACGCATTCGTTCCCGAAAGCGCGACGACTACCGGTGAAGGCGATTGCGAGTTTGCCGCAGTTACCACTTGAGCACTAGCCAGTTGAGCACTGGCAGTCACACCGGAGGTCAACGTAAACGCCATTAGCGCTAAACAAGACGGCCAACCGCCAAATTTAAACGCACGAGCGGTTCGCCCTGGTTCAATTACCATCATGCTCTGTTTCCTTCCGTGAAATTCCATACTATCGCCCTTGCCACTTTTTCGTATCAAACATCTGAGTCGCTTCAAAAACTTAATTCGACTCTATTATACAATCGTCAAAGATTACTCAAAGCACACACCCGCCCTAAATCCCCAACTCAACCGTCGTAATCCGCTATTGATTGAAAGTCATTACGAAAAAAGCTGGCCCCGTAGAAGCCAGCTCCTAAAAAATGCTTGATTTATTTTCTGGTTTGAAGAATAAATTGCTAGCCAATGGCCAGGATTGGAACTGCGTTACGGAAGCAACTCGATATTGTCGATCCAGAAATCCCCGATTGCCGCATCGGTCATCGATTGAATATTAATTCGCTTGATTAGCGAAGGGTTACCGAACTCGCTGAGATCGACTGACACTTGAGTCCAAACATTCGGTGCCGTTGCAAAGCTATGTGCCGTGCTGGCGGGACCATCATCGGTACTCTGAGTGAACACATTGAATGGTCGTGTGTCAGCACCCGAATAGACATAGAAACGCAATTTCGTGTAACGGGCGGTACTCAGCGCCGTGCCTTTTCGCAGCGATACGCCGCTCCATGCGGCGGTTGATGTTGCTCGAATGCTTTTTGTACCAGCGAACGCTTGTCCTACGTGGCTAAAATTAACCACCGTGTCCCACGACCAATCGCTCCAATCGGCTGCGAGCACTTCCATATAAATTCGAACGGGAGCTGGTGGATCAAAGAATCGACTTCCCCAAGTCTTGATTGTGGTCCCTGCGGACTCCCAATCTTGGGCCGCGCCAGGCGTGACAGCTATACTCTCACCAAAATTTGGACTATGCCAGTACATCCAAGCAATCGTTCCAGCCCAACCTCGATTTTTGGCTTGGGAGATATGACTGTTGACCGAAGAGTTTTGTTCAGCTTCCGTCCAATTCTGTCCGGTAAAGTCAGGAGCAGGCAGAGACGGTCCATATTCGCCGAGCAATAGTGGTTTATCCAACCAAGCTGGCACGACTTTGAGGTTTGGAACCGTCGCGTAGTTGTGGTTTTCGTAGAAGTCTAAACCAAGTCCGTTGTACCAAGTGTTATGTTCGGTCTGCGAGTTAAATTTGTAAAAAGCACAACTGCAAGTTACTTGAGCGGAAGGATCAAAAGTATGAATTTGGGTCGCTACCAGTTTTGCGAACCCCCTTAGCTGCGAGCGATTGCAGACGCCGCGCATCACACCAAGATCGGACTCGTTCATAATGTCGTAGGAAAAAACGGCCAAGTTGTTTTTGTATCGCAAGGCGAGCGGCCGTACGACATTGACCAAAAACTTTTGGCGCGCAGTTAAATCGACCACGAAGTTCTTGATGACAGCACCGCTGGGAAGAGTTTTTCCAAATTCCAAATCCGCCGTGTGAGTCAGCAACACCAATTCGTAAGCTAGTCCCAGATTGTTGGCCTTGGCAATCATATCGTCCAAGTTCAATAGGAACTGGGGTTGCATACCAGTTACGTAACCATTCGCGTCGAAATCCAAACCCTCCATGGCTTCGAATAACCATAGCCGAACAACGTTGACCTTCATTTGGTCGATATCGTTCATCCAAGCATCCGCGACGACCGAGTTATAGCCGTTTCCCCATTCGGGATGCATTGGATTTAGACCAAGGTCCGAGGAATATCGCCCAAACATCCAGGCGACATTCACACCATGAACATATTGCAACTGTCCGCGGACTTTGAGCTTCGGCGTTTGTGCCGTGGCCGTGGAAACAGTCGCGAATGCGAAAACGGTAGCCAAGGTGATAGCACCGAGAATCGTTCCTGTTCGAGAACTGACGGGGGTATAAGTACTTGTCATCATTTTTTCTCCCATTTCTTTCATTTAAAGAATCTTACCAAAACTGATCGTTGTTTGAACCTGCAAAACCAAAGTTAGGCTTCCTAGACACAATCGCTGGCTGAGCCCAAAGCGCACAGAAATTTGTCAATTTTGGGAACAACCTGCGTTTTGTGGCTAAATTGCTTGGATCAAGAAGCCCCTTGCTCTGGACTTCCGCGATAACAATTAATAAAAAACGGCCGCAGATCGCAATCCGCAGCCGTTTCCGATTTCTTTAGCTTTCGTTCCTGGTTCACCGATTAGGCGTTGCCCCAAGCGACCCAGATCTCACAAGCACCCAGTTGAGCTGCTGAAAGTGTCACGAATGGGTTACCGGATGTGTCATCGCTTCCCCAAGGATTGCGAAGTTCGACACTCGTTACATTACCTGAACCATCTCGCCACACGTTGACCACGCTATAGCAATGGCTGCCAACCAAACCCGATGCTGCCGTTACAGCGCCTGTGCAGATGACGGTGTTCTGAAAGCTGTTCCAGTGGCTGTAGATATCGTTAGCCAAACTTGCATCACTTGATGAAGCAGCAAAATAGTTTTCGCCGACTGAACCAAGACCATAGGCTCGTAGTGCATCTGCTGGATCACCGTTTGCCAGCGAAGCGTATGTGTTTGCTCCGGTTCGGAAGTGGGTATAGGCTTTTTCAACGATTGCAACCCACAGGCTGTTTTCGATTCCAAGACCAGCGTATTGCTGATCGGTACTACCAGCACTCCAGGTCGGGAGGTCGCCGTCGACGCGGTAGAAATTGCCACCCAAGCGGACGCCGTAGGTTCCATCACCAAAATCCGCGACGAACTCGCGAATCTGGCCGGGGTTGTCCAAGGCGACCGCCGACATGGGAGCCATCAACCAACAATCCCCAAGAGCTTGTTGATCCACATCGTGTTGCGAAGGGCCTGAGTTTGCAAACAACCAGTTGTTGCTAAAGTTCTTGTAGTTCTTGCCATCGGTTGGATCGGCAATCGCGTCGCCGTTCAATGTACGATCAGCGCCATTCGCAAAGCCCACAACCGAGTTGATCGTGTCACCTGCGTCGGTGGTCATTGTATCTTGGACGGGAATGAATCCAAGGATAAAGTTCAGGTCGGACCAAATCGTGTCGTTCCCTGCTTCGCCAAAAACGCTGTCCGTTGTGCCCGAATCGATCGCTACTAGGGAGTCACTTCCTTCGCCACCGTACATTGCGTCGCTGTCAGCGCCGCCAATCAGTTCATCGTTTCCATTGCCACCATAAAGATTGTCTACGCCTGCATCACCTGACAATCGATCGCTGCCTTCTTGTCCCCACATGTTGTCGTTGCCCCAGCCGCCGAACAACTTGTCTCGGCCATTTTCGCCAACCAAGGTATCGTTGCCATCTTCGCCATAGATCATGTCGTTGCCGTCACCACCCCAAACCGAATCGTCGCCGATTCCACCGAATAGCCGGTCATCACCGAACTCGCTTGCGGAACCGTTGTACGCACCCAGGACAAGATCATTGCCACCTTCACCAAAGGCCAAATCGTTTCCGTCTTCTCCGACGACAGTGTCGTTACCCCAACCACCAAACAGAGTATCATCACCCCATCCACCGTAGATCGCATCATTGCCATCTTCGCCTAAAAGAATATCTGCACCGTATTCAGCCGCACTGCCTTGGAATGCTCCGAGGATTGTGTCATCGCCTTCTTGACCGTGAATCACGTCGTTTCCGTATTCGCCAGCAACAAGATCGTTCCCCATTCCTGCCCAGACAGTGTCGTTTCCATAGCCGCCGTAAACCGAATCGACTCCGTCACCACTGTCGACATAGTCATCCCCGGCGCGGCCTTCGATGTAATCGTCCCCGCCATAACCATAGAACGTGTCTCCTGAGGCACCACCGTACATGTAATCGTTGACGTTTGATCCGTACATGGAGGTTGGTCCACTGAATCCTTCGGCATTCAGGAGGGTGTACCAGTTGCCTTGATTACTGGCATACAGCACGGCACTTTCAAACCCAGAAAGAATGCTAGTCACGTACGCGGCTAATGGAATATCCCAATTTACGAAACTGGAATCGCTCAGGAATGCGTAAAACGCAGAAGCAAAGAACGTATCGCTGCCTTCACCAGCGGTCAGCGTGTCAGCACCTACTCCACCTCCCAGCCAATCGTCGTTTGCGCCTCCATCGATCGCGTCTTGGCCACCATTCCCAACCAAGTAGTCGTTTCCACCCATTCCATTGATTTGGTCGTCACCGGATCCACCGTACAAGTAATCAGCCAATTCGGTTCCCTGTAGAGTGGCTTGACCAGTGAAATTCGTTGCATCGAGATAGGTGTAGCCAAAGCCCACGTCCGTTGCTTGCAAACTAGCTTTTTCAATTCCGGTAACCGAATCGGTCACTTCGATATCCGTCAACGAATAAAACGATATGTCGCTTAGCATCGCGTATCCGGCGCTCTCGACGATTGTGTCGATTCCATCTCCACCATCGAATTGATCGACACCTGCGTTGCCGGTTAATTTGTCGTCACCCACACCGCCTAACAGTGAGTCATCGCCCACTCCGCCGATCAGGGTATCGTTATTCCCCCCGCCATCGAGCAAGTCGTTGCCTTGGCCACCTCGTAGCGAGTCGTTCCCAGCTCCACCATAAAGCTGATCATTACCGCCGATGGTTTCCACATCGTTGTTCGCGAAAGCCCCGAACAACTGATCGGATCCTGCATTGCCGTAGATGCGGTCGTCGCCATTTTCGCCCATCAATCGATCATTGCGACTTCCACCTCGAATTGTGTCGTTTCCGTTGCCACCCCAAACCGTTACGGGCAATCCTTGTCCGGCTGTCATACCGACTTCGCTCATTGTGACTGCATCGTCGCCAGAAAGTGCACGAATCTCGACTCGTGAAATCAGATTCCTTGAGACGTTTGTCGACGGGGTGATAACGCCGTTATCGTTGACATTGATCTTGATGCTCGAAACGCTCACTTGACCTGTTTGGTTGCGGACGATGATCGAGTCGTTCCGAATGGTCCCTTCGATACGCAGCACTTGATCAGCCAAATTCAAGGTCGCGGTCAAGTCGGCAGCCATCATGGCTCGGCTTTCTAAGCCTTCCATAAGCAATTTGCGATTCTTTCGACTTTCAGATAGATTTTTGTGGGATCGTTTTTTCGAATTGAAATTGAACATGATTGTTGCCCTTGCCCTGGATTTGATTGGGGATCGTTGTTTTTTCGCGGGCAAATTGCCCTTCACGTACTAAATCGCCGATCCAGCAGGAAGCGCACAAAATATTCAACCGTTACAATATTTATTCGAAAACGCTCGAAATCCCTAAACAAATCCCTAAACAAATCCCTCAATCAAATCATCGCAACCCAAAAGCCACTAAAAGCAGAAGATTTGCAAAGCCCTCCAGCTCTACTTGGAATAAACAAAAGATGGACGACGATGACTTTACGGACTTGATTGCTCGTGTTCGTAGCGGCGATCAAGCGGCGGCCGCAGAAATCGTGACCAATTACGAATCGTTAATCCGTCGCGAAGTTCGTATGCGACTCGAAGACGCGCGTTTGCGACGTGTTTTGGATTCCATGGACGTCGTCCAATCGGTGATGGCCAGTTTCTTTGTACGAAGCGCTATCGGCGAATACGACCTGGACGACCCCAAGCAATTGATTCGGCTTCTCATCACCATGACGAAAAACAAAGTTGCATCGGCAGCCCGTCGCGAGCACCGACAAAAACGCGACCAACGGCGAACAACTTCCGATGATGCCGCGTTGCTGGGAGTCGCGCAGCAAGGCGAGTCACCCAGCCAGATTGCTTCAGGAAACGAAATGATTGCCCGCGCAAAAGAATTGCTCGGACAAGATGAGCGTCAAATGGCCGAATTGCGCGCTCAAGGTCAATCCTGGGATGAGATTGCCCAAGAGATGGGCGGAACGGCACAAGCGCGACGAGTGCAGTTTTCAAGGGCTGTCGACCGAGTATCGAAATTGATCGGAATCGAAGAGGAAGGCGATGAATAGTCAACAAACCCAGCACGATTCGCCCGCCGTTCGTTATCAAAACGAATGGGATCGGAACGCAAATCCGAGTTTGCACGAATTCTTAACCACGTGTGGATCAATCCCAATTAGCGACCTTTCCGAAGTCCTGCGAATCGATTTGCGCCAACGCTGGCAACGAAAAGAATCTCCACCGGTTGAAAACTATCTGAACCAGTTTCCTGAACTCGCGAGCGACGCAGAATCCACGATCGACTTGATCTATACCGAGTATCTCATAAGGGAAAGCGCGGGCGAGGTTCCCAGTGTAGAAGAATTTGCAGAACGTTTCCCCAGCTACGCGAAACAAATCGTATCTCAAATTCAGATTCATCACTTAGTCGACGGCACTGAAATCCATTCGGCTTCGAAGACCGTTGGGCTCCACGGATCATCGCCAACAATAATCAGCCATTCATCCGGCATCTTATCTGGAACGCTTGGTCGTTACCAAATACAGCGATTGCTCGGGCATGGCGGCATGGGCGATGTCTATTTGGCCACGGACACTGTTTTACATCGATCGGTTGCTCTCAAGATTCCCAAACTGCATTTGGCAAGGGACCCGGAAGTTATCAAACGATTTTACCGCGAAGCACGCGCGGCGGCTAACCTTCGTCATCCCAATATCTGCGCCGCTTTTGATGTCGGGGAAATCGACGGCCGTCACTTCCTCACCATGGAGTACTTAGAAGGCGAAACGCTTTCCGCCCTAATCCAGCGTCAAGGTGCGTTACCCTCTGAGCAAGCCATTCACATTATCCGCCCTGTACTGGAAGCCATGGAGATGGCCCATCGTATTGGGATATTGCATCGCGACCTCAAGCCCAGCAATATCATGATCGATTGTAAAAACCAACCGATCATCATGGATTTCGGATTGGCCCAATTTCAAACTTCGGACGAAAGTCAAATTACGGCCGGCGGTGATTTTCTCGGAACGCCGGCCTTTGCCTCTCCCGAACAGTTGCGAGGCCAATCGGAAATGATTGGGCCTGCAAGCGATGTATATAGTCTCGGGGCTATTCTGTTTCAGATGCTGACCGGGCAACCACCATTTGTCGGGAATGTCGCTGTCGTTATCAAGCAAGCTCTGGATGAACCAGCCCCAAAGCCTTCCGATTTTAATCCGGCAGTACCTGCGTCCTTGGATGCGATTTGCCAACGAGCGCTGGCCAAGCTTCCCCAAGATCGATTTTCTTCGACCAGCGAATTTGCGAACGCGTTAACAAGCAACTCGCTGGCTGGGCCGGACTCTGCGCAAAACAATTTAGCCAAGCGGGTTCCAAAAAACGCGTCAACCCGCCGCATGATGCTTCGTTTGGCGGTGCTGGTCGTTTTTGCGATCTGTGGGATTGTTGTGTCGGTTCTTGCAATGATGAGTTCGCAAAAGCCAATTGCTGCAGCGGTACCTATGCCAATTGGATCTATATGGCGGGGCGAATTTGTCTGGGACGGGGCAAGCTCGGACAAGCATTCGGCCCAACTAATTATAACCGAGCGCAACGAAGCCCATTTGCAAGCGCAATATGTGACGGAAAAAGGGAAATTTGAGTGGACCGTCAGTGGAAGCCTGATTGATAACCAACTCGAACTCAGGTTCATCAAGAGCTTGATAACTGGCGAGCCACAAGGCTTGGTTGAGACTGGTCGTCTATCAGGCAAGCTTGACGGCAATTTAATTAACGTAGTTTTTTCCGATTCGAGCGACATGTCGACGGCAAATTTTGTCTTGCATCGGGTTCCGGACAAAACTTAATTCGATGGTCGATAAATGAAGCGGGCCAGACAAATGGTTGAACCCATGCCCGGCCCGAGTATCGCATTGAGCGTCGAAGTTGGTTTTTGGTGAGAATTAATTAGTCTTCTTCATCCCACTCTTCTTCATCTTCATCCTCATCGTCATCATCGTCGTCCCAGTCCTCGTCGTCGTCGTCCCACTCGTCGTCTTCTTCGTCATCGGCTTCTTCATCGTCTTCTTCGTCGTCGACTTCTTCCCACTCGTCTTCTTCTTCGACGTCTAGCTCATCATCGACTTCTTCGTCTTCGACCTCGTCTTCATCTTCTTCATCATCGAATTCGTCTTCATCGTCTTCGAATTCGTCATCTTCCAACTCTTCGTCTTCGAGATCGTCATCGTCGTCATCATCTTCTTCTTCGTCGAATTCGTCTTCGTCTTCGTCTTCATCGCGACGTGCGTAGAGCGGTTGAACCAACGAATGGCCCATACGGTCTTCAAACAACTTCGCTTGAGTTTCCGTCAAACGGGGTGCAACAAGCGTCATTCTCACAGTGGACTCCTTTATTCTTCTGAGCCAATTCAGGGTAGTTCGATTACTTCGGGTAAATCTGTTGTGGGTACGTTTTGGTTTGAATTCACATTTTCGTCAACCGCCCGACTAAAAATTGGTTCGTTTGAACGCAATTCTTTTGCTCGAGGCAGTCGCTCAAGTGTCTTCAGCCCAAATAACTGTAAAAACCGTTTTGTTGTTCCGTAAAGGTAGGGTCGACCTAATTCCTCACTCCGACCAGCAATACGTACCAAGTCTCGCTCCATGAGTTGCCGAAGCATTTCGCTGCATCCGACGCCGCGAATTGCCTCAATATCCGCCCTTAGCACGGGTTGACGGTAAGCGACCAATGCCAAAGTTTCCAGTAATGGTTGGCTTAACCTCATTTCCCCCGGAATACTGGCAAGTCGACGAAGCCATTTTGCGAACTGTGGGCGAGAAAGCAACTGGTAACCCCCAGCAACTTCCTCAATTCGCATAGCATGGCCTTCGTCGTCATACAATTTATTCAGTTGACGGGTCAGTGTACGAGCTTGTGTAGCATCCGCCAACCCAGCCAATTGTGCCAGTTTTCGGCTGGCGATCGGCTCTCGGGTCACAAAAAGTACCGCTTCGACCCGACCCCGCAAAACTTCATCTGGCTCCGCGTGAACTTCGGCTTTTTTAGCCTCCAGAACGACAGTTTCGGGCGCTTTTGGGCCAGATTCCGAAAAAATAGCTGACCAAACCCCCGTTCTCATCAAGGCTCGCTGTAAAGGGTGATGAAAAGTCGCACCCGACGTCGAGGAACGTATGAAAGTTTGGGAGCGGGTATTTCCTAGGCTGCGTCCGTACACTTGAATATCTCCATGACCGAAAAATTCATCGCCGGTGCTAATAACTTGTCGAAATCATAATCTTTTGCCACGTCGAGTGGAATTCAAGTTCCTGTTGCATTTCGCCTAAACTGAAAGTTGTCGGTTAAACTGACGCGTTGAAACAATCCAGTTCACCGCCCGCCGCCGGCCCAAAATTCAATTTCAAATTTTAAAACCTCCCTCAAAGCGACCTTTATGAGTGTATCTGAAAAATCCATGCCAGTTTTAGAAAAAGGACCGGCTTGGACACCTTTGCGTTGGTGGATTGTGATTGGCTCAACTGTCGTTGGATTGTTGATTTTTTGTTTCCTGGCAGTGATGATCGGCGGTATGGTCACGGGCTCCGAGTTTTCACCGCAAACCTTTTGCCGTCGAACCTTTTATTATTCAAGGCTTCCGATTTTCCGCATTCAATTGGGCAAGACCGAAGTTACCTCGCTGACAGGTAACCTAGCTTGTTCGACTTTGATTACTTCCAACATCACGGGAGCTGTACCAGGAAAAATTCGCTGGGATCTCATTGATTATTCCGTTAGCGGACGACCAACGGCCGAAGGCGACGCGGCGATTCTGATGAAGTATTTGGAAGCTCGAGACTATGACGGCAACTCGATTTGGGAAACTTGGACCAAGGATAATAGTGCGCTTGCAAAAATCCTCTGGCCTGTCATTCAACAACTTGCCATTCACCGTTGTTACTTTGCCATTCCCGAAATTATGCAATTTGCATGGACAAAGCCCACCCCTTCGGAACTGTCGGGCTTGATTGCCAAAGTATGCCAAGAGAGTGCCACTATCCGCGCTCAAGCTTTCCTCGATGCCAATGATCCACAATCCGCCCAAGCTCTCTTGGATTGGGCAATCTCAATAAAACCATCCGATGCGATCTCAGAATTGAGAGCAAGAATCCCAACTGAACCGAGCAATGAAGCGAGCGAAACGAAAGTATCTGCTGAGTAAGCGTTTGCTAAGAGTAACCACCAACTGAAAGTAGCGATGAAGAGTACCATTTACCTCGATAACAACGCGACGACGCACTTGGATAATAGCGTCCTGCAATGCATGGTGGAGACTTGGAACAAACAGCGAGGAAATCCAGCAAGCCAGCATAAATTCGGACGCGAATCGAGACGGATCGTCGAAGCCGGTCGCGACGTAATCGGCGAACTTTGCGGCATGCAATATTTCGGAACCGATACCGACCAAGTCGTTTTTACTAGCGGCGGTACCGAAGCGAACAATTTGGCGATCTCCGGTCTCTCCGCAGCGTCAGGTAAAATTGTCATTTCCGCTGTGGAACACGCAAGCGTTTTGGAAGCTGCCGAAAAATGGCGTCTGACCGGTCGATCCGTTTGTCTGCTGCCGGTCGACTCTCAGGGATTGCCCGATCTAGCTTTTCTCGAAACATTGATCGACCAACATTGCAATTCCGAATCGCCGGACGAACGAATCGCACTCGTCAGCGTGATGTTGGCGAACAATGAAACCGGAGTGATTGCTCCTATTCAGCAAATCGCTGTGTTGTGCCGACAAGCTCACATAACGGTTCATACTGACGCTGTGCAAGCACTCGGCAAGTTTCCATTGTCGTTCTCCGAACTCGGAGTCGATGCGATGACGATCACTGCCCACAAACTCCACGGGCCCGCCGGGATCGGTGCGCTGCTTTTACGTCAAGGTGTACAGCTAGAACCGCAACTGCGGGGTGGATTTCAGCAAGCTGGTTTGCGTCCTGGTACCGAACCGGTGGCCTTGGTGGCGGGTTTTGCCAAAGCGGTTGATCTCGCGGTTGGCTCTCTCGCGGAACGGGAATCGCATATGCACTATCTTCGTGATGAGTTCGAACGAGGTATCGCCGAGCAAATTCCAAACGCCGTGTTTGTCGCAAAAGACCAACTGCGTCTGCCGCAAACGAGTTGTGTCGCATTTCCCGGTCTCAATCGACAGCAACTGCAAATGAGCTTGGACCTAAACGGAATCGCTTGCAGTACCGGATCGGCGTGTGCCAGCGGGAGCAGCCAGCCATCGCATGTACTGCTGGCTATGAAATTTCCCACGGAGATTGTCGAAGGGGCTATTCGGTTTAGCCTGTCTCACGAAACCACCCACGAGTCGATCGCGGAAGCGGTCACGCGAATTACGACGGTCGTAAAACGACTGCAAGGCAATTAAGTAATCGCAGCTCGTTCTACCAACTTTTCCATTCGTTTGCAGAGTATTCCTTTGAAATCAACCTTTGCCGACTTGAGCCGTATATAATGCAACGAATAGTTTCCTTCTTTTACTGGTTCCTTCTCTTACTGGGCGTTTCTCTTCGGAATTTGACTATGCAATTTTTCACTGACCGCCTCCGATCGTTTCCCGTTATCGTAATGGCGATCGCCATCGTTTGCGGTCTCAGTTCTTGGACGATTGGCCAAGATCCCGAAATCGTCAAACAGTTGCAGTCCGCCGACGCCGAACAACAATTGCTTGCGATCGAACAGATCGGCGCTCTAGACGAAAAAGGATCAGTTTATCTCGATTCGCTTATTCAATTATTGTCAGGTGAAGACCGGGACGTTGCCAACCAAGCTGCTTTGTGTATCGGCGCGATGGGACCTGTTGCCTTAAAGGCGGCGCCAGCACTTGTCGCAAACATGGATGATTTTGCCGATACGACAACCGAAAAAGAACAACTTTGGATTTCCTTCAGCCGTGCCCTGTTTGGAATCGGTCCCAAGGTCGTCCCGACCCTTATTGCTGGTATCGACAAGGCCAACCTCCCGCAGTTCGTAGGCATTTGCGCAGCGCTACACGACTTGGGAGATGTCGCAGAGCCGGCGTTACCAAAATTGATTGCAAAAGCTGAAGAGAATAAATACGGCTACCGCTGGTCTGCAGTCTATGTCATGGAGGCCATCGGAAAACCTGCTGTAAAAGCCATGCCTATCCTGATTGACTGCTTGAAGGACGAGGACTTTCAATTTCAAGTAGTCGCGTGCCGAGTTCTCGCAGCGATAGGTCCTGAAGCGAAAGAGGCCAAACCCTACTTGTACGACATCATCGAGAAAAGCGCACCCTCCGCGCGAGGTCGTGCTGCCATTGCTCTCGGCGCAATCGGTTGCTCCGATGGCGACGATGAAAAAGTTCTCAGTACTCTCGTGTCGGCATTAAATCAGTTCAATCAAGTTGTGCGCGAACGCGCTGTAATCGGGATTGGTCGGCTGGGCCCCAAAGCCATGCCGATCGTCGAGGAAGTGCGCAAAGCAGCGAACAGCCAAGATTTCGCAGGCCGCAGCGAAGCTTGTCTCGCGCTTTGGCGAATCACCGGCGATGCTCGAGAAGCAACCGATATTTTGATTAGCCTATTTGAGTTTCTCGAACACGATTTGCTCGCAATTACCGCTTTGGGAGAAATGGGACCCGCCGCAGCGCCAGCAATCCCCGAACTGCTAAAGAAAATGGAGAACGAAGATTTGTCCTATGCCCTCGAAGGCTGTGTTGCGCTCGGAAAAATGGGGCCAGCAGCAGCCAGCGCAATGCCAAAATTATTAGAGCTCAGCAAGAGCCCTGACTCCGAATTGCGAATTGTCGCTAAAAAAGCGTTGCAATTAATCGATGCACCCCTCGATCGCCCCTCAAAATAATTGGCCGATCGCCTTCTTTGGTTCGCTAGCAATCAACGGAAAACTGTCATTTGCCCAGACAGGGTTGGTTGCTAAACTCCGCGACCATGTTCATGCGTCGATACAATCTTCACGTCTTAGTTGAAGTCATCAAACTGTTCGTTGTTGCGCTAACCGCGATGACGCTGATTAGCGTATTGGTTGGGGTCGTGGAGAAATTGATTGCGGAAGGCCTTGGCGTTTTCGCGATTCTTCAGCTTCTTCCCTTCGTACTTCTCATCTCTCTCCAATTCGTAGTCCCTGCCACGTTGCTGTTTGCCGTCTGTAGTGTTTTTGGACGCATGGCTGCGGACAACGAGATTGTTGCGATCAAGAGCATTGGAATCTCACCCGTTCGAATCGTGATTCCGGTCCTAGTATTTGCCTTGGCGCTCAGTCCCATCGCCGTGTACCTCAACGACCTTGCTGTTTCCTGGGGCCGTCCGGGCATCAACCGCGTCGTAATGCAGTCACTCGAGGAGATCATCTATCGCGTTCTACGATCTCATCACTCGTACAGCTCTCACAGCGGATTCTCGGTTCACGTCCAAGATGTTCAAGATCGCTGGCTGATTCGTCCAACAATTGTCATTTACGGAGCGAATGGTGGCGAAGCTCAAACGATCATGGCCGACAAAGCTCAACTAAGCTGGAACGCGGAAAAAGAAAACTTGACAATGAAGTTGGTGAATTATGAGTCGTTCGGCTCCAAGTTTAGCTTGATCGTCGACGGTTCCCAAGAGCTTGAATTGCCAAAGAATCTCCCCGCGACCAAAGGCGAAAACTCCGACAGCCCTTCGCAGTTCGCTCTCAAGGAAATCGGCTCACAAATCCGGTGGGAAATACACAAAATCAACCTGAATCAAGACATGCATACCGCGTACGAATCGGCAGGCCTCCTCATTGGTCGGGCAGGAATGTTCGACGATGCAATCGCTAAGCATTACGCATGGGTTGTTACTGCCAGCCAGCAACGGTTGAATCGACTGGAAACCGAGCCATGGCGACGATGGGCTGCAGGCTTCTGCTGTTTCTTTTTCGTGTGGGTTGGTATCCCCCTGGCAATTTGGATGCGCAGCGCCGATTACTGGACGACTTTCGGACTTTGTTTCCTCCCAATTTTGCTGATTTACTATCCTATGTTCGCACTCGGACTTGATCGTTCCAAAGATGGTTCTTGGCCTCCCTACAGCGTGTGGTTGGGGAATGTCGTTCTCCTCGCCATCGGTTCGACGCTACTTCGCCGCGTCTATCGAAGTTAGACCCATTTCGTTGCTGGCCTTACTAGCACAGCTTTTCGACGTACTTTTCTGATTGCAATGAAACCCGGGCGGCAGCAGGCCCAGAATTCTCAGAACCGAAGTGTTCGTCATACGACGCTCTAGCAACTCGAAAACTTGGCTGGCACAGTACACTAGCCGTATTCGAATAGCACGCAATACTAGTACACTCAGTCAGAAGAATGGTTTAGGCTTGCGAAATTTTCAAATCGCATTGGCTGCACCAAAAGTATTTATTCCCGAATTTCGATTTGATCGCTTGGGAGTTTTCCAACCCCAGACAAATCTAAATCACCATCGCTTGATTTGCTCCATAGAATTACCGCAACCATGAAGATTGATTGGCGTTCCAACTTTACCATTAGCGCACTCCATGCCGCACAAGCAACTTGTTTCGAAACCAATTTGGTCGATCAACGAGTCCAAAACGCAATTCAAGGACCGGCCCGCGCGTTGAACAACTGGTACCGGCAGCGAAACCCTTCGTCGTTTTCTGACCGAGGTGAAATGTGGAGTGTATTGATCGAGCAATCATTGGACTGTGACCAACCAGAGCAAATCGCCGAAGAAGCACAAAAGCTGCTCTTTGCTCCTGCCCAGTCCGATTCGACCACAAGAAACTTTATCTCGGGGCGAATCGGCGAAATTCAAGCGGCTTATGCATTGCTTTTTCCGAAATTCGCCGAGCAAATCGACTTGAGACTTCGGCCGCTTCGCGAATTGTGGGAAGGATGGGGACCGGGACTGATGGCACACATCGGACGACTTACAGAGCGTCGTTTGATTCCTTTGCAAGCAACGGTGGTCGGAGTTCAGCCAATTCTGGGTGGGGCAGGGCGAGCTTATCCAAACCAACATTTCGCGACAATCGAAGCGGTCCTGACGAATCCCGTCGTAGAGCTTCCCGAGGTGATACGATTGGCTTGGTTACTCGCCCAACAAGGGGCGTCCCAGATTGCGCTCACTGAATCCACAATGTCTGACCGCGGGTCCTTTGTTTGGGCCCTCGCAATGCTGCCACCGGTGCTTGCGGCCAGCCAAATCGTCGAGCTAGCCCGCATCGACGAAGCCAATTTGTCTCTCGCCATTGAGCAATGGTCGATTGCAATTCCCGAGTCGCTCAAGAATCCAGAACAAAGCTTGATTCACTGGTGGGAGACTTATTTGCAAACGAAACCATCCTGGGAAGTAGCTTTGAATGCAATCGATAAAATGCTTGATTAAACATTAACCCTTGGGCACTTCATCTTCGGTAATGATGCCGTCGCCGTTTCGATCAAGCTTCTTCAGCATATTTTTCAAGCGAGCAGGTACTTCGTTTGCATCCAGTTTGCCATCTGCATTTTGGTCAAGGCGCTCGAAGATCGCTCTTGGCGTAATGGCTCCGCCGTTGCCACTGCCTTCCAATTGGATTGCTTTTCCCGTAGCTGGATCGCGTTTTACAGCAACGTGAAAATAGCCAATCATCATTTCTTCGTATGTTTGATCGCCCCATCGAACGCGGCTACGGGGATCGGGGTTATTCAAATTGTTTTCAGAATTATCGAATGAGGCTTCGCAGAAAATTCGCGTTCCGTTCTTGATTTCCATTGGTTCCGTCAAACGATATTCCGTCTGCCAATTGAAATCGTATTTGGGAATATCCAGCAAGATTTCTCGCTTGTTGTCCGGGTGCACGATCGTATAGCGAAACGATTTACCACGGACGTGCATGTGCGGGCTCATCGATAGCAATTTGCAATCAGGAAGCCTCTCCGGCAACATGGCGGACACCTCATAGTTGCCTTCGAAAGGCGGAATATCCAATCGAGGCTGCACAGCACTTGTCGTTTGCACTTCGTACTCGATCGTGCTCGGATCTGCAAACAGAAAGCCTATTTTGCTCTGATCTGTTTGCTCGGTACCGATTGGTGTGTAGTGGACCTGAAATACTAACTCGCTGTTTGCGGGAATCTTCTTGGCCATACCTTTTGGCATCGGATGCACTCGAGTTCCTGGGACATATCCAGTCAAGAAACCTCGTTCGGCTTGCAAGTTACCCTTGGTGCCCTTGGGACGGACGAAAGCCAGAATATGATGCACGATAGCGCGATTACCTGGCAGCAACTCGGCAGCTTCGATCCACTTGTCTTCGGTAAATGGTAAATCAACTTTGAAGTACTGATATTTGACTTCGCCCGTCGCTTGCACCGAAAAGGGTGTGGGGCTCACATCTGCGACGAAATCCGGCTCGCGTGGAAGCTGCCAGCCCGTCACATATTCGACTTCGGGAGGAAGATCGACAGCATCGCCTTGCGGACAACCTGCTTCGACCCAGTTGCGCAACACCAACTTTTCATCCTCTGTCATCGCGCGATCATTTTGAAAGTGGCCATGTTCTGGCGAAGCGTGCCATGGCGGCATTCGCCCATCCTTGACTACTTCGAGAATCATTTCACTCCAAGAAGCAACTTCGTCGTATTGATCCAAGGCCATGGGACCAATATCCCCTTCACGATGGCACTCGATACAGCGTTTTTGCAGAATCCGAACTACATCGCGGGTAAAGGTAACATTCGAGTTCTCGTTCGAGGCGCGACGACGACCGATGATGCAACCCTCGGCTTCGGTTTGCGTCCAAGGAATTTCTTTGCCCTCAAGCATGGAATTCAGAACGTCGACAAGGTAATTCTCCGTCGGCTTTTTTCGCGCATATCCAACTCCATATTGATCATCGATTTTCCCGCGATAACAAAGCTTGCGAGCCTTGTCGAGAACACAAATTTGAGGTGTCCGGTCGACGCCCAAGGAATCAGCCAAGTTTTGACCTGCATCTTTCAGAAACGGAAACTCGATGCCATGTTTCCTGGCATGAGCAGCCATTTCTGCCAAGGAATCTTGGTCGTTGGCATCGATGGCTACAAACGCCACGCCCCGACTTGCAAACTGCTTTTCAATCTGGACCAGACGCTCGGAGTATAGTTTTGCCAAAGGACACTGAGTACCCAAGAAGGAAACAACCATAATCGGCCGATCCTGAAACTCCCCAAGAGACCACTCTTTTCCGCGATAGTCGGACAACTGGAAGGTCTTGATTTTCGTGCCAATCGAAGGCTTCTCCGTTCGATCCGTACCCAACAACGGTGCAACTGAAGATAGCCCGAACACACATGAAAAAAGAACAAAAGCGAACCGAGGTCGGTAAGTCGCGGATTTTAGAGTCACGTCAGAACACCTACAAGAAAAAGAATGATTTTGGTTTTTAGTAATTTGAGCTATCAAAGAATAAATAATTATTCGCTTTCCGCCCTTCACGAATCCGTTGGCGCGAGGACCGATTATGATGGAAATCTGCCATGTATAACAAGTCCGCCTGACAGATTTATTGAACTTTCAAGTGCCGAAACGGTACGAGATTTTCTGAACTTTCCGTTGCTCCCAGCATTAACAACAATAACCGAGCATCTCCGCAACTTTCCCGCCCAACGAACCGCCGCTCTCGCAAGAACACGGATGCGAAGAGAAAGTTCCGCAGTTCTGTTTTGTGTTTTCTAAAATTTCTGTACCCGACCGAGTCGCTATTAGATTTAGAGCGCTCTTAGATCGAATGGGGCGTTGGTTTGGACGAATTGATTCAGGCAAAGTCGAATTGCTGCTGCCTTCCAAGTAAACCATCAAGGATGAATTGAATGGCTCGTGACATGTCTTGTTTCGACAGCGAGGGCATCGTACGACCGCTATTGAGGACTTGTTCGTGAGTTAGCGGCAAATGAATAAACCCAACGCGCCCGTCCTTCTTGTTACTTTCAAACCAGTGCAGCGAAAGATACATAACCGCATTGCAGAGGTAGGTCCCAGCGTGATACGAGACAGAAGTCGGTATACCCAATCGACGAAGTTCTGCTGCCCATTGACCAACGGGTAAATTGCTTCGATATGCGACTGGCGCGTTTGTTAGCAATTCGCCAAATGCGTTACCCGTCACGTGCGTCATGCCTGCAACGTTGATGGCGATCGTCTCCAAATGAATTTGAGAAATCCCCGGCGCCTGCCCGAGGTGCAAGACAACATCAAATCCGCGTTTAAGATCATCCTCCAAGCGTGTCTGCAACTGCTGAAGATCAACGGGATAGCGACGCGTTACGATGTCGGGAACGGTGCCCCGTACGCGAAGATACTCAACGAGGACCTCCCAACTTGAGTTCTGTTCCCACTGGTCGTAGGGCTCAAACGCGGTTAACAGAATTCGCACGCACTCTCCAATTTCTTTTCTGGGTCGACACTTTACCTCATAAACAAATCAGAACCCAAATCGTCGCGAAGGCTATTTCAGTTGGAAATTATAGTCAAATATTGAGAGGAAACCACAGTTGTTCTAATCCGGAAAGCCAGGCGGTAGAAAATTTGAGCCGATCCAAGTAATATTGGACCATGGAATCCACCAAATCCCCGTCGTTCACCCCACCTACCGCTAAACCTCAAATTCGAGAAGTTGCCAAATTCGAGAAGTTGTAGGTGCGTTACGGTCCGCCCGTTAACACGCAAACTTTTTCAATTCCATTGATTGGCATTTACGATTTTCAAGGAGTGCACCCAGTGTTGCCAAAAAGTCTCTATCACGGATTAATCTGCCTACTTGTCACCTTACCCGCCGCCGTAAGCTCGGTTTCTGCCCAGGACCTTTTTCCTGATAAGGCACTCGAAGCCGCCGTACGCAAAGAAGTCTTTGCAAAACGTTACAACACAGAACCGCTCACCAGTGATGACGTCAAGAATATTTCTCAAGTTGTAGGCAAAAAAGCCGGGATTAAGAGTCTTGAAGGTCTACAAAACTGCCATGCCCTGATGCTTATCGATCTCGAAAATAACGAGATTGCTGACCTAGCTCCAATCAAAGAGCTCAAGTTGCTTCAGTCCGTAAACTTGGCTGGCAATCAAATTCAATCTATCGAACCGATGACCGCATTGACCGGTCTTCAGTATCTCGAGCTATCGAGAAATAAGATCGCGGACATTGCCCCCATCAAAGCGATGGCGAATATGCGATCACTGTATCTGTCCGACAACCAGATCAAGTCCCTCGAAGCAGTCTCCGATCTCAAGAAAGTCTGGACACTCTATGCCGCCAAGAATCCGATCGAAGATTTTGCCCCGATCGGAAAACTGAAGTGGCTTTCATCCCTCGACTTGAAATCGTGTGCAATCAAGGACCTTCAATTCCTTAAACCGTTGACCGAGCTCAAATACGTGATGCTTGCCGATAATCAAATTACGGACCTAGCGACCATGGTTGAGATGGCCGATGCCGATGTCAAAGGGGAAAAACGATTCGCACCGTTCTTGCGACTATACGTTTACAACAACCCGTTGTCCGATGTGGCAAAGTCCGAACAAGTGGCCAAGCTAAAGGAACTGGGCGTTCGAATCGAAACCGAACCACCCGCTCCCAAGAAATAGTTGTCTGAGAAACGCGCAGCCACTCTACTCTTTTGCGGCCGTTGCTTGATTATTGGCAATCGGCCGTTCGTCATCCAGCCATTTGCGAATCGCTTGAAAGAGGATCGCCGCAAAACAAGTGAACAAGAACACGATCGCCGCGATATTGAGACCCGCTGTTATCATGGCAATTTGATTTTCAGCTTTCCAACCGGCAACAAAGTCGCCCACAAATCGGTTGGCGATCATCTGGTAAGCCGCCGTCGAGGTCGTGGTTGTAACGAACACGAGTGGCAGGATGGTCACCCAAGTCAGATTGCGCTTTCCCATTGCAACCATCACGGTTGTCACGATGGATAAAGCAATGGCAGCGAGCAATTGATTGGCGATGCCAAACATCGGCCAAATCGTGTCGATTTGACTCGTCCATATCAACCCACCCCAGCCAAGCGTCACCAAAGCGGTACTGAATAGAACTCCGGGCAACCAATCCACGCGATCGAACTTTTTGTAAATCTTGCCAAGCAGTTCTTGCATCAAAAACCTAGCGATGCGCGTGCCGGTATCGATTGTGGTTAAGATAAATAGAGCTTCGAACATGATGGCAAAGTGATACCAATACTTGATGAGCGAATCGATGCTTACGGACGGAATGATCTTTGCCACGGCACTGGTCATGATCTGTGACATGCCAACTGCTAGCGTTACTGCGCCTCCGCGGCGACCTCGTAAGGATTCGCCACCTACTTGTTCTTCGAGAACAGGCAAGTGATCTACGTCGGCTCCCAATTGCGCCAACGATTTCGCGTACGCTGGAATCTGGCTAATCTCAATATTAATCGCCCAGTAGTCGGCTTGATCCAACGAAGCGGCCGACAAAAGTGCAATGACACCGACCAATCCTTCGAGAAGCATTGCCCCGTAACCTATCGGCCGAATATGACTTTCCCGTGAAATCATCTTGGGCGTCGTGCCCGATGACACAAGCGAATGAAAACCCGAGATCGCTCCGCACATGATGCAGATAAACACGAACGGGAAAATGGCACCTTTAAAATAAGGCCCACCGCCGTTGGCAAATACAGGATTGATCATCGGCGCCTGCATCTGCGGATTTGCGACAATGATCCCGATCACTAGCAACCCGATCGTTCCTATCTTGAGAAAGCTAGAAATGTAATCGCGAGGACACAGTAGCAACCAAACTGGCAACACCGATGCAACGAATCCATAGACGCACAGCGCAATAATCGTACCTTCACGAGTCAGCGAAAAATAAGGTTCAAGTGCCGACCCTGGAATCCAACTTCCCGCAACAGTCGCACCGATAACGCCGATCGCCCCAACCAGACTCGCTTCGACAACGTGTCCTTTGCGAAAGCCATACAAGTACCAACTCACTAGAAAAGCAATCGGAATCGTACAGGCAATCGTAAACGTCCCCCAACTGCTGCCTTTTACTTTTTCGGTTGCTCCGGCAGGCAATGCCCAAGCTTGCCGATCCGCTATCTTGGAATCTGCTGGAACGGCAATTCGAAAGGACTCGCTTCGTGTGACGGTCGCTCCGTTGTCATAAGTGACGCGTGCCCCTGGAGGAATCGTGACCACAATCGGTTTAGCGTCAGCTTCAACGATTTGCATTGGCTCGGTCGATGCAATCTTGGTACCGGCCGTCAGTTTGATGTCTTCGCCCCCCAACGCCTTAACGACCACCACACCCAGCCCAGACAACGCAATGATGACGATGAACAGAATCGCCAACGCAGCCAGAATACCCGTCTTGGGCCCAAGCGTCTGCCTCGCAATTTCGGCAAGCGATTTCCCGTCATAACGCACCGACGCTGCGAGAACCAACATGTCTTGAACCGCGCCAGCCAAACAGACACCAATAACTAACCAAACAAGACCCGGCATGTACCCGAACTGGATGGCTAGCACGGGACCGATAAGGGGCCCCGCGCCCGAAATGGCAGCAAAGTGATGACCAAACAAAATCCATTTGTGTGTTGGATGATAATTTTGGCCATCGTTCAAGCGTTCTGCCGGCGTTCTACGCAAGTCATCTAACATCGCAACGCGGGCGGCCAGAAATGCGCTGTAGAATCGATAAGCGATGGCCATAACCGCCAAAACCAACAAGATGATTGGCAGCGCGTTGAGCTTTTCAGCCATGAAAAGTCTTTCTACGAAGGAATACCGGCAGCGGGGCTTTCAAAACGCAGTGGTTACTTATCCGATGGCGTTTTTTCCAAAGGCAAAAGCTTGATGGACTTGGCGACGAATCGACCATTTTCAATTGTGCCTGTCACTTTGGCTTTGCGCTTGCAATTGCACAAACCATCTTCACCATGCGCGTCGCCGTGATCGTCAATGGCCGATCCATCCACGAAGAAATCACCGCTTGAATGGCGAATCGCCAAGTCGCACGAATTGCCCTTCATCCCCAACTGACATTCACCACAAGCCGCTTCGACGACCTCCTCGGTCAAGGCAACAGTTTGAATAACAGGCTTTGCTGCCTCGATCGCCAACGGTTCTGTTCTACCACAACCTATCGTGAAAAGTGACGCGACACCTAAAACGACAGCGGAGGATGATCGCAACAGCAGATAGCAATTTTGTAGCACGTTGTTCATTTCAATTCTTTCCCTATTCTCGACAGAAAAGTTGACTTATAAATTCCTTACTCAGCTTATTGTTGATCACCTAGAACATCAGTGTCAATGCGGAGTAATTCGATTTGATTGGTGCACAAGCAGTGACCACATCGATAGGGAAGTATGATCGACAAGGAAGAATGCGGTCATAATTCCGAGCGAAAATCGGCTTTTCCCTTCACTCATCGAGCGTGCAACCAAGCATCGCTTACGGAAGAATCAACTATAGAGAATCACCTTGGAAATAATCTGCGGACAAAATTCTAAATAAACTTAGGGGTGAAACGAACACCTTCTGTGTGCGCGACGTTGGTGAATTTTCAATCGTCGAAGCTGTTGAGGGAAGAAAATATCATGGTCGGACTTGGCTGGATGGAAATCATGATCTTGCTCGTGATCGCCGCGTTTGGAGTTGGCAGTGTCATTGCAACCGTTCTTATCGTGTTAGCGCTGACAAGGAAGAAGAGGGAATGAACGAGAGCGAGTCGAGGCAACTCGCGCACTTTTGATCTATTGACCGACGTCCGGTGAAACAGCGGCGGGCTGAACTTGGTTTGACATAACACGCATCCCGAACGCCCCACCGCCACCGAGCAATAATCCGATCGTAAAAGTTATGGCGAAAGCGAGACCTGGTTTGAGCTTAATACTGAACCACTTGATTACTTTCGGTGAATACAAGTAGTAAAGGATTATTATCCCTACGACAACGCTGCCAAAAGCTTTGCCATAGGTCACGGAAGTATTCGTATCTGCGTTGGGATTGGGCATAACTAAATCGAGCAAAGCATCTGTGAGCCCGGAGGCAAGATTCGTTGAATACAACGTGACGGCCATCCACCAAAAGGCCGAGATCTTTGTCAGTAATCCGACACCTACGGTCAATGAAATAATTAGCCCCATTACGCCGATTGCTAAGAGCAGACCCGTCAGTTTAAGGAGCGGTACTGTTTCGGAAGCTTGAGCTAATACCGCCGACGCCGCAGACGCCACCACGATTAGCCCAATCGCGCCGATGGCTCCTAGAAAATTGAGTACGGATAAAATGACCAGTCCGCCGGGCCGTCCCACTTCTTCGACCGTGCCAGCTTGAAAATCATCAGCCGCCGTAAACTTCTTGAGCAATGCAGTTTCGCTTCTCTTAGTCGGCACTTCATCGGGTCGTGGCACAACGGCTTTACTTTTGAAGTCCGAAGCTGTTATCTCGTCCAAAAGCGCACCAACGTTTCGTGCCGATGCCGAACTGCTACCCATTTGAATATTCGGAATAGGCGCGGCGGGCATCGCGGTCTGCGCGACTTGAGCAGTGCCCGCAGTTCGTGGCGTTCCGCCAAAAGGAGTGGGGACCGCAGGACGAATTGCACCGGACGTCGTAGACTGAACAACAGGTTTTGCAGCGACCGGAACGCCGGTACCGGTCGCAGGAATCGAAACAACGTTTCCGCATTTACATTTCCCTTGTTTACCAGCCATCGTGTCAGGGACTTGCAGGGTTGTATTGCATTTCGGACAAACAAACTTGATAGGCATAAGATCATCCGAAAAGAGGCGGTGTTTTTAATTTCTCAGAACTTAAGTACGTTCGCATGCGTTGGCTAGGATTATTCTTTGGGTTCCAAATTCGCGCAATTGTCTTCGCGTTGATCGGAAAACGATTGAGACGATCGTTCGCCACCTAGTCGCGAGCCCAAAATTCTAGCGTGCACGAAGCTCTAGCATAACTCGTCACAGCCACGGCGAAAACGCAAAATCCGAGCTTTACAACATCGGACCTACCGTCCAAGGCACAAATTCCTCATCGCCATAACCCAAAATCTCACTCTTGGTTTTGTCGCCGCTTGCCACCTCAAGCAACCTTTCAAAGATTCGTTCGCCAACGGACTCAACCGTTTCCCCCGACAAAATCGTTCCAGCGTCAACATCCATATCATCGGGCATTTTCCGAAAAATTTCGGTGTTGGTCGAGATCTTTAGGCTTGGCACGGGCTTGCATCCAAAGCAACTACCCCGGCCGGTTGTGAATACTACCAGATTGGATCCGCCGGCAACCAAGCCCGTTACGCTCGCAGGATCGTAGCCTGGCGTGTCCATTACTACCAAGCCCTTGGCGGTAACCGGTTCTGCGTACTCGTAAACAGCTTCGAGTGTTGTATTGCCGCCCTTGGCTGCTGCGCCCAAGGATTTTTCGATAATGGTCGTCAAACCCCCAGCTTTATTTCCCGCCGATGGATTGCAATCAAGCGTTTCTCCAAAAATCCCGACATACCACTTCCACCATTCGATACGCTCCAGCAACTTTTCCGCGACAGCCTTGGACCGAGCTCGTCGGATCAATGTTTGCTCCGCGCCGTACAACTCGCTTGTCTCCGCGACAATTCCCGTGCCGCCACAAGCAACCAACCGATCCACTGCAATGCCGACTGCGGGGTTTGCGGTAATGCCGGAGTAGCCGTCGGACCCACCGCAATTCGTTCCGAGTATTAAGTGCTCCGCACTACAAGTTTGACGACGAACTTGATTTACTTGAGGAAGTAGGCCCGACACAATTTCGACACCGCGTTCGATGGTCGCCAAAGTTCCGCCGCTGTCCTGAATGGAAATAGCAGGAACTTGTCTCGTTGTCCCGCTTCCTGATGCCCCCCCCGGTAACTGGATGTTGATGAGCTTTTGCGACTGCAACAGATGGCCGATGGTGGATTGCTCACAGCCAAGCCCAATCAGTACATACGCACCGATATTCGGGTGCTTGGCAATTCCGCCGATGACTCGATTCAGCATTCGATGCTTCATGCCGTCAAAGGCCATCGCGCAACCGCCTTCATGTCGAAAGGCCACGACGCCATTTACATTGGGATAAGCAGCCATAATCTCCGGAGTGAATCGCTGAGCAACGTACCGCGAAACCGAAGCAGAACAATTCACGGTCGAGATGACTGCCACGTAGTTTCGGGTTCCGACCGTTCCATTGGGTCGAACGATGCCTTGAAAAGTTCGTCCTACGATTGGTTGTGGAGCTGGAGGCAACTCGGAGGCGATTGTGCTGATATCGACTCGATGCTCGCAGGACAGATTGTGGCTGTGGATGTGTTGACCTGGATCGATATTTTGGGTCGCACGGCCGATCGGCCAGCCATACTTCACTACGGAATCGTCTATACCAATCGACGTAATCGCTACTTTATGACCGGGCGGAATGGTTTGCCGGATCGTCAACGTCTCGCCCGTATCTAAAACTAAGGCCTGTCCCGCCGACAATGCTCGAATGGCGACAACACAGTTGTCTTTGGGGCTCAGGCGTACAATTTGGGACGAAATCGATGTCATATTATTCACGATTTGGGTGATTGGTTAAAAATTCAAGGCCAGAAAGGAACTGTAATCCCACGAGGCCGATAATTGGAATTAACATAATTCGAGGAAGGTTGCATTCCGACATAAACTCTATCGTGTAGGATGTTCGAAAATTCGGAAAGTGGCCGACACTCGCTCCGGAACGATTTCGAGTGTTTGCCCAAAGTTTTTTTTAGGCATGCTATTCAATTTCAAGCAATGTATCGCCCCCACCCGAAAGCCGAGAAGATTCCATGACCAAAGTAAAAATATTCCTGAGCGTTGAGTCTGAATACACGGAAATGGAGCGTGATATCAATCATTGGATCGAATCGGAACATCCAAAGATTATTTCCATTCAAGGAAACATCGCACCGCAGACTCCATCCTCCGGTGGCATGATAAAGGATACCTTTGGTTCATCGGATCTTTTTGTGATTGTGTTGTACGAAGCAGAATAGGAACGGACGTGAAAATATCTATTTTGGTTCCGGCTTACAATGAACAGAAAACCATTGCAACCATTTTAGCCAAGCTTGTCGAAATCCCTGTGGGCGAGCGCGAGATTATCGTGGTCGACGATGGCTCCAATGACGGAACAGCGGAAGTTGTAAAGAAATTCGCCGCAACGCATTCGGAGGTGCGATTTTTTCAGCAACCCATGAACTTGGGCAAAACGGCCGCCATTTCGCGCGCGATTGCAGAGAGTTCGGGCGACGTCATCATCATTCAGGATGCCGATTTGGAGTACGACCCGACGGAGATACCCGACGTCATTGAACCCATTCAAAAGAACGTGGCAGATGTAGTGTACGGAAGCCGCTTCATGGTTAAACGCGCTGCACGCGTGCTTTATTACTATCACTACGTTGCCAACAAATCGCTGACTTTTCTATCCAACTTGTTGACCAACCGCAATATGTCCGACATCGAAACATGCTACAAGGCTTTTCGATCGGGAGTCATAAAGCCTCTTCAATTGACCAGTTCCAAATTTGGCATGGAAGTCGAAATTACGGCGATGATTTGCAAGACTCGATGCCGCAGCTATGAAGTACCGATTTCGTATTACGGACGCACTTACGAAGAAGGCAAGAAGATCGGAATGCTCGATGGCATTTCCGCAATCTGGTACATCCTGTATTACAACCTCATTCATCCATACACAAAAACCGGCCGCAATTACATCAAACAAGTCAACGAATTTTTGGTGGAACAACAACGCGAAGTCGCTGATGCAGAAGCCGCGAAGAACGAATCAACTTTTTCGAAATAGAAAATCAGACGGTTTGCCGCCGGGGATCGGTATCCAGAATAATTTCGCTAATCCCGGTCTGATTAAAGCCCTTGTAGCCGCCGTTTCTTTCAAGGATTTCCAGGTGCGATCCGATCGCTCCTTGCTCGCGAAATTGCTGGGCTTGTGCGGCTGTTATCCATCCTGCGGACAACGCTCGCTGGATGTTCCTTTCGCGCACCGGCCAACGCTCACCGACAGTAAAACACTGTCGCAGGAATGGAAAATCGGTAAAAGGTTTCATGCTTGCAACCCCCGATTCGGTCAATTGATCGCGAGCGGTATCGAATTCGAATTGGCACTCCAAGTGATGCATGCCAGCTTCTAAAATGGCTTCCCCATGTAATTCGCACCAAAGACCGACGGTGCCCAAACTGTCCCGATGCTCCAAAGGCTGATGAGCAAAATCACGTACGACTTCGTCAGGAGCCAAATCGACATCAGCAAACACGACCACACCAGCGTCGGGCTGTTCCATGACCTGCGCGCCCCACCCGGCTTCGCGTCCAGCATAAAATCGCTCGCGGCAATGCATACCAAGCTTCTCCAAGACACGGGTCAAATGATAAAAGGCGGGGCGACCCGATCGATACGTGTGATGATCGTGATTGGCCCAACCCAAGCCTAGTTGATCTTGTCGCATTTTCTGCAACTGAGCGGCACGGTTTCTCGCTTGCCAATATTGTCGTTCGGCCGCGAAGAACAAGTCGGCAGCACGGGCCACCCCGACTATGCCGATCGCTTCGCTCACAACACGATTAAGCTCTTGAAAACCGTGCTCACTATTTTCAAACGATCGAGGCCTTAGTCGAAAATTCTCTGCCAGACGCAATACATCCCGCCCCCAACCGGCCGTCGCTTCGGATGACTCCCACCCCCAACTTCCGTGCCGCTCGATAGCCCAAACTTCGACTTCGTTAGACGACGATGCAAGAATTCTTCGAACTTGGGCCAAAGGCTGGCCAACCAATCGCGTTCGATCATCCAATTGGTGCGCGTTCGCAAAGTCAATGATCGAATCGACTTTGATCGACACGAGATCCCTGCCCGCCGCTTGTCGCACGAGGATGGACGGCAATAGTGCTTTTGAGTGCCGGAAAATGACTGGTTCACCTGGGCTGGCGTATTCTGCGAATCCTAAGGCCTCGAGGTGATCAGCATCGCAATCGATGGTTATCCGATCGATCCAATCGAACAGGCGAGTGCCCGTTTCGCATTTTAGACGTTCGCTAAAATGTCCCAGCCACGAACTCTTTTTCGTCAGATTTTGCAATCCAAGATGCACAAGCTCGGTAGCTTCGGGATGCGTTGACCAATTCTCATTCTCCACGGCTTTCTCCCCATATTGAAGATCGTCTTTACCAATGTCCCTACAGTATAGCGCTTGGTATCGAATCCTTGGAAGACTGTCATGGGAGAGCTTCCGGCAATTCACTCCGGAGGGGCCCTTGTGTCTATTTGTGTGATGAATCCACCGATTGTTTGAATGATTGCTCTCGAATTCGTTGGCAAATGCCGTATACAATTACGTGACCTTCAACACCAATGTTGCGAATGACTTATGCAAGTCAACGAACCCAGGGGAAAGTATGGAAACTAAATTTCGAACGATTCGAGGAGTCCGGATGGATAGTCCGATCCCTGCATGGCAAACTCGCGAGCAGCTTCTGCTCGCTCCTTACGCCACATTCGGCCGCACTTCTCTAGGTCGATCTCATCCTGAACCTACGCATCCGTACCGAAGCCCATTTCAGCGCGATCGCGACCGCATTCTCCACAGCGCGGCCTTTCGGAGACTTAGCGGTAAAATGCAAGTCTTCACCGGCGACATGGGCGATTACCATCGAACGCGACTGACTCATACTCATGAGGTGGCTTCAATTGCTAGGACCATCGGTCGCTTGCTGCAACTCAACGAAGATCTCATCGAAGCCCTCGCATTGCTTCACGACATCGGCCATCCACCGTTTGGACATTGCGGTGAAGATGCATTGGCCGCCTGCTTGATCAATCACGGCGGTTTTTCCCACAATCGCTTTGCTCTTGAACTGGCGGAGAAGCTTGAACAACGCTACACGCCCTATCCCGGACTGAACTTGACGGCCGAAGTCCTGTCGGGCCAAACCTTTCGCGCTAACAAAACGAATGGTGCCACGCCCAGCCTCGAAATGCAAGTCGTCGATGCAGCGGACAGCATCGCATACGACGCCCACGATGTCGACGACGCACTCAAGCTCAATTTGTTGCAGTGGCGTCAATTATCCGACTTGCCGCTCGTTAAGCGGGCTTTACATAAAGCGAACCAGAATCAATCGTCCGAAAATACACAACGACAAGTCCTGGTCCATTCTTTGATCGATTTACAAGTGGAAGATTTTCTCGAGCAAGCCACGCTGATTCTCGACGACATCCACGGCCTTGACTCACAAGCCGTGCGGGACGTTGGCATTCAATTTAGATTGTCAGATGAAATTGAATCAGAAAAGAGTCAACTAGAATCGTTCTTGTTCGAGAATGTGTATCGTCATCCTCGCTTGATCGAAATGCGTCAGCGCGCCTCGACTCGCATGACGCAACTATTCAAACTACTGGAAACGCACCCTGAACGATTGCCCTTGAGATTTCAAAATTGGGCGGCAAACCAGGGCGTTCCCCGTACGGTCGGACATTATCTGGCAGGTATGACGGATCGATTCTGCGACGATCAATACACTCGTCTCGTCGAACTTGGACGCGATCGTGGTGATGACTGGAACTAGCAATAGCGATAGATATTCGCGACGAATCCGTTCTCATGCTTACCAGTTTCTCCTCGGGCAAGCTTACTTACATTGCAAACCAACGAACACTGTTTAACGATTCGGCTGGCCATTGCTTTCTATGGGGAGGTATCTCTGGCCCGAGTAATACTGCATCTGATCTCGGAAGTAGCTGCATTGGCGTATAAGCACATTGGATTCGCTGGCTTCGAGGACTTTGTAGCCGGGAATACTTAGCCGAGCGTGTACAAGTGCGTTGGGCGCAATTCGGGGATTAAATTCTGGATGACTTTGTCGGAACGGCAACTGGAATCGAGCAGGGCCGTTAGCAAACTGTTCTGGCCGAACGGTAAAGCTTTTTCGTTCGGTTTGCTTGAATTCAGATTGGAGAGAAGCCACCCCCATCTGTGCTTTGCTTGTTTGAACGCGAGCGAGTATGCAACTCTTCAATGCAGGTACATCGCCAATACCTGTTGCTTCATTTCGGAGGTTGCGAACGACGGATTGTGTACGTGCTGCGTTGTGTAACTGGGTGATTAGTTCCCTTGTATTGGCTTCTGTAACTACTGGCCCTCCATCGCGAGATAGCAATTCCGGACGAGCATTCTCAGCTGATTACTCGCAATTTGCGTCCAATCCAAACAAGTAAATCAACTAGCCGCGAATCAGGTTTCTCAGTGTCGGCAACGTGCATTGAGCAATTTGCGAAACATGCTTTCCGAATCAGATAACTCGAAATGCTGAGCCAGTTTACCCCACGACGCAAGCTCTTAAAAAATCACATTTGATCTGTTCGATATAATCGTCAATTCTTTTCTGAACCGTATCCAGTTTGCGCCTTTGGACTTTCGACGCTTGAATGGAGCTGGCAAACGGTGTTAGGTGGCATTCGCCGTGACTATCGAATTCGCCCAATATGTTGAAAATGACTTTTTTTACCCGAAGTTTATCGGGACCATGAGTGGAACAGAATGGTCGTCCAAGGGCACGCCGTCGGTGTCTTTTTTTGCGCATTGGTTTTCGATCTCACTTTGAATTGGATATGTTAAAGACAATGCACGTACCTGATTGGGCACTTAGCCCAACAAACGCTTCATCTTCCTCGGTCCAAATCTCAAATGGCGAACCAATTGCATCCTCAATCGCTGCGGAAATCGAATTTGCAATCCACAGCAAATCAACCCGATTGTGGGGAATATCGAATTTCATTAGCAGCAAAAAACCAGACGGGATGAGCAAATTAGCCAAACCAATTGACGCACTTTGTTACTCAAACATAGCTGAATTTGCAGGTTTCTGAAATTATTTTCTGTACTTTGCTACCGCTGACCTACAGTTGGAAAGATTTCAAAGGTCTTCGTACGACCGTAATCGCGACTCGAAAGGTTTTAAACAGATCAAGTAAGTGAGGTCGAATAATGTTTGCTCGCAACAGGCGGAATGGCTTCAGTTTGGTTGAATTGGTGGTTGTGGTCTTGATCCTCGGAATTTTGGCAGCGGTCGCAGCGCCCCGTGTGTTCGATACCGCTGGTGATGCAGGCAAAAACGGAACAAAACAATCGTTGATTGTCGTTCGTGATGCTATTCAATCTTACAAAGCACAAAACGGCAGCTTCCCTCCAGCAGCTACGTTAGCAACCGCTCTCAAGCCTTTCTTGAAATACCCATTCCCGTCAGTCCAAATCGGTTCGAACAAGAACAATCTCGTCGCTTCCTCGACACAACCGACAATCACTACTGTAGAGCCGGGCGCGAATGGTTGGGCATATAACGAGACAACGGGTGAGTTTGTAATCAACGAAACACCGCATATTACGACTTGGTGATCCTCGCCTGTATGCGCATCGACTTCTCCAGATGGAAGTACTGCGCCAATTGATGCGCCGTTAACTTGGGATTCCAGTTACGCCACAAACCGCCATACGGTTACTACACGCTGGATATGACGACGTCGCCGGGGAGCTGGCGCCAAGAATTGACGCCGTAGAAAAATTTGTCCAAGCATGTGATCCCAAATTTGCTCGGGATCAGCTATCGGCTTACAGGAACTTGCCGAGACGAGCGCACAAGTCAGCGGTGCGGCAGCTATAGCCCCACTCGTTGTCATACCAGCTAATGATCTTAGCAAGCTTGCTCTTGTCGCCTAAGACTTGAGTAAAGTCCGCTGCGAAAATCGAGCTGTGCGGGTCGTCGATGATGTCGGTACTTACGATAGGATCTTCGGTATAGCAAAGAATGCCCTTCAGTGGTCCTTCGGCGGCAACGCGCATCGCCGTATTGATGTCTTGGACCGTCACGTCCTTCTTGAGATTGACCGTCAAGTCGACCATGCTGCCCGTTGCAACGGGAACGCGAACGGCGATACCAGTGAGTTTGCCCTTTAACTCAGGAATTACCAAGCCAACGGCAGAAGCTGCACCGGTCGTCGTCGGGATAATGTTGACTGCGGCAGCACGTGCTCGGTACGGATCCTTGTGAGGCAAATCCTGCACGTTTTGGTCATTGGTATATGCATGAATCGTGGTCATCAAACCCGACTCGATGCCGAACGACTCGTGTAGAACCTTGGCAACTGGGGCTAGGCAGTTCGTTGTGCAACTAGCGTTTGAAACGCACTTGAGATCAGCTGTCAATTTGTGATCGTTGACGCCTAGAACGCAAGTCAAATCCGCACCATCTTTAGCAGGAGCGCTGATTACAACTTTTTTGGCGCCAGCCACGAGATGGGTGTCATATCCGGGCTTACCACCCTCTGCACGTCCGAGGAAGATGCCGGTGCTCTCGATGGCAATATCGATCCCATGATCGGCCCAAGGTAGCTTAGCCGGATCGCGTTCAGCCAAGGCAAAGATTTTCTTGTCATTGACATACAGATATTTGTCGTCAGCCTTCACCGTGCCATCGTAACGTCCGTGCGAGCTGTCGTACTTCAATAGGGTTGCCAACATTTTGTTGTCGGTCAAATCATTGATGGCGACCACTTCGAACTCATCAGGTCGGGACATCAAATTACGAAACGTGAGTCGACCAATCCGACCAAATCCATTAATTGCAACTCGAATAGGCACGGCAGAATCACCCCCAAAGCGTATGTTTTTGAAAATCGAAAATCGGAAACCTAAAGGCCCGCGAGCATTTGTCCATCATTAGGATTTTGCTCAAGCCAACTGATTTACGTGAACAGCTATCTACGGTTGCAGATTATACGAGCGAGATAGTCTATCATCAACCGTAGGCCGGATTTGCTCGTTGGTTAGCGTGCAATCGTTTGACGGCAGTGAACACGGCATTGCAAACCCGATTGCTGCTATCTTTTTACCCTTATCCGTTATCCTCGGCTCGACGATGCAATCCGAACGACCAAGCTGGCAATTACCAAATGGCGTAAGTCGTGGAACTTGGGATTACGTTCAAACCCCCGAAATTGCTACGGAGTACGATGCTTTTCACGACCGGCACCCTCTGCTGGAACTCGATGGCAAACTATTGGCCTCTATTCAAGAACAGTTTTCGGCGTCCAGCCTGCCGTGCGTGGCCATTGATTTGGGATGCGGTACGGGCCGATCTATTTTGCACTTGGCAAAGCCCGGCTGGAATTGCATCGCCGTTGACCTTAGTTGGAATATGTTGCGAATTTGCAAAAACAAGGCTCTCCATTCAAACAAACAACTTGCTGCACTTCATCTCAACATGGTTCAACTGGATTGCCTCCAAGACGGTATCGCGGACCTCATCGTGTGCATGTACAGTTCGTTCGGCATGGTGCGAGGAAAGAAACATCGCGCCATCATGCTCAACCATGTCCGGCGCATCTTGAAGCCGGGCGGACGATTCGTTGTGCATGTTCACAATCGCGGCTCTTGGTTGCGCGACCCGAATGGAGTTTGGTTGACCGCTCGTGGATGGCTTCAATCTCGATTCAGCTCAACTTGGGAGCTTGGCGATAGAATTTATCCCTACCGCGGATTGCCATCCATGTATCTCCATGCCTTCTCGCGGAATGAATTACAAACGGAACTTCGTTCGGCGGGATTGACGGTCGAGTCGTTTCATAAACTAAACCGGCGATCAAGCGAGCTGCTCGGGTGGCCTAGTTTTCTATCCCATGTGCGAGCCGGTGGCTTTATCGCGAGTTGCCGGTCACCCGGCTAAACGATCGATTTTCGTTTCTTGATCACAACCGATTGCAAAGTTCGAGCAACGCATGAAAAAAGGCCGCAGCAAATCCCTCGATTCGCCGCGACCTTTTGGATTGCGCGGAAATCATGACGAGCACACTAAGCCAGCGCTTCTTCTTCTTCGTGAACCTTGGCCGCGGACATGAATTCTTGCTGGATATTGGCAGGCATAATCTCGTACCGGTCAAAGTCCATCGTAAAACTTCCTTGGCCACCTGTCAGGTTGCTCAGCACGCGCCCAAAATGCAGTACGGACCGCAACGGCGCGTCGCAGTTGATCGCAAAGAACCCGCCACCAACTGGGTCGCTGCCGTGAACTCGTCCCCCTCGCGTACTCATGTCCGAGTAAATTTCCCCAACACTCGACTCGGGTACCGTCACCATCAGTCGAACGATGGGTTCCAAAAGACAAGGCTGTGATTCGCGGAAGATATTTCTGAACGCCATCGCACCAGCAATCTTAAATGCCGCTTCACTGCTATCCACCGGGTGATGCTTTCCAAAGTGAACTTCGACGCAGATGTCTTGGACGACGTAACCGGCAATCACGCCTTTGTTCATTCGTTCGCGAACTCCTTTTTCTACGGCCGGCATAAAGTTGCTAGGGATCGTCCCCCCCACCACGGAATCAACCCACAGGAAGTTACTTTCTGGATCGTAGTGGTGACTCTTCAAATGAGGGAACCGTTCCTTGCTCAAAAACGCCTCGATGTCCGTTCCTTTTGGAAGCGGATAAAGTCGCATGTGGACTTCGCCGAATTGACCTCTTCCGCCGCTCTGCTTTTTGTGCCGATAGCTGCCTTCGCCATTACGGTGAATCGTTTCTCGCAAAGGAATTTTGGGATCGGAAGTCTCGATTTCCAATCGGTCGCGATGCGCCAACTTGTCGCGAATGAAGGACAAATGCATCTCGCTCATCCCGGTCATTACCAATTGACTGGTTTGCGCGTCGCGTTCGATCTTGAGGGTCGGATCTTCCTCGACCAGTTTGTGTAGGGCATTAAACAATTTGTTCTCGTCGTTATGGCCTTTGGGCGTAACCGCTTGCCCCACCATGGGAACTGGAAACTGGATCTTGGGCAAATTCGCATTGCCGAGCGTGGTACCGATATGCAATTCCTCGACCTTGGCGACAGCAATGATCTCACCGGCCTCGGCGCGATCGATCGGGCGCGTTTGCCCCGCTTGGACTTCGAGAATGGGCGGGAATTTGATGTCTTTGCGACTACCGGTAACGTGAACCATCTGGTCTTTGGTTAGCGAGCCAGAATAGATGCGAATAAAGGAAAGTTTCTGCACGAACGGATCGATTCGGTTTTTGAAAACTCGCGCGATCAAAGGAGCTTCGGCAGTTTGCGAAATCTCAAATTCATTTCCCGACTCATCGATCGCCATGCGTTGGACATGATCGGGTGAAGGAGCAGCCCACACCATCCCGTCCAGAAGATCTTGCAATCCAATATCATTCTTAGCCGCCGTGCAGAAAACTGGAATCAGTGTGTGCGCCGCCAATGCCTTGGGAACCAACTGTTTGAGCTCTTGCCCTGTTGGAATATCTCCTTCAAAGAAACGGTTCATGGTCGCCTCGTCGGCTTCGACAATGCGTTCGACGACTTCTTCATACAGTTTCTTGGGGTCCATGACCGCATCGCTTGGCGACGAACCATCGAATACGCACGAGACACCGTGAATACTCGGTCCGATCCCGAGCGGCACATTGATCAACGCGCAGGCCGATCCGAAAGTTTCTCGCAACGATTCCAACAATTTCGGAAGATCGATGTTCTCGCCATCCAGCCGAGTCAAGACGATCATGCTGCCGATGCCGGCACGCTGGGCTTCGCGTAAGACCAAACGCGTGTTGACCTCGATTCCCGAATGAGCATTCACACAGATTGCGGCACTATCGGCGGCAGCAAACGCTTCGATCGTATGACCGACAAAGTCCGGATAACCCGGCGTATCCAGAAGCGTAAGGTACGTTTCGCCGAAATTGCAATGGACGACTTTCGTTTCAATGGTGTGATGATGAAGTTTTTCTTCGGAATCGAAGTCGCAAATACTCGTTCCGTCGTCAACGCTCGGGCGGCCACTCGCAGCTCCACTGACCAATAACAAATGATCCAGCAGCGTGGTCTTTCCAGAGTAGCTGTGGCCGCAAAAAGCAATGTTGCGGCGATTTCCGATACTGATGTTACCCATCGCAGGTCCCCTTGAGAAAAGTTTGGGAGACTACGACGGTCGGTGCGAAACACCGGTACCGAACGAATATCGCTCTTACTCAATAATCAGTAGCGACACTTTTTCGGTTCAGCGTTGCATCGAGATTCGCAGCCTCGGAGGATTACGAAACAGTTTGCGCATCACGGCCTCCCGCTCGCTTGAGAACTTGTCGCAAATCGAGTTGCCCTTCGTAGAGCGATCTGCCGATGATGCATCCAGGCACGTCCATCGCTATCAAGCGATCGATGTCTTCGATTGTTGTCACACCGCCGGAAGCAATGACGGGAATACGACTGACTTGCATCATCGCTCCCAAAGCTTCTACGTTTGGTCCAGACAACATCCCGTCACGGCTAATGTCGGTGTAAACAACAGCGACGACACCATCCGTTAATTGTTGTATTTGCGTAATTAGGCTTGTCGCCGTGATATGCGACGTCTTTAGCCACCCCTGAGTCGCGACCATTCCATCGCGAGCATCCAGGCCAAGAACCAAATGACCTTTGTACTTTTCGCACATCGCTGCGAACCACTCAGGATCTTTGAGAGCCGATGTCCCGACGACCAGTCGCGATAGCCCCAGCCCAAGCAATCGCTTGATGGTCTCTTCGTTGCGGACGCCTCCACCTAACTGGATGGCGTTGCCCTGTGCGACGCTGACGATCCCGCGTATAGCTTCCTCGTTGACAATACTACCGCTGCGAGCGCCATCCAAATCCACGCAGTGCAAATAGCGAGCGCCCATATCAAACCACTTGCGAGCCATTGCTGCCGGGTCATCTCCAAATACGGTATCGCGGTCGTAGTCGCCTTGCTCTAGTCGCACACATTTCCCACCGAGCAAGTCAATCGCAGGCCAAATCTGCATGAACGAGGATCTTTCTTTCAGAAGACTACTTCAACCAGAACCCTAGATATCTAATCCTTGATTAGTATCACACAACCCCGCGAGACAAGCAACTAATCCAACTTCGCTTCCTCGCAAAACTTGCATTCGACCAAGAACTGCAGGCCGTGTTAAATTCACCCACGCCTACCCAGTCACCCCCCTCCAGTCGACTTACACCCGACAAATTTTCGCAAATCGCAAACTCAATTCCGCTTACAAACCTTGGCTATTCCGAGAACTCCAACAGCCGATCCAAGATATTTTGCAGTATCGGAATGTCCGTTTCCGGTCTCTCCGGACTGCCAGGATAAACATGGTCCGCAGAAATCCACTTGCGAAGCTTGAGGAATTGAGCCGCCGAGTGTTTGTACGCCGGAACGGGTGGTCGAAAAGCGAAGCTTCCCAAATATTGCAGCACGTCGTTCAATCCGATCGCGCGCGGATCACCCAATGACCACCAGCGATCTCGTATTGCAAAGTAATCAGGCGCAAACGTTGCCAAACCAAGCAAATAATCGCTGCCATACCAAACCATGTCGATCGCCAAATCATTTCCAGTGAGCAAAAGAAAATCAGGCCGGATTTGGTCGCGAACTGATAACCTCTCCCATTCCATCTGGCGATCCAGAGACGAATGCTTTGCACCATAACACGCAGGAATCTTCAATAATTCACGGTAAAGTTCCAGTGAATAAATCCTGCCAAATGGCGCGAACATTTTGCCTAATTCAAACGCCAAAAAACGGTCGCAGGCAGATCCAAACGAACGGTAAGCATCAAGCAATGCTTCATCGGCGAGCTCCGTTAAGCCAAAGGACTGAAAGATGATGGGCGTTCCGCCATGCTTGACAACGTCCGATATGCCTCGCAAATATCGCGGCCCATCGTACTTAGCTCCTGCCAAATCACCGACAAATACACCCGCAACATAATCGCGTCCTTGCGATAGTCTCTGTGTCCGTACAAGCACTTCGCTACGAATCCGTTCATCGATCAAATTCGCATAGCCCGTGTCCATATTCACAGCGGGAATCAACCCCGTCTGCCAAGTCCGCTCGAGGTGCTGCTCAAAACCGTCCCAGTCCACGTCAACCTTGGTCGCCATGGGCAACAAGACCGCCGACATACCGACGATTTTTCTGCGAGGACGAATACAGGGGATGGTCGTACCCGAATGCTCTGCACTGATCATGGAGGGGACTCAATCAACGACGTTGGAATCGTCGGCAAAGTGGTATTTTCCGGCTTGGCAGTGTACCAATTCGCGACTTCCGATTGAAGCTGCGTTATAGCGTTGGTTATTTCGACGGCACGCCGAGCGACGTCGTTTCTTTGCCAGCGGTCTTCCGGGTGAACGTACAATTCGACGCCGGTTTCATACGTTTGATCATCCGCGAGCGACTTGCCTGACTGGAGTCCGCACCAAGAGGGCGTACGAAGCATCCACATCTTTTTGTGCTGGGCAAATGCGAACTGATTTCGATTGGCCCAACGATGCGACTGATTCTGGCTTTGCAGTTTCAATAAATCCTGAGAACATCGTCGCACGACTTCTTGTTCGACCGGTAATTGCAACCATTCCGCCAAGGTTGCCCTCAAATCCGCAGGTTGTACTAACACGTTAGAGCGACGACCAAGCTCCGCGCCGCACTCCCACAACATCAACGGGCAGTGAACCCTCTCGGCATGCAACATATCGCGATGAAGACCAATCGTGCGATGCTCCCCCATCGGATAACCTTGCAGTCCAACCAACACCACCAAGAGCTCGTTTGGATTTGGATCGTCATTAATCGTGGATCGCAACCATCCCCAAGCTTCGTCGAGCACTCGGGCTTGCGCCGCTGCCGCTTGCGCCCAACCCAGCACGATATCCGGATCCGACTCATCGTTCAAATCGATTTCGGGCGGTTCGGTCTCTCGCGGAGGATTGGGATCGTCCTCCCCCTTGAGTTCTTCGCGCCAATCGTACGGCGCATCCCAAGGCCCACGCCATCCGCGCGAATGAATCCACAATAAAGCTGGGCTTTCATCGCATGCCAACCAACTGCCAAGCGCGGTTTCGAATAGATTCCCGACTGCCGTTTGCGGCTGATCGTCGTCATCAATTTCTATCCCAGCGACCTTGACGATCTGCTGAAAATCCTCGGCACCCGCAACGTGAATCAATTCCGATTGATCCGTTACCAACATGCTGTCCAAATGGGAGCGCGATACGAGTTCTGCCAGGGATTGGCCGACGTTGGCAGGCTGCTCCGCAGCATGCCAACCAAACCACAGCGAGCGATACAACGACGGCATTCGAATCGAGTCTAGCCAAAATTGATCGCAAGTCAGCGCGCGAATGGACGACGCATTCAACTCGGGTGTCTCTACCCAAAAACCGCCATAGGCGCCCAGCATATTGCAGCCAAGCCCTTCTACCGCAACAACAATTGCACGTCGCGCCATTAAATCCCCTAGGATCGTTACAAAATTCTTCTAAGCCAACGGTGGCAAATGTCCGAGTTTGTGAATTCTTACAAGCATGCCGCCGGACATTGATGATCGTAATGTACATTTTCATGGTGGAGTAGCCGCCCCCGACCTTATTAAGGAGCTTTGGCTAATTTCAAAGGGAGTCCATTACCCGTCATGGCAAGCGTTCCAGACAGCGGCATCGCCCCACAATCTAGTTCTGCACATTTTAGCACTGCGCATTTCATGGTTCAGCCATCTGAACCAATCTGCATTTCTGGTGGAGAGCCTGAATCAAAAGTGGCTGAATCCCAAGCAGTTGCAAGAACTCTCCTAACACCCGTTACGAAACAGGAACACGAATTTTTCGCACAAAACTTCGATGAGAAGGCGAAACATGAACCTGTCCACCCGGCTATTCCTCCGCTGCCAACTCGCCGACTTTGGGGAATTGAATTTTCCTCCGTCTCCGCACAACAAGCCCTCGACCGTCTCGATGTTCTCGTGTTCCGACATGATCCTGCGTTCGTCATCACCGCCAACTTGAATTATGTCATGCTGTGCGATGCAAACGTGAACTTACCAATCGTGACACAGAAAGCGGCGATGGTCTTGTGCGACGGGATGCCAATCCTGTGGCGTTCCAGGTTCGACACACAATCGTTACCAGAGCGAGTTGCTGGCTCCGATCTAATTTATAAAATTTGCGAGCGTGCTGCCTTCCGCAGTCATCGCGTCTATTTCCTAGGAGCAGCCGAAGGCGTGGCCCAAAAAGCTGCCGATCGCCTCGCGAAAATGTATCCTGGCTTAATCGTCGCGGGTGTCGATTGCCCTCCCTTCCGCGAATGGGATGAACTCGATCGCGAGTCGATCAATTGCAAGATCATCGCAGCCAAGCCCGATATTCTGTTAGTCGCATTCGGTCAGCCCAAAGGCGAATTCTGGATCTACGAAAACTATAAAAAACTCGGCGTTCCCGTCAGTATTCAATTAGGCGCAACGTTCGATTTCGTAGCCGGAACCTCGCGACGCGCGCCGAAAATATTTCAGCGAGTTGGTTTAGAATGGCTTTACCGCGCCCTATCCCAACCTGTCCGCTTGGTCCCTCGCTACTGGAAAAATTTCTGCTTTCTCCTAAAAACGCTTCGCCAAGAAATCATCGCGAGCGCATCACAGGAATAACGCCTACTCGCTTTCGATCATTTTGTATTATTCAATGGCCAACCCAGCACTTTCGGTTAGGCGATTGAACAACGCACGGAATGCGACGTAATGGATTGCCTGCAATGTTGCCTTGGGACCAGCCAATTCAACTGCCTTGGCAACTTCGGCATCCGTCAGTACGACGGGCGACGCAGCCAAATTCTTGGCTACAACCAACAACGCCTTATCCGCGTCCGATACATGCGAGGCAGGAATATCATCCAGTGCAAAGATCGCGTCATCGGTCGCTCCCAATGACAGCATCCGGTTGCGAGCCAATCCCATGGCGTACCAAGCTCGATCTTGTCGCGCAGTAACCCAAGCGATCTGACTCTTCAACAAAGGCGATAACGCCTCGCATTTTTCAGCAGTTTCAACACCTTGTATCAACCGCTTGCCAGCTACCGGAAAATGCCCAACCAACCGCATCCACTGGGGCAATTTCTCGGACGTCGTCGTGTCACCCAAAACAGTGCGCGTTTTATCTTCGTCTGCTAACGGCAATCTCGGCATGCGAAGTTTCGCTAATTCCAATTGCTTTTGTGTTTCTTGCCGAGACTCTAGTTCGGGACGTTGCATTCGTGTCGAGGCTGCTAATTCGCTTGACGCAACAGTATTCGGCAGAGATGCGACGCGAGATGGTATGGCTCTAAACCGTTCGGAAGTCTCGGTCAAATACGAGTGCGATTCAATGGCCGCTGTAACCGCTGGCGATGTCTGAGAAGCCGCAGGTCGACCAAAATTGCCTCCGCTCGTAGATTGCGGGACACCGATTCCCTCTTTCCATCGATTGATGGCGTTGTTGCCTGCTACTGAAGCAATCATTTCGATTATCTGCAAATCGGTGTAATGCGGACGGCAGGCTTCGATGTCCGCATCGCTGAGCATATTCGGCTCGAGCGTCATGCGCCTGGCCAATGCAAACGCAACTCGCTCGGCTTCGGGAAAATGTTCCCAGTTCGTATCCAACGCAGCCAAATCGTCATCAAGCATCCCTGTCGCCAAGAGTTTCGACTCTTGATGCCCTAGGCAATATTGGCAATTGTTGGCGCGCGAAGCGATCCAAAACAGACGAGTCTTGAAAGGATAACCCAAGGATGTCACGGGGTCCGGAGCAATCGTGGGGCGCGGTCGCGCGTTCGTCGAAGCAGGGCTTTGCGCCACCAAGTTGGCCGGAGTTCCGCTGAAACTCAAGTAGGTCATCGCTTCAGTTTCAGGCGCATACAAAGACCGCAATCGGCCTTCGTAACCATACGTTCGCGGGTCGTCCTTCTCTTTGACTTTCTCTTCCGCCGTTAGCTCTGGCAAAGGAATCCGAGGCGCTCTCAGTTTCATGTCTTCTAACATGCGTTTCATTTCGGGGCGAGTCACCGGAGTCGCTCGCGGTTGAATGAAACTCGCTTGCTTTCCATCCTTGTCCGGCGCATTCGGATTCGCGGCGGGCGCTGGGGCCGAACTTGGTGGAGCCGAACTTTTTGGGGCTGGCATTTTGTAGTAGTCCCAAAAAACGTTTTCGCTTTCCAACGTCAACTGGAATCCATTGCTAATGCGAGTCATGTAGTTGTATCGGCTTGCGTTGAGCGCAATAAACAAAGCTCGCTGATCACCGAACCCCTCACGCAGCGCGTCCAAATCGGATCGTTTGACCAACCAAGGCGTCTTGGTCAGCTTGCGAGCAAATGCCAATGCATGTTGTTGGGGAACCGTAAACGAAGACCAATCGTCACCTGCTAGAACCGCGCTTTTTTGAGCTATTTCCTCCGCGCTCAAGCCCGCCACTTCCCAATTCATCTCACAATGCCCCATGCAGTAAGGGCACTTCATCGCATCCGTCACCATCCAAAAAATAGCGTTACCAAATATCCGATCCCAGTTCTTGGCGATCTCTGAACCTGCCGTTCGCATGTACGTCTCGAACGGAACAGCCAATTCGTCAGCATAGCCAAAAGCCAATTGGTACCAAACGATTTTGCTGGGCTTATCCATTAAACCCGGCGGTAGTTTTGCGGCGATCTCGCTCCATAGAGGCGACGGCAAGCGTGATTTCCGCTTACGCTGAGTATCGAGCTCCTTTTGCAATTGATCGTAAGGCAACCAAGTATTCGAAGTCTCATCTTGGATGACATCTTGAACGGCAACCGTCGCCTCAGCAGCACTCGCAGCCGCTGACCTCGGAGGAGGTGGAGTCGTGGTTGATACGAGCGATTGTGGATCGAACACGGCGTTGACTACAGGGAGTGATTTTCCTTCGAGCGGGGCTCCCAAACAGATAAGCAGCCGATCTTGAAAATTAGAGTAAGCCATGTGAAGCACCATCGAGCCGACAATGCGTTCGTTAAACGCCGCGACGAGTGCTGCAAAATCTTGATCGCTGTATCCGGCCGAATCGACTGCCATGGCATGTGCAAAGCGAAGCGCTGCTTGTTCTCCAGCGGCCCAACCGCTATATGTTCCGTTGTCCAGTCCAGCCCACTGGGCCGCCGAAATCCCGGCAGCTAACCCATCACCTCGCGCCGACTCCATCGCATAATCGCAATGGTTGGCTTGCGCCGAAACCCACCGCATCGCCGCCCGCAGTTTGGCCGGAACCGGACCCGCAGTTCGTTGGGCACGGTCGAGCTCCAAAAAAGCCGCAGTCGTCTTTGGCATCTCGCGGGCAAGCATGCGCACCCAAGTCGGTAACGGCTGCCCTTGACCAGATTTTGGAACGGGCAATTTTTGCCAACACTCCTCGTTACTGAGCGGCGCGGACCACCCCATGGCCGTCAAATCCTGCTTCGCAATCGACGCGGGCTCGTCGGCAGCTTGTACTATCGCCAAGCTGACTAACAAACACCCAACGCACAATACTGTTCTTAATAGGACCATCGTATATTCCTTATTCGTTTCGTAGACACTTTGAATTTTTTTGGCTAACAGTCTGCTCGGCAGGTTGCCGCTCGCTTTAGAGGCTACTCTGCTTCGCAATCTTCGCGGAAAACGGTGACCACGGGATCTGTTGCAACAATGAACATGGATTGCTCTTGGGTAACTTCGCCATTCTCACCCATCACTGACAGGCGATTCTTGAAATGGTAGTTCCGTCCATCATCCTTCGGGGAATCATCGACCTGGAAATCGACCAACTTCGCGCCTTTTTCCCAACGTGTGTCGCTCACAATTAATTTCGACTCAGACTTGACATCAGCAGGCGATTTCCCTGATTTCCAGTAGTCAAGCGCCTGCTGCATTGCTTCGTGAGCGACACTAAATTTGCTCTTGCCGGGACGACTCGAACAACCCGTAGACACGAAGACGAAAATAAAGCAAAGCGGATAAGCAAACAGCAAAAGAGTTTTGTTTTTCATTTATTTATTCTCTAGACTTTTGGGCTTGATTCGAAGCCCTTCGTTTTTATTCAAGTTCCTGGCAGAGACTGCGCTGAAAATCGAGTCTCAGACACATTGCACTGATCGATTCGAACAAGCGAACGATATACAGTTAGCGGAGCAGCGCAAGCCGCCCGGTGATTCCTGGAACCGGGTTGCGCGCCTACATAATCTGGCCGACCAACGGCACGAAAAACTTTGTTAATAAGCGATTCGTGCCGGTAATCAGGTACGCATCAAGAAGACATTATTGCTCTTTGTCGCCCATGGACTCGCCAAATTCGCGAGTTCCCATCGCACGCCAAACATCCAGTTGAACTTGATTGCTCATGAATCGGACAGCAGAGTCGCACATGAGCGTATTCACACCACCTCGATGCTTGCTCGATGCGGTTGTCATGATGCGACCAGGAGGATACATGCACGAACGCGTGTTCGGCGTCGAAATGTGCTGATACAAAGTCGTCGAATGGTAAGCTTGAATCCAAGGTGCACCGACGATGGAAACGCCTTGTTTACTCAAATCATTCACCAAGAACGTTTTGCACATCGCGACAGCTTCATCAGCCGTATTCGGATAAGTGCCTGGACGGAACGTGTCGGAAGCTTCGGTCGATGATGAATTGCTAAAATCGCCAACAATTCGCTCCGAAAATGCAGCCGTGTGCGTCAAGCCGTCCGTAATTTCACGCAGGCCGATCACTTGATCTCGCATGAACACGCCGTTCGGTGGATCCATGCCATAGTTAGGATCGCTGGGATTGGTTGGAGGAGCCCCAGCCATCAAACCGGTGCCTTGATTGGCATGGTAATTGTTGACGCCACCGATTTCGGGCAACGCTCGCAGCGCTCCATCGCTAGGGCAGCGAAACGTCGGGATGTTTTGTAGCCTTGCCGCGTCGTTATTCGGATGATTGTATGGCGAACTCAAGTCGACCATGTTGTAGATCGTGGCCGCTTCGATAAACGGCAACAATCGAGCATGTACCGACAGACCTGAAACGAAACTGGTTCCTACCAGATTGCCGGGCGGCAGAACTTTGTAGGTCGCTTCGTAATTGTGAAGCGCAATTCCGATCTGGTGCAAATTGTTTTGGCAAGACATACGTCGCGCCGCTTCACGCGCCGCTTGGACAGCCGGCAACAGCAGCCCAACCAATATGCCGATGATAGCGATAACGACAAGCAACTCGACAAGCGTGAAAGCACGACGTTTTGAAGAAAACGAAATATTCATTATGAAGACCTTCGAAGGAAAAAGTATCGATTTTTAAAATGCGCTATGTTCCGATTCACGACCGAATTCAGGGGAATCCAGTCAAATCCAGCGAGCTGACTTCCTAGAAAATCAGCCCACGCTGGATTGAAAAACTCTATTAGATTTGTGGTAATCCAGGCGAAAACCAAGCGAACTTGGGCGCCGGGAAAATTTATTTAAGAACCGCGTAGCAAATGAGCTTTGCGGAAACGGATCGACATCAAGTCAACCCGTGCAAGCCACACCTAAGAAAGCCGCGGAGGGCGTTCGATACCTTGGGAATAACCGACCACACACTGGTCGTCTTCCACCGCCAAACTGTCCACAATGAGAGGGACGGTTTGCAAATTCATCGACAAATTAGAATTGATCGATTTAACTAAATCGGTCGTAAGTACGATCGGAACAAAGGGCAGATTCGAAAGCGGCATATGCTGCCGACACTCTGGTCCACTACAGCGGGGCGCAGAGGATACATAGGCAAACAACAGATTCCCTTCGAAGTACACCAGACGAGTTTGCACCAAACGACCGGCTTTATTATCGAGAGCACGGTCCATGCCAGCCGCACCTCGTTCATACCATCCGTCTTGATGCGGGCATCCACATCCAGCGAAGACTTGACCGTTCAAGAACAGCCAACCAAGGAGTCCAAACACTACTACAACTGCAATTCGGCAATGCCGAGCAAGTTTTAAAACGAGCAAATTCGAGCTTTTTTGAGTCAATTTGAACCCAAACATGATCTCGACTGGGGATAAAGTGCTGGGGAAGCAAGTCGGAAGCCGTTTTTCAACGCTGCGACAATACGTGCCTCATATTATGGTCCTTGCATTTGTCCGTCAAGCAAATTTCTTCCAAGTTTCAAAAAAAGCAATTCCCAGAACTAAGAACTAAGAACTAAGAACTAAGAACTAAGAACTAAGAACTAAGAACTAAGAACTAAGAACTAAGAACTAAGAACTAAGAACTAAGAACTAAGAACTAAATAAATCTTTTTGCCACATACTAAACGCAGCTTCAATGCGCCGTGACTCAAGAAAATGCCGCGAGTAGGGATTGATGTTCCGGCGATTTTGCACGGCTTCAACGGGACACTGACTCAAAAGTCACCAAAATCTCAATGTGTGGCAAAAAGATCGGGGACAGAAAAATTGGTCCAACAGGACCGCGACTCAAGAGTCACGGAAATCGGCCTGGATTGATTTTTGCGAGGAAATTTTTATCGCACGGTGGCATCGTTCATTTGCCGTCGCGTTGTGCTCGTTTTGGGATGAGGCCGCAGGATTCGAAGGCTGTTCCAAAAGCAGTTCGCCCAAGAACTCTTGCTCGTTCTGTACCCTGTGTGAAAGTAAAACTTTGCCGCCGTTCCATCGCGCCATAAGATATCCCTCCAGTGAAGTTGATTTCCATTGTTTGATTCTCAAGCACACATTCAGACAATCGCAGCTTTCTCCCAAAGTCCTGCCTTGTTTGCCGTTCATCAGCAGGCTTGAGTTATGTTCGTGGGCCTGCAAGTAAGTTATCGCCAAGCCCATGGACACGTATGGTCATGCTTGCCAAAATTTTTCAGATTTCTTCCTGAAGTAACTTCGCCGCAATTCAACACTTTGGCCCTGGGTTGCGGCTTTAGGCTTTAGGAGAGTTGGGACGGACTAAAGTATTGACGATAGATAATGAGATGACGGATTGAAATCCGTCCTACGGCTGATTTCTGTAAGATAAACGTAGAACGGGTTTCAACCCGTTACATGCCTCCACGCCCCATCCCAGCAGCCCAGGCACTCAACAAAACTGGAAGGCCTGACCGCCCCATTTAGCACACCAAGAATCACAAAAAAGTAGAACGGGTCTCCCGGCCCGTTAAGCTTCAATAGTGCCGCCACTGGACCGTCACTCAAAAGCTGCAAAAACACCATTGGCAGAAAAATTGAGGGCAAAAACATAAGACCAAACTGCGATTTCGGAAGGAATGTGCTTAGTGCTTCGATACGAGCGCGTTGATTTACTTGGGGATGGTGATGGCACCGAGGGTTAGGTGGCCAGGGTGATGGAGGTCTTGCGATTGGTTGGCGAACCGGAGCGGGTGGCCGTTCGCAAGCGGGTTAACGACGCGAAGAATTACTTGATACTTGCCGGGAGAAAGCTCGGTGATGTCCAAAGATTCTTGGAGCACATTGGGTTTGTCTGCAGGCAGAATGTTTTTGACGGATAGCTTGGGGGCGAATTGAGAATTGGTAATTTTTCCGTTTCTATCGACCCAAGATATTTCAGTGGGCCAGTTGGCGTAGAAGGGCGCGACGCCTTGGTTCTTGATTTCCAGGGCGATCGCCATTTTGTTGGACTTGGCGTCAACGTCGAAACGCACGCGAGAGATTGTCAAGTCGTAGCCTATGCGACGCACTTCTTGTTCGGCGCGTGCGCGGCGCTCGTCGCTGGCTTGTTCGCGAAACATGCCGGTATCCATGAGCCACGTGACGTGTGATTGCGTTACGCATTCGCGAAAATCTTGGGCTTGCTCGGGCCATTGAGAGCGGTCATCAAAGATCTTGCCCCAAACTTCGGGTCGAATTTCTCCGCCGATCGGATGCGTTTTCCATTTGTTCAATGCCGCCTTGCCGGCATTTTTCAAAGCGGGCATGTAAAACCAATCGTCTTGCTTTCGCCCCGTATCGATGGTTGCCCAAGCGAACGAATCGTCGTGGTATCCGAACGGTCGGCTTGCATTTTCCGTTTGGTTGTAATGGTCCTTGCCGGCCGGATATCGGAGAAGGACGGGCGTTTGGAGGAATGCTCGTTCGTAGGCATCGAGCACTTCGGCCTGGACTTTCTTGCTGGCCCACAATTCGTCTCGCGGGTACGTGTGCCACTCGCCCCATGTACCAAGCAGCCCGGCTGTCACGTAAGCCAATCGTGCGTCTCCGTCGTATCGTTTTCCGAATTCGGCAATGAAGTTCTTTAAAGCAATTCGCAACGCCGGATTTTCGTAATCGGGTGTTGTCGCTTCGGTGGGAGGAAACGGGGCCGTGTTGGTATTGGTGTACCGATGGACCTTCAAGCCACCGTCGATCAAGAATTGTGGAATGCCTTCCTTCTTGCCGGGGTATTCCAGAAAGATCCTGACGACAGCTTGATTGCCGCGCGAAGCGATATCGTCCAGCAGAGTTTCTAGCGGCGACCAGTCCCATTGGTCTTCGCCGATCATGATCTTGCTGAGAGCCAAATAGGAAAACTCCATGCTATGCGGAAATCGATTGGGGTTGGGCCGAGCGTAGGGCACAAGGCCTTTGAGCGGATTATCGAGAGCACTCGGAGCAGGGGCCAATTCGTAAACTTGTGCAGTCGCAGGACGATCCGACGCAGCCATCGTTGCGAGAACTGCGATGATAAGAAAGCACAATTGGACCGCTTTGAGTCGACTGATTTCGCGATGCATGAAAATCTCTTTTTTGTTAAGAACTCTAAGTTTGTTTCACGATTTTCCCGTTCACGGTGGAGGTTGCCGGAAATTATACTAGGGATAGAAAATCTGTAGGCATCTTTGGCAGTAGATCACTCGCTTAGGGCCATTCCAGTCAAAACCCGCAGTGAATGGAAATTAGTTTTTTGGTCATTCAGGAATCGGTATACAGATGAATGATTCGCGGGAACCCAATCTCATTCAGCGTGCGAGTTGGGAGGGTTGATGCGGGATGGGTTGCGTGTCAAAGTTTACTTGGTTGTTGCAAACCGACGGTGCCGTGGCGTAAAAATCCAAACGAACTTGAGAATGGGTTGTCGCAAAACGGGAACGAGCAAACTAGAATGGCCAACCTTCCGATTGCTCGCGATGTGCGAGGACCTTCCTAATCCATTGACACCCTGCATCTGCTGGACAGATGCACCAACCTGAGGCGAAGCCATGAGCGGTTCAGTTCGACTGAAGTTATTCATCATGATGGTTTTGGAATTCTTCATCTGGGGCGCGTGGCTTCCGTTGATCTTTGGCTATTTGCCAGCGTTGGATTTCTCGTCAAGTAATCCACCCGAGATTTTGGCCAACATTCTGCCAGCCTCGATCGCATGGCTTTTTTCGGAACAGTCATTGATACTGAATGCATTTCCTTTGGCGGCGATTATCGGAATGTTCTTTAGCAATCAGTTTGCTGACCGCAATTTTTCTGCCGAACGTTTCTTGGCATTCAGTCATTTCGTAGGTGGACTAGCAATGCTGTCGCTTGGTTTTGTCACTAGCTTTTGGCCGTTCTTCGGATTGATGCTGCTTCATTGTCTACTTTACGTTCCGACGATCTCGATTACCAATTCCATTGCTTTTGCTCAGATGAAGGATCCGCAAAAAGAGTTTGGTATTATTCGTATGGGCGGAACGATTGGATGGATTCTGGCTGCTTGGCCGTTTGTATTTATTTTGGTGGACTGGCAAAAAGTTTCTGCGGCGAACCCACAAGGGTTTATTAACTGGTTGGGTGCCGTTTTCGGAACTCCTTTGACGGGTGATGCTCTCAACCAAGGAACACGTTGGACGTTTATCGTTGCTGGGGTAGCGTCAATCGTTCTGGCAGCTTACAGCCTCTTGTTACCGCATACGCCGCCGCGAAAGCCAACTGCCGAAGAAATAGCAAAGGGTCAGTCAGGAAATTTGGCTTGGCTCGAGGCCGTCAAGTTGTTGCGGCATCCGTTCATTCTTGTGTTGTGGATTGTCACACTCCTTGATGCGTTTGTACACAACTGTTACTTCAACTGGACCGGACGATTCTTGGGAAGTGAGACAGTCGGCATTCCTGGCAACTGGATCACGCCGGTGATGAGCATTGGCCAGATCGCCGAAATCCTCACTATGTTTGTATTGGGCGCAGTTTTGACGCGGCTCAAATGGAAAACAACCATGATCATCGGCGTTCTCGGCCATGCGGCGCGGTTTGCGGTTTACGCTTGGTTGCCTGAATATCCGGCTCTCATCGTTATCGTGCAAATCCTTCACGGCATTTGCTACGCGTTCTTTTTTGCAACCGTCTATATCTTTGTTGATGAGTTTCTGCCCAAGGATGCACGCTCAAGTGCGCAAGGGTTGTTTAACGTCATGATCTTGGGCGTGGGCGCGTTGCTTGCGAATGCGATTTGCCCGTACTTGATCGAAAATGTGTTTGTCGACGAAGCCAAGAACGTGGATTTCTTCAGATTGTTTATGGTGCCATTTGGTTTGGCAATCACGGCAGCGCTTATGCTGCTGTTGTTCTTCTGGCCACCGAATAAGAGCACGCCCGAAAAAGTTTATCACTGATGGGGCGGTATGTTGCACGAAGACTCTGCATTCATCGCCGCATTGTAAAAAAGGCTGATGCCTCCAAGAAGAATCAAAAGCAAAATAGCCCGACGCGTTCATCGTGTCGGGCTATTTTTGTTTGGCTTGCAAGCCCGTGCGATCCATTTCAGAAGGCGCGTTTAGATCGAGGCGCGTAAGAATTGAATGACCATCACTTTGGTTTCGTTGCCGGGGGCGAATTCCATGTGGGTCACCATATCGTGGTGGTTGTCGTCTTTAATCGTGAATACGGTTCGCTTCTTACAAGGTTGTTTCGTTTCGGGATGGGTAAAGCTTGAGTGCATTTCCCAGGATCGGCCCGACGAGTCGGCTTGGCCTTGTTCGAATTGCATCATCGTCGAAGCATTGTCGATCCAGAATCCTTCGTATCGCGCGTCGACCTTATTGTAACCCCAGTAACCCCGTCCCATGAAAGCTGGGAATGGTCCATCGGATTGGTCGCCTGTGTAATCTTGTTTGAGATAGGTTCCACCCACATCCCAAGAGTTGATCATCGTGCCTGTGGATTTGTGCGGTTCACCGGGGCCCATGTGAAAGTAAACTTCGGCGCGAAAAGTTCCTGCCATCGGGGCAAGCAGTTTCATTTGTTCGTTAGCGGGCGATTGATTGGATAGGGTAGTCATAATAACCTCGGTTGGGATGATTGAGAACTTTTGCGTTTGAGGCATCATTTGACGATGAGACTCGATGCCGATCGCTTCTTGTCAGGCAATCTGGTTCGTTCGCAATTCTTGCGATTCCAGCCTTGTGACTATCGCAAAGTTCGTCTTAGGAAAAAAGCCCCCGACCGTAAACTTGGCGGTCGGCGTGGCCACTTCTGGCCCTTCCATCGCCAGATCACGCTCAAATTACAAAGCGAGTGTTTTCGGCTGTTGTTGTGTCGAGCAGTGGAAAGAGCCTCTTCCCCAAATCAATTCGCGTGAGTCGATCGGGACCATCCGGCGATCGGGCATGAGTTCGCCAAGTTGCTTAAGGGCCGCTTCGTCGGTTTCGCGAAAGCCGAACTGAGGGACGAGAACGATTTCATTGGCGATGTAAAAATTGCAATAGCTTTCCGGTACACGTTGCCCTTGGATATAACGTGGAGGCGGAGTTTCGACCGTGACGATTTCGAATTTTCGCCCGCGAGCGTCGGTAACTTGCCGCAACAAATCCAGTTGTTTGGCCAAAGGCTCATGGTTGGAATCGTCGGAGTTGCGACTGACAGCAGCGACAACTAGCCCTGGTCGGATAAAGCGCACTAACTGGTCTATATGGCTGTCGGTATCGTCACCTTCGAGCGAGCCCCCGTCGATCCACAGAACTTTTTCGACAGCGAGCGCTTGTTGGAGTTCTTGTTCTATCTGCTCGCGTGTCCAGCCGGGATTTCGTGCGGATGACATCAGGCAAGAACTGGTGGTGAGCAATGTTCCCTCGCCATCCGTCTCCAGCCCACCGCCTTCGCAAGTCAACTGCGATCGAAGATAAGTAGCCTCCAGGGTCCGGCAGATTCGCTTGGCACCGACAGCATCACTGTCGTGCGGATGGTACTTGTTTCCCCAAGCATTGAATCTCCAGTCGATTCCGCCAAGAGTTTTCCCGTCATCGCCCAAGACAAATGTTGGTCCGAAATCTCGAATCCAACAATCGTTGGTTGTGATGTGGTGCAGTGTGACATTATCGCAATCGCCGATTGCTACTTTGGCCAATGCCAGCGTGTGGGGCGGGCCGCCAAGAACATGAACATGCTCCACGTCGGCCAGCGCTCGAACCATTTGCTCGAATGTGGCTGGCACATGTTCGAATCGCCCTGGCCATGTCGCCAAGTTATGGGGCCAAGATATCCATGTCGCTTCGTGCGGATGCCACTCTTCAACCCAGCGAAAACCACTGGCTGCTGCGGAGTTGGCGGGGCGATCATGTTTTGCAAACGGCTGATTGGAATTGTGCTCAAAGGCCATACATTAATCTATCCAACGACGAGTCAAGTCTTGATAAGCATCGATACGGCGGTCGCGAAGGAATGGCCAGTGCGTCCGTGTGTTATCAATCTTATCAATGTGGCATGGCACTATAACGATCTCTTCCAAGTCATGCGATGCTCGATAGAGAATATTTCCAGCCGGATCGGCAACGAAGGAAGCTCCCCAAAACTCAATCGAATCCTCCACTCCGACACGATTGGCTGCTCCGACGAATAATCCGTTGGCTATTGCGTGTGATCGCATCATGGTTTCCCAAGCTTCATGCTGGCTTTTGCCGTACTGTTGTTTGTCGGGAGCGTACCAACCGATTGCTGTCGGATACAACAGAATCTCGGCACCACGCAGCGCGAACAACCGAGCGGCCTCCGGATACCATTGATCCCAGCAGACTCCGACTCCGATCTTGCCAAACTTGGTGTTAGCGATCGTAAAGCCTGTGTCGCCGGGAGTGAAATAGAACTTTTCATAGTACAACGGATCGTCCGGAATATGCATCTTGCGGTAAAAACCGACTTGGGAACCGTCTGTATCGTAAACGACCGCCGTGTTATGGTACAAACCGTGTGCACGTCGCTCAAAAATCGAACCGGTAACGACGACCCCGTGCTTTTTTGCCGCTTGGCTCATCATTTGGCTCGTTGGGCCTGGAATAGGTTCGGCCCACTCGAACTGCGAATAGTCTTCTGACTGGCAAGGGTAGGGGCCGGTGAACACTTCTTGAAGGCAGACGACATTCGCACCTTTTGCGGCAGATTGTTCGACGGCTTCCATGGCTTTGTCGACATTTTCCTGCTTGTTCTTGGTGCACGACATCTGCACTAACGCTAGGTTAACGACTCGCTGGTTGCTCACAATTGCACCTCACGCCAAAATCCAGTTCTCAACACTCCCCGCAGGACCGCAGTATGGCGGAACCACAGTATGTCCGTTGATCATGATGCTAACAACCAAGCCGTCCTTCGCAAGCCACCTGACGGCCTGTTCGTTACAGGTTCGAGCACGAACGTCGGAAAAACGTATGTTAGTCAGATTCTTATTCGTCAAAGAGTGGCGACAGGTCAGCGCGTAGGTGCTTACAAACCCGCCGCCAGTGGCCTTGCGAACGATCAGCCATCCGATTTTGAATTGCTCTGGCAAGCCACTGGGCGCCGTCTGAGTATCGACGCCGTCTGCCCCCAGCGATTCCAAGCTCCGCTAGCACCGTGCCTAGCCGCCGAAAAGGAAGGTCGCCAAGTCGACGAAACGCTACTGTTCGATGGCCTAAGCGTTTGGACCAATGAGTGCGATTTTGTCGTGATAGAAGGCGCTGGTGGCTTGTTATCGCCTGTCGGTTGGCACTGCACCAACGCAGATCTTGCTGCGAAATTCGATTATAAGTTGATTGTCGTCGTAGCTAACGTGCTCGGAGCGGTGAATCAAGCTTTGCTTACGTTGGCCTATGCTCAAAGTCGGGGCCTGCAAGTGAGTGAATTGATCTTTTCTGACGTCGAGCCAACTTCAGACTTTGTTTTCGATCAGCATTTGCGGATGTTTCAAACCGTAGGACCCCATGTTATCGATGAGTCGCTGCCGCCGGTGCGCCATTTACGTCATGGTGTTACAGAATTCACTTGACCCGTGTCAGCGTATGCCGAATGTCGTCGTATGCACGAATGAGTTCAGCATCCGTTGCGACATCCGATTCTGTCTTGCGCAAGGCATGCATGACCGTCGTGTGATCGCGACCGCCAAAATATTCGCCGATCTGCTGCAAAGAATGGGACGTAAGTTGCCTTGCCAGCAAGATCCCCAATCCTCGAGCCCGCACGACGTTTGCTTTGCGAGTCTGCCCGCGCAAGTCGGACAATCGCACCGACATGAGTTTGGCGACGGCCTTTCCAATTTGGTTCAAGTCGGGCACCACGGACAATTGCTGATGTTCGATAAGTCGATCAAGCGTCGACTCACGTTGACGTTCAGGGTCCACGCGCTGTTGATGTATCCATTGCAACAAGAGGCCTCGCAAATGATACGCCGAAGTCAGCTCGGGAAGCTCCTTCGCCAGTCGCATTTGTTCGCTTGCGTCCAAATCGATCGACAATTGCTCGGCGAACTGGCGAATTAGTTCCACGCGGGCATCTTGGCCAGGAAAAGCCACTTCGATGCACAGGCCTCCCATGAGTCTGCTGGTCAAAGCAGGTTTCATATCGCGAATATTGCCAGGAATTTTCGGTGACGTTACTAAGACAATGGAGTTAGCTTGTTTTAATGTATCAAGTGTGTGGACCAATTCGCCTTCTGCAAGCTCGCGACCGCTCAGTTCGTGAATGCCGTCGACCAGCAGCAACTCGCATTGGCGGTGCTTGAGCCGAAAGTGCTCCATGTCGTCTGAATCGATTGCCAAAGCGAATTGACGAACAAAATCGATGCCGCTGGTGATCGCAAAACTCTTTAACGAAAATTGCCGAACCCAACGAGCGGCTATCGTTTGTGCGACAGCGGATTTGCCAACTCCACTAGCACCGTAGAGTACGATTGGCGATTGTCGGACCATCGCGTCGCGGTCGTCGGTCGCCAGCAAGTTCACGAGTTCGCCATTCTCTGGCCCAGCGACGAATACCGGCAAGAATGCACCTTCGCCAGCCGGCGGTGCTGCACGCCGTGAATTAGGATGCTCCAGAGTTATTAGCTTGACTGACATCGTGAACAGAACGCTCGGTGGTGCGATTGAGAATTAGTCGCCGACAAGACGTGGTTACTTTCGGTGAAAACTCGTAACCCCGCAAATACAATTCGCTTGGTCCGAATAGTCTAATCCAGCTTGACAGAAGCCCGTGCCCGGCCACGACAAAATTGAAGATTTTTGCTGGTCCGTTTCAAATAATATTTCCTTTTGACAGTTCACCCTTTCGTTCTATAGCGTCACTAATTGCATTGGGCCAACTGGGTTGGTAGTATCCAATAACCAAGTCTTTGCATTGCGCATCCTTTGATCTTGCTCGTGAAGGCATAAATTCGACTGGACCATTAGTTGACAGACGACAAACCACGAAACGAAAAAGAAATCGAGAAATCATTAGCTCGTTCGTTGCTGATGGTTTTTCTGCGCACTGCTGCGGCTGATGGCGCGATGACCAAAGAAGAGCTGGCTGCTTTCTTTGAAATTATTAAGAAGCAGCACCCGGACTCAGGCGACTTGTTCAATCGAGCCAGGAATGTCATGTTTGCAAATAGGAAAGCGTTTTTGACGGAACTACAATATGTCAAAGTTGATTTTGTTGACAACATAACTGCGATTCGGCAGCTTGTGGAAGTAGAATTTCCCGACGATGCCGACAATTTCAAATTGAGCCTGTACCGACTGGCAAAGGCCGTCGCGGAATCATCGGTCGATTACTTTGGTTTTGGCGCAAAAGTCAATAAATCCGAGAAAAAAGCACTGCAGACCATCGCGACGGTCTTGGGGATACCTCCTGTCTGAGCAAACAGCGTAATCTGCTGTATCATTATGCTCCCAGTGAATTCGCGAAGAGCCAATTCGCGACGAAACGTTGCTTTGAAGGGCACTATCGCGATGCTTTCCAATTACGATTTGTTGTTGCGGATGGTTGTTGCCTGGACTGATCGTCGTGACTGGATACCACCAAGCGGGCGTTGTTGTTGTTCTTTTCAAATTTATCAAGTACGAGAACTTTGCAGACAAAATGAAAACAATTGATTATGACCTTGTCGTAGTTGGCGGCGGACCTGGTGGTTACGTCGCCGCGATCCGTGCCGCCCAGCTTGGCTGGAACGTAGCGTGCATCGATGAAAATCAGAAATTTGGCGGCACGTGTTTGCGCGTCGGATGCATACCGAGCAAAGCACTTCTCGAGTCCAGTCATATCTACAGCGATGCCAAGAAAGGTTTCGATGTTCACGGCGTTTCGGTTGGGAGCGTCGCGCTCGATCTGGCAGCCATGATGCGACGCAAGGACACGATCGTCCAGACGTTAACGGGTGGCATCGACTTGCTCTTCAAGAAAAACAAGATCACGCCCTATCGTGGTGCCGCTCGAATCCAAGACGTCGAATCGATCTTGGTCGATACGGCCGAGGGACAAGTCGTATTGCGTTCGAAACGGATCATTTTGGCAACCGGTTCGCGACCAGCAACGATGCGCGGTGTCGAAGAAGACGGCGTGCGGATCGGCAACAGCACAACAGCTCTGAGTTTCCCCGAAGTACCGAAACGACTGGTAGTAATCGGCGGCGGATACATCGGCCTCGAACTGGGAAGCGTATGGGCTCGTCTGGGTTCCGAAGTCATTGTTCTCGAAGCTATGGACCGAATACTGCCAGGAATGGACAGCGAAATCGGCGCTCTCGCGATGCGAGTATTTCAACGACAAGGCTTACAATTTCGCTTGGGAAGCTGGGTCGAAGGCGCTCGCGTCGAAAACGACCGCTGTATCGTTCGTTGCAAAGGAGCCGATCCGATCGATTGTGATCGCGTGCTGCTGGCTGCGGGGCGTTTGCCAAATTCGCACCAAATCGGTCTTGAACGAGTTGGCCTGGAGACGGACAAGCGGGGCTTCATCACGGTTGACGAAAACTATCAAACAGCCGTCAAAGGCATTTATGCAATCGGCGATTTGATCGGCGGCCTGATGCTTGCTCACAAAGCGATGGACGAAGGCATCGTTTGCGTCGAGCGCATGCACGGCATTCATGGCCATGTCAACCAAGATACCATTCCTGCTGTCGTCTACACGCATCCTGAAATTGCCACTGTTGGAAAAACAGAAGATCAATTGAAGGAATCTAAGGTCGACTATCGAAAAGGCGTTGGGCAGTACGGAGCCAACGGTCGAGCCCGAACTTTAGGTGAAATCGAAGGTCGTGTGAAAATCCTTGCCGATGCTAAAACAGACCGCGTCCTAGGCGTTCATATTATCGGAGCCCGCGCCGGCGACATGATTGCCGAAGTCGCCACGGCCATGGAGTTCGGTGCCAGCAGCGAAGACATCGCCCGCTGCTGTCACGCGCATCCGACACTGTCCGAAGTGATTCACGAAGCTGCTTTGGCTGTGGATAACCGTTCGATCCATTCCGCTTAGCCGGTGGATCTTTTTTACCATCTAATCTGACATTCCTCCGCACCTCGAATTTGCCTGCCTAGTAATAAGCGCCTAGTAATAAGTGAGAACTATATGAACCGAAAACTAAACGACATTTCGGCATTCGCTGTTGTTTGTGTATTCATTGGCTTGGCGAACAGCACTCAAGCACAAGATCGAGGCGCGACGGACCTTGCCAAGCTTAAGAATTTAAAAACCATTGCCGAATCCTCGGACTTTCATAGCACGGCAAGCGGTGCCGACGTCGAGTCCATGCTCAAATCGTTGGATTCGGCCAGTGCGAATGCTCGGCTGGAACAAATCGGGGAGAGCAACGAAGGCAGACCGTTGTGGGCCCTCGTCATGGGGCAGCCCGATGGTCTCGATTTGCCATTGCCAAGCAACGACCCGCGCATGGTGGTCGTGCTATTGGGCGGAATTCACTCGGGCGAATGCGACGGCAAAGAAGCTCTCTTGGCTATGTCCCGCGACATTCTGATTCAAGCGCCGAAAGGTTGGTGGGAGAAATTCGTTCTCGTCTGCATCCCAAACTTTAGCGCGGACTCCGCCGAGCGAATGGGTGCGCATCGTCCCGGTCAAGTTGGACCAACAAACGGCATGGGCATTCGCGAAAACGCACAAGGCATGGACCTCAATCGTGACTTTGTAAAATTGGAGACTCCCGAAGTTCGCTCGCTGGTCAAAATGATCGATCGCTACAACGCAGACGTGCTTATCGATACACACACAACAAACGGTTCACTCCACCGTTTTGAACTAACCTACGACTTGCCTCATAATCCAGCAACTCCAGCAACTCTGCGCGAATGGGCCCGTTCCAAATTCTTCCCCGAGGCAACGAGTCGCATGAAGGAAAAAGGTTTCGAGACGTTCTACTACGGCAATTTTGATACGGGGCACGAAAAGTGGGAAACCTACGGACACGAACCTCGCTACAGCACCGAGTACATGGGATTGCGAGGCCGATTAGGTATTTTGTCAGAGTCGTACTCGTACGCGAGTTACAAAACACGTATCGATGCAACCTACGCATTTGTTAGTACGTGCTTGGATCTCGTCGCCGAGAATCATGACGCTTTGAGCAAGGAGTTTGACGCTGCGGATCGACGGCTGATGACCAATTCCCCAGCCCCCGTAAAGTCGATACCGATTCGTGCCGATATCGCTGCCGTTCCGGGCGTCTTCAAAGCCCTCGGTTATCAACACAAAGAATCGGATCCTGCGGACACTACTCGCAAGTTCCCAAACCCCGCCGACAAAGACAATCTCGACCGACTCAATCCCACCGACTATTCCGTCGTTTTGTGGAATGATGCGAAGCCAACTTTGGAAGTCGACGTGGCCAAAGCATACATTCTTCCTCCCGACTACGCTTGGGCAGCAGATCGTTTGCATCGCCACGGCGTCCAAATCGAACAATGCCCCGACGAACTTTCCGAAGTCTCTGTAACGCAGTATCGAATTACGGACGCGAACACACAGGCTTTCCAGGGATTGAATCTATTCCAATGCGAAGTCGAACCCTTGACTGAAAAAGTTACCGTCGCGAGCGGTTCTTTTGTTGTTCGTACCGATCAACCTCTTGGTGTACTTGCAAGTTACTTGCTAGAACCGCACTCGGACGAAAACTTAGCGACTTGGGGATTCATCACGCCGGCCCTTAAGAAAGGTGACATTTATCCTTTCGTTCGTATCGAGCGTTCGACCAATTTGCCTTTGGGTAAAAAACTGGAAAGCATTCCAGCAACGGAAAAACTGTCGTTGGAAAAATTGTTCGATCCCGAACGAACCATCAGCTTTGGTGGAGATGCACGCGGCGGAGGTGCTCCACGTTGGTTGCCTGACTCAAGCGAGTATTTGGTTGCACGAAATAATCGATGGTCGGCCATCGATGCTGCAACAGGCGCGATGAGGAATTTTGATCTACCGCAACGACTCGTAACGTCTCTTGGCAAATTGGAATCCATCGGTGCAGATGCTGCCAAACCGTTTGCAAATCGACTCGATGCTTTCGACGATTCAATGCGATTCGCGTTGATTAACCACAAGCAAGATTTGTACTTGTTCGATGCGACGACGAACGAAGCGAAACGCTTGACAAACACTCCGGACCAATCCGAAGAATACGCCGAACTCAGTCCGGACGGCCAACAAGTCGCTTTTGTTCACAAAAACAATCTGTTTACCGTTAATTGCCAAACGGGCGAACAATCGCAACTGACAAGCGACGGTTCCGAAGAAAAACTGAACGGCGTTCTCGATTGGGTTTACCAAGAAGAAATTTACGGACGCGGCAATTTCAAAGCGCATTGGTGGAGCCCCGACAGCAAACGTCTTGCCTTCCTTCAACTGGACCAAACGCCCGTTTCCAAATATATGGTGAACGATTCGATCAGCGTCGAACAGTCGCTTGAGAATACGCGTTACCCAAAGAGCGGTGCACCGTTGCCCGGCGTCCAAGTGTTTGTTGCAGACGTTGCCAGCAAAGAGCTAAAGGCCATGGACTTGGCTGCCTATGCGACCGACGATCGATTGGTCGTGCGCGTCGATTGGCATCCCGATGGCAAAGAAGTCTGTTTGCAAATTCAAAACCGTATCCAAAGCTGGCTTGAGTTGGTGGCTTGTAATGCCGAAACTGGCGCAGCGCGAAAGTTCTTTCGCGAACAAGGATCAGCTTGGATTGACGTTTTAGGACCGCCGCATTGGTTAACTGGCGGGGACTTTTTATGGCTCAGCGACTTGCCAAACGGACGACGGCATGTCTATCGCATCGATGCGGGCGGTAGCCAACGAACGAGTGTGACCCAAGGCGATTGGGACGTCGAAGACATTTCTCTGGTCCAGAAAGACGGCAAAGCGATTTGGATCACCGCCAACAATTCGAGTCCTGTTGAACTGCAAGTTTCGCGCGTCGATCTAGAGACGCGAGAAATGACGCACGTTACTAAGACTCCTGCCAACCATCGCGCGACGGTTCATCCTGGCGGCAATTTTTTGTTCGATTCGTACAGTTCGGTCGAGGCTCCTTCGCGAACCGTTTTGCTCGATCGGGATGGTAAACTTGTTCGTGCCTTGAATGTGCCGTCGAACGATCATCATCGTTTTCTGAACATCAATCCTCCACAGCTAATGACAATTCCTGCACGAGACGGTCAACCGCTTCAGAGCATGTTGATCGCGCCTCCGAACGTGGATCTAAGCAAACCAAATCAGAAGCATCCTGTGCTCATTCATGTTTACGGCGGTCCCCGTGCACCGACCGTTCGCAACGCTTGGTCGGGCCGCGATTATTTGTGGCATCAGTATTTGGCTCAGCAAGGTTTCTTCGTTCTATTGTGCGACAACCGCGCGGCGCGCGGTCAAGGTGCGGCCGATACTTGGAAGATTTACAAAGACCTCGGCCGCGTCGAAACCCAAGACCTTGAGGACGCAGTGACTTGGCTGAAGAATCAGCCTTGGGCGGATGGCGATCGGATCGGCATGTGGGGCTGGAGCTATGGCGGTTATTTCACTTCGTATGCGATGACCCACTCCAAATCGTTCCGAGCCGGAATTGCCGGTGCACCCGTAACCGACTGGAAAAATTATGATGCGGTTTACACTGAGCGTTTTATGGATGTGCCTAAGAATAACGAAGCGGGCTACAAATCCTCCTCAGCCGTCGAAGCCGCCGCCGATTTGCACGGCCGAATCCTCGTCATCCACGGAGAGCGAGACGACAACGTCCACATCTCCAATACGCTTCAGTTTGCCAACGCGCTGCAACGCGCCGGCAAACAGTTTGACTTGATGGTCTACCCCAAAAACCGCCACGGAATCGGCGACCCGCGACAGCGCTATCACATGTACACGCTGATGACCGATTTCCTCCTACGAAATCTAAAAGGCGATCAACCAACCACTCGGTAAGTCACGACCTTCGAAATTCAAACACTGCGCAGTTGACGAGGCAATTAGTCCGGCGATACAGGTCTGGTTGCCGCGTATTCGTCGTTGGGCGTAAGGTACTCCCACATTCCGTTTTGGTGGAGCCAGATTGGGTCTGCATTCCTTGCGATGTACTCGTCAATCGGCAGGCCGTCGATCGTTTGAGGTCGTAAGACTTTTACTTGCTTACCATGGATGAAAATCCATTGGTACTTTTTCTTCCACTCTTTCTTGGCTCGTTTTTCCGCAGCCGTCTTTTTCCGTTTTGGTTTTTTCATTCGAATTTCTTTTTAGCCCGTGCCCTTAGATCATCTTCTTTGAAACTGTATTACGGAAGCTTTTGTAAAAGCCTAATTGCAGACTGACAACGTTGGAAGCGCACTTCGCTTTTGGGCCATTCTGTTCTACATCTGGCACCCTAGGTGCCTCTCACAATTTTTCCATGGCCCATCGCATGATGGACAAAAGATTTTCGTTTGACCATTCGAATTTTGGTGGCCATCGCTTACTCTCTTGGATTGTCGCTCGCGTTTTTACTAAGTAACGCAGGAGCGATTTAAGATCGGGGAATTTAGTTGTAGTAATCCGTTGATCATCCGAACGCTGACCAATGATCAGCGCTAGCTTCTCTAATTCACTGGAGTCAAAGTCGACATTGGCACACGCCACTTTTTCATCGATATTCAGGTCTAACATCTCGGTGATGTCGTTGGCCTTCAGCCACCCTGAAACAATCATGACACTACTCGATGAATGAATCAACTTTTTGTTGCAAGGATTAGAGACATTGAGGCCATTGAAATTATTCAAACTGACAAAAATCAAATCTTTCAAGTCGAATTCTCTAGACATGCAAAGTTCTTTTCCCTCGTAACCCAGAATGTCCAATTCCATCGGAGCTCTTGAAAGGCACTCATCAATTATTTCCTGCGTGATTTGTCGGTCGGTTAGTGAGAGCCTCCGCAGGTTTGGGCAAGTTCGAATGACATTGCAGATGCCGGCAATGTCGAGGTACTTTACTCCGTATGGACTTATCGTGCCTGCTATCGTGTCTGGGTTCCAACCGCGATCGATGCTTAATGTGACATGGCTCGTCTCTTCTCTCAGCCATTTTGGGCACGTGTCAAATTCTTCGATTTCTATAGTCAAGGATTCCAATGGTCGAATTCCACGAACGGGCAATCGCCATGCCAGGAACTCGGGGATGATTTCGGACGTGGGCAACTCCTTCCAACTTAGTAGCTCTGTCCCAAACATTCGATCTGCTTCGCCATGTACCAGTTGCTTGTCGCGATATTGTGCGCGAACGTACGCTTTGCGAATTGCCGTGAAGGGAAATGCGACTATCAGCGTGCTACCAGTGATCAACAAGAAAATAGTACTTAAGCTGAACCGCCCTCGCAAACGAGCAACGTCGCCTACAGTGAGCAATCCGGTATACCACACGATTCCTAGCCAGAGCACAGGCTCAATTGACCAACCCCCTCTTATGCGATGCAAAAAGCCGACGCTCAGCATCAGCGACAAGCCGACCAATACGACATGATAAATGATCGATCGTCGCCAAGTCCTAGATCGTTCTTTGGATGTCAATTGAACCACAAATACCTGCCTGCAAGATGCAGCATCACGCTTTCCTTTATCTGTATCTGTAAGGAACGCGGTCGATTGCCGACTCGATTTCGATTAACTTGCTCGTTCCATCATTCGCCAGCCAGACATAAGATCATACATGGGAACTCAAGAGCAGTTTATCCCATTTCCGAGTAAGCGTCCACCAAAACCCCCGGGCGGATTTTTGAATACCAACTACGAAACCAGTGCAACAAAACTTGCCTTTTTGTAAATAAGTTCAAGGCTTATCTCGGGCACCGGTTTCGCAATGGATCACAATAGTCAAAGTAACGGGCGATCGGTTAATGAACCGTCTGGATGAATTTTGCGAGGTCAGTTAGGCAACGGATCTCTAGGGCGGAGAATGATGAACTGGGAATACGCAGCCTCATCTTGCCCTGTGAGCGGAACAAACGCGTCTTCAGTCCGATCCCATTTTAAGAAAACGAGGCTCCAGGAATCCTTGATTCCTTCAATCTCGAAGACCATACGTGAGCTTCCACCTCCTTTTCCATCACCCTTCGTCTGATGAAGTATTCGAATCTCCCGCGAAGAATCTTGGTTCGCTCCCTTCGGAGTGTCTTTGAGAATCAAATGAACTTCGCACTTCGTATAAGCGTAGCCTTCACGATGTCTGTCCTCGATCGACTCCATCTTTGAAACCACCGCAACGAAATCTGCTTGTTTGTAACTACGTTCAAGGCTTATTTCGGGCACCGGTTTCGAAATATACTCACTTGTCGCGTAGGCCCCAGCCGTAAGTACACAAATCAGAAGAAGGAATTTTACTCGGATGTATTTTGAATTGCGCACGTAGCCTCTCCTCTTTTCTGCTTTCATCTGGTTACAGGGATTTGCGTGGACGCTCATGCTTTTGATTTTACCAAGACATCGGGTAAAAGAAACGCAATTGCAACTTCCGCAACGCCGAAGATTGCTTGGCGAATGGCTAAACTGCGCTGTCGTCCCGAGCGAGTCCTTGATGGAATCCATCTTCGCTAGACGCGAAAGCGATCTACAGACGGAGACTTTGGCTATTCGGTGCCAAAAGTATTCTGTCATTCTGTGGCCACCGTTAAACGCACTGTTATAGGATTGCTGGACGAACCCGTTATACCGCCAGCAATTCGCGAGCGTTGGATTTGGCTTTGTAGCGACGCCAACCGGAGCGAGAGCGGTGGAAGTCGATTTTCTGTAGCCTGCCGGCGACGGTCATGAACAACCGACCGAATTCCTTTTACCAACTCTTACCAAATCCTCCCATCGAACGGACGAAAGCAAGAGTGCTCGGAGCTTGCCTCCGACACTCTCAGTTTTGGCGTACTAATGGAGCGGTCGCGTGCGTGCTCAGCTTTTGGGACACCAAAACGGCGTCCGTCGGGGACAATCCCCGATCGGACGAGAGCCTCGATCGGACGATGAGGTTTCTAGCGTTGGGTGCCCTTCGCTTGATGCGTTGTAGATGTCACATACGAATGAAACGCTGGAAATCACGCGTGGGTCCTCGCTTTTGAAGTGGTTCTCGAGAATAAGTCCAGTTAAGATCTTATTGTAGAAATTTTTTGCGATGCTGCATTCCGTGCGCTGTCGTTGGTTGCAATGACAAAGATGATGAACGCGACTCAACGCAAGTGTGGCTTGATGAAATTATCGCTATTCGCATCATGTGCCCCGGGGCTAGAACCTTGGTTAGAACGAGAGGTTCGAGATCTATGGATGGGATCTGTCGCGCGTGATTCTTGGCCCACTAGCATAGTGGAAGATATAGGCGGTGTTCGCTTTGAAGGGGATCAGCATACGTTGGCACATGCGCTAGTGGGACTTGGTCTAGCGGCCCGAATCTTGGTACGCATCGCAATCTTCCCCGTAACGGAACTTTCTAACCTGGATGCGAACGTCGGTCGATTATCTTGGTCCGGTTGGCTAAAACACGATGTGCCTCGGGTCATTCGAGCCTCTGCCAAAAAGTCTCGCTTATATCACTCCGGCGCGATCGAGCAACGAGTAATGCAGGGCATTACTTCCCAGCAGCGACATCCTCGCGCTTATCTGCCGCAGTTGCGTTGCCTTCTTCGCAGCCGGCGCGCACCTGAACTGGTCGAAGCAGTGGGTACCAAAGATCGAACGAATCGTGGTCCGTGTTGTCATACCACTTCGGCTAAGAATTTTGGCTTGCTCCGTTGTAACTTCAGATCCCAAGTCACCATTGGCTTGAAGTTGAGAGAACAATTCCAAAGGTTGCTTTCCGAGTTGAAAGACAGCCATTCGCACACTGCGTTCGTTCTGATCAAAGGACTCGCTGCGATGAGCGGCCTTTACGATATTGAGGTTGAGTTGCGATGCAATGGAATCGACCATCTCGCTAGCATACTCAGCCGCAGCTCGATGTTCAGTGTATCTGGAGTTGTCAAAAGCCTCTGGATTAGCCACGTTCAACGATAGCGGCCTCCTGCCAGATTGACACGGATCTATTTGATACCCGAATCATTGCAGAAAGGCCGTTTTTTGCTTACCAAGATTTCACCAATTCCCAATGCAGCTAGGTGGAACGCCGGTTACACCCCGTCGAGTGAGTCGACGATTTCTCCGGCAATCAAGTCGGTGATCACATCATCAAGTGCAGCGAAGTACCAATCCTGTCCGGTGCCGCCAGTGAGGACGTCGTCTTCGCCGGAATCGTTCAGCACATTAATTTTCGCTTTGAGCGAAGCATTGGACGCCCCTACCCCACTGCGAAGGTTAGAAAGTCGGGTACCATACAAATTCGTTGAGGTCCATTCCGTTCGTAGGTCGGTCAGCAGAGTAACTGAATTATCACTGGTCGTTCGACCAGCAATCAGGATGTCGTCATCGGAACCTGCATCAAGCGTATCTAACCCAAGGCCGCCGATAAGAATGTCGCGGCCACTGCCGCCGAACAGTTGATCATTGCCCGAGTTTCCAACAAGGATATCATTCCCGTTGCCACCCAACATTATATTGTTCGCAGTATTTCCCAGTAGAACATCGTCTCCAGAACCACCATAGACGAATTCAAAGGTGTTCGTCGAGTTGAGCTGGATCGTTCGATTGGCATGTACTCCCTGAACGGCAATTGACGCGAGATTTAAATTCACCGACGTTGTCAAACTACTGAATTCCAGCTGATCCATTCCTTGATTAGCGTACTCTGTTACCAGATCTGCTTCGGATGATGTTGCTAAGCCAAACACATAAATGTCATCGCCAAGTCCGCCTAGCAGTGAGTCATTCCCGCCAGCACCAATCAACCCATCACTGCCACTTCCTCCCACAAGCACATTGGCAAACGCATTTCCGGTTAAAATATCATTTCCAGACCCGCCCGTTGCGTTTTCAATTGTGCTCGTCGAGTTGAGCTTGATCGTTCGATTGGCATGTACTCCCTGAATGGCGGTTGACGCGAGATTTAGATTCACCGGTGTTGTCAAACTACTGAAGTTCAGATGGTCCATTCCTTGATTAGCGTACTCTGTTACCAGATCTGCTTCGGATGATGTTGCTAAGCCAAACACATAGATGTCATCGCCAAGTCCGCCTAGTAGCGAGTCATTCCCGCCAGCACCATTCAATGTGTCATTTCCACTTCCTCCCACAAGCACATTGGCAAACGCATTTCCAGTTAAAATGTCATTTCCGGTTCCGCCCGTTGCGTTTTCAAGGGTGTTCGTCGCGTTGAGCTTGATCGTTCGATTGGCATGTACTCCCTGAACGGCGATTGACGCGAGATTTAAAACGACCGGTGTTGTCAAACTACTGAAGTTCAGAAGGTCCGTTCCTTGATTGCTCAACTCTGTTACCAGATCTGCCTCGGATGATGTTGCTAAGCCAAACACATAAATGTCATCGCCAAGTCCGCCTAGCAGTGAGTCATTCCCGCCAGCACCATTCAACGTATCATTGCCACTTCCTCCCACAAGCACATTGGCAACCGCATTTCCGGTTAAAATGTCATTTCCGGTCCCGCCCGTTGCGTTTTCAAAGGTGTTCGGCGAGTCGATCGGCGAGTTGAGCTTAATCGTTCGATTGGTATGTACTCCCTGAACGGCTCTTGACGCGAGACTTAAATTCACCGCAGTTGTCAAAGTACCGAAGTCCAGCCTGTCCGTTCCTTGATTAGCGTACTCTGTTACCAGATCTGCTTCGGATGATGTTGCTAAGCCAAACAAATAGATGTCATCGCCAAGTCCGCCTAGCAGTGAGTCACTCCCGCCAGCACCATTCAATGTGTCATTTCCACTTTCTCCCACAAGCACATTGGCAAGCGCATTTCCGGTTAAAAGATCATTTCCGGTCCCGCCCGTTGCGTTTTCAATTGTGCTCGAGGATGGCAGTTTGAGAATAAGGTTGCCCGGTACGACGGTTTGGTTAATAGCAACGGCCAACTTTACGGTCGCATTCAGCAATGTATTGGAGAAATCAAGTTTGTCTGTACCGGCTGGGTCCACAATCGTATCGATTCCCAGCGGCGAATCCGCATCGAACTGATAGGTATCGTTTCCGTCGCCTCCGTCTAATGTATCGTTACTTGAACCACCGATCAAAAGGTCGTTTTCCGTTCCACCGATGAGTACACTGGGTTTCGCGGTATTTAATAAGCGGAGTATATCGTCACCTCCACTGCCACGGATTACAAAGCTGCTTACGTCTGCGCTAGTATAAGAAAAAATAAATGTTCCACTGTCGAAAGTTAATACATAGAATTCACCATCGGGATTAATGTCGACGTCGACAGAATGGACTTCATTTGAGTTGCCACCGAAGGCTACGACGGGGCCACTCGAAACGTGGTATACTCCCCTAAAAATCCCCGTATTATCTTCACTAAACGCATTGAGGTCTGTCTCGGGAACTGCATTTAAATCATCGAGCACGACCAGCAACTTTTGGTCCAGCATCGCATCGGTCGTACCAGCGCCGGGCAAGTTAATTTCCGTACCGATTGTATATTGCTTTATGTGCGAGCCAATCGCTAGATCCGCTGGATCGTTAATGCTTACGTAACCAAGTTCCGTGTCGACGGTGCGATCCAACAGCGCATCATTGGACATATAGAACCCAATGTCAAACGCGCCGCTTGCTTGATTAAGAATGTCGTATCTGACTTGGAGTTGATCTCCCCCGTCGGTCGTTACAGCGGTGATGACAAGGTCCGTAGGTGGCGTAACCGAGTCGAGGGTAAAGTTGACGTCGGAAATGTCGAAGAAAATGTTGCCAACCGCTTGAATGCGGATTTTCGCCTGAGTCGAAGCAATATTCGGGACGACTACGTCCTGAGACCCATCATTGGGAACATTCATCGCCAAATCTGCGTAGGTCAATCCGCCGTCGAACGAAAGAAAAATATTTACGTTGGCAGCATTAATCGGAGCGGCCGTTGTCCCTGCAACATTCCACGTAACGGTCTGCGTCGACCATCCCGCCCAGGTCAACGCAGTGTTCGGTGAAGTAACCGCAAAGGCTGCCCCTGTGTCTACGACCGTCAAAGCCATATCGTCCCATTTGATCCCTCCCCCACCGCTTCGATTGTCTCGTGCCGTAACGCGAAAGGTACTGGTTCGGGCGGCAGTGAAAAGTCGCTCGTCGTCCGCGACCGTATTCGCAGCAAGATCACTTAGCTTTGGAAAAGTACGTGACGCATCCGATGTCGGGGGCCGAACGCGAAAACGAGGGCCGCTTCCAAGGTCTGCCACTCCCGGAGGCAATTGAACTGCACCGAGGTCGTGCTGTTCCCATGAATAGGTCAGCGCGTCGCCGTTTCCGTCCGCGCCTGCAGCAGCAAGAACGAATGGGGTATTAGCAGGAATTGCGTAGTCTAGCCCCGCGTTGACAGTTGGGATGATGTTTCCGGTCGCGGTCCTCGTACCCACCGTCGGAATTGTGTTGTCGACAAAGTTCAAGATCGTATCAACGGTATGGTGGTGAAGGTTGGCATTCCGTCCTTCGTTGTTTGGGTTTTGGTGGCCATAGGATAGGATCGTCCTCCCGTATCCATACTCGTATGCCGAATTCGGATCGCGCCCCACCGAATCATAATTGTATGTGTGCCTAGCGTTGAACTGATGTCCTATCTCATGAGCCACGCGATAATAGAACGGGTCAACCCCCATTCCCTGTGACCCCGAGGCTCCGCCGCCCTTAAGTGTTGCGTTACCAACAACCCCGACATAGGCTACGCCGCCGCTAGCAGCCGAACTGAGCACATGTCCGATATCATAGCTCGCAGTACCGATAACCGCATTGAGATTGGTGGGGTTTTCATCTAGCAAATTGTCAACATTTGTTCCAGTGTAAGGGTCGGTCGCCGAGTTGGTATAAATGACCGTGTTGTTGGTTCCTACAAGGACCAATCGAATCGACAAGGTACTCTCGTAAACCAGATTGACTTGATTGAGAATTGTAGTCACTGCTGCGAGACTGAGTGCAACGGTGCCCCCATTGGATGCGGTGAACTCGCCCGTGGCGGCGATAGCAATTTTATAGCTGCGCAGTTGAGTGCCCGAATTTTGAATTTGAAGTCCATCGCCAGTGCTAGATCTATCCAACGCGTTCGCGGCACTTGCCGAGTTGATGTCTTCCAGCTCGTGATCGACTAAGCAATCGTGATCGTGAGGAAATCGCTGATCGTTGCCTAACTCTATGGGATCGGGGCTAATCGGATCCGCCAAAAGATCCGACTCGTTGAAACTCACGTAGAGAGTCTGGTCAAGGTGATAGTAAGGCTTGATCTGAAAAGTTCCCGACTCCGCCATTACCGTAGCGCTGAATCCAAGTGGCGTAAAGCTAAATCGAGCAGTCGCCGTGGGATCGTCAATTCCCTGCGCACGATAAGTTTTGATCTCGGAGTATTTCGCCGCTAAATCTGGCTCCATGATGGGAGACTCAACGATTGCAAATCGCTCGAGCGAGCCATCGGGCATAGGCAACGCGAAATCAAGAGGATCCCCCGCTTCCGCCGTGAACTCCATCGGCGCTCGGGAGAGCACCGAACTCAGCATCGAATGATCCACGATTATCGACTGCGCCTTCGTGACATTGACCTCTTGGACTTTGGTGGCATCCAGCGGTGGCATCGCGTCGAGCATTTGCCATGGCACACGGGTATCCACCGCTAGTAATTGCCTTGCCTCTAAGGATTCAAGGCTCAGTCTGCGGCACGGATGCGATGGCGACGATCTTTCAAGGCTCTCACTTGCTAGCAACCGTGCGAACCTCAAAGTCGCACGCGCTCGACGGTGCAGGGAAACCTTGCGAAGCTGAAGGCGGGATTGAGCCTGAGTCGAGAACCAAGATGCAAGTGACATAAAATAAAAACCTGTTGAATAGAACACATAACGAACAGTAAAAAATTAAGATCGCTGCGAAAAACAATCAGGGAACAAAAACTATTCCCCGTTCAATTCTTGGTCGAACCCACAGGCTCAAATCCATAAGTCTGAAATCAAGTCCCAATTAGCGTAACCGTGGGTGCACGTCAGGGTTTGCAGTAGTTACTTGTTTTCCGCATGTTGCACAGTCGCACAACACGTTGTTCCAAATTGGCAGACCTTCAAAGTCCTCTCTCAGCGTGAGAGTTTGAGTGCCACAGCTTTAGAAGCCGAACTTGCGAGCGATCCTGAGTTCAAATCAATCGCTTCAGGGGTTATATGGAATCCAATTCCGCTACCCTTCAAACCTTTTCGAATTTTTTTAGTTTTGGCTCAAGAGTTGCACCCCTCAACCAGACTAGAAGAACGGCAAAGAATGTACCTCGGTGGATGGAGGTCTGGAGAAGCAACCCTCACACATTTTCAAAATAAAAATGAAGTGCGGGTTAAAAAGAGATGAGGGCTGGGTTGTTTTCCCTTCGGAGGCTGCCGTGCAGATTTGCACGATCAACCAAAGATCACCCTTTGACGATCTCTTCCAGCTTTTCACGAATGGCACGGCGATATCGCTCAATGGATGATGGAGCACAATCCAGAGCCTCTGACAACTCCGCATTGGACATGGATACCGACGTGATCAGCATCAGTACTTTCCTGGGTTTTTCGTCCAGTCGCTTGACCAGTTCAGAAAACAAACCATGCACATCTGAGCCCAGTCCCGTAAGCATTTGCTTGAGATACTCTTGCTCCGGGACCGTCAGTAAAGCGGACTGTTCGTCAAGCCAAATCGAATCCGCTGTTTCGCCCGCATGATCTTGGACGGATGGAACAGATCGTGACAATTCCCTATCATCGTTGAGTTTGATATCTCGCTTTTCTGCGAAATGATATTTCTTTCGGTCTCGTACCTTGCCGATCACAAACTTGTGGAGCAAACTGCCAAGCTCTATCTCTCCAAGGAACTCGCAGGTTCCTTCGCGAAACCGCAGGCAGATCGACTTGACGGCGCTTATCGCGATATCCTCGTAGTCGTCCATCGGACTCAGGGCCTGCATCCTGGATCTGGCAATTTCAAAGGCCTTCGGCAGAAGGTACTCAGCGATTTGATTGAGCGCAGTCTCATCGCCCGCGCGCGCAGCCACAATGATTTGTTGGAGAGATCCGGAGTTAACGCGCTGGACACGTGACATGATGGGAGAAAATTTGATGAAATGCAGAGGACTCTCAATTTTTTTCAAAAGGGGTCTGCTGCGAGCATTCCATAGGTAGGAGGGGAAGTCATCATTTTAGTCCTCATTTCATGAAGAAGCAATCAAAATAACGTCATCCTGTTACCGCAAGGGCGATATTTATGAGAAGATAAAGATAGACGCACCCAAGCATGAATACCGCACCCAAGCATGAATAAATGGGCAAAACACGTAGGCGAGTCTCTTCGGGAATCGCTGCAATCACCGTCTCGGAGATCCTCTGCTACGTGAATAAAGCTTACAAACTAATGCACGGGTGCTTATCAACTCCCGTTTCGTCAAAATGTAAGCACCCATGCATAAGTTTACAGTCATTTGAAGTAACCGTGGCTAACGCCAAAACGGCTGATAACGCCAAATAACTTGTGCTGGGGTGCTTAGATTCAATACGTGACGCAAGCGGCATCCCACGATCGACATCTCTCCATCGCCATTTCCCTTATCCAAAATCACTCCGCCTATGAAATCCCGCCAACTGTGAATTCTGATTCCGCCGATAGACTGATCGACCAGTTCGAAGACGATATCAAGACCGGGACATCGCCTGACATTGAAAGCGTTCTGGCACTGTTGCCTGAAGATTCGAGACAGCGGATCCTGCTGGAGCTGATCTCCATTGAAGTCTTCCACGGCGTCAGAAAGGGTCGGCAGGTCAGCAACTCGAGTTATGCGAGGTTTGGAGAAGAGGCTGTAGATCACGCCAAGCGAGTCCGGGAACAGTTCAGCAAGTCGAAAGGAATCAAGGGGGCCGATGGCGATGCTCTGGCCAGCCGATCCGCAGTCCCCGCAAGTTCTGGAAATGGTAACTCGATCCTGCTGCCATTCCAAACAATTGGACCCTACAAGCTAATTATGCAACTTGGGGTCGGCGGGATGGGAACCGTCTGGTTGGCCGAGCAGGAAAGGCCGGTCAAGCGACGCGTTGCACTCAAGTTGATCAGGTCTGAATTGCCTTCCAGGGAGGTCTTGGCACGCTTTGATGCTGAAAAACAAGCACTGGCGATGATGGCCCACCCTAACATCGCAAGAGTGATTGACGCGGGAAGTACTGACGACGGGCGCCCTTACTTTGTGATGGAATTGGTTGATGGTATTCCGATCACAAAGTACTGCGACAGCAATCGACTTAGTATTGTTGAAAGGTTGAAGCTCTTTGTTCCTGTTTGCAAGGCTGTTCAACACGCGCACCAGAAAGGAATCCTTCACCGCGATCTTAAACCATCCAACGTTCTGGTTGCGGAGATTGATGGTGAACCGGTTCCCAAAGTGATTGACTTTGGCATGGCGAAAGCTGTTCAGCCCGATCTCAAGTTAACGGATCAGACGATGCACACCGAGTTCGGCAGTATCGTCGGAACGCTGCAGTACATGTCGCCCGAGCAAGCTGAACTGAGCTCCGTCGATATCGATACGAGAACCGATGTCTATTCTCTCGGCGTGATGCTTTACGAACTGCTAAGCGGTTCAACGCCGTTGGACAAAGAAACGTTGGGCAAGAACGCGTTACTGAAAACACTGCAGATCATTCGCGAGAAAGATCCGCTCAAGCCAAGTAGTCGACTAGGTACGTCGTCCGGTGAGGCGACGACGAAAGTAACTGAAGTACGCAAAATCTCATTGGCCACGCTTCAGAAGATCCTCAAAGGCGATCTCGATTGGGTGGTCATGAAGGCTCTGGAAAAGGACCGAACTCGGAGATACCAGTCTGTTGACGATTTTTCAGAGGACATTTCCAGCTATCTGGCTGGCGACGCGATTCGGGCGCGTCCTCCGTCGACCTGGTACCAGGTTCGGAAGTTTGCGAACCGACATCGCGGACTGGTCGCTGCCGTACTCTCGATTGGTGTCGTATTGCTTGCGGGTATTGTCGGCACGAGTTATGGACTGATTCAAGCGAACCAGAAAACCCAACTCGCGGAACGCAAGTCGCAAGAAGCGTTGGAAGAACGTGCCAACGCCGTCGACGCGGAAGGAAGAGCTACGGTTGATTCTCAACGTGCTCGCGATTCCGAAGCGGCAGCAAAGTTGCAGCTCGCGGTTGCCAGGTACGATGCTGATCGGGCGGTGGAAGCTCGAACGCTGCTGCATCAGATCCCACAGGAATACCGTGACAACTTCGAGTGGCACTACTGCAACCGGCGTTTCCAGGGCAGCGACATTACGTGCTACGGGCACACCAGCGAAGTGGTCGAGGTCGCATTTACTCCTGACGGACAGCGGGTGGTTTCTGCAGGCAAAGGCGGGACAATCCTATTGTGGGATGCAACTACCGGAGAGCAACTTAGCACACTTAAAGGGCATGAAGGACGCATCGAAGGTCTCGCCGTTAGCCCGGATGGTTCCTCCATTGCGTCGGCTGGGAGTGATGCGAAGGTCAGACTGTGGGATGCAAAGTCCGGTGACATCATCCATACGATAAGTGGACATCTAGGTGCTATTAACGGGCTTGCCTTCAGTCCCACCGGAGATCGAATCGCGTCGGCATCGGTTGATAAAACCGTCAAAGTGTGGGACCCGAAGTCGGGCGAGGAAATATTCACGGTTACCGGGCACACGGCGTCTGTGGTGGGTGTCGCCTTCAGTCCGGACGGCAAGCAACTTGCTTCGACGAGTAGTGGTGACACAACGATTCGAATCTGGGACTCTCGAACCGGGGAGCAAATCAAAGTCGTCCACCATCCCTATCCGGAAGTGAGACGCCTGGCGTTCAGTCCCGATGGTACTCGGTTGGCGGCCGTCACGTATAGCGTTTGCATGCTGTGGGATACGCAGACCTGGGAACATATCGGCGGAGTGAGTCGACACAATCGAATTGTTCGTTGCGTCGCCTACAGTCCGGACGGAACTCAGTTGGCGACCGCAGGTGATTCTACGGAAATCAAGCTCTGGGACACTCGAACGGGCAACTTGATCAATACGCTAAATGGACACGCCAAAAGGGTGTGGGGCGTCGCCTTTTGTCCCGACGGGACGCGACTCGTCTCCGGTAGCAGGGACGGAACCGTCCGGATCTGGAGTACTCACGGCGATAACGACCTTACATTGGGTGGGCATTCCGGATTTGTGCATTGCGTCGCCTTTAGTTCGGATGGCAGGCAACTCGCATCGGGATCAGAATCAGTCATTCTGCGGGACGCGCAGACGGGCGATGCCAAGTTCAAGCTGAATGGGCATACGGCTAAAGTCAACGAGCTGTCCTTTAGCCCGAACGGGACGCGGCTTGCTTCGGCAGCGGATGACAATTCGATTCGCCTATGGAACACCGAAACGGGTGATGAAGTCGCCGTCTTGAAAGCACATACAAGTTCGGTTACCGGAGTTGCGTACAGTCCGGACGGTAACAGACTCGTGTCGTCAAGTCGGGACGGAACGATTAAACTCTGGGACGCGCAAGCACATGAGGAAACCGCGACGCTCACGGGCCATCAGGGTACGGTCTACGGTGTTGCATTCAGCCCGGATGGTTCGTGCTTTGCGTCCGCAGGCTATGACAACACGGTCAAGCTGTGGGACGTAGAGACCGGCAGTGAAAAACGAACGTTCACTGGACACACTGGGCTCGTGAGTACGGTGGCGTTTGACCAGGCGGGTAAGCGACTTGTGTCAGGCGGCTATGACACAAAGATCCGAGTATGGGATGTTGCCTCAGGCAAGCAAATTGCGACCGCTCATGCCAGCAGTGGCGCAGTATTTGGGGTCGCCTTCAGTCCTGATGGCAAACGGTTCGCAGCGTGTGGAACCGACCATTCCGTTCATCTAATCGAAACCTTGAGCGGTCAGGAGATCATGACCTTTTTCCCTGGCAAAGATGGTGTTGAATCTGTCGCCTTCAGCCCTGATGGCACGCGGCTGGCCGCCGCC
>JANMGV010000187.1:0-3171 GCA_031374825.1 Pirellulaceae bacterium
ACGGGCCTGGAGACCCGTCCTACAGGTTAAATATTTCCTGCCGATCGCCTTATTCGAAGCATTTCCATGAGTTCAACGATTCGGGTTCAGCGTTTCGCCGGGTTTTTACACTTATGTTGTTTGTCATAGGCCGCCAAAATGTGAAAGACGTTTCAGGACATTGAAAACACAAAATCTTGGGTACATCGCCTTAAGTCGTTTCGCCCCTTGGCTTTATGGTGAGTTTTTCGACAAAATTGCGAAGTTGTGTTTGACAAATCGAGTCAAATGACCCTCGTCAAGGAACTTAATGAGCTTGTCAGGCATCGGAGAGGTCGGGGAAAGCAGCAATTGCACTGATAAAAAGCGGTATTGTCGCATTTGGTAAATTCCAGAGACGATAAGACACTTGGTTCGTTGCTGTGTTAATCTGGGGGTGTTTCCTGGATTCCATTTTACGGGAAGTCGTTTTCGACGCTTTTGATGGTTGGATAAGATGTCCGGTCCAAATGAAAAGGCCGAAGAGCTGATTGGTGCTTACCTGGATGGTGAGTTGCGCCCAGCGGAGCGACTTGAAGTCGAACGCTATTTGCAATCCGATCCGCAGGCGGCTGAATTGCTCTCGCAAATGCGTTCGATTCGTTCGGCGCTGCAATCAGCGCCCATACGTAAACTGCCCGCCAATTTTTCGGAACGGGTGATTGCCGCTGCTCGTCAAGACGCAGCGCAGCGAGGCCCTGCGGCTCCTCATTGGCTGATTTCGCCATCGCTTGCCATTGGTGGCAAGTCTCCGAACTTTACGTCAAGCGTTTCTTCAGTCTTGGACGTCGAATCACAAAGCAAAATTAGTCCGGCCGTCGTACTGCCGCAGCCGGTAGAAGAATCGAATGCAACTCAACGCTGGCTCACAATTCTTGCAATCGCTGCTAGTACCATTGTCGTAGCCTTTATCGGATACAAGCAACTCAATCCCGCTCGCGATAAAGTTTCGGACCAAGAGATCGTTTCCACTGCTCCCTCAGACACTCCACCAGTCGTAACTCCTACGGATCGCGTCGATAATTCAAACCAATTGGCGACGAACGGGAACGATCCTGCTCAAAGAGAAAATTCTCAAGCAAATACCAACGTCCAACCAGAAGCCACGAATCGAGCAACCGATAGTATTGCCAACGTGTCGCCTGATAAGTCAGTACCAAAAGATATTGGCCTAATTCCACCGCAAATGCCGCTGGAGGATCCTGCGAACGCCAGTCCCGTTGTTGCGCAGAATGATTTGGATATGCAGAAGCAACTAGATGCCGCGTTGGCATTATCCACGAAGAATTTGATGTTTGTGGTGGACATATCCGAATCAGATGCGGCGTCCAAAGCCGAATTGCTGCGCCATACATTTGAGCGTTACAACATTGCGTATGAATTGCCAATCGAGATCAGCACGAAATTACATTCCTCGCTCGAAAAGAATCGAATGGTCGGCCCGATACAGCCAGTCGGTGGTGAGCTGGGAAATGAAGTTTCGTTAGTCTTCGTCAAAGCTGCCGCAACTCGTTTGGATGCGGCCCTAACCGACCTATTCTCGCGTTACGACGATTTTCCAGAAATGTCTTACGATATGGTGCTCAATCCGCCCGCACCAGAAGCTTTGGATATGCTGAAATCTATCGGTGTGTTTAAAGAATTTGATGCCAATGGTAAATCGGGCGAGGCAAGCGGTTTGGCGAGGGGCTTGAGAATCACAGACCGATCCTTTGTTGCTCCAGAGCGTCGAAATCCGGTACCGGTTGACGTACGAAAACAGGCTGCCAAGCCGATGGTTGCTGCTGTAGATATGGACCCCGCAGCTTACTGTCTCTTTATAATTCGCCAACCTGCGGCTAAGAAGTAGCCTTCTACCAAGAAATAGTTGGACGGCAACTAGCGTCGATCAATGTCCGGCATTCTGCCGACCTATCTGAGCGGCGTGGCGCTAGCCACCGGTGTGTTCCCCGGTGCATTTCTTTCTTACATTCCCCGGCAACCAGCGGTATTTACCTGTTGCAAAACCGGTGGCTAGCGCCCAATGCCGCTGACTTTGGAGAATCGTTGTCGAATCGTGAGTTTTGGCATAGTAATTGCGCATGCGAGGTAGGTTCGCTACGAATCTGCCATTATTGCTGAGTTGTGTTTATGAGCAAGCCTCGCGCCAAAGTTACGTCTCCATCGAATGCTACGTCTCCTCCAAACGAATCAAAAAACGAGGAGCAATTTATTGCTGCTCGTGAGTTGTTGAGCAAGCTAATCGGTTTGCCGGTGATCCAAAAAACGTTCAATCCAGATGCTCCTCCGAACTCGCGGATGGTATACACCAACAGTGTCACGCTTTGGATGCTCATATTGCAGCGTCTTGGCAAGGGGCAATCATTGAGTGAGGTCGTAACCCAAGTCATAGAAAACGAGCGAGACCTCTTACCTAACAATAAACGTGTTCGCGACGACACATTAGCCGATAACACTTCTGCATATTCCAAGGCTCGCAAACGACTGCCGATGAAGGTTATTGAAGACTTCTCGAAACAGGTTTGCGACTATCTTGGAAGAACTAGCGAACCGGTCTTTGATGGCCGCCGCGTTTTTATTATCGACGGCACAACGATCACATTGCCACCGACACCAGCTCTCCAAAAAGCCTTTCCGCCAGCGACAAATCAGCATGGTACGTCTGTCTGGCCCGTTGCCATGCTGATGGTCGCCAACGAGATGCAAAGCGGCTGTGCATTGCTTCCACAAATTGATCCGATGTACGGCGAAAACAACAGCAGCGAAGCTCGACAAGCCAAGGAAATCACTAGTCAATTGCCTGCTAATTCGATTATTTTAGCTGACTCTGGCTTTGGAATCTTTAGCGTTGCATACGCCAGTGTTGCTGACGGACATGACTTTCTTTTCCGACTTTCATCATCGCGTTTCAAAGCTCTTAGTCGCCAAGCCGAGTTGTTCGACCAGGGACCCAAACACAAAACCTATCGTTTGAATTGGACACCGAGCGTCAAAGATCGACTTACCAATCCAAGCCTTCCACTCGATGCAGCCATCGAAGTCGTTGTACACGACGTAATTCTTGACAATGGAAAATCGCTGTACATGGTAAGCAACCTTGCAACCGACGCTTCGTCAGCCGCAAAGCTATACTCTTATCGTTACGATGTGGAG
>JANMGV010000195.1:0-4295 GCA_031374825.1 Pirellulaceae bacterium
CGACAAGCTCACCCGAGACGACCTAAAACTACCAAGTTTCAGAAATCACTGCGAAAAAAAACAACCCCGGACAGCCCAACGCCCCCCCCCATAGAATGAAAGTAAGTGGCATTGGGCTAGCGCCTTGCCGCTCACAAACCTCAAATCTGACCGCGCGGAGTATAGTTCTTGTTTTGGACCGAGCACGTGGGCGACTATTTCTGATTGTGAAAGCCGGAAACTGCTGCGTTTCAGCAAATTTCGACAGCGCAGAATCCAGGTTGAAACGCTGCACTCAGAAATGAATGGCCGGCTTAATGATCTGTGGCAACCATCCACAGGTTTCAAGCCAAACAGGTTCTGGCTTCACTGGATTCATGACGCACAGTGTTTGAAACCCCCCGTTTAGGATCGTTACGGGAAATCGTAAAGAATTCTGCTAAAACCGAAACAAAACTTGAGAGACAGGGTTTGAACCCCCTAGTGATCGGAATAAAACGTTGGTGTGATTGAGAACATGTTTTTTCCGCATGGAATCCAAAATACGTTGGTAAATAGTGGTTTTTTTAGGAGCAGGTACTATGCGATGGTTTAGGCTTTCTGTTTTCATTCTTGCCAACGTATTAACGTTGTGCGTCGCTTCCAATGATTTGCTGGCCCAGCGACCCGGCGGTGGTCAAGGTGGTGGCGGCGCTGGTCAAGGTGGCGGTCCCGGCGGCGGACGCGGTTTTGGCGGATTTGGTGGTGGGATGATGATGGGCCGCGGCGGTGGCGGTGTCATGGGGCTTCTTCGAATCGAGGAAGTGCAGAAAGAACTTAAACTGACCGACGAGCAAAAGAAGACGATCACGGACGAAGGCACGAAAATGGGTGAGGCCATGCGTGAGATGTTTAGTGGTTTTCGTCCCGGCGGTGAAATGACCGACGAAACTCGCAAGAAGATGGAAGACGGCCAAAAGAAGATGGCCGAAATGTCCAAGAATTTCGAGAAGAGCCTTGAAACCATTCTTGATCCCGACCAGCAAGATCGTTTGATCGGTCTGATGATACAACGTTCTGGCGTTCGTGCAGCAACTTCCTCCGAAATGGTTTCCGCTTTACTCGAAATTACCGACGAGCAAAAAACAAAATTCACCGAGACCGAAAAGCTTAACAGCGAAGAAATGGCCAAGGCCATGGAAGGTATGGGCGGTCGAGGCCAACGCGGTGGCGGTGACGCTGGCGGCCAACAACAAACCGACGAAGAGCGAGCCGCTCAACTCGACAAGTTCAGGAAGAAGATGGAAGAGATGAACAAAGCAGCCGAAGAAAGATTGCTTGCTGTTCTCACCGACGAACAAAAGTCTAAGATGGAATCGCTCAAGGGCGAAAAGTTCACTTTCCCTGAACCACAATTCGGCCCTGGTGGCGGCGGACGACCTGGTCGGGGCAACCGTCCTGGTGGTGGCGGAAACTAATCCGTTATCGATCAAGGCTGACGCAAAATATTCCGTTACCTTGTCGAAGACCTTGCTATGACTTTCCACAATTTCAACGAACTCGTTTGAATTCGTAAATTGCCTGAAATTTGAAAACTCTCCAGAAACCCTGGTCGCGGATATCCGCTGCCAGGGTTTTTCTTTTTTTACAAATGGTTTGGTAAAATTCTGGTTATCGTGACGAATAGTCTGGTACAAGTAAACTGCGGCTGAGTTACCGATTGACCAATTCCTCACCGTCCTGTTCTTGATTTTCTACCCCTTCAAACTCCTGACCAGCAACCAGTTGCAATTCCCCGGAATTTCCAATGTCGCTCGATGACAAAAATGAAGAGGAACTGGATGTCGCCTTAGTCGATTTCCTCCGGCGACACGACGCGGGCGAACTGCCTAACCGCGATGACTTTGTCAAGGAGTATCCGGGGTTGGCAGAATCTCTGACAGAATTGCTCGATGTCGCCGATTGCATCGAGAAAATGGCTGGCCCGACAGCATCTGAACTTTTCGCTAGGTCGCCCGAGACACCAGATTCGTCATCGATCACACTGATACCGCATGGCCACCGCGAGCCGGAACCTCGGTCACCAACCGATTCCACATTGCCGCATGCAGCGCGTCATGAAGGCCTTCGCGACGACGAGATGCACACGTCCTACGCGGGGACTTTACATACTGCCTTGCCTACTAAATTTGGCGATTACATCTTAGAAAAAATCTTAGGCCATGGCGGTATGGGCGTCGTCTATCTTGCCAGCCAGTTGAGTCTCGATCGCAAAGTCGCGGTCAAGATGATTCGTTCTGGTGGGCTTGCATCGCAAGAAGAGGTGCAGCGATTTTATGCCGAAGCAAAGAGCGCGGCCAAGCTTGATCATCCGAATATTGTCACCGTCTATCAATGCGGTGAACACAATGGCCACCATTATTTCTCGATGGACTTTATTCCCGGCACGGACTTGGCCAAGATCATGGCCCAAGGCAAAGTTCCTGCTCGCGATGCCGCTCGATATGTCCGCGATGTGGCTCGAGCGATTGCTTACGCGCATGAGCAAGGCGTTGTGCACCGCGACCTCAAACCTGCGAACGTATTGATTAACGAACGAGATGAAGTGGTTGTAACGGACTTTGGTTTGGCGAAATGGCTCGATTCCGAATCCGGCCTAACCGCCACTGGGACGGCGATTGGAACACCGAGTTACATGTCGCCCGAGCAAGCCACCGGCAAGACCAACGAACATGGCGAAGCGACCGATGTTTATTCACTTGGGGCAGTTCTTTTTGCCCTTTTGACTGGCCGCCCTCCATTTCATGCTGAGTCGGTCGTTCAAACCATGATGCAAGTGGTTCACAAACCGGCTCCACAAGTTCGCCAGCTTCGCGGTGATGTCCACGCGGACTTGGAGACGATTGTTGCAAAGTGCTTGCACAAAATCCCGTATCGACGCTATGCGACCGCCCAAGAACTTGCCGACGACCTCGATCGGTTCCTGGAGGGAGCACCCATCGCGGCCAGGCCTCTATCAAAGCCCCAAAAACTCGGTTATTGGGCCATGGGGATTCCGTTGGTCGCTGCTGTTTCGGGATACAAAAGCAGTGACCCTTCGATTGGTCAGCGATGGGCTCAGCGATTTCTTGTTACTGCGGTTGCCGTGATTTCGTTCTTGACGATCTTCGGCAGGTCGATCACGCAGAAATGGCTGAACGATCGACTACCAAGTCAGATTTCGATTGCGGCCGGAACTCCCGGCGGTGCTTATCATACACTGGCTAGTCATCTTGCCGAAAAGCTGAATGGTCGTGTCCATCGCTCGACGTTGGTCGATGTGACCGAGGGCTCTGCCGATAACGTGCAACTTCTGCTTAGCGGCAAATCAGACCTCGCCATGTTGCAAGCGACGTCGGTTCAAAGCGTCGACATTGCTGTGGTTGCTCCACTTTACTATGAAGCGGTCCATCTGCTCGTGCGAAACGGAGTGGAAGGACATTCGCTTCAAGAGCTGAAGGGCAAACGTTTGTCGCTCGGTTCGACGCAATCTGGGTCCCGGCAAGCTTCCAAGAAAATTCTCGATTTCTTCGACTTGAAGGAAACGGATTTTGAAATTCGCGACGTGGATTGGTTTAATTTAGGACAAAGCACGGACATTGATGCAGCTATTGTCGTCATGAAATCCGGTCAACCAGCCATTGCGGAATTACTTGTCAAAAATTTATTTCGGTTGGAGCCGATACAGCAAGCCATGGCCATTTCCCTCGAAGAGCCTTCGTTTCATCCGATTGAAATAGTGCCTAGCGACTATCCGGCGGCCCAGATTACCCAGCCCTTATCGACAGTCGCGACAACTGCATTCTTGGCCGCCCGACGACAAGCTTCGACGCGATTGATCCGCGAAAGCCTCGCCGCACTTTACGACACCGAGTCTCCGATACCGTCTATTCTAAGTGCCGAACGCGCCGCCAAATGGCAAGGCCTCGCATGGCATCCCGCCGCCCGAGCTTATTTCGAAGAACTGACGCTGCGAAGCCAAGCTTCGTCGAAATAGCGAGCTTGTCACCCTCGGGGCGCGAAGGTTCTCGTTTTAGTAATTTTTCCAAATGCCTATTTACTCGTTGCAAATTTGATTTCAAAATTGACATTCCATAACGGGGTGTGGCTCAGCTTGGCTAGAGCGCTGCGTTCGGGACGCAGAGGTCGTGGGTTCAAATCCCGCCGGCCCGATTATGCAGACAGGTGCCATGCACTGTCCGCTTGCGACAATTCCCTTGCGAAAGTGAGGGTATTGTCGTTTAGTGACGTTATCGTCCGTGACATTCGGCGACTCACTTTGACTATCAGCGACGCCC
>JANMGV010000206.1:0-121048 GCA_031374825.1 Pirellulaceae bacterium
GATTTTGGATAATGGTAGAGATGAACCCTTCAAGGAGCAAGGAAATGTAGATTAGCTGGTTTATCATGAGGTGCGGCTAAGGGCGGACGCTTCGGTTTGCTCGACCGAAGCAGTCACCACCGTCTACAACCTCCGCGTCGCCGACCACCACACCTACTTCGTTGGAGGCACCGAATGGGGCTGGGACGTTTGGGTCCATAATGCCAAATATCAAATCTCGCCTGTAGGGCAATTGAAACAATCGGATGAAGGGGCTCGTAGCAGTCTGCGACGAGCGCTGGGCGGGGTTAATGCTAATGAGCAGGCGCACCACGTGGTACCGTGGGAATTACGCGATCATCCACTTGTCAAGCTAGCTTCATTTGGCGGATTTGGAATCAATAGTCGAGCAAATGGAGTCAAGTTGTCCACATCAACGCACTTGGGCTCACACCCAAAATATACCACTGCAGTTGAACTTGCCCTAAATAACATTCTCAAAAAAGTTGGCAATAATCCAACCCTTGCAAATCTTGAGTTGCAGAGTTATTCAACGCGGGTATCGCGCGCCCTTCTTCAAACGACAGCAAAACTCCACTAATCGAAGTCGGAAACAAACATGACAAAGATCGAATGGCAGACTGAAGTTAAGAAAGAGCTCTTAATAAAGTCAGGAACAACTGATGAACAGGGCTGGTACAAACTTAAGGATGCTTTCAGCAATTTTCTATCCGAGTCCGCGAACACACTAGTTGACCAAAAGCTTCGATGCGATGAGCTGGTAATCGAGATTTGGCTGGACTCTGCGCGCTTGATTGCGAAAGCAACTGATGAGTCGAAAAATGATGGACCCAATCATGTGGTTGTCCAGCTAATTTCAACGTTTATCTTGCACAACTACGGAGAAATTCCTTCTGAAGATGAAAGTCCGAATCTGTTCGAGAAATTGATTGTCGGCCTTATTTCCGATGTCTCATCAACATTGCTGAGCGCCAGTTTGCGAGAACCAGCCTCGTCATCACTGAAGCGTTTACGATCAATTTGTACTGTGAAGTTATTTTTGCAAATCGCTGGAGATGAATCAACCAAACGATTTACAAGCATTTAATTGGCATGCGCCGCTCTTAACCCAGACTGAGTGACTCAAGTATGACCACATATTCTCCAAGCAGCATGCTTTGCCAACCAGGCGATTCCGAGCGACACTCGCTTCGGTTTGCACGACCGACGCGCGCGCCCTTAGCCCACGGCAGAGTTCTCCACCGTCAGGTAAAGAGCAAAGGAACGTGACATTTTTGTAAACGATCCAAGCGTCATGTAGTGGTACGCTTCCTATTTCAGTCTGTTAGGATGGGAACGCCTTTTGCCCGTATTTGAGTTCAGCACCATGGAAGTCGCCTATGATGCCACTGGGGACTAAACCGACCGTCAATTTTGCTATTAAGAGGATCTTTGGTTCGCCGCAAAACTCGATGGCGCTGATTGGTCTGCTGAACGCGATCTTGGATCTGGAACGTCCTATCGAAGCCGTCGAGGTTTTGAATCCTTTTAACTACCAAGAATTTGCCGAAAGCGAATTGATCGTCTTGGGCATACGGTTGTCGCGACACGGCGGGGCGCGGGTTGAATGTCGAAATGCAGACGGGAATCGGCTGCTTCGAAAAATGGTCGGGGCACACGTTGTAATTGATCCCGATCGAAGACCGCAGAGGCTAGTCTGACTTTCGCCGTGTATTTTCGTTAACTGCATATGGAATATTCGAGTTGCTTCCATTTTGGTCGGCTTTGTCGATGTGGATTGCGGCATTGTGAGAATTACCATCTTGCTGGCGTTTACCGCTATTCCCATGTGATTCGTTTTCTATGAAAATGAACTTCGTAGGGTTCGTTGGAACGTATTTTTTGCAGGATTCGAGAAACGGTAAGAAGTAATGATGATTAAAGTTGATGATATTCCCAATCCATCGCCCTCTCAGCTTGCACAGCTTCCTCGAAAAATGGGATTTGTGCCTTCGGTGAATCCGAACCCCAAGATTTTGAGCCAAGCTCAGATTTCGGAATACAACGAACGAGGCTACGTGATGCCTTTCGATGGGCTTGACCGGGACGAAGCGCGTGAAATTCGGGCTTTCTTTGATGGTGTGCTTGCTGCATTCATCGAACTTGGTCGATCAAGCTACTCGATCAATACGGCTCATTTGCGATTTGCTCGCATCTACAAGCTTGTCCAACACTCACGCATTGTCGACGCTGTTGCTGATCTATTAGGTCCGAATGTCGTTTGCTGGGGTTCGCACTTTTTCTGCAAGATGCCGCATGATGGAAAACGCGTCCCGTGGCATCAAGACAGCACTTACTGGCCGCTCAGTCCGACAAAGACGGTGACGGTCTGGTTGGCGATCGACGATGCCGATCCTGAGAATGCCAACATGAAGTTCATCCCGCGTTCGCATTTGCACGGGTTGATCGATTACGACGAAACGCACGAAGCGGATACTGTTCTGGACTTAGCGGTCAAGAATCCGCATTCGTATGGCGACAGCGAAGTTGACGATACGCTACGAGCTGGCCAGTTTTCGATGCACTCGGACTTGTTGTTGCATGGTTCCGATGCGAATGAATCGGATCGACGTCGCTGTGGTCTGACGATTCGATACGCAGCGGCTGACGTGAACACTTGGTACGATTGGCACAAGAAGGGCTTTGTCGTGCGTGGCGACAACGTCAATGGCCATTGGGCCAATCCTCCGATACCGACGCACTGAGTTTTGTCGGGGCGTTTGTACGCAAAGTGAATCTGTTGCCCGAGTACTTGGACCCGCTTAGACGCAAACTGGAGTTCCGTGATCGGAATCGATCCGCCGACTGCTGGAACTTCAGCCTCCTTAGGATTTTGCCTCCGTCGTTCGATGTAGGTTGCCAACGCAATCACCGTCCGTGACTTTTCCTTCGGCCGTCGTCAAGTTACGGTGGCGCGAGCTTCCCTCGACATTGACGTTGTACAGGCGGAAGCTGGGCAATTGCTTGTAATCCTGGCTGACTAATAAATTTCTCTTTTCTCTGTCGCGCTTTTGCTTTGCTGCGCAGTAAGTCATGTATCGTTCGCTTTGCTGCTGAATCCGGATCAGCGCGGCAGAGAATCCTACTGAAACAATTCGACTGAAAAGAGAAAATCATGAAAAAATCACTCGCGTTTTTGGCGTGCGTGCTTGTTGCAAACTCTAGCCTGTCCGTTTTCGGACAAGGGTTGAAGCCTGTGAAGATGCTTCCTATCAGCAAAGACAATCCAGGACGCATCGTGGGGGAAAGTTCCACCATGAAGCGGACCGCCTTTGATCCGGCAAAACACGGTTTTGCATTTCCCAATACGTTTCAAACAGAACTGATTGTTCAGGATATGCGATTCGGCGGATTGTGCGGCGGGATGGTTTACTCGGCCTTGGATTACTACAACGCCAAAAAGCCGATTCCACGTCAGACTTTCCGACCACCGGTAAAGACTCCTTTGTTCGAACAGATTTACTCTCGCCAAGAAACCTCAACGAAGGGCAATATTGATAAATGGGCGGAGTTGATACTCAATCCGTTGGGCGCTCGCACCGATGAGTTTTTCCGATGGGGTCTACAGGGCACCAACGGTGGCCGTTTGGAAGAACTCCGCCGGGAAATCGATGCTGGTCGACCATGCCCGCTTGGATTGTTCGCTCCCGGCAACGGAGGAGTGCGACCTCACCATCAAGTGCTCGCGATTGGCTACGATGTAGGCCGTTACAAAGGCGACTTGGGCCAATACCAAGAGGACTTGAAGATTTTCATCTATGATCCCAACTTCCCTAACAAAGTCATGACCTTGGTTGCCAAGCCCGACGAAAAGATCTACAAGTATCTTGACGATGCAAATTGCAAATGGATGACGTATTTCGTCGATCTCAAATATCGTCCCGTAACACCTCCTGTAATTCCAATGCCCAGCTATCCTCGTGACGGTTTAGTTCATCAGCTTCAATGTGAAATTAGAACCGGCGGCGATGACCTGCGAGGCGGCAATGACAACGTGAATTTGATAATTCGCACGAAGGACGGAAAGACCGAAGTTCATGAAAACGTGAATCGCAAAGGTCGCTGGATCAACAACTATTGCGAAACCGTGATGGTCGACTTGAAGCGACCTGTGAAAGTCGAAGATATCGAATGTGTCGAATTGAAGACGACCTTTGGTGGTGGCCTTGGTGGCGACAACTGGAATGTCGATGCTTTGTATATCGTAGCAATTTTTGGAGGGGCCGAATCACGCGGTATCTTTGCCAAAGAGGGAGCACCTCTAGTTCGATTCGATGGCAATAACACGCCGTTCAAGGCAGCCATGCGATAAACAGTAACTTGAGGTCATCCAGGGCAAGTTCAACAGTTCATCGTTGAAAAAAGCTGAAAAGGGAATCGCCGCAAGCGATTCCCTTTTTTTGTTAATTGGTAGCTGAACAATGCGAACAGCGGGAATTCGATGGGGTTGCTAGGTGATCCTGCGTAGAGTGACTGCCAAAGTCAAATCAAACGAGGACGCTCGCAAACAATACGGCGACCATTTTCCTTTGCTCGCAGCATTCGAGGTTCCGGGCTTCATAAGGCTGGACAATCGATACGATTGGCAAGGTCCGTGTAAACGCATCGTTAACTTGTACAGATCAGGCAATTTCTACTAATCAAGTAAGAGTTTACGTAAGTTTTGCCCGAAGATTGGGAAACACAAACCCGTGGTTTAGCCAGAATGGGTCTCATTTAGTTAGTTGCCTTGGACCGCTCCATCAAGCTTCGGCTTGCCGGGACAACGGAACGCGAAATGAAAAGCAGGCTGGTTTTGATTTTCTGTTTCAATTTTGGAGATCTAAGATGCGTCTAATTGCTTCCACACTTTTTGCTTTGGTTGCCGTTTCGTTTGCGGCTTCTTCGGCAAACGCTGGCTTGTTCCATCGTAATGATTGTTGCGATCCATGTGCAGCACCTGCACCAACCTGCGGTTGCGAAGTTGCACCTGCATGCGATTGTGCACCAGCTTGTGCTCCTCGAGTTGGTCTGTTGACTCGATTGCATGATCGATTCCATGCTTGCAACACTGATTGCGGCTGTGCACCTGCAGCTCCAAGCTGCGGTTGCGAGATGCCAGCACCAAGCTGTGGTTGCGATGCAGCGCCAAGCTGCGATCCTTGCGATCCATGCGCAAAGGCTTGCCGTCCATCCCCGATCAAGGACATGATGGCTCGCCTACATGCCCGCCGCGCTGCTTGCGCTCCAAGCTGCTGCGAAGCTGCTCCTAGCTGCGGTTGCGAAGCTGCACCAAGCTGTGGTTGCAACTAGTTTGAAAGTTTAGTCTGAAATCGAGACGATGCTAGGAAACGTCGCACTCACCCTCCCTGGCAGTGATCTCCTTGATTCTCGCGAACCCGGCTGGCCGTCCCCAGTCGGGTTTTTTTATTTTTGCCCTCGAATAAAACTCTGCGGGGGACTTTATCGAAAAGTCCGAGCAGCGAATTCAACTGCCTCGATCAATCGCGCAACTTCGTCAAGCGTATTGTATAGATAGAAGCTTGCCCTGCACGTCGTCGATACGCCAAGCCGTTTATGCAGGGGCATCGCGCAGTGGTGACCTGTTCGAACTGCGATGCCTTTGGAATCAAGCACTTTTGAAATCTCGTCGGCATGTATTCCATCGATTGAGAATGAGATGATTCCGCTTCGAATTTCGACTGGCGGTCCGAAAATGCGTAATCCCGGGACTTGCTGCATTCCCTTTTCGGCAGCTTGAACGAGTAGGCGTTCGTGTTCGAGTAATCGCTGCTTGCCGATTCGAGTCAGGTACTCTATTGCTGGCTTGAGAGAAATGATTTCAACGATAGGCGGTGTTCCCGCTTCGAATTTGTGCGGCAAATCGGCTGGCATAAAGCCTTCCAAGTCGCACGTCTTGATCATACTACCACCGCCTTGCCAAGCGGGCATCGACTCTAAATGCTCCTGTTTTCCGTAACAGACGCCAACACCGGTGGCTGCGAGCATTTTGTGCCCACCGAACGCAACAAAGTCGGCATCCCAATCGGCAACGTCGATAGGACCGTGCGGGATGGACTGAGCGGCATCGACGAAGACTCTTGCGCCTTTCGCGTGAGCCTGTTCCGTGATCGACTTGATAGCATTGAAAGTTCCAAGCACATTGGATGTCGACGTAATCGCGACCATTTTCGTTTTGGATGTTAAGAGCTTGGCGTAATGCTCCATGTCCAATTGAAAATCGTCACGAATCGGTATCCAACGAATTTTAGTTCCGGTGCGTGCTGCGATTTGTTGCCAAGGAACGATATTGGAGTGATGTTCCATTTCGGAGAGGAGGATTTCGTCTCCGGCGGTCAAATTCGCGCCGCCCCATGCTTGTGCGACCAAATTCACCGAAGCGGTTGTGCCGGAAGTAAAAATAATTTCGTCTGTGGAGTTGGCACCGATATAACAGCGGACTGCTTCGCGACTAGCTTCGAGTTGGATCGTCGTTTCTGTTGCCCATTGATGGCCTGAACGATGGACGTTGGCATAGTGCTCTTTGTAAACTCGGTCGATCGCCTCGATGACTTGAATGGGCCTTTGTGAGGACGCGGCATTATCCAGATAAGCCACGGTCAGCCCATTGGATTGAGTATGACCCAAGATAGGGAAATCGGCGCGGATTTCTTCCACGCGGGCCGCGATCGGGCCAAAGTCATCGGCGGTCACTGCGTCTTGAGCTCGGCGATTCTCGCGTACTTCAGCGCGTTGGCTGCTTGTGAGTTTCAGCTCGGCATATTGTTGGATGCGTTTAACCATCGAATACAGGCCGTTGCTACGCAGCGGAGAAAGGAACCGCTTGATTCCAAGTTCCGTGAACAATTCTTCGATAGGAAAATCCAGAATCTCTTTCGGTGTGTGGCCGCTGTAGGTCGATAGGAGAATCGCAACAAGGCCGCGAACCATCGGTGCATCGCTCGTTGCCGTGAAATACAAGCGCTCGCCGTCCCACTCGGGAACGATCCAAACCATACTCTGGCAGCCCATCACACGAAATTCCTCGGTGCAAAAAGCAGGAGGCAGTTCTGGCAGTTCGCTCCCCAATTCGATTAGGTACTGGATCTGCTCATCGGAAGACTCAAGCTCGGCAAACTCTTCGCGAATATCGACGAGAGAGGGATAGTCAACCTTGGCATTCGAGCCATTTCCGGTCATTCTCGTTGATCCAGTTCTAGAATATACCCAATTGGTCGCGGGCATCTTCCGACATTTTCTCGGGCGTCCAAGGCGGGTCCATAACCACTTTGACTTCGACCGCACCGACACCTTCGATAGCTTCCACAACTTGGCGGCTGTTGGCGACCAATTGCGGGCCTGCCGGACACATGGGGCTTGTCATCGTCATCTCGATCGCCACATTCGATTTGCCTTCGTCGGCTTCTTGTAATGCGACGGTATAGATCAATCCCAGATCAACAATGTTCACGAACAATTCGGGATCGATTACTTTTTTCAGTTCTTCGCGAACGGCTTCTTCTGTTACTGCCATGGTTATATTTCGCCTCGAAGCAAGTGCTTTCTGCACGGTGCCTTAGTAGTCATTTAGTTTGACGTAAACTTCATCGCCGCGAACCGAAACTTCATGCGAAGCGGTCGGGACAGTTGCTGGCATCGTCATTACTTTGCCGGAACGATAATCGAACTTGGCACCATGACGAGGGCAGACGATGCAGTTGCCTTGAATCTCGCCGTCGCTCAGGGTACCGCCGTCGTGGGTGCAAACGTCATCGATGCAATAGACTTGCTCGCCCGATTTGATCAAGACAACGTATCGATCTTCTACTTCGCGCACCAGATTGGCAACGCCTTCGAATTCGCTCAACTTTGCTACCAATACGTATTCGTGTTCTAATTGTTTTGCCATTATTCGAACACCAGCATATTATTCGTACTCGCGAACTTGCTTGGCAATTGCCTTTCCTAAAGCTTCACGAACGCTGTCGATCGTAATGCGGTCAAAGATTTGCTGAAAGAATCCGGTAACGATCAATCGAACTGCTTCGCGACGCGTGAAGCCACGAGATTGAGCGTAGAAAATTAGTTCTTCGTCGACTCGACCAGAGGTGCTACCGTGGGTACATCGAACGTCGTCTGTTTCGATTTCCAGGCCTGGGATCGAGTCAGCACGGCAATGATCGCTTAGCAACAAGTTATCGTTGCGTTGATATCCGTCGGTCTTGTTCGCGCCCTTGTCGACCTTGATCATCCCACGCCACACGGTCCGCGAATGATCTTGCAAAGCGGCCTTGTAAAGGAAATCGCTACGGCAATGAGGTTTGCAATGACGCTGCAACGTGTTGTAAGTGATTTGTTGACGATCTTGCGTGAACATCACGCCGTTGACTTGGCAGGAACTACCTTCGCCGTTGAGGTCGACTTCTTGGGCAACTTGAGCGAATTTAGAACCCATCGCCGCAATAGTCCATTGGATAGTCGCATCGCGATCCAGTACAGCACGCTGTTGTGCAAAATGCCAAACCGAACGGCCCCAATCCTGCAAGTTCACGTATCGGAACCGTGCGCCGCGCCCAAGAATAATTTCCAAACCGCCGTTGTGAAAACCCGATGAGTTTTGTGTTGGGCTGGCCGATTCGTATAGAACGGTCGCTTCGGCGTCATCATCGAGAACGACGAGCGTGTGCCCCAGATCCGTACCGCCATCTCGCATGGTCGATTGAATCAACAACGGCAAATCGACAGTTACTCCCTTGGGAACGAACAGCATGTGTCCGCCACTCCAAGTCGCTGCGTGCAAAGCAGCAAAGCGATTTGCTTTTTGATCCTCGATGGAAAACAAATACTTCTTGACTAGATCTTGATGTTCCGAAGCAATACGATCTAGCGAACCGAAAATAACACCTAGCTTGCTGTATTTTTCGTGAAGCTGATCGATTTGTGCGAATCCGTCGTGTACCCGCAAGACGCCAGCGGTTTCTACGCCTTCACCTAAACGTGTCTCGATGGTATCGGCTTCGCCAGACGACTCTACAGGCAACTCGAAACGCTCAAGTCGGAACATTCGCAAATCGCTTCGCATCCATTCTTCGGACCGGCGATCAGGCCAAGGCATATTTTGATATTGCGCCCAAGCTTGCTGCCGTTGTTCTACCAACCAATGCGGTTCGGCACGTGAGCGGAGAAATGCATCGAATCCAGTTTGATCGAAACGGCTGTAAACGAGTGTGTCTGTCATGTCGATTAGTGATAAATTAATGACCGCGAGGCGATCGAGCTTAGTTGGATTAAAAAGGAAGAGTTACAGACTCTTTGAACAACAGTTTTTCTGCGTTGCGTAGTGATTCGGCGGCCACTGTGAGTGTCAACCAGTTATCGGTCACGCAGATGCAGGTTGCACCATCAGCCATTTCTGCTGGTGATGCCCTGCCCCGCTGTTGAGAGATTTTCTTAGCCGACAGAACCTTCCATTTGCAACTGGATTAACCGGTTCATTTCGACGGCGTATTCCATGGGCAGTTCCTTGACGAGCGGTTCGATGAAACCGTTAACAATCATCGTACTTGCTTCGGCTTCGGATAAACCGCGGCTCATTAAGTAGAACAATTGCTCTTCGCCGATTCGGGAAACGCTGGCTTCGTGACCAACAGTCACGTCTTGCTCGAGAATCTCGATGTACGGGTAGGTATCGCTACGGCTTTTCGGATCGAGAATCAGCGCATCGCATACGACGTTGCATTTGGTATTCTTTGCGCCATTTTCGACTTTGACCAAACCGCGATAGCTGGCTCGACCGCCGTTTTTGGAAATCGATTTGCTGATGATTTGGCCGGTGGTGTTCGGTGCGCAATGGACCAGTTTTGCACCAGCGTCTTGATGTTGGCCTTTACTGGCGAAAGCGATCGAGAGAATCTCGCCGCGAGCACCTGGTTCCATCATATAGACGGCAGGGTACTTCATGGTCAATTTACTTCCAAGGTTACCATCGACCCATTCCATGGTTGCGTCCGCATAAGCCATCGCTCGCTTGGTAACCAAGTTATAAATATTGTTCGCCCAGTTTTGAATCGTTGTGTATCGGCAACGACTACCACGCTTGCAGATAATTTCAACGACCGCTGAGTGGAGGCTCTCTGAGGTGTACATCGGCGCTGTACAGCCTTCGACGTAGTGCACCGAAGCACCTTCGTCGACGATGATCAACGTTCGCTCGAACTGGCCCATATTTTCCGCATTGATGCGAAAGTAAGCTTGCAGAGGAAACTCGATCTTAACGCCTTTGGGAACGTAGATGAACGAACCACCCGACCACACTGCGGAATTGAGTGCGGCGAATTTGTTGTCTGTTGGCGGAATAATTTTGCCGAAGTACTCGCGAAGCAAATCGGGATGCTCGCGGACTGCGGTGTCCGTATCGGTAAACAGCACGCCTTGTTTTGCAAGGTCCTCTTTGAGCGAGCCGTAGACAACTTCGCTTTCGAATTGCGCTTTTACGCCAGCTAAATACTTGCGTTCCGCTTGAGGAATACCAAGCTTGTCGAAAGTATCCTTGATTTCTTGGGGGACTTCGTCCCAAGTGTGGCCTTGGCCATTGGTCGGCTTCAGATAGTAGTAGATATCTTGGAAATCGATATCGATCGCACCGCCCCAATGCGGCATCGGTTTGGATTGAAATATTTCGAAGGACTTTAATCGAAAATCGCGCATCCAATCAGGTTCGTTTTTCATATCCGAAATCTGATTGACGATCTCGACATCGATGCCTTTCCGAGCTTTGAAAACTGCGTGACTTTCGGTTCGGAAATCGTACTTGTTGATTTCCCCAACGACGTCGGAGGATGTTGTTAAGTCGGTAGCCATAATCCAAGTCCTTTTTATATTTAGCCAGCGATTGTGGCAGGTTCTTCTTGTTTCAACATTGCTTGATTTGCTGCGTCGGCATCCGGATAAGCACGTCGAATGCGGTCATAACCATGATCATGGAGTTCTTTGGCCAATTCCAATCCACCTGTCTCGACAATTCGTCCGCCCAACATCACATGCGTGAAATCAGGACGATTGTGTTCAAGCAGTTTGTCGTGATGGGTAATGATCAATAGTCCCATTTTCTCACGGCCAATTTCAGCGATACTTGCGCTAGCCAAACGCACTGCGTCGGCATCGAGTCCTGAATCGGTCTCATCGAGAATCGCGAACTTGGGTGACAACATAGCCATGGTCAAGATTTCTGCACGTTTCATTTCGCCGCCTGAAAATCCGTCGTTGACGTACCGGCGAGCGAACTCCTGATCCATTTTGAGTTGCTCCATCTTGGACTTAAGTTCTTTTCGAAATTCACGCATGGCGATCAGGTCTTCGCCTTCTTTGCGATCGGGTCGACGAACATTGGTCGCCGCATGTCGCAGGAAGTCTGCCATCTTCACACCGGGAATTGCAATGGGACGTTGAAATGCCATAAAGATGCCGGCACGTGCACGTTGATCAGGGCTCATGGCCAGGACATCTTCCCCGTCCAAGGTGATCGCTCCGTCGTCGATCACGTAATTGGGATGCCCCATGATCGCCAAACCCAGCGTGCTTTTTCCCGAACCGTTCGGTCCCATCAAAGCGTGCGTCTCACCAAAATTCATGATCAAGTTCACGCCCCGAAGAATCTGTTTTCCCTCGACAGACACGTGAAGATTATTGATTGCCAAAGTATGCGTAGTTGTCATTCCGAACCCTATGAAACAGATTTCAGTTGTTACCTGAAAAGTATATAACCGATAGTTGTGTTGAATTTATTTTGACGCGTCAGCGGAAGCTTCGACGGGCCGGAACTGACAGGAGTGATGGCCGTCGAGTCTGCATTGGGATAATTCCATGTCCTGGCCCATCGCGGCCGTCAGCACTTGTTGCTCCAGTTCACAAACCGATCGATCGTGCTCTCCCGTAACAAGCCCTGGATAAGGACAGGCTTGAACTTCAAGAACAGGTAGATTGCCCAATTGATCGAGCCTAGCTGGAATTTTTCGTTCGCCAAGAACCTTGACCATGCTCGCCATTCGTTCCGTGAGAGTCCCATTCGGAATCTCGTCTTGGTAGGCTTGCCCCATGCGTTTAGTGACGCGCTGAAGTAGCACGCCCTTTATTTCACTTTCGGGCAAATCATGCACCTCTCTCCACATTGCCATCGCCAAGTCAGCGTACGTTGCACCGACTTCACGCCATCCGGCTGGTGACAGCAAATACCGAAATGTCGGACGCCCTCGCCCAGCAGTCTCTTTGCGTCTCTCGACAAGTCCCATTTCGACCAACCGATCCAAACGCTGTCGAACAGCCGTGGCTGTTACGTCCAAACGGTCGATCATCTCTGTGACTGTCATTCCCCGCTCTCTTCGAAGCAAATCAAGCACCGCCTGGTCAACAGGTCGCACCCCATTTTGGGTGAAATCTTCTTCGAGATTGCTAGCAATTTCCATGACAGTCCCCAATATGCCTTCCGCGTTCACTATCACGTTAGAGCTTTTCCGGCATTTTGACAAGCTGCGATGCGATAAAACTTATTTTAAAAACAACATTTGTTGTTAAATAAAAGTCCCGACAACCATCGAATTCATTGGAAATAGCTTGTTAAAGTCGGTTTATTGGTCGTTTGATTCGATTGGCGGAGACACCTTATGGGTCAAAAGTCTTAGCCAGAATCAAATTCCGTGGAAACTTTCATTCTTTCGCGCCACCGAAAAGGAATTGGCTGAATGATTTAGCCAACTCACTAATGGAAGGTTTGACCTGAAAGTCGTTCGAACGCTTCGACATATTTGGCGCGGGTACGCTGGACGATTTCGGCAGGCAAATCTGGGGGAGGACTGTTACGGTCCCAGGTTGTACTCATCAAATACTCTCGGACAAACTGCTTGTCGAAAGACGGTTGAGCCTGTCCGGGCACATACTGATCAGCGGGCCAGAATCGAGAACTGTCGGGGGTCAGGACTTCGTCGATGAGGATGATTCGATCTTCAAACCAGCCGAATTCGAATTTCGTATCCGCGATGATGATTCCTCTGGACTTGGCGATTTCAGCCCCTCGCGAATAAATTTCTAAGGATTTTTCGCGGAGGATTTCGGCCGTTCGTTCTCCGAGTGCATTTACCAAGGTCGCGAAATCGACGTTTTCGTCATGACCCGATTCGGCTTTGGTTGCAGGGGTGAAAAGCAGTGAGGGAAGACGGTCGCACTGGCGTAGTCCAGCCGGCAACGGCAAGCCACACACCGATTGATTTGCAACGTAGTCGCGCCAACCTGAGCCTTCGAGATATCCGCGGACGACGCATTCAAATGGCACAACCGTAGCTTTCCGCACAACCATTACGCGTCCGTTCAGCTCTCCATTCGTATTGAATGCAAGCGCCTTTTCAGGAACTTGAGAGGACAATAAGTGATTTTCAACCCCAAGCTGCTTGAACCAAAACAAACTCATTTGGGTAAGAATACGGCCCTTGTCTGGAATTGGAGTAGGCAATATCCAATCGAAGGCACTTATTCGGTCAGAACTCACAATCAAGAGGCAGTCCCCGAGATCATAAACATCGCGCACTTTGCCTCGCCGACAGGGAAAGGGCAGGTTTGATTGAATTAAGGTTGAGCTCACCGATTCATTCCATGGATCATCTACAGACTGAAATATTCTTGAAACCCACAAGGAAGGTTATGACATCGGTCGAACCCTTTGAGAATAGGCTTTGCCATGCAAAGCAGGTGCGTTCAAGAAAGATAATGGTTTTGTACGACTTGGAGAATTCGCTGGTGGAGCGGAAACGCGGGTTAGGGAAATTGCAAAGACATTCTGACTGAGTTAGATTCCCTGTTTCGCTATTCGGTCTATTCTGGAATCGAGACGACGACCAGAGTGATGGGCTTTTACAAAGTTCATGACCAGATTGGCGAAACACTGTTCTTCCAAAATTACCGATCGCGAGTTTCGTCATCCAGGGAACCAAAGCATAACATGGGGCAACTCCGATTCTTCATCCCCGACGCTCCGCAATACGACCCAGCAATCTGGAGTTCCGCGTACGTTTCGGGGATCGAAGGAATTCCTTGGGCTGGCAAGAGCACAATTTCGGAAAACGGTTTTTGCATCTCGCGTTCGATTGATGAATCGGGAAAATTGTCCATCGTGTGGCCGACTCGCGAGTTTGGCCCAATTTTGGTCTCTACTGCCAGTCTTCGTTGCGATGACAAAACAGAGTATATCCTGCCACTTGAATTGGCTCGGGGTACGTTGCATCGAATTCGTGGACGTGCACTGGATTGGCAACGCTTAGGACTAAAGCTACCTGATACGTTTTTTCCTGTCATGGACCAAGCGCTCGATTACTTCTTGAATGCTGTCACCGCGCAGTCTGACAAAGTTGAATGTTGCCGATTGGCCCAAACATCGATCGAGTTCGCTTTATCGTCTACTCGTTTTCTGACGCGAGCTTTCATCACGCAGTCCCTGCAAGTGCGACATCAACAGGAAGAAAAGTTAAGCACGTTGATGGGCATTCGATTGGGCACAACCGAACAATGGTCATCTCATGCGAATGCAGTTTTACCAGCGATGAATTTGGCTTACGTGTCGTTGGAATGGGGACGCATCGAAGCGGATTCGCAGAAAGCCGATTATCGTTTGTTCGATACCCAAATCGATTGGGCCAGGAATAACAATATTCGGGTATGCGGTGGACCCATCATCAGTCTACAGCCACACTCCATGCCCAATTGGCTTTTCCTTCTCGACAGTTACGAGACACTTTTGAAAGCTGCTTGCGAGTTCACACAAAAGACGGTGGAGCGATATCGCGGGAAAGTGAATTTGTGGTGCGCTGCTACGGGATTGAATGCTCCCAATGATCTTGGGTTGACCGACGATCAAATCCTGCGTTTAGCTGTTGCCATTATTCAAACGATTCGACGCTGCGATGATCGAACGCCCGTTATCATTTGCCTCGATATGCCTTGGGCTGAATATTTGGGTCAGAAAGCCGATTCGATTTCGCCGTTGCATTTCGCGGACGCGTTGACAAGAACCGATCTGGGGCTGTCTGGTCTTGGGTTAGAAATGAATATGGGTCATTGGCCTGGAGGCAGTTTCCCTCGGGACTTGATCGATGTTTCGGATCTAATCGATCTATGGTCTAACCTCGGACTACCTCTCATGACAATGATTACAACGCCAGCCAGCATGGATACAGACGCGCAAGCCACTGCGCGTTATTCGCTTGTCAGCCAATGGCAAGGAACACGTATGAAGGATATTCCCGATACAGGTACTGCGACGGGATTGCCGCCGAATGGCGCGGAGTTGGTTCAGATGCTTTTGGCAAAACCCAATGTTCACGGAGTCGTTTGGAATCAGTTTAATGATAACGCCCCACACGCATTCGCTAACTCGGGACTCATCAACCAACAAGGCAATCCCCGTCCGTTGCTTGACGCGCTGAGCAAAATTCGGCAACAGCATGTCAATTAGATCGTGCTTCTTAATTCCGATGTTTTCCATTCGCAAGGGAAAATAATGCGATAAATTCTAGCTCGGCAAGTGCTGGCAACGGACCAATCGAAATTGGTCGTCAGCTTCTCGAAACAGCGTATCGGTCCATTCATGACCGTCGTACCCATACCGAACCTGCATTCCGCGAATCGAATTGCTCAAGAGCATTGGTAAAGCGTTTTCGAGCGTGACACTATTTTGCGAAGCGTATTGAGTTGAGCTGCCTTTGAGAACGACCTGGGAAACTTGAGCGACCGCCGCAAGATCCAAAAACAAAGCTTGCACGTCCTCGCCGGTTAACTGCACCACTCGCATTTCGGGCACGACTGGTCCGTTGGCAAAACTGGGCTTCTCGAAGTTTTCAGTCATGGTGGTTTTCGTCACTCGAGCCCAAGCTAATGAGGAATAGACGCGTACTTTTGATCGAGTTCGGCCGAAGGCGCATGGCACTGTTGGCAATTGCTAAGCCACGGGTGGGTTGTGCGAATGCCGGCGCGGGCAACCAATCCATGACAGCTTAAGCAATCGGTACGCATCCAGGTTGTATGCGGGATGACTGGCGGCGATCCGACTAAGGCGCGAACACCGGGACCGGAACGGTCGATTCCGGCAAACTCGTTTTCAACAACCAGGGCTGGCTCGTTTGGCCCGCTGGTTGATGTCTCGATGTGACATTGCGTGCAACTGGTGTAGTGGGGGTGACTGATGCGTGTCGCCACACGCTGACCGATGACGATTCCTTGAGCATGGCAGGCAAGGCAACTGGCGGCACTTTGTTGATCGATTGGATGAGGAACCATCGGAGGCGCGCCGTCGTAAGCTCGGACCTTCGCACGATCTGCCAAAGCATCCGCTTTCATTTCATCTGTTCGATCGACTTTCGAAAACAAATCCGGTTTCAGAAATTTCAACTCCGATATTAGTGAAACCGGAATCCTCGACGCGCCCGTTTTCCCCAAACTCCTGTAGTCCTTTACTGTTGCCGCAGTCGAATCGGCCATTTCGGGGGCTTTGGAAACGCTTGGGGGCGTTGACTGTGGACGAATACCTAGTAGGAATCCGACGAAGGCTAAGCCCATAATGCAAGCGCACACGAAAGTGATCCAACGCGATGGCTTCGTTGTCACGTTAGCAGGTGCATCGGACGAATCGTTTGAGGATGGCGAGGATCGATTTGTGCTCTTCATTTCATCAATTCTCAAGTTATTTTCGTAATCCGTACGGCGCATTTCTTATAGTCGGGTTCCTTACTGAATGGACAATGCGCTTCGAGCGTCAGCAGATTGATCAGCTTTTGTTCGTCGAAGAAGGGAACAAAAACGTGCCCAGGTGGACATGAGGCTCGACCATCTACCCAGGCGACCAACGTCAACTCACCGCGACGCGTTGTTAGCTTAACGCGTTCGCCGTTTCGAACACCGAGCGCTGTCGCATCCTCTCGATTGATCTCGACGTACGCTGTTGGCATTGCTCGTCTGAGCTGTGGCACTCGCATCGTCATGGTACCGGTATGCCAATGTTCCAGAACGCGCCCCGTATCAAGCCAAAACGGGTATTCGCTGTCAGGCATTTCGGGCGGTGGTACATAAGGCCGAAACCACAAAAACGCCTTATCATCTTTGGTAACCGAATGATAAAACTGAAAACCGCTTCCTGGTTTGACGAATGGATCGCTGCCTTCGACAAATCGATATCGCGTTTCCTGATAAGTCCCATCCGCTTGTTCCACAACCGGCCACCGCAAACCGCGAGACTTGACCAATTCGGAGTAGGGCGCAAGATGCTTATGCTTAATATTGCTGAAAGCGCGATACTCTTCGTATAGACGTTCATCGACATTGATTCGGTAATATTGCGACCAATCCCATACGGGCACTTGTTGTGTGTTTTCGTCAAGCTGCTGAAAAATGAACTGACCGTCGCGATCCTTCATCCCTGCATGCCCCAATTCCAAAAGTCGATGAGCAACGGCTAGTATTTGCCAGCAGTCGTCACGTGCTTCGCCCGGCGGTTCAACCATTCGAAACCATTGTTGGGTGCGACGTTCGGAGTTCCCAAACATGCCATTCTTCTCAACCCAAAGAGCGGAAGGTAAAACGAGATCCGCTAACGCTGTTGTCGCAGTAGGGTAGACATCGGATACGATTAAGAATTTGTCCGCGAGTTCCGCCTTCTTGTCGAACAACTTGCTCAGATTGGGAAGCGATTGACCAGGATTCGTAACTTGAACCCAAATCGTGTTGATCGCACCTTCGGCACTGGATGGGCTGCAGAATTTTTCCCAAAGCTGTACTGTGTGGTAACCGGGTTTAGGATTGATTCTGCCGGGAGGCAATTTCCAAATATCTTCTGTGATGTGCCGACCTTTTTCATCGTCCACTCGCAAGTCTCCTGGCAACGCATGTGCCAGAGTGCCTGTTTCGCGAACGGTGCCGCATGCTGAAGGTTGTCCCGTTAGCGACTGTGGGCCATCTCCAATTTTTCCCCAATGTCCGCTTAGCAAGTGGATTGCATGCACGAGATTGTTGATTGCGGTGCCTTGCGTATGCTGGTTCATCCCCATACACCAAAGGCTCGTGATTTTCTTATTTTTGTCGGCAAAAACATCGCCAAGCAACCGCAACTGCTCAACAGATAAGCCGCTGATTTGAGCAACTTTTTCGACCGTGTAATCAGCAACGCTCGATTGGTATTGTTCGAGCGATATAGGTTCGCCCATCAATGTTTGCGGCGAGCCAGGTCCCCGGAAATTGCAGTGTTTCGTGACAAACTCTTTGTCCCACGCGTTCCTTTCAATCAACTGATTTGCAATGCAATTGGCAATGGCCAAATCCGACTGAGGCTGCATCAGCATGACATGATCAGATTGCTGGCTGGTTCGCGTCGTGCGGGTGGTCAAATCGATCAGCGTGACCTTTTCTCCACGCAAACGGCGATCGACAACGCGACTAAATAGAACGGGATGCATTTCTGCAAAATTATTGCCCCACAGTAATAGCACATCACAATGGTCCAGGTCGTCAAAACAATTGTAAGGTTCATCGACGCCGTACGTGCTGATATAACCGGTAACTGCCGAAGCCATGCAGAGGCGCGCATTCGGTTCGATGTGATTGTTGGCCAAGCCGCCTTTCATGAATTTGTTAGCGGCGTAGCCTTCGGGAATCGTCCACTGTCCCGAACCGTAGAAGGCGAATGTTTCTGGCGAAGCGTTGATTCGTTCTGCGATAACATTGATTGCTTCTTCCCAAGAAATCGGCACCAATTGCCCGTTCTTGCGCAGCATCGGTGTACGCAATCGATCTTGACCATACAGGATCATTCCCGTGTGATAACCTTTGACGCACAGCAATCCCTTGTTCACTTCCGCTTGACGGTCTCCGGTCACTGCAACGACTCGACCGTCCTTGACACCTACTTGAACATGGCAGCCGGTGCCGCAAAATCGACATGGCGCTTTGTTCCAAACAACTCCAGGAACTTGTGGCAATTCATTCCCACCTGGAGGTACAGGGGGCCCCGAGGGCGGATCAGCGGCAAAAGTATGCTTGGCTGCTAAACTTGTTGCTGCCGCCATAGCAGTTGACTTGATGAATGCTCGACGATCATGCGTCATGAATTCAAACTCCTCGGTCCTGGCTTGCGACTATGGGCAGAGCTGGCGAAAACTCATCATTGCCCGATTCGGAACTTTCCGATTCAAAACTCACGAAGGCCACTTCGACATGAACAACGCCTGGCAACTCCGTTACCCATTCGTGCCAATGTCGAGCATCTTGACCGTCGTCGGCCTGGAGAACGACAGGCAATCGTCGGCCTTGAGCAACGCCGACTTCGAACACGGGCATCGCTGCTAAAGCGTTTTGAATGCTCGCGGATGCTTCTGAAGATTCAGGCAAGGTGACGACGAAGCTGCTGATCCACATGGCACGTAGTTTCCTTGGCTGTCTGAGAGATTCAGGTAAGTTATCGACCGCCCGGATCCATGTCAAGAATTAAATACCTTTTTTTCTTGATTTATGATTCTTGGTCGTATAGGATGTCGATCCAATGAATTCGAGAAAAGGATTTATGGCGTCTCAAGCGGAATTTCGTTTTCGACTTTTTGTAATGCAGTTCACGAAGAAACCCATGATCAAATCGTTGACCCTTATCGCTTCCGCAGGATTTTTGCTCGTGGCTGGAGCCGGCGTGTGGCGCAGTTTCTCTGACTCACGCCCGACGGTTGCGACACCAGCGCATGCCCTGCTAGCTACGAGCGAACTTCCACTTGATGGAACCGCTGCTGTTTCCCGCGATTCAAGCTCAAAACAGGGTGAGTTTGCGGTCACCATTATTCCATTAACCAAGTCCCCTTCGGTTGCAAGCGACATGATGGATTATCACGGCAACCCAGTCTATGTGCGCTGCGACACTTGTCACACAACGCGTCCCGCCGATACGACCACTCGCGAATCAAAGCAACTCGATTTATTTCACCAATTTATCAAGATACAGCATGGCAGCTTTGCTTGTGTTTCTTGTCACGATGCTCGAAACGGCTATTCGGGCTTGCACCTAGCCGACGGCACTGCGCTGGAATACACCGAGTCCATTCAACTCTGCGCCCAATGCCACGGTCCGCAGTTTCGCGATTATCAAAAAGGTTCACATGGCGGAATGACCGGATATTGGGATCTCAAGCGCGGCCCACGCGAGCGGAATCAATGTCGTCATTGTCACGATCCTCATTCACCAAAGTACCCAATCGTTCAGCCCGTAGCGGGACCGCGAGACCGATTCGCGCCGCAATCGAAAAAGGACAGCCATGAGTAACAAGCCTGTGCAATTGCCAGTCGTTAACACGGAAACAGAGGGGCGACGCGGTTTTTTTAAAGCTTGTGGCGCCACTCTTGGGCTTGCCGCATGGGCAACTTCGCTTCGACCATTGGTAGAATGGGCGGGCGAACTCAGCATGGACGAATTGCTTCAAAAGCACTTCCGAGAGCTGACTTCGGACCAAAAGCAGACGGTATTCAAGAAGTTGGAGGAGGACACCAAAGAGAACTATGGTGCCGACGTCACGATCAGCGACCATCCTGCCCTTCCAGGAGTGCAATACGCTTACGCGCTGAATTTGTCCATCTGCATCGGATGCCGCAAGTGCTCGGAAGCTTGCCACATCGAGAACAACCACGATCGCAAAACGAACAACTCCTACATTCGCGTCTTCGAAATGGAAAAAGGCGGAATCAACTTTGACCAAGGGGATGCAAACTACGATCACCCCGTTCCTCAACCTGGCAAATTCTACATGCCAGTCCAATGTCAACAGTGCGAGAATCCTCCCTGCGTAAAAGCTTGTCCAATCGAAGCAACTTGGCAGGAACCCGATGGGATAGTCGTTGTCGATTACAACTGGTGCATCGGTTGTCGTTATTGCGAAGCGGCGTGTCCATACCATGCCCGCCGTTTCAATTGGGAAGCTCCCACAATTCCTGCGGACGAAATCAACCCAAACCAAGGCTATTTGTCGAACCGAATTCGTCCACAAGGAGTTATGGAAAAATGCACTTTTTGCCTGCATCGAACGCGTGAAGGCAAAATGCCAGCTTGTCTCGAAGCATGCCCGACGGGTGCAAGAGTGTTCGGGAATATTCTCGACCCCAACTCAGAAATTCGATGGGTTATCGAAAACAAGCGAACGTTTGTTCTAAAGGAAGAACTGGGGACGAAACCTCATTTTTATTATTTCTTTGATGAGTAATTTCATCATTTGATCGAGAGTCATCAATCGATTCAGCTTGAAAGAACTAGGAACTCGAAAAGATGGGCAATCCCACGCATCACAATCCAGTCGCAATGAGTTACTTGCGATTTTTATGGCGCGCCATGGGTGTTGCAACCGACGGCAACTGGGTGTTCTATGCATGGATGACGGCATTAACCGCGATAGCCTTGGTGGGCGCGAATGCTTGGGCAGTTCAAGTTCGCGACGGCATGATTACTACGAATATGTCGGACCATGTGAGTTGGGGATTGTACATCGCCAATTTTACTTTTTGCGTTGGCCTTGCAGCAGGCGGCGTGATGATGGTTATCCCGGCTTATCTGTACGGTGATGAGGAGATGCATCATTTAGTAATCATCGGCGAAGCGGTTGCGATCGCAGCGATCTTGATGAGTACTTTAAGCGTGGTCGTTGATCTCGGACGACCAGATCGCTTTTGGCATTTGATTCCCGGTATTGGTAAATTCAATTGGCCGGTATCCATGTTGACGTGGGACGTGATCGTATTGAACGGCTACTTAGTCATTAACGTGCACATCGTTGGATACTTGCTATACGAGCGTTATTTAGGCAAAACACCTAACCCCGTTTGGTATGTTCCCTTCGTATTCTTGTCGATCATCTGGGCCATTAGCATCCATACAGTCACGGCTTTTCTTTACTGCGGATTGGGTGGCAGACCATTTTGGAACACCGCACTACTAGCGCCGCGATTCCTTGCGTCCGCGTTTGTCAGTGGTCCTGCATTTATCCTGTTGGGATTGAGAATCTTGCGAATGAATTCGCGCTGGGTGTGGTCGCCCCGCCCAGCACAAACACTGGTGCAGATCATTCGCATCGCGATGGCGGCCAATCTGCTGATGTTCTTCAGCGAACTCTTTACGCTGTTTTATTCCGGCGGCACTCATGCTTCGTCGGCGCATTACCTTTTCTTTGGCAGCCACGGCGCAACGGGCTTGGTTGCGTGGACTTGGACTTCGATGATTCTCAATCTTGTGGGTGCAGTGCTGTTTTTTCTACCTGCGGCGCTTGAACGAGGCATGGTTCGCCCGATTGCCTGCGTTTGCTGTATCCTCGGCATCTGGATCGAGAAAGGAATGGGGCTGATTATTCCAGGTTTCATCCCGTCGACGCTTCATGAAATTGTCGAATACACACCAAGCCTCATCGAATGGAAAGTCACTATCGGTATTTGGGCCTTTGGACTCATCGTCCTCACGATCCTTCTCAAGCTAATCGCGGCAGTGTTTACAGATCAGCTTCACACGACGGAACCGGAATCGGCGGCAGTCGTTCAAAGTTCCTTGCACGGTGCATAGATGGCTCCTTACGGCAAAACAGCGCAAACAGCAATCGCGGCAGTAAGTCGACTAGCCGAGGTGTACGATACCAATAACGAGAACTTGCTCAGTTCGATTCAGATCGCGGAGAGCCGGAACTTGCCCCATCCAGTCGTTGGCAAAGTGCTTACCATCCTGTCGCAGGGGAATATCATCGCGGGTACGCGTGGTCCTGGCGGGGGTTATAAGCTGGCGAGAAGCCCTCACAAGATCACGCTGCTGGATGTGGTCACGCTGTTTGATCGATTGGACGCAAACGTAAATTGTCCATTCGGTCCCCACTACTGTGGAAACGGCCCATGTTGTCCTTTACACGAAAAACTAGCTTTGCTACGCGAACAATCGATCGCATTCTTACGACAAAACACCTTTGCGAGTTTTCAGGCCCAGGATTCCTAGTTCGTTTAGTTGATTTCTATTAGCTCTCTAGCCAGCGATCGGACTTTGCGTAAGGCGTGTTTCTCTGCACGCATTTCATTCAATGCAAGCAAAACATAGATCAGGTTATGCGGGCGTGCTCCTGCGGTTGATTGCACAAAGCTGTGAATTTTCAACTTGCTGTAACAATTTAGTTCGAAATAAATATTAATGCATCGAAGGTACGCACTGCGGTATAACCGACCAATTCGCTTGCGTTGTGTCTCGCAACAGAAAGCGTTGAGAAGAACATTTGGCCAAGTCTAACCCGCAATGAAAGTCGACCAAGGATGGGCGTCAATCGGGCACTAGAACATGAACGTCCGAACCAGACGTCAAACGATCAGGGAAGAAAAAATCGTGAAGGCTTTAACAAAACGTCAATTGGCATTTCTGCTCCTTTCCGTATCCGTAGTTAAGCCAGTATTTGCTGTGCCGCCCGTCGAGCCCGATTCTGCGGAAGACGCTCAGTTTCCAACGGGTCGATTGGTTGTCGCGGAGAACGAAAGGGACACTCTCGAGCTATCGCACGAGGATAAAAGTTTTTTGCAGGAAAACTCAAATGCCAGCGGGATGAACGTTGCGCAGCCTCCGGCAGAGGATAAAGCAGCCAAAGCCAAAAAGGCAGCCGCCGAAAAGAAGAAAAAGGAAGAGCTTCAAAAGAAGATTGCGGGAGCTTACAAAGATCCCTTCGACCTGAATGATTTTAGCTACTTGAACAATCCAGCTTATCACGACTACCACCTCGGCGAAGGACTCAAGCAACTCTCTTTCGGAAATCATCGCAAGTTAGACATTGGTGGCCAATATCGTTTGCGTTACCACCACGAAGTCAACATGCGAGGCGCGGGCTTGACGGGACGAGATGACGATTTTCTTTTGGATCGTACTCGATTTTATTTTGATCTTCGCATGTCGCAAAGAGTTAGGCTGTTTGCCGAGATGTTGCATGCAGGAAGTGCTTATGAAAACTTTGCGCCGCGTCTTATCGAAGAGCAACAATTAGAGCCACAGAATTTATTCACGGACGTTGTGCTGCTCGATTCCTCTGCTGGCAAACTCACGGCACGGGGGGGCCGCCAAGAATTGCTATTTGGCGCTCAGCGTTTAATTTCTCCATTGGATTGGGCTAATACGCGACGTACGTTTGACGGTGGCAAGTTGACGTGGAAGAATGACGACCGCACGACAGACTTTTTGCTTTTCCATCCGCAGAAAATACAACCAAGTCGATTTGATTCCGTCAACGACACGCAATCATTGTATGGCGTCTATAACTCGAACACGACATTTGAAAACGGGCCGATCGATACGTATTATTTGGGATTCGAAGACGACGTAACGCTTGCTCGTATCCATACGATTGGCACGTTGATAAAGGGTGAGGCCGACGGCATCTTATGGGACAACGAATTTGGATACCAATTCGGACGCAATCCAGATCGTTCTAGTATCTCTGCATACGCGGTTACGCTAGGATTGGGCAGACGATTGAGGGGCGAATCTAAACCAACTTTTTGGATGTATTATGACTGGGCGAGCGGCGACGATTCTGTCGGAAATGGCTGGAACCATTTGTTCCCACTTGGCCACCGTTACAATGGTTTCATGGATATATTTGGACGCCGCAATCTTCACGATATTAACGCACTCTTCACGGTCAATCCAACGAAGAAACTAACGTTGCTGGCGTGGTACCACTACCTCACGTTGTCGAACAAAAACCAGGGCCCGTACAACATCAACATGTCGGCCTTCAACCCCGGAGGAACCGTTGGTAGTAGAGAACTGGGACACGAGATCGATCTCTTGGCGACCAGGAAGCTTAATTCTCGAAGCGATATTCTCGTCGGTTACTCGCACTTCTTCACCGGCGATTACTATTCCACCAGCACAACATCGACAGGCGCGGCACTCTTTAACAAAGACGCCGACTTCTTCTATACCCAGTGGCATTACAATTTCTAGCCTCCCTTTTTACCGCATTCTCTTGCAGGTTGCTGAGGCGCCATTCCAGTTCGAATAAGCCCAAATCACGCAGCCCAAAATCCCTTTTGGCCTGCAATTCTGAGTTTGAATACACAACCAAAAAAACAAATTGTAGAATCACTTTTTTTGTTACTGAATTTGGTGCGACAATTTGCAGTACGCTAAGTTCGACCATATCTAATTCATTGCGAGCTGCTGCTGGTAACAAGCAAACCGATTGCGTAACCTAATTCTTGATTGGAAGTGCCGTTCTTTTAAAGCATCCTTTTGCTTTTTGAATTACAGTCTACTCTCTACGTGAACCGACGTATTCGTTTGCGATCTCGTTCATTCTAATTGTTTACCAGCATTGGATTTTCGAATGACAATTCGCGTGGGCCTGAACCACAAGATGACCTATCAGTACGACCGCAAGGTCTCGGTCGGACCTCAGATTGTCCGACTGCGGCCAGCCGTCCATTGCAAGACGCCGATTCGAGCGTATTCTCTAAAAGTCCAGCCTGCCGAACATTTTGTGAATTGGCAACAGGACCCCCACGGGAATTTTCAAGCGCGGTTTGTTTTCCCCAAACCAACAGATAAACTTGAAATCCAAGTGGATCTTGTAGCCGATATGACCGTCGTCAATCCTTTCGACTTCTTTATCGAGGAATACGCCGAGCATTTTCCGTTTCAATACGAAGAATGGTTGGCTAGCGAGCTCAAACCGTTTCTTGAAATCTCGCCAGCCGGGCCTTTGCTAGACGAATTTGTACGTACCATCAACCGAGAACGGCAGAGAACAGTCTTGTTCTTGGTCGAGCTCAACTGCCGTGTACAGAATCTCATTAAGTATTTGATTCGATTAGAGCCGGGCGTTCAGACTCCGGAAGAAACACTTGAGAAAGGCAGCGGATCGTGTCGCGATTCGGCTTGGTTGTTGGTACAAGCCCTGCGGAGACTTGGGCTGGCGGCGCGATTTGTTTCAGGCTATCTCATCCAGCTTGTGCCGGACGTTAAGTCGCTTGATGGACCGTCGGGTCCCGAAGCGGATTTTACGGATCTTCACGCATGGACAGAGGTTTTCGTTCCTGGCGCCGGATGGATTGGACTTGATCCGACTTCGGGATTGTTTGCTGGCGAAGGTCACATCCCTCTGGCATGCACGCCATCGCCATCGTCTGCTGCGCCCGTCACGGGCACCCTGGAACTTTGCGAAACGCAGTTCGATTTCGCGATGCAAGTCACGCGCGTGCACGAAGACCCGCGTGTCACCAAGCCATACTCGGAAGACCAATGGGCCGCGATCTGCCTACTGGGAGATCAAGTTGACGAACGTTTAATCACGCAAGATGTTCGCTTGACCATGGGCGGAGAGCCGACATTTGTCTCGATCGACGATATGGACGGCGAAGAGTGGAACACAGCCGCCGTTGGACCCAGCAAACGGAAGCTTTCAGAACAACTACTCAAACGCATTCGAGAACGATTTGCCGCCGGGGGTTTGCTTCATTACGGCCAAGGAAAATGGTATCCAGGAGAATCATTGCCACGTTGGGCGTTGGCTTGTTTCTGGCGCAAGGACGGCATTCCCATTTGGCACGATGTGAAATTGGTCGCGCAAACCGACCGTGATTACGGTCACACCATGAAACATGCCCGGACTTTCGCGGAAAAGTTGTCCGATATATTGGAATTGGATAACGCACATATTTTTCCGGCTTTCGAAGACGTCGCGCATTTTATGCTCAAGGAGCAACAGCTGCCGGTCAATGTCGATCCGCTCGATCCGAAAATTGGAGACGCCGAAGAACGCGCTCGGATGTTTCGCGTGTTTGAACGCGGATTGGGCGCGCCGGTGGGATTGGTCATTCCCATGCGTCGGCAGTGGTGGCAAGCGAAACCAAAATGGACGTCAGGTGTGTGGCCATTTCGACGTGATCGATTGTTCTTGTTACCGGGCGACTCTCCGATTGGATTGAGGCTGCCATTGGATTCGCTCGTGTGGCAAGCTCCTTCCTACGGGAATGGATTTTACGTGACAGACCCGACCGAGCCTGTTGGTCCCCTGCCCGTGCCACGCTACCTATCGCAGCGATCTGAAGCGAGTGCTAGTCAGCAACCGCACTCTCAGAGCGTTTCTCTGCAAACTCGACCGGTTCACGATCCGAGCGTTCCAGCAAGCAGTTCGGGTATTGTTAAAACTGCGTTATGTATAGAACCCAGGGACGGTCAGCTTTATGTTTTCATGCCGCCGGTCGAGCGTTTGGAAGATTACCTCGATTTGATCGCTGCGATCGAAGCGACGGCCCATGTAACAAGCTTGCCGGTAATTGTCGAAGGATATTTGCCACCACATGACGCGCGGGTCGAAGTAATCAAGGTAACGCCCGATCCTGGTGTGATCGAGGTCAATACCAACCCAACCACATCGTGGCGCGAACTCATTGCACAAATCACTGATTTGTATGACGAAGCGAGAATAACTCGGTTGGGGACCGAAAAATTTGACTTAGATGGAAAACACACGGGTACCGGAGGCGGTAATCACATTGTCGTCGGTGGACGTACTCCTGCTGATAGTCCGTTCCTGCGTCGGCCGGACTTATTAAAGAGTCTCGTAGGATTCTGGATCAATCACCCATCACTGTCTTATCTGTTTAGCGGTCGATTCATCGGTCCAACAAGCCAAGCACCTCGAGTTGACGAAGGCCGTCGGGATGCGATGTATGAACTCCGAATCGCATTTAGTCAAATACCACCTCGCGACCAGTATTGCCCACCTTGGTTAGTGGATCGCGTATTTAGAAATTTACTGACTGACTTGACCGGTAACACACATCGAGCGGAATTTTGTATCGACAAGCTTTACTCGCCAGATAGTTCGACAGGACGCTTGGGCTTGGTCGAATTCCGGGGCTTTGAAATGCCTCCGCATGCGCAGATGAGTCTAACCCAACAGTTGCTAATACGATCCTTGATTTCCATTTTCTGGAGCAAGCCGTATGAGCAGCCTCTAGTCGAATGGGGTACATCGTTGCACGACCGATTCATGCTGCCCCATTTTAATTGGTCGGACTTTGGCGACGTCTTGAACGAAGTCGATCGAAACGGCATTGAGTTGAAACGAGAATGGTTTGGTTCTCATTTCGAGTTTCGATTCCCTAAAATTGGCGAGATCACGCGCGATAACATTCATCTGGAATTGCGGGCTGCAATTGAACCGTGGAATGTCTTAGGCGAAGAACCTGGAGGAGGCGGTACGGTTCGGTTTGTGGATTCGTCCGTAGAACGACTTCAAGTAAAGCTGGACGGAATGTTGGATTCTCGCTACGTCGTGACTTGCAATGGTCGTCGCATCCCATTGCATCCGACGGGTCAATCGGGCCAATTTGTCGGTGCCGTTCGCTATCGAGCTTGGCAACCGCCAAGCTGCCTACATCCCACCATTCCAGTTCATACTCCGTTGGTTATCGATTTGCTCGATTCTTGGGCGCGTCGATCGATTGGCGGTTGCATGTACCACGTTTCGCATCCCGCAGGCAGAAACTACCAATCCTTTCCCGTAAATGCGTACGAAGCCGAAGCGCGTCGGTCGGCGCGATTTTCAGAAATCGGCTATACTCCTGGAACCGTGGAATTGTCCTCGGAGGAATCCAATCCTGAATTCCCGTTGACATTGGATTTGCGTCGTCCCTCTCATCGATATTGAAAATTGCGAACTCACGGATGAATTCCGCTAATCCATTTCAAATTTTCCAAAACTATCGGCCTAACACAGCGGCTTATGATGAAGCCATTGATCCGAATGGTTTGGTTCGTCCTGCGTACCACAAATTGGCGGAACAAATTTATCCGCTTGATTTCGCGGAATTACAGCGACGCTGGGAAACTGCACGCCGACAAATATCCGAGGAAGGTGTTACCTTCAACCCGCAAGACGCAAGCGCCGGAGTGTCGCGACCTTGGATCTTAGATCCGATTCCGCTGGTTATCGAAGAAACCGAATGGAATGGGCTGACTGAAGGCCTCAAACAGCGCGCACTGATTGCTGACCTAATCGTACTCGACCTTTTCGGACCCCAAACGCTGCTTCAGGAACGAATAGTGCCGCCGGATGTTCTTTACGGACACGAATACTATTTTCCTGCTTATCACACTCTAACTAGTTCAATAAAACGGCATTTGCACCTTTACGCTGCGGACGTGGTCCGTTTGCCAAATGGACAGTGGCGAGCGATGGGTGATCGAACAAGATCCCCATTTGGACTTGGTTACATACTGGAAAACAGATTGATCGCTTCGCGAATTTTGCCAACTGCTTTCCGCAACTGCAATGTCCAGCGAATTGCATCGTTCTTTATTACGTTGCGCGAAACGCTTCGCAGTTTAGCCAGTCGGCATCAGGACAATCCTCGCATAGCCATGTGGAGCAAAGGCCCGTCAAGTCGATCGTATGCCGAGGATTCACTGCTTGCCCGATACCTGGGATACACGTTGGTCGAAGGTGGCGACCTGGCTGTCCGTGAAAATCGCGTTGTTGTAAAAACGCTCGGCGGGTTACTGCCCGTTGAGGTACTTTTTCGACGATTCGAAGACCACTTGGCCGATCCTGTTGAGCTTGCTGGGAAAAGCGAGGCAGGAGTTCCGGGCTTGTTAGAAGTGATTCGTTCGGCGGGTGTTTCGGTCGCTAACGCGCTGGGTACAGCGATTGCCGAATCGCCAATCATGATGCCGTTCCTGCCGCGGATCTGCCAACATTTTCTTAATCAAGATTTACGCTTGCCCTCCATCGAAACTTGGTGGTGTGGCGATGCGAGCGGCTTGCAAAAAGCACTGAATCGGTTCGAACAAGTCCAATTTCGCCCTGCATTTCGTGTCAACCAGGAAACCGTCATCCAAACGCATTTGATGTCCGCTGATAAGAAAGAAACATTTCGAAAACGATTGCTGAGCAGGCCTCAAGAATTTGTAGCGGAAGAAATCGTTACACGTTCCACGACTCCCGTACTTCACCAAGGCCAGTTGCAACCGTGGTCTCTGGCATTGCGGACTTTCCTTGTTGCAAACGGTGGCGGCTACGATGCATTGCCAGGCGCTCTCGCACGGGTATCTCCAAACGCAGATACCTTGGCGCATAACATGAGCAGCGGCGAACGAAGTCAAGACGTCTGGATTCTTTCAACTTCCTCGGTCGAGCCGGTAACGCTCCTCGGTGGGAATCAATCCGTACTAACGCTCAAACGGAGCGGCGCTGATCTTACCTCGCGATCCGGCGACAATTTGTTTTGGTTGGGTCGATACTTGGAGCGGGCGGAACAATTGGCGCGGTTAGCTCGTACAACTTTGCAAGTGATGAACAACGAACAAGAGCAGTCCAGTGCCGTTGAAAGCTTGATTCGTGCATGCGTTGAACTGGGACAAGTCCCCGATACGAAACTGGATAACAACAAGGTAGTCGGGATGTCTTCGATTGGCTCGATGCTTCCGGAAAGTATCTTTGACGCGAGCAATCCACAATCGCTGCGATCGGCAGTTACGAATGCGATTCATATCGCTTCATCGGTAAGAGATCGAATATCCCTCGACGCTCTTCGCGTGATGTACTCTGTCGATGCCTTGATGGTGCGACCGGAAAAGCAGCTCATTTGGGATGCTTCCGATGTGCTTGGCGTCCTTGATTCCGCAATTATTTCTCTTTCCGCTTTATCCGGTTTATCCAGCGAAAACATGACCCGAACGCAGGGTTGGCGTCTGATGGATCTCGGTCGACGTATCGAGCGTTCGATGTACACCTCCCAAATACTAAGAATCATGTTGGCCGTGCATTGTAAGAAGCAAGATGACGCAGGCGTGCTTGAGGCAGTACTTCAAGTTTGCGATAGTTTGATGACGTACCGATCGCGTTATCTTTCGAATTTGCAATTCCCGGCTGTTCTTGATTTGTTGTTGACGGACGATTCGAATCCGCGTTCACTTGTTTTCCAATTGGAGACTATTGTGGGGCACATCGAGAAACTCCCGCGAAATGCAACGCAAGCACAATTGCCAATGGAATTGCGACTGTCTCTTTCTTTAAGTAACGCGGTAAAGCTGGCAGATGTTCTTGAGCTTGCGCAAGTCGATACGCGGGGAGATCGACTTTCTCTGTCTCGGTTATTACTGAGAATTTATGAACAGTTGCCGAAACTAGCGAACGAGATATCAGGTAGGTTCTTGATACATGCTGGCACTCAGCGTTACTTCGCTTCAGCGACCAAGGAAATAACTCCGTGAATGTAAATTACTTGGTCCAACATACAACAACGTTCCACTATGAGTTGCCAGTTCGCGTCTGTCACAATCTATTGCTGTTATCGCCGCGCACGGATGGCAATGTTTTGTGCGATTCACACCGACTTCACATTCGGCCGCATCCACAATACACCCGCAAACGAAATGATTTCTTCGGAAATGTTGTGCATTGTTTTTCAATAGAAGAAGACCATAAACTGTTGGCGGTAACGGCGAAAAGTCGATTGACTGTGGTCGGTCAAGCTTGGCCGGATCATTCTGCCAGTCCTGCTTGGGAGTCCGTTCGCGATGGTGTTGCAGAGCGCACGGATCCGGCCTGGGTACAAACTTGCCTATTCACATTCCCTTCCCCTCGCATACATCGTGCACCACCGTTTTCCGAGTACGCTCGGTCTTCATTTGGAACTGGGACCAGTATTCTGGATGGCGTCTTGGATTTGACGAAACGAATCCATGCCGAATTTGAATATGACGTCAACGCAACCCAAGTCGACACGCCCACAGAAGAAGCTTTTCGGCTTCGAAAAGGTGTTTGCCAGGATTTCGCTCACATCCAAATTGCATGCCTGCGCTCGATTGGAATCCCTGCACGATACGTGAGTGGTTATTTGCGCACGATTCGCTCGCAGGACTCTTCCAAGCACGTCGGGGCCGATCAATCGCATGCTTGGGTGTCGGTTTATTGTGGATTTGAAATTGGGTGGCTTGATTTCGATCCCACGAATTCTTGCACGTGCAATACCGACCACATTCCGATTGGATGGGGCCGCGATTACGCTGACTTAGTTCCCATTCGCGGCGTTTATCTTGGGGGTGGAACTCAGAATTTATCTGTGTCGGTTGAGGTCACCGCTATTTAACGCCGCGCATCAATCGTCTAACTTACGTCCTGCATTTTTCATACAATGTACCTTGCAGGTCCTTCCGGAAGTTGAGACGCTCGAGAAGCCGATTGCCGAACTCATCGTCACTGTAAACAGCTGTTCGCACACGCGAAATTCGTCCCTGCTGAAAATGCCTCAAAGCTTCTGAAATTAAGAATGAGTAGTGATCGAGCGACGTCTGATCGACGATCTTGGGCATAATAAAATGCATGAAGGCCCCCGACGTGTTTAGCGAAGCAAACTCGGGTTGCCAAAATTCAACTCGCTTTTCGATCGCGTCTGCTTCTCGCATGATCAGCTTGAACGCAAACATCTCTCCATGGCCGAGCACCGTGGCGAGCCACCACGATTTATCCGAGGCGGGATTGCTCAAGATCTCTATTTTTCCTTTGCGTCGAATGGCAATTTGCGTTCGGTCCATTGGAGTCCGAAAATTCGCCAATGGAAGCTGCCATGAGTTGATAATTGCACCGCTCACATAACCAGACTGCTCAAGCCATTTTTGCAAACGCACGTCGCGAGTCGCGACTCCGATCACACCAGCGGTGTCACCCACTCCCAAATAAAATGCGAACCGATCCGGACTACCTGTCGCAAAAACACATTTTACATCGCGTCTTTCCAAGTACTGTTCAGCAGCATGAATCAATTGACGTGCGATCTCATCTTGTTCAGGATGTTCCGAAAGGCAGAGTGCATTTATCAGGCCTTCGGTAACAGAATCCGGCGAACCACACTCTGTTCCTAAAGTAACTGCATGAACAAAGCCCAATGCGCATGTGTCGTCTTCGGCAATCAATAGCCCCTCTGGATCAAAGATCAATTTGCCGAGTACCGAATACTCCCATTCTGATTCGGTGAACTGTCCAGGAACGCCGGCTAATTGGTGATGAGTGTTCCACAACTTCGCCAAGCTTGGTGAATCAGAGTTCAGGAATGGTCGAATGCGAACGGTCACAAAGCAGGCCCTTTGGAATTGTCGATCGTAGGTGCGATCCTACGATTTGCTTTAGGTTGATCAGTGTCTTTGTTGTCTAACAAAATGCGGGGTATGGAATTCGCAAGCAACTCCTTTAGAACCATCCAGTCTATCGACAATCGCAGTGCTGGTCGGAGCAAACTCTTAAAAAAATCCCTGTTCCGCCTGTATGCTTCGTTTTGTCAAACTGCGAACTCATGATATTTATGCTGACTTTTGAACAAGCTGACCGCCAACATAACATCGGTGATGTTGATCGTTGAGCAATTCGCGACAAGCGTCCGATACGTCGCTAACTTGAATTTGACGCAGTAAGGAATTATCGCAATTACGGCGCTCGCGACTGGTTAATACGGGTACTTCGCCTTTCTGAATAACCATATGCCCCACGCCATAAGGTCCACAGTGCGATGGATTTGTAATGCCAAAGAGTGCGATGCACGGGGTGCCAATCGCTGCTGCCATATGCATCGGTCCCGTGTCGGAAGTTACGACAAACCGACTAAACGCAATTACAGCGGAAAGTTGAGTCAGCGAAGTACTGGGGGCGATCACGGCGGTAGGACAATGACGCCGAATTTCCGAAGCCAATTCGTACTCTGCATCGCCAGACCATACGATGACTGACCGCATTTGGTGCTGGCTCCACAACTCCTCGCTCACCCGTCCGAATCGATCTGCTGGCCATCGCCGACTTGCCCAGCCAGCGCCCGGATTGATAACCACAAAATCATGCGGCCGCAGTCCTTCCGTTTTAAGAAATGACTTGCACCATTTCGTATCGGAATCAGGAATTTGAAAATCAAAAGAAGCAGGCGTACGAGCTATCCCCAATGGCTCCAACAATTGGAGATGACGATCCACCAAGTGATCCTCAGTGGCTTGCACGCAGTCGGTATAGAACCACCAAGCTTGCTCGCGGGCTTGGGACGAATCGAAACCAATCAGACGCTTGGCCCCCGAAAGCCATCCCACCAAGGCGCTCTTCATTAGGCCCTGGGCATCGATGACGATGTCAAAGCGATGCGAACGAAGTTGCCGTCGAATTTTCAATATCGAAGAAGGCTTTTTCAGGAAGCCTTTGCGGACGCGAATAACACGATCGACAGCGGGATGGATTTTCAAAAGCTGCTCGGCAGCGCAATCCACAATCCAGGTGACTTCGCAATCTGGCCATGCTCGTTTTAGAGCCGTCACCACCGGCATCGTTTCGACGCAATCACCGATCGCACTCAATCGGGAGATCAGTATTCGCTTGGGTTGGGTCGTTGACATGATCTGAATCCATTCAGGGAACTTGCAACAAGGGGGTAAACCTCAAACAAACTTAAGGAGCGCGTACTTACGTTTCCCGCTTCGTAAAACAATGACCGATTCGCTGGCCAAATCCGATTCGGTCAAATTATAGGTCAAACTATCGATTCGACGGTTGTTGACGTAAGCGCCACCTTGTTCGACGATACGACGTCCTTCACTTTTCGACGAAGCCAATTTGGCCGTGCACAATGCTTCGACAATGTTTTGACCCGCTCCAGACAAAAGAGAACGCGGCTGCTCGCAGCTTGGGACATCCGCAAAAATCTCTAGCAATTCGTTGTCTTTGAGATTGTCGATTTCAGCACCAAACAAAGTTCGTGTGGCTTGTTGAGCCAACTCAAGCCCCGCTGGACCGTGAACCAGTTCAGTCAGCGATTCGGCTAACCTTTTCTGTGCAAGGCGTTCGTGCGGTTTCTCACGCGTTGCGATTTCGAGCGACTCGATTTCTTCGCGGTCAATGTCTGACAAGAATTTTAGCGTCATGAGAACATCCGCATCGGCCACGTTTACGAAATACTGGTAAAAGGCATACGGGCTGGTTTTGTCTGAGGAAAGCCAAACGGCACCCTTTTCTGTTTTGCCCATTTTCCGACCGTCGCTAGTCAAAAGCAGTGGACAAGTCATACCAAAGAGCTGCATCGAGTGCATTCGGCGACCAAGGTCGATGCCGGCTGTAATATTCCCCCATTGATCGCTGCCGCCAATTTGAAGCTGACAGTCGTGCTGCTTGGCCAAGTAAGCAAAATCGTAGGCTTGCAAAAGCATGTAACTGAATTCGGTGTAACTGAGACCGCTCGTAGAATCTAGCCGACTCTTGACGGAGTCCTTGGATAACATGACGTTCACCGGAAAGTTCTTGCCGACATCGCGAAGGAAATCCAAAAATGAAAAATTGCTCATCCAATCAAAATTGTTGACCACAATCGCAGCGTTGGGTCCTTCGAAGTCCAGGAACTGTTCCATCTGGCGTCGAATGCCAGCAACATTCTGTGCCAGTTGTTCTTTCGACAAAAGGTTTCGCTCTTCGCTCTTGCCGCTCGGGTCGCCCACCATTCCCGTAGCTCCACCAACCAGCGCGATGGGACGATGACCAGCTTTCTGGAAACGGCGAAGCACAGTAAGCGGCAGCAGTGAGCCGACGTGAAGACTATCGCTTGTCGGATCAAAGCCAGCATACACAGCTTTGGAAGACGCGAGCAGTTTGCTCAATCCATCTTCGTCCGTGCATTGATGAACGAGTCCCCGCCATTTTAGTTCATTCAGGATGTCAGATATCATGTTCAATGGATCGTTTTACTAAAATGGAAAAGGCCGAGCTTTGGGTAGCGATCTTAAAGCGAGCTCGGCAAATTTGAGGTCTTCTTTGGTTGTTATTTTTATGTTCAAGGGACTGGCTTCGACAACAGATACTAACACTCCCAATTTTTCAACTAGCTCCGCATCATCGGTGGGATTTGGAATGCGTCGATCGGCGTAGGCGCGGCAAATCAATTCGCGTTTGAAAACTTGTGGCGTCTGAGCTTGCCAAAGTCCCTCGCGCGGCACTGTCTGGTCAATGATCTTCTGGCCACCAACCCGTTTTACAGTACCATAAATCGGGCTCGCCAAAATTGCAGCGCCAGTTTCATCTGCCTTCTCAAAAACTGAGTCCAACCAAGTACGTGCAATGCAGGGCCGTGCCGCGTCATGAATGGCGACCAATTTGGCGTCCGCTTTGACTTTGCCCAGCCCGTTCTGAACGCTTTGCCATCGTTCTTTGCCGCCTGTAACAATCTCAATCCCCATCATGCTGGCCGTTCCCCCAAATTTTTCGGTGAACGTTTGACGCTCGTCGGGATCGACCACAACAATGACTTGCGACACTCGGGGGTGGTCGAGGAATGCGTCGGCAGCGTGAAGCCAAACGGCTCGATTATTCAGCAGTGCGTAAACTTTGCTTTGAAACATATCGCCAAAGCGCGTGCTCTTTCCCGCTGCTGGCAAAATCACTGCGATGTCTTTCACGGCCCCACCTTATTTTTGCCAGCATTCTTTTGCCAGCATTTCCGAAAACATGGCTTAAAACTGAAACCAACTTGATACCCTCGAAGATTGGGTTTATCAGTGGGTGTAATGCAAGTCAATCCGCGAATCCACTTCTCTCTGATTAAAAGATTGGTTATCGACATTTTGAATCAACAAGTACGGCGATTTTACTTGCCCTAAACAGGGTAGCTTTGCAAGCTACTCTGCCCGTGAGCTTGCGTAGATGATTCTGACAAATGCTTCTACCGCCGAACGTAATTTCTGCTTACAGTGTCTTGGTGATAAATGCTTGAAATTGAACCGACTCCGGTGCGCTTCGGATTACCCAATCGCTCGTATTTTGAGTAAAGAGCGGTATCATAGGGTGGTCGAAAGAATTCCATTCGGCCAAATCAGAGCCTTTTTTCGTTTCAGTTAATTCGAGTTGTTTGAGGAGCGTTCATCCATGACATCGACCAAGGTCAGCCATACCACCAACGTCATGACCGGAGCCGATATCCTCGTCCAATCCCTGGTAGACCACGGCGTGGATGTCATTTTTGCATATCCCGGCGGTTGCAGTATGCCTATGCACCAGTCGCTTACTCGCTACTCAAACAAACTGCGGACAATCCTGCCACGCCATGAACAAGGCGGGGCGTTTGCGGCTCAAGGTTACGCGCGATCGACCGGCAAGATCGGTGTCGTCATGGCAACCAGCGGTCCAGGAGCGACAAATTTGGTTACTTCGATTGCCGATGCAAAGATGGATAGCGTTCCATTGCTGGCAATCACAGGACAAGTGCCAACCAAGGTCATCGGAACCGACGCTTTTCAAGAAACGCCGATGGTCGAAATTTGCCGCGGCATCACCAAGCATCATTATTTGGTTACGCATGTCGAAGACTTGCCTCGCATCATGAAAGAGGCATTTCATATTGCCACGACAGGCCGTCCCGGACCCGTTCTGATAGACATGCCGAAAGACGTTCAATTGGATAGTTGCGAAGTGGATTGGAACGTTCCTATGAACCTACCCGGTTATCGGGTCGATACTCCTCGATCAAAACCTGAACAGATCCGTCAGATTGCTGCAGCGATTCGTCACGCCAAACGACCAGTCATTTACGCAGGTGGTGGAGTGATCACCGGAGATGCATCGAACGAATTACGAGAACTGGTCAAGAGGACTGGAATTCCCGTGACGATGACTGTCATGGGACTGGGGGCTTATCCGGGCGATGCGCCGCTGTCCATGGATATGCTGGGTATGCACGGTAGCGCCTATGCGAACTATTCAATTCGCGATTGCGATCTGTTGATTGCTTTGGGTGTCCGTTTCGACGATCGCGTGACGGGCCGAGTCGAGTCCTTTGCCAAGCATGCCAAGATCGCGCACATCGATGTCGATCCTTCGGAACTCAACAAGAACAAAGTTGCCCACATTTCGGTCTGGAGCGACGTCAAATACGCGATTGGCGAGCTAAACAAGATCGTCGAAGCACCAGAAGACATCCAAGCTTGGACCGCACAGTGTGCTAAGTACAAAGAAAAGTTTCCGTTTACCTACGATCAAAACTTCGATGGCATCCTGCAACAACACGCCATTCGAACCTTGTCCGAACTGACGTCCGATCGCGATACTTACGTCAGTGTGGGTGTTGGACAGCATCAAATGTGGGCAGCTCAGTTTTTTAAGTTTCGCAAGCCCCGTCAGTGGATGAGCAGCTCCGGACTTGGCACCATGGGATTTGGTTTGCCATCGGCGATGGGAGTTCAAGCAGCCCATCCGAATTCATTGGTCATCGACATCGACGGCGATGGCAGTTTCCAAATGAATATCCAAGAGTTGGCAACCTGTTTTTGCGAGAAGTTGCCGGTCAAAGTCCTGTTGCTGAACAATCAACACTTGGGCATGGTGGTTCAATGGGAAGATCGATTCATGGGCTCTAACCGCGCACACACCTACCTGGGCCCGATCGACCACGAAGAAGCCGCAGGAACGGGCAGTACCGTTCCGCATTCTTACGTGCAGCAGCGTTATCCGGATTTTGTAGCAATTGCCAAAGGCTACGGCTGCGGCGGCGCGTCAGTTCGCCTTCGCTCTGATCTGAAATCGGCTCTAGAAGAAATGATCAACCATCCCGGACCGTTTGTTCTCGACGTCGAAGTCCCTTACCAAGAACACGTGCTCCCGATGATCCCATCGGGCATGAGCGTCGACGATATGATTTTGACCTAGTCAGATTCTCGTCGGAATATTTATCGACTGCGGTCACCTTTTGCGTCTAGTAAGCTGAGCTTTAAGATACGGCTTTTAGTGGTTCGCAAAAGTGCTTTCCATCTAGTAGGAGCGCTTAGGTCATGACAGACTTATGTCGAGTACGAACACCATGATGACTCATAAAAGGTTTCTCGAAGCAGCGATTGCCGAAGCGAAATTGGGATTGACCGAGGGTGGCATTCCGATTGGGTCGGTACTTGTCATCGATGACAAGATTGTAGGGCGTGGTCACAATCGACGAGTTCAAAACGGCAGCGCTATCCTACATGCCGAAATGGACTGCTTGGAAAATGCAGGCCGGCGAAGCGCGAAAGATTACCAGCGAGCCACTCTTTACTCCACACTTTCACCTTGCGACATGTGTTCCGGCGCAGCTTTGCTCTACAAGATACCTCGAATCGTGATTGGCGAAAACCAAAATTTCCAAGGCCCGGAATCTCTCCTGTGCCAACGCGGCGTAGAACTGACCATTCTCAACGATGCCCAATGTATTGAGTTAATGCGACGTTTTGTTTGTGATCAACCACAACTTTGGTATGAAGACATTGGCCAATAATAGTTTGCGAAACGCTTCGATGCAGAATCGTTTTCCAGGCTTTACGAGCAAGTTTTTGAGAGAAGCAAGCGTTCGAGCGTGTCGAACGTCAAAAATCGATGAGTCAACGTGCGGCAGCTAACCGTTTAATTGCCCCTGCGGCGTATGTTACAATCCGACCTGGCAAAATTCCAATTTTTTCCAACCAACTCGTAGCAAAATTCGAGTGCACTATGTAAATGGAACCATAAATGTCTTCACCATATGAACCTCCGCCGGTTGCTCAACCCTATGCACTTCCGACCTCGCAACTTGGATTTCATGTCATGCAACCGTTGCATGAAGTAGCGGGTTGGCTAAAACTAATTGGATGGTTCAATCTTGTTATCGGAATCATCTATGCGATCACGATTGTAGGACTCATCTTCGCTTGGCTACCCATATGGCTTGGTCTATGTCTTAAGAATGCGGGGGAGTCGTTATCTCTTGATTTCCCGCATGACAATACCAAGCTGCTAAACGCATCGACAAGACTTGCGACAGTGATCCGCATCGTTGGCGTCCTGGTGATCATTAATTTGGCTATCATGGCAATGTATCTCGCTTTTATCGCAGTAGCTGTTGTCATAGCAATAAGCGGTGCGGCTGGTCGATAAAGCTTGATCCCAATTACCAGAGCATTTTGTTAGAAGTAATTGGCAAATCCCGGAATCCTAGCGTGTTCGCCTAAAATCATGGGTGGCGCATATCGAGTAGCTTCCCAATTTGTTTCGGCTATACTGAAGTGTCAAGATAGTTAAACCGCCTGTCGAAAATAGCTATTTGCATTGCACAAGTGTTTGGGTGAAATGTGAGTTTTGTTCATCGAATTTTGATTCTCTATTTGCTCATTGCCGCAAGTGGCGCTCCGTTGCCACTTGTACACGCGCATGACATGATGGCAGAGTCGTCGACCGAGCACTCCTTGCTTCATCACGAAAATACCTTTCACCGGTCCGCATCACCCGCAGAGCACGATGAACTGCATTTCCATTGGATTTTCGCCTTCGGTTCTTTGGATCAAACCGAACAAGGCCTTCATACTGGGCAAACGATTGATATTTCGGGGATGACATCCCACGGCGCATTTTGTGATTTGATTTCCGTTCTGGATATTTGCAACTGCGTGATCGAAACCGTTGAAATGACTTCGCTTCAACCGCAGATGAAATGTGCGGAAACTACTTCTCGATCATTCATGTCGACCTTTCCCGACAATCCTGGGATTCTAAGCCTGCTCAGCGTTTGCTTGTGCTGAGCCAGAAACTCGCTCGTTGAGCTTGTTTCCATCTTTTTTTGAGTCGATATGAAGCTAACCGCTCTCATTCGAATCATATCTTTGAAATCAGAATTCCATTTTCCCAATTCAAGTTGGTTATCAAATGTCTGCACGCCTGAGAAAATCGGCTCCGTGGATCATCGCGATCCTTTCATCCGTTGGTTTTATTGCTACCTCAACTTGGATTGTTCGTGAGCAGTGGAAACACTCCAACAAACTGACAATCCAAACCGAAACCGCTCTCAATCAATCTTCAATACGAAATTCTGCAGTGGTGCAGGACGCAATCGAAGCTCGTTCGCTGGTTGTACCGCTTTCAAAACAAAAAGCGGCAGGAATTGAACTTTGTAAAGTTAAACAGGCGCCTTGGCAGATAGAACGCGAGATTTCAGGACGGATTGAATTAGATCCTGATCGCCATTTCGCTGTCACCACGCCCACCGAAGTTTTTGTTCAGGATGTTTACGTTGCGTTAGGCGGTGAAGTTCGTCACGGGCAACCACTTCTAAAACTCTCGTGCCCCGAAATCGCTGACATTCGTTCTCGCCTTGCCACAAGTCGCCAATCCGAGATGCGTGCGAGAGAAGCTCTCGACTGGCACCGCAATTTGGAGGAGAACGTTACATTGCTTGTCGATGCGATCAATTCCAAGGATGCAGCACGCCTCCAGCAAGACTGGTCGTCAAAGGAACTTGGAAAGCTTGGCGGTCAAATCCTCGAGGCTTTGGCGAATCAGCGCGCTGCCGAAAAAATCTTGATTGCGATGAAGCCGGCTTCCGTTTCCGGCGCTCTTCCGGAAAAGCTCCTGATCGAAAACGAGACGCGACTAGCTGCTGCCGAAACTTTAATTCAAACAACGATCCAACAGACTCGCTTTGACTTGCGGCAACAAGTACTCCAAGCAGCAAACGAATTGAAGGCCAATGAACGTACAACTGAATCGATTCAATCTGAACTCAACCATTTGATCGGCTCCGCGTCGACTTCCGAAGAGCAAAATGCGGGAGCCGATGAACTGGATTCGTTCATTTATCGTTCCAACCGCGACGGGATTTTGATCGAGCGGAATTTCGCACGAGGCGAGCGAGCTGCTGCTGGCGCAACCCAAGTACTGGTTGCTGATGTTAGTAAAATTTGGGTTGCTGGCGATTTACGACCTCAAGATTGGGATCTTTTATCCATTGAGAAGGGAACGCCAGTCGACGTACGCGTCCTCGGTTTAGAACAACTGGGCACTTTAACTGGAAAACAAGTTTACGTAGGCGGCAAAGTTCAGTCCGCTTCCGGAGCTATTCGCATCGCCGTCGAAGTTGAAAACAAAGAGGGCCTTCTCCGGCCAGGCATGTTCGCGCAACTTCGGTTTTACCAACCGCTGAAGGAACTCAGCATTATTCTCCCCAGCGAAGCCTTGTTCACAAATGATGGAAATCATTTTATTCTCGTCAAGAAAGGCGAAGAATCATTCGAGTTGTTACCGGTCAAGATTGGTCGCTCCTCGGACCGCCAAGTTGAATTGCTCACGGATATTCCGGCCAATAGCGAAATCGTTTCCAAGGGAGTCTTGGCAATTGCGAGTGACGCCATCCTCGAAGAAGAGTGATGGAATGCAAAAGACGACACATCGTTTTTGCCATAGTCACCTCGATACACTAAATCTCCTAGGAAGAAAAAAATATGTTAACAAAACTAATCGAGTTTTCTCTTACCAATCGATTTCTTGTCCTCAGCGTCACCATACTCATCGCAGTCGCGGGCGCTATTTCGGCAATCAATTTGCCCATTGATGCCGTGCCGGACATGACCAATGTCCAAGTTCAGGTCGTAACTTCGGCAGGAGCACTTTCGCCCCTTGAGGTTGAACAATATGTAACGACACCCGTGGAATTTGCTATGAACGGTATCCCCCGCGTCCAGGAACTGCGCAGCATCTCGCGACTCGGCATTTCGCTTGTCACCATCGTTTTTGACGAAGGCACCGATCTTTATTGGGCCAGACAACTGGTCAACCAACGACTTATCGTAGCCCGCGAAAAAATACCATCGGGAATGGCCACTCCCGAAATCGGTCCGCTTTCCACGGCACTCGGTGAAGTTGTTCAGTTCGAAGTCCGCAGTGATCGCCATTCGATCGCCGACCTTCGCAGTATTTTGGATTGGGATATTGCTCCCCAACTGCGATCCGTTTCTGGGGTAACCGATGTCAATTCGCACGGCGGTTACTATATGTCCTACGAAATTCGTCCCGACCCTCAAAAAATGTATATGCACGAAATCTCCATCCTGGATATCGCGAGGGCTGTTGAGTCAAACAATCTGACCGCTGGCGGAGGGTACTACATTGCAGGTGATCAACAGCGATTCATTCGGGGACAGGCTCTATTGAAATCGGTTGAAGACATTCAAGGCATTGTGCTTCGCTCGGGTGAGGATGACACGCCGCTCTTGATTCGTGACGTGGCAACCGTCGGTAAGGGTGCTCTTCTGCGGCAAGGCGTTGCGACGCGAGACGGTCGCGGCGAAGTGGTAATCGGTATGGCGATGATGCTAGTGGGCGAAAATTCGCGCCTAGTCGTCCACCGAATTAAAGATAAACTGAAAAGTGTCAATACATCCTTGCCAGAAGGCGTATCCGTTGAAATCATCTACGACCGAACGGATCTAATCGATCGAGCTTTAGTGACAGTGGTCGAAAACCTTGTGGCCGGTGGTGCTTTGGTAATCATCATATTATTGCTGATGCTGGGGAACTTTCGCGCAGGTGTTGTCACCGCATTGGCAATCCCACTGTCGATGCTGTTTGCAGCCAACGTCATGTATGTCACGGCGATCTCAGCAAGCTTGATGAGCCTCGGTGCGATCGATTTTGGTTTGATCGTTGACTCTTCCGTGATCATGGTCGAAAATTGTCTGCGACGACTTGGAATCGATGGCCAAACCAAGACGCAAACAGAAATCATTCGCGATGCCGCCATTGAAGTACGTAAGCCAACGATGTTTGGCGAATTGATCATCGCAATTGTCTATTTGCCGATCCTGATGCTCGAAGGTAGCGAAGGCAAACTATTTCGCCCCATGGCACTTACGGTCCTGTTTGCATTGGGCGCGTCTCTTGTACTGTCGCTAACCTTCATACCAGCGGCAACTTCGCTGATTCTACCTCGACGGGCCGAGCATCACGAAGTCTGGCTGATCCGCGGACTCAAGCAAATCTATGAACCCATGTTGCGTTGGATCATAACTCGTCCCTACACCGTCTCTGTCCTTGGTTTGCTGCTGTTCATCGTATCACTTCCCGTTGCCTACAACCTCGGTGGAGAGTTTATGCCTAAACTGAACGAAGGCGACATATTGATCGAGGCGAATCGGTTACCGAGTTCTACACTCGAAGGTGCTGTGCCAATGTCGGCATCCATCGAATCGATCATCAAGTCGCATCCTGAGGTGAAGACCGTTTTTTGTAAGACGGGTCGACCAGAAATTGCAAATGACGTGATGGGAGTCCAGCAAACAGATATTTGGGTCATGCTGAATCCTCACGACGAATGGCCAAGCTCATCTTCCAAAGAAAAGCTCATTGAATCTCTTTCTCGTGAATTGTCGGATTCAATTCCTGGCGCGTTGTTCGCATTCACGCAGCCTATCGAAATGCGTGTGGATGAATTGGTCGCTGGTGTGAAAGCCGACGTGGCCTGTTTGATCTATGGCGACTACATGCAGGAACTAGCACGCTTGGGAAAGCAAGTAGAACACATACTGCGATCGATCGAGGGGCAAGCCGACGTTAAAGCAGATTACCAAGCCAATTTGTCGACGCTGAAAATCGAAGTTAACCGAGCAGCTTCGGCTCGCTTTGGAATCCAAGCCGACGATATCATGGCTGTAGTTTCCAGCTTAGGCGAATTTCACGCCGGAACGATTCTTGATGGCCGTAAACGATTTCCAATTGTGATTCGAATGCCTGAAGAGTGGCGTGGGAATGCCGAGCGAGTTGGGCAATTGCCTGTTTTATCTGCTGCAGGTCAATCGATTCCGCTTCGCGAACTTGCGTCCATTCAAGTTGAAGAAACTCCACCCGCTGTCGAGCATGAGTGGAATCGACGACGAACATTCGTTCAAGCCAACGTACGGGGACGAGATGTTGCAAGCTTTGTTGCGGAGGCTCAGCGGCGTATCAAGTCCGAAGTTCAGCTTCCCTCGGGATACGAAATTCGCTGGGGCGGTGACTTTGAAAACCTTCAGCGGGCTTCGCTACGATTGAGTTTGATCACCCCAATCGTGTTGCTGTTGATCGGTTTGTTACTGCATACAACGCTCAAATCAGCCAGCTTGGCCGCATTGATTTTTTTAGCCGTACCGATTGCCGCTTCCGGTGGTGTTTACGCATTGGCGATCCGTCAAATGCCCTTTAGTATTTCCGCAGGAGTCGGCTTTATTGCGTTGTTTGGCGTCGCAGTGCTTAATGGGCTCGTTTGGGTGAGTGCGGCAGAAAATCGTCGACAAGCAGGAGACTCGATGCGCGAAGTGTTATTAAATACGGGACTTTCTCGTCTTCGCCCCGTCCTCATTACCGCATTGGTTGCCGGTCTCGGTTTTCTACCCATGGCCTTTTCGACCAGCGACGGAGCCGAAATCCAACGACCGTTGGCCACCGTAGTTATCGGCGGCCTAGTGACCGCGACTTTGCTGACAACATTGGTGCTGCCAGCGATTTACCCATGGTTTGCTCCTAAAACTGTGGATATGGTTCCAGCCAGTGCGGAGAGGACAGAGCCTTGATCGAAGACAAAGTCTCGCTCCCCCGCTCGACCGTCGAATTAACAATTGTCCATCGCCAAAGTGCATCGTACGAATGCCTGTTACCCGCGATCACCGTCGCTTTCCACAAGCCCGTTATGCCACGCTGCCGATTAGCCGTTTCGTACATGAAATTTGGCCTCTCCTCTCTGCCCCCCTTCTCTTCGGTACTCCGAGGAGAAGGGGTCGGGGGATGAGGAGCAAATCGCTAAAACGAATAAAGAACAATCAGGACATAGTGCCGCATTCTTTGAGATTGATTTGATCTACCGTGATTCAAACAGTCTTCGGTTCAAACTTCGGAGAAGAATTTCCGATGCTATGCGACTCGCCAAGTTACAGATGACAAGTCAATTTCAGATTTGTAAAATTTCCGCGCACATCACGCCTGACCAGATATTCAGAACCAGGATTCACGCAAATACAAACTGCATTTTAGGCTGCGCGGCGCGCTATGACCGCGATTGATCCGCAACGATCTAGTTGAGCCTATAATTCAACTGGAAGTAAGTCAGGTGTACTGTATTAAGAAGGTGGCTTGGAGTTGAGCGAACAGGTCTATCAATACCCGCCAGGCGCTGAGAAATCGGAGTAGGAATCGAATTCAGCGTGTCGTTCGGGCGCTTTGTCGTGGAACCGGGTGTATTCGCGTTCCCAAATCAACTCGACGTCGCCAACGGGACCGTTACGTTGTTTGGCGATAATGATTTCGGCTTGACCCGAGAACTGTTCTGCATCAGCTCCGCGATGGTAGTATTCTTCACGGTGGACGAACATGACGACGTCGGCGTCTTGTTCGATTGCACCGGATTCGCGAAGGTGACTGAGTTTTGGTCGATGGTCTTTACTATCTTCGGCTTGCCGATTTAGTTGCGACAAGCACAAAACGGGAACTTGTTGTTCGCGGGACAGCATCTTGAGCCGACGGGCAATTTTGGCAACTTGTTCCTGACGCGGGTCTTTTGCATTATCGGGGTCGATCAATTGCAAATAATCGATCACGATGAGCCCCAAACGGCGACTTGGTGTTTTCTGTTTCTCTTGTTGCGTGATGCGGCGAGCGACGGCAGCGATTTCGCTAACAGTGCGGCTTGGCGAATCGTCGACGTAAAGTGGTGCTTGGCTGATTTCCACTGCTTTTTGGACAAGTCGTGTTCGGTCTTCGGAGGTGATGGTTCCATTTCGCAATCGGCTACCGTTGACTTTCGCGACCGAACATAGCAGTCGATCGGCAAGTTCGATTGAAGACATTTCTAGGCTGACAAAGAGTACGGGACTTTTGCCTTTCATTGCCACATGCTCTGCGATATTCATTGCGAGCGCGGTTTTACCCATACTTGGGCGGGCAGCCAAGATGATGAGTTCACCATTGTGTAAGCCGCCGGTCATGTTATCGAAATCTTTGAAATGCGTCTCAACGCCGCCTTCGACATGCTCACCACGCAGTCGAGCGTCGATTCGAGCCATGGCCGATGTAAGGATCTGCCCAATCGTCGAGGTGGCTTGAGCGATCCGTTCGTCCTGAATCTGAAATATCTTTTGCTCCGCTTGAGAAACAAGCTCTTTCGGATCTTGATTGTCTTCGTAGGCATCGCGAAGAATGGTTGTGGATGCATCGATCAATCGCCGGAGGGTGGCTTTCGTTCGAACAATCTCACCGTAGTACTTTGCATGTGCTGCGTTGGGGACGCTGTTGGCTAATTTTGCCAAGTAGGCAGCGCCGCCGATCAATTCGTATTCACCGGCTTTTTTTAGCTCATTGACCAGAAGTGTGACGTCAATTTTGCGTCCGCTTTCATGCATGGCCAACATGTGATGATAAAGTTTGCGGTGGGCATCATCGTAGAAATCGTCTTCACGTAGGATAAGCGTTAGCTCGTCGCAAACATCGGGACTTAGCATGACGCTGCCCAAGACACCCATCTCGGCGGCAATATCAAACGGAGGAGATCGCTCGAGTATTTCCGATGGCTTGGGAGCACGGCGATTCTGATCTCTAGTCGACAGTGCTTTGCTTTCGGTCGCCATTGAACGCATTCCTGAAATTAACGGTCGGTGTAATGTTTTGAGTAACTTGGTTTCTTGTCGTTGTTGCGGGGGGTTTAGCGGATGGTGGTGTTAGGGGCGTTGATTTTTGGTGTGGGTTGAGTGTTCAGGTGTTTTGAGCGATTGGGGACAATCGCTCTACACTGGTTTACTGAGCGATTGGGGACAATCGCTCTACACTGGGTTGTTGAAGTGGAAGGTAACGGTCTTGAGGTAATTGCTCAGGCGCAATTTTACCTCTTTTCGCGTTAACGGAATGGGGCGGACAACATTTAGTAGCTCGCGAGAGATTGCCCACTACAATTCGCAATGCTACGGGCTTGACAGGAATGCGTTCGGACAACGCAGAATCGTGGCAGTTATTTTGAGTTTGTTTGTTGGAATAACTGTTGATAAAGTACTTGGTGTCGGTCGATCATGCTTTGTACGGAAAAGTGTTCTTCGATTCTCTTCTTTGCTTCGATTCCCATTCTTTCCGACAAACTGGTGTCTTTCATTAAGGCCATCATTTTTCTTGCTAGCAACTCAGCGTCACCCAGGGGAAATAATTCTCCTGTTACTCCTGGGATAACCAAATCCCGGTTTCCTGGAATATCCGACGCGATGACCGGGACGCAAGCCTGCATGGCTTCCATGATCACGTTCGATTGCCCTTCGTAGTGGCTCGGATGGACGAGCAACGAAAAATGTGGCATCAGCTCCGCGACGTCCCTGCGTTCTCCAACCATACGGAGGCAATTGGCTAATTGATATTGGTCGCGAAGATGTTCTAGCCGTTGGCGTAATGGTCCATCTCCGATGACTACTAGCATCGCGCCATCGCGTACCACGCGAAAAAGTTCCATTGCCCAAAATAAATCGGCGTGACCCTTTTGTGGCCAAAGTCTCCCGATCGATGCAATGATCTTTCGGTCCTCTGGCACTCCAAGTCGGCCGCAGGCTTCTTGCCTCGTAATCGTCGTCGCGCCCCTCTGCGGAATCCCGTTTGGGATAACATGAAAAAGAGCTCGATCAATTCCACGTTCAGCGTAAAAGTCCGCTACTCCGGTACTATTGGTTACAATCGCAGTGGACTTGCGAGCTAGGTATCGATCCATCCAAAGCTGCGGTATTGATTTCCATGGATCGACACAGCGTTCGCCTCCAATCACGACAGGAACGCGATTCCATCGAGCTGCCGCGCGTCCATAACAATTTGCAGCAAATAACCAAGTGTGAACGATGTCGGGCTTAAGTTTTTTGATGATTCCAGACAGCCTGCCCAACGCCAGCGGATCAAATTTTCCTCTCTTTCGGACGGAATGAACGGGAATTCCGGCCTTGTCCAATTCCGTTTTGCGGGGACCATCGCGAGTCAACGTAATGACATGACACTCGAATTGCGATCGGTCGAGCCCACCCGCCAAAAGGCATAACTGCTTTTCAGCTCCTCCTTGGTCTAGTGTCGGTATTATCTGGCAAACTCGTAGCGTCATGAAAACTTGATTTGCAATTCAAAATAAGCTTGTTCAAGATCTAATCGCACAACCTCATCGACTGGCGGACGTTTTAACGGACAAGCTGTGTGGGATAGACGCGGCCCTTCCTATGAACCGATCCGTCATTTGCATCAGTATCCGCAGTGACTCAAAGCATTCAATAGCCAATTTGCTTGCCGCTTGAGATTCGTGGCTCATGTTCGAGAAAAAAGATTGATCCAATCGTCCAGAATGACTTCTGCGGGATTTGCTCGCACAAAATTGTCCGCAAGCAGTCCTGCAGCAGCCTCAAATTCCTGAGGTTTGAGCAGCCATTCTTCAAGCTTGTGAACCATTCCAGTCAGTTCCCCGTTCCACATAAATAAATTCGACGAGGCTCCTAAGCGAGTTTTCCATTCACCATCGCATGGCGCAATCCAAGCAACTCCCGAAGCGATGACATGGGGAAGCAGGAATCGTGCCCGACCTATCAAGTTTGGAAATACCACCAAGTCAGCCGCAGCAACAAGTTCGTCTACGTCATCAAATGCGCCAAATAGCATGATATCGGCGTGCCAGGATCGATCGCGCAACTTGGAGTAAAGGAATCGAGCTTCACGATCTGGTCCCGCCATCCAAACGCGAATCCGCTGACCCCTTTCGAGCAATGACATTGCCGCCAGGCTAAGTTGGTCGGCACCGGATTCCTGCGATATTTCGCCCAAGCTCACAATCAGCTTTGTATCGAACGGTAGGATGAAATCACCGGATAGTTTTGCCAAGGCCGCTCGACCAGCAAGTTTCATCCTGTCTTGGTGATGAAGCGGATTTAATGAAGCGTCGGCGATGCGAACAATTTTGGATGGACTAATTCCCGCAGCCGAGAGCGCTCGATTCGATCGTGCATCGGGTACGACAACGGCATTGAGTTTCCGAGCGGCATCGATGGCCACTTGAGACAAGCTTGCGTCTGGCTGTGAAGGTCCAGATGCAATTCGTCCATAAACAGGAATGTTGCCACAAACTCGTCGATTGCAAATTTGAAACAAGTCAGGCCCTGGCACATCAATAAAGATACAGTCCCAACTGCTCAAATTTTGTGTTACCCATCGAGCCAAATTGCGGACGTAATGAGTCGAATACCAACTGGATGTCGGTGCAGGCAGTAGTCGCTGAATTTTTACTTCGCGACATACCGATTTGTTTGGCCAAGACGAGTGCCAACGAGGAGTTACTACAGTCATGGCACAACCGCGTCTTGCGAGCGCACCCGCCCAAGAAAGCAACGCTGTCGAATCATCGTCCACAACGGGCCAAAATTTTCGACTTACGATTAAGACACGGGGCGCGGTCATATCGCGCGATGTGACTGAAGGTCGCTGGGTTGGAGGGCAGCGACGAAGGGAAGATTTCTGTATTGGTCTTCGTAATCCAATCCGTATCCAACGACAAACTCGTTGGGGATTTCAAAACCAACGAGATCGGGCATCTGTGTGACCGTTTGGCATCCCGTCTTTCTAAGCAATACGACGCTACGAACAGTCATCGGCTCCTGCAATCTCAGATGGCGAATGATTTCAGCTAAAGTTTTCCCTGTGTCGAAAATATCGTCGATTACCAGAACATCACGACCTCGAATATCGAGCATGACTTGATCATTGATCGCCAATTCACCGGAACTTGTCCCGCCTCGATAACTACTAGCTTGGATCAAGGATACGCGAATTGGCATTTCAAGTCGGCGTATTAAGTCCGCAAGGAATACCAGACTTCCCGTCATAACGGCCACAATGGTAAGTGGCTTTCGTCCGTAGATGGCTGTAACCTGTTGCGCGATGCGGTTCACTCCCCCGCTCAGATCAGTTTCGCTGAGCAAAACCTTCACGTTCTATCCCCCTGAAAACTACCGACCATTTACTGCACAATTAGCTATCTGACTTGATCGATACATCGAGAGAGTTTCGTTATTCACCCGAGTAAAGTATCCCGAACAGGAGGTTTAAAATGAGAATTTCCCGCGAACGGCAAGCCACTGAACAAGGAATATAGCTTCGATTGAATTACAGTCTACATGGGGCCAATAAGAAAAAGTTTTTGGCTTCATTTTGCAAGCGGTGCCTGTCGTTTACTCAGAGGGCAGACAATTATTGGAATGCGATACCTCATTCTGCTTTTTCGGGAATGTCACGAATAACTAGCAAGTCAAAAGGATTTGGCCATTCGCGCTCAAAGCTTAAAGCTATCTTCGTCGGTTTGATCACCGTAGATTGGCATATGTCGATAGTAGACTTCGAGAATCATGGTTGACATGCAAGTGAGATAGTGCCGGCCCCCAACGGCAGCTCCGTCGCCGGGACCGTGGTCTTCGACATACCAACTTCCGCGAGCGTGACCTTCTTTGACTTGGGAGTTGACGAGTTGGTCGCGCATTTTATTGTTCCACGCTTCCCATAGATCGCCTCCGTGCTGTTTTAGGACTTGGGTAGCGTAATAGTTGTAGTACATGTCCGTTGGATTTGGGCCTCGAGCTGCCAAGAATTCGACGCCTTCTTTTAGTGCCGGATTCGTTTTCTTCCATCCCATGTACATTCGGCAAAGCAGTCCGCATGCCGTCGTGGCACGGCGACCTTCGATGTCGGAGGTGGGTTGATCGTATCCATAATATGCACCATCATTCATTTGAACATTTGTCAAGAAAGCTTCGGCTTTGTAAAGAGTGGGCATGGGCACAACCAACCCACCCATTGCCGCGCTTTTCATGGCCATGATCTGCCAACCAGCCACAGACGTATCGCTGCCTTCGCGAGGAGCGTACTGCCATCCACCCAGTACAGGATTCTGGGCGTACGCGATAAAGTTGATCGACAACTGAGCTGGCTCTGCAAGTGCTGGGTCACCTGTCATGGCGTAGGCTTCGCATATCGCAATTGCCGCGATACCGTGACCGTACATTGTGTCCCCGTTGCCATACCAACTGCCGGTCGGTAATTCTCCTTGTTCGACTTTCATGGACTTGATCAAGTAAGCAAGCGCATTGCCGACCAACTCCTGATAGGTTCCTTGTAAATGCGTTTGACCCGCGCCGAAAAAGGTCATTAACGCTAAGCCTGTCGCCGCGTTTCGTGCTCCGCCCATTGTTCCCGGATGATCGCAGGCACCTCGGCATTTAGCGACGTGTAGGAAACTCCACGATCCATCGGGCAACTGGTGATCGGCCAACCATTGCAATGCAAACGCAACTGCTTCTTCGCTTTTCCCGGTACCTCCAAACCTTTCCAGCATTTCACGACGCATCGATGCGGAACGACTACTCAGTGATTTGCGGAGAGTGTTGGTTTGAGCAGAAAGCATATCCGAGGGCGCTAATTGCGATGTCAGATTGGGAAGCGTTATAGCGGGCGCTAAGTCCAGCTGCGTTTCGATTTTCACTTCAGTTGTAACTTCGCTAACTTGGTTCGTTGGTATTTCGGGAACTTCCTCGACATCTTCGCTTGAGATGTCCAAGGGTTTGGCCGTTGCATCAATGTCAAAACTCTCATCGGGCGTCGCGCCCGCTGGAGCGGAATCACTGACCGTCATGACATTCAAAACGTTTGCGACTGGATCGAGTGTTATTGCCGCTAAGATGAGAATGAGACCAACGTGTACCAAAAAACTGATCGCCCAAGAAGGAATGGCAACCCACGTCGATCGCCCGCTGAACCAAGATTTTTTTGAAGTGGACTCGTCCTCAGCATTCTCGGTTTCAGCTCCCGTTGCGGTCGCTGTTGCGACTGGCGCAGATTGAGCACCGGATTTAAGCCCTGACGAAACGCTGGCTTTGTCCAAAGCTACGCCTGCGGGAACTTTATTGGCAACGGCATTTTGTTTGGCAAGTGGAGCTTCCACATCGGTTGCTGGTAACAGTTCAACCAAGTTTGCGTCGAGCGGCAGTAGTTCATCCGTGTTGTCAAATTCAAGTTTCGATAAATCGTCGGGCAAAGATGACATTCGCGGACAACCCTCACACTCTGGGTGCAATTGTTTCGAAACCACTCAACAGGATTCGGGCGAGCAATATCATCGTGAGCCATCATCCAAATTGAATGTCCGACGGAAATGACGAAAATCTCACTCGAATTATTTCATTGACCATGCATGCAGTGTGGGCGAATTGCGCTCAATTGTGTTTTTTCTTCCACAAAAGGCAGGATTCGGTAACACTTTCCTACATCCCTTAATTCTATCAGACGTAGCATGCATGGCAAACACCTTGGTTTAGATTCCCGATTCATGTTAAAATATGAGGCATACGCCGTACTCTGCGAATTTTCGTAAGTATTGGTTTCGGCGAGATGAGGTTGAAACTGTAATACAAACTCCTCTCTGCAAATCCTGCCTTCCCGAAATTTGCCCACCGTCCGTCCCGCCTGAGATTTTCCATCGATTTGGAGCTTACCTACAGTATTAGGCGTTCCTGGTTGCATGGCGTTCCAAATTACCCCTAGGGAAAAATGAAACAATATCCGTCATTATTAGTTTTTCTGTCGTTTTGTCTGCTCTTGGCGGTTGTAAATAGCAATCCGTGTCGAGGGACTGCTGGCGAAGATGTCGCGGCTCCTAACGCTACCTTCGAAAGTCAATTGGCTGATGAGTGGAAGAGCACCATTGCACCATTGATCGCTGAACATTGCTCTGATTGCCACGGGGAATCGGCCCAGGAGGCGTCGGTGGACTTCTCCAAATTCGATGGACTTGCGTCCGTGAGGTCCCAACCTGCACTATGGGATCAGGTTAGCGGTTTAGTGCGCATTGGTGCCATGCCGCCCGTCGATGCAGAACCGCTCGACCCCGACCAACGAGAGCGAATTGCTACGTGGATCGAAAATTCGCTTCACCGAACTGACTGCGGAATACAACAGCTTCCAGGGCATGTCACAGTTCGCCGACTTAACAATGCGGAATATGACAATACCATACGCGACTTGTTGAAAATGGACTTCCGTCCTTCGCAGAAATTTGGCTTCATTTCGGATGATGTCGGCAATGGATTTGATAACCAAGGCGAAGTCCTCAGTTTGCCACCCTTGCTGATGGAGAAATACTTGACCGCCGCCGAATACATTGCCGAGCAAGCCATTGTGATTGACGGAAATTCACTTCGCAAACAACGTAACGACGGCAATCCCATTTCGCTGACGGAATCATTCAATTCGGAATTTGAATTTGCGGAAGGCAAATATGAAATTGCTGCGAAGGTCAAGTTTGGTGAAGGTCAAACGGGCGCGATCAAATTTCGCGTTCTCGTGGACGAAGCAGAAATTGCTCAAGTCGATTTTGAACCAAAAGAAGAGTGTTTGACATGGGAGCGCGAAATGTCTGCCGGTTCCCATACCATTCGACTTGAGTACTTGGCGGATCCCGATCCTCCAAAACAAGGTCGAAATGATCGACGACTTTTTATCGAGTACGTCTCCATCGAAGGACCGCGGGAAGGCAATCCAGCGTTTCCGAAATCCCATCAATCGATCATGATTGCAGAGCCCAGCGAAGCAGTGTCGCCACACGCTGCCGCCGAGACCATCTTTCGCGATTTTCTAGCCAAAGCGTATCGCCGACCTCCCGAACTGCACGAGGTCGAGAGAGTTTTGTTGATTGTCGACGAGGCGTTGAAACTCGATGTGACATTTCATGAAGCAGTTCGTTACGGGTTGCAATCTGTTCTTGTTTCACCAGCATATTTATTTCGAATCGAGCAAGCTAACGGACCTGTAATTCGTCCAGGCGTCCGGCAACTTGGCAGCTTCGATATTGCGACGCGGCTTTCCTACTTTCTATGGTCGTCAACCCCTGACGAACAGCTTAGACAAGACGCCGCGAACGGCAAGCTTGCCGATCAGCAAGCTCTTCAAGAGCACATGCGTAGAATGCTCTCCGACGATCGCACTTCAGCAATCTTTCACGGATTTTTTTCGCAGTGGCTAGGACTTCGAAACCTAGCCAATATCACGCCAGATCCAAAAATTTTCCCTCTTTGGTCTGAACGATTACGTGCGGCCATGATGAAGGAAACAGAACTGATGTGCATGGAACTGACGCGGAATGGCGGCACGCTTACAGATTTGCTGACGACGGATTTTACTTTTATCAATCCAAGGATGGCTGAGTTGTACGGAATGGAATTCGAAGGCAAAAAAATTGAAGATATGTACATTCGTGGACGCGGAAACCCAGGACGACGTGATAGTCAACGAAGATTTATCGATGAAGACAAATGGATTCGCGTTTCACTACCGGAAAATCGGCGAGGCATACTCACGCAAGCTTCGATTCTAGCGATGACATCCAATGCGACGCGAACAAGCCCCGTTAAGCGAGGCAAATGGGTTTTGGAAAGCATCATTGGTGATCCACCTCCGCCAGCGCCGCCGGGCGTGCCTCCGCTAGAAGCGACTTCAAAAGATCATTCCAATATCTCCCTTCGCGAACAGCTCGAAATCCATCGAAGCAATCCGAGCTGTGCAAGCTGCCACAAAGTGATGGACCCAATTGGACTCGGCTTGGAAAACTTTGATTCCATTGGCCGATGGAGAGACGAAGATAACGGAACCCCGATTGTCGCATCCGGGCAGTTGTCAAACGGTAGCCAATTTACGGGTGCACCGCAGCTTGTCGAGCAATTATCATTAGACAAAAGAAAAATGGCTCGACATTTCGCCGCCAAATTGCTCACTTACGCAATCGGTCGGGGTTTAAATGCTGCCGATCAATGCGCGATCGACGATATTGTTAAGAAAGCGGAATCGCATGAGTTTCAAATCATTTCGTTTTTCGAAGCCGTAATTCAAAGCGAACCATTTTTGCTTGCAAACGATAATTAAGAGGAATAACCGATGCCTAACAAACGGATTAGTCGGCGTACGATGTTGCGAGGTGCCGGAGTTGCACTCGGATTGCCTTTACTCAATGCGATGCATGCGAAGACAATTCTCGCGGCTTGCCAAGCTTCGGCTCCAGCACCGATTCGGATGGCTTGGGTTTTTTTCCCCAATGGCACGAATGCCGCGAAATGGCTGCCCGATGGCGACGAAACGAATTGGCAGCTAACCCCCAGTCTCGAGCCCCTTGCTGATATTCGAAATGACCTTTGCGTATTTCGTGGGCTGGCACAGAACAATGCAGCAGCTTTAGGAGATGGGCCAGGCGATCACGCACGATCCGCAGCGGCATTTCTCACCGGTGCTCATCCTTTCAAAACCGCCGGCAGCAAAATTCGCGTGGGTCGAAGTGTTGACCAAGTTGCCGCCGACATTTACGGACGCGACACGCGATTGGCTTCGATCGAATTGGGAACCGAGGAAGGCCGTTCTGCGGGTGCCTGTGATTCCGGTTACGCGTGCGTTTACTCAAATAATATCTCTTGGCGCAGTGAAAATCAGCCCATGGCCAAGGAAATTCGCCCACGCATGGCATTCGAAAGATTGTTTGGTAGCGAGAAACTTTTGGATGATGATTCCAAAAAGCGACAAGCTCTTAAGATGAGCGTTCTAGATTCAATCGCCGACCAAGCATCCTCGCTAAGCAAGTCGGTTGGCAAGGAAGACCAACAAAAGCTGGAAGAGTACTTTAGTAGCATCCGAGATATCGAGCAACGCATCGAACGTGCGGACATGCCGGTTAATTTCGGCGATCAACCGGCGACGCCACCTGACAGAGAGCCTTCAGACCATGGCGATCATATTCGTATGATGTACGACTTGATGGTGTTGGCATTCCGAACGGATACGACGCGCATTGCAACATTCATGCTTGCCAATGAAGGCTCGAATCAGTCGTTTCCAATGATCGACGTCAAGGAAGGTCATCACGAACTGTCACACCACCAGGACGATGCCGACAAGATTTCCAAGATTGCAAAGATCGATCGGTTCTACGTCGAACAGTTCGCGTATTTTATCAGGAAGCTAAGGGAAACTCCCGACGGGGATTCTAATCTCCTGCATAACTCGATGATCGTTTACGGTGGAGCGATCAGCGATGGAAATCGCCATGATCATAACAACCTGCCCATCATAATGGCCGGAAACGGCGGCGGGAATATCACGCCGGGACGGTTAGTCAAATACAATGACGTGCCGTTAAACAACTTGTTCTTGAGCATGCTCGAAACCGTTAACGTACGCGTCGATCGACTTGGCGATAGTTCGGGTCGACTTGATAAACTCAAGGTCTGAGTTTCGGTTTCAAGCTCAGATATTCCGCCAAGTCGCCTCCTTGTCTGTTTTGCTTGGCAGTACAATATGCGGCCTATGTTCCTTCACGTGCTACGCCGAATGGAACAAGGTTTCTTGTACGCCACTAAATACTGCATTAAAGAATTGGCTTTACGATGCAAAAAGCGTTTGAGCTGGATGATTGGTTTGGAGAAAGTTCAGCACCTGCTTGGGATGTCAAAACGAAAGGCGATGGGCCTGCTGGCGAATTGCCTTTGACAGACGAAATGCTGACCAATTGGCCGAGCGGCGATCTTTTTGGATTGACGCAAAACGCCGGCATGGGATGGAGCTTGCAACAAATGCTAGGCCCTCAATTCCTCCTCCTCAGCACTCAAGGCGGCATACGAGCGGACAGTGGCAAACCGATCGCATTGGGATACCACACGGGACATTGGGAAGTTGGATTGTTGGTTCGTGCGGCGGCGGAATGGCTGTTTGAAAAAGGCGGGGTGCCCTTCGCCGCATTCGTGAGTGACCCATGCGATGGCCGAACACAAGGCACCGTGGGAATGTTCGATTCACTGCCGTATCGGAACGATGCGGCAGTCGTTTTTCGACGACTCATTCGTTCGCTTCCCACGCGACGTGGTTTGCTCGGGATAGCAACATGTGACAAGGGTTTGCCCGCGATGATGATGGCCTTGGCCGGTTCGCATGATTTGCCTTCGGTGATTGTGCCTGGCGGTGTAACATTGCCCGCTCGCGATGCCGAGGACCTGGGTAAAGTCCAAACGATTGGAGCGCGATACTCTCACGGTGAGATTTCCTTACGCGACGCCGCCGAAGCAGGATGTCGAGCTTGTGGATCGTCGGGCGGAGGATGTCAGTTCCTCGGGACAGCCGCCACGAGTCAAGTCGTCGCAGAAGCGATGGGCCTAACTGTCCCTCACGCCGCTCTCGCTCCCAGCGGGCAGCCTATCTGGCTGGAGATGGCGCGGGCTAGCGCGCGGGCGCTCTGGGATTTGTCCGAAGCCAAAATGACGCTGCATGACATTCTAAACGAAGACTCCATTCACAATGCTTTGGCGGTTCACGCTGCATGCGGTGGTTCGACAAATCTGTTGCTTCATATTCCTGCTGTTGCTTTTGCGGCAGGCGTCAAACGGCCTAACGCTCAAGACTGGATCGATGTGAATCGACAAGTTGGTCGCTTTGTCGACGTACTTCCTAATGGTCCTAATTTTCATCCAACCATTCGGTTCTTTCTCGCCGGCGGTGTCCCCGAAGTCATGTTGCATCTGCGTGAACTTGGGATCGCTCGATGCCAAGCAAGAACGGTCACGGGCAAGACCTGGAATGAAATTCTTGATGCTTGGGAAAAATCCGATCGTCGGCGAGAGTTGCGAAATCTATTGGTCGAAGCGGATGGCGTTTCGCCCGACGATGTGATCTTGCCCCCGCGAAAAGCAAAGCAAATGGGAATGACAAGCACAGTCTGCTTCCCTCACGGAAACATCTGCCCCGAAGGATCGGTCATCAAAGCGACTGCCATTGATCCTTCGGTAATCGACGCGGACGGGGTCTATCGAAAACTAGGTCCCGCCAGGATTTTTACACGTGAGTCCGACGCAGTTGCCTCAATCAAAGGTCGTACAGAAAAGCCGATCAAGGCTGGAGATGTTTTGGTGCTGATGGGAAGGGGACCTATCGGTTCAGGGATGGAAGAAACTTACCAAGTCACGAGCGCGCTGAAACATCTATCTTGGGGAAAACATGTCGCGGTCGTCACCGATGCTCGCTTTTCCGGAGTAAGTACAGGTGCGTGCATCGGACACGTCGGACCCGAAGCTTTGGCCGGCGGCCCTATCGGCAAGTTGCGTGAAGGCGATTTGATCAGCATCGAAGTAGATCCGATTCGCTTGACGGGCCGGGTCGATTTCGTTGGGTCTCAGGACGAACGAATATCGCCCGAAGAGGGAGGGAAAGTACTTTCCCAGCGTTCGTCCTGGCCGGGTTTATCCAGTGATGCTCGATTACCGGATGACACGCGACTATGGGCTGCACTCCAGTCCGTCGGTGGGGGAACATGGGCCGGTTGCGTTTATGACGTCGAAAAAATCATCAAGGTCATTGAAATCGGAATGAAGTATGCACAACCTGAATGAGATTAAAAAGCGGTCCTAGTCATTTTCATCCGAGTTCCGCTCAAGCGAAGCGTTACAATTTGCGGATAATACGGATCAGACTTAGCTCAAGGGCAACTTGTGAACTAATCTAGAGCATGCGTTTTAAAATGAGCCCGAAACTGCCTGATCTACGAACCAAATGCCTCAACAAGCAGCCAGATTGAAAAGCGCGTTACCGTCGGTACGCCTGCTGCCTGATATGATTCATGTCGGATTTGCAAAAGCCGCGTCCACGTATCTACAGTCGTTTTTTAGGCAGCATCCTCAACTGCATCTGGTTTTCAAAGCGAATTTCTTCGCGCCTTTTGCGTCGTGCCGGTACCCTGAGGGCTTGGCCGCTTACGAAGAGTCGTTCCTTCCTGCGGGTAACGATCAAGTTCGAATCGAGAGCGACGAGCACCTCATCCTGCCGATGATTCATCCGACGCTTGGAGTTCGGGCAATTACGCGCGCGAGCACGGATGAATTGCTCCATCGATTGGTCGAGTGTGTACCAAGCAGCAAGGTATTGCTGGTCCTACGAAACCAAACGGATATGCTATTATCGACGTACTCGCAATATTTGCTTGGCGGTGGAACGTTGAGTTGCAATGCGTTTGTCCAAGAACTTTTGCGATGCCAGTATGATGGCAACGAATACTTCTGCGCCTATTTTTCCAAGATCATTCAAAAGTTCGAAGCTGCCTACGATGGTCGCTTGCTTGTATTGCTTCTCGAAGATTTCGGTTCTAACAATCAAGCGATTTTGGATCGTGTTTGCTCATTTCTGGACGTTTCCCCGCTATCGTTTCGTGGATCATTCAAGGCTCACCGAAAGGGCCTTTCGGCTTTCGGATTTCGTGTTCTTCGTCGTTTAAATCAGTCGTTGGCGATAACGCACGATGGGCGATACGAACCGAGACAAAAAATATCGTTTGACAGCTACCACCGTTTATGTAACTTCATTCGTGTTGTGGATTACTATTGTATGCCTTTGGGTCGTTCGCGTCGCTCCGCACTGGATGCTGAAACGCTCAATCTGATCGAACGAACTTTTTCAGATGACAATCAGCATTTAAGCGTACGAATGCGTCGCAACTTAGTTTCGCTCGGCTATCGCGTGTAGTTCCCTCCTCACTTATTTTTCGATTCCGTCGACGCTGATCGTTGATTAGTTTTTTGATTCGATCGAAATTTCTAAAGTGCCGTTGTTGTCGGATAATGCCGAGACATCTTCGTTCATCTTGAAAAATAGAATTCCTGACTGCAGTGTCGTAAATTCTAAATCTTTGCCGATGGGGATCGGCGTCCATCGCGTGGTGTGGGTTTCTTCTGTCTTGGGTAAATCCACGATTGCCGCCAAAAGTTTTCCAATTCTTTGGCCGCGGTGGTATTTCAAGGACAAGCCCTGCGGTTCACAAACTAATAGTACTCCTTCATTACCTACAACATATTTACCCTTGGCCTGAACATGAAGTGTTTGACCTTGCTTGACCATTACCCCAGACGATTGCCAACCGTGATCTGCATCCACCGTGATGTGGACAGTATTTGCTAAGGGGACTTCGTTCTCTGTAAACCTTGGAATTGCTTTACCCGGCAAAGCACCTAAACCGAAATCAGAAATAAAACCGGTCCACTCAACTCGAATCCGAGGCCAATCCTTTTTAAGCCTCACAAAAAATCCCTGCGTTAGTTTTGGCGAGTAATCCAACTTGCTTCCGACAAGTTCTTTCAGAACAGCGGAAGTACGAGGGTTGCTTAAAAAGAAGTGGACGGCCGCCCAACTCCATGCATAAGGTTCAACTTGACGATGAGCCGTGTTGTCATATCGCAAAATCTGCTCCAACGATGGAGCACGTTTTTGGTCGAGGTCATTGCCAATGATCCCCATGCGCCCCCAGTAAGGCACTGCATCGTTGTCAGGTGGGACAATGCCCAGCTTGAGTTCTTTTCCATCCCAAGAATGCGTTGCGAGTAGTTCGGCAGTTCCCTCCATAAACCAAGGCGGGCCAGCGCCTCCGAAGAGCCTAGCCATGAACCAGTGCGTACCTTCGTGCAGCAGCAGGTGCCGACGATAATAAGGCGATGGTTGCTCGCAAACGAACAACTTGTCGCTCGCTTGATAGCCTTCAAGGAAAGGCGGTAATTCGGGAGTCAAGTAACCGGCCTCAACAAACTTAGGGCGGTCACCCATTAAATACACTGTTGCCCGCCAGACGTCTGCACTTGGATATTCTTTTCCAAAGTGGGCTTGCCATTGCGGCATGGCAATCTCGAAAACCTCAACAAGCTGGCGGATTTCTTCATCGATTGGCAAATCTGTGATGAGAGTGAGGTGCTCGCTTGCTAGTTCGGTAAAACCATTCTCTAACCGAGATTGCTTGACCTGTGCATGAACCACACTAGCATACAACATCACAAGATTGATCAACGCGAATCGAACTAGAGTCATCTTTGATCTGCATGCGAAAAAACAAGCAAAGTCGCCTGTTGTGAAAAGCGACTTTGCCAATGTAAAGATAAATTTGCTTGGAAGCATTACCGTTGATTGTAGACTATTGGAGAACCCTGGAGAGAACCAGCTTCAGCATTTCTTTTCCAAGTTCGTTGTTCTGCACTCGAATTTGCGGTGCGCCGGCAGGTGAGTAACCTGGCAGAGTCATGGGTCGGTATCCGTTTGCATTTGGTTGAGGCGGTTGAAAATATTCTCGCTCATCTGGAATGAAGCCGTCTAGCAACATTTGCGAACCGCCTTGATTTCCGTGTTGGCGAATTTGTACGGCGCCTTGTTGTTGTATCCAAGGAAAGTCGACCTCGCGAGGATTTCCGTAAGGTTGATTCCATTGGCTTGGGCGATTCTGAGGCAAACCGCCTAGTTTTTCTAAGCTGACTCGCAACTGGTCTTGAACCTTGCAAAGGTAATCTTGGAATCTCTCCAGTTCGGAATCGACGCGACGATCATCCCGCAAAAGACAGATACGCGAAACGCAATTGACAAGTTGCATGTTCGCTCGTTTGACGTCACGTAATGCACACTCGACGTTGACCCAATCAGCGTCATGACTGATGGCCTCTTTTAATTCGCAGGTCGCACGTTCCAATTGCATTGCAATTTGCGTGCAAAGCCCTCGATCCTCCAAGCATTCAATTCGCTTGCGGAGTTTTTCAGCGGACGAGTGCAAGCAAGAAGCGGTGCCTTTCGCCCGGCTCCATTTGACACATGCGTCCGCATTTCCCTGAAATGTAACCCAAACCGCTCCGACCAGGAGCATTGTCGCAACAAAGCGACTTGCGGAAGTGTGCCCCACCATTTCCTTATTCCTTTTCAAAACAACAACCCAGGAGAGTGACAGTCCAATTTGAATACACCCTGTATTCATGAACTGTCGAATGTTGTTTAGTTAAAGAACAATAACGGTGCCAATTCGGATTATTCGAATTGGAAATTGACAAATCTGTGAAATCGGACCACAAAGACTCAAATTTGTCGGAGAGAAAGTACCGACAATGCTCATCGCATCGATCGTTAGAAATCGAATTGACGACAGCCGCTCAGAACGATGGCGCACCCGACGCGTCAGCATGCAAACGGTTTAGAACCCCTGTCAACACATCTTGGGATTGGTAACCCGGGATCTTGGCCAAAACCATCATTTGCTGGTTCACGATAATTGTGACGGGAAGCAATTCTTGCGACAGTGCGTTTCGCCCACGTTCATTGAATCGGTCGAGATAGACCGGGAAATTTGCTTGGGCATCTTTCATTGCGATCTTAATGTGGGCTTGCGCGTCCCTCGAACCTGGCTCTAATGCAATTCCAAAGCATTTGACTCCGCGATTCTCAAACGCTTGTCGCGTGGCTTCAATGCAAGGCAACATCTCGCGGCACGGGCGACTCCATGATCCCCAATAATAGATCACAGCAAGATTTTCGATTTGCGTTGAAATGTCAACCGAGTTGTCTCTGAAATCCTGGTAGTCCGACTTGATAAACATGGGCTGATTTGGGAAAGCAGAATGAACCGCCAATGCGGTCTGTGAATGATGTGAATTGTTGCAAGTCCCGACGAGTTCTTTAAACCCCGCGATATCTCTTAAGGAATCTAGTCCTTTTGAATGTTGTATTCGGTTGGCATCCGACATCCCGAATCGAATCGAATTGCGAATGGCCACAATCGCGTCATCGGGATGGCTTGTCTGGGCGAATGCGTGTGCTTGTTCCCAATAGATTTCCGAAATCAACTTTGCGTCGGGAGCAAGCCGTCGAAAACCGATATCTGTTTCCACATCGCCTAGCATGTATCCTGCGTCGATGATCATATATTGCAATCGCTGTTTGTCACTTACTGAATCCAGCTCCCAGAGTACTTCGGAGTAACGAGCGACTGGCTCGCTAAGGAACATCAAGTTTGGGTTAGGTGACCAACGCCCGAACGCCGCAATAGTGGTCACTTCGCCAGCACCACCTGCAATTCCAGTTGGTTTAGCCATGGTTGCAGTTGAATTGGCTCGCCGCATACCCTTGGGAAGGGTAACTGAACGACGATCTTGCGAGTCGCACCCCATTATCAACGAAATCAACACGATACCAATAAGCAACTGATTAGTGCGACAAGTCATTGTTGGCATCCTGAACGTTCTTTCAAATTTGTACTGGTACGCATCACAAGACTTGCTCGCGTAAGATCCAGCCCCTTTTGAATAACGATCATAACACCCCGACCGAACGAAAAAAACGGGCGTATGGGTTTTTGGTGCAAGTAAAAAACGGCCCATTGTGGTTGGCTGTCGCGAAACGTCGACCGTAAGCAAATCGTATCGGAAGTTAGAATGTCAAGAATAATACGATTCGGTCTCTCGAGTAAATCGTGCAGCAAACGAATTGGCTTCGCCTTTTCCTAAAAATCGTCAGCTTTGACGGGCTTAATCTGTTTCAGCAAAGTTTCCATGTCCGGAGTTCGCTGCATCGGGTTGGCTTGCAATGCCTGCATGATGGCCGACGCCAATAAAGGTGGAGTGTCCGGTCGAAATTTGAGAATGTCGGCAGGCGGCGAAGTATCGTGGTGCAACGCTGCCAATCCGGAAGTCTCCGTTCCTGGCCAAGGATGCTCAAAGCAAACCATTTGATAACACGTGACGCCGAACGAAAAAATGTCCAAACGATGATCGGTTGTCCGACGCCGGACGACCTCGGGAGCCATGTACAGCGGCGTTCCGGTTCGATTACCGGGCTGCATGAACTCTTTCTTTGCAGGGACGGATAGACCAAAATCGATGAGCTTGACAGTCGTCATGTCTTGGCTGCAAATAAAATTGCGAGGGCAGATGTCGCGATGGATATACCCGACACGATGCACATAATTGAGGGCTTCGGCCATTTGCCGAATCAACGACATGCGGTGCCCTTTCAAAAGATTTTCAGCACGATTCTGTATCAACTGCTGCAAGCCTGGACCGTCGACAAATTCCATAACCAAGTATGGCAGGCCCTTTGTGGACATGCCATATTCGTAGGTCGTGACCACGTTGAGATGCTTCATGGACACAGCGATTTCGCCTTCGCTAGGCTTGTTAAGACCTTTAAATCGACTTTCAAAGAAATCAACTTTTTCGGGATCGCATAATTTCACGCCGACGATTTGATCATTTCGGTCATGATCTTTGGCAACATAGAAATTGCTCATCGTCCCCGAGACGGACGAGCGGATGCGAAGAAATCGCAATTCGATATCGGCCCGCTTATCTTTGAAGAACTTATCGAAAAGCCCCATTACAACTTTCCGCAGTAATCGATTGCGCGCGCTATTTCATTTTTCAGTCGATCACGCTCGACAATTCGATCGATATAGCCATGCTCAAGCAAAAATTCGCTGGTTTGAAAACCTGCAGGCAGTTCCAGCTTGATCGTCGCTTTGATGGTACGAGGACCGGCAAAACCAATCAGTGCTTTGGGTTCGGCAAAAATCAAATCTCCAAGCGAAGCGAAACTGGCTGCCACGCCACCCATGGTAGGATTGGTGAGGACACTTATGTATAAGCCACCGCTGCGGTGATAACGGGACAAGGCGGCTGAGACCTTGGCCATCTGCATGAGCGATAATATCCCTTCGTGCATTCGGGCACCACCACCGGAACCGCTAACGATAATGAGCGGCAAATTATTCTCCGTGGCAGTTTCGATGAGGCGTGTTAGTCTTTCGCCAACGACCGACCCCATGCTCCCCATGATGAACGCCGAGTCCGTGACACCCAATGCAACTCGCCGTGCGCGAATCATGCCGGTCCCAGTCAGTGCAGCATCCGTCAAGCCAGTCCTTTCTTGCTCCGCGACCAGGCGCTCGGAATAACGCTTCTTGTCGGTGAACTGGAGTGGATCGGTTGGTAAGAGTTCCTCGCCAAGCGGCTCAAAGGTTCCCTCGTCCAAGAGCTGCCGAACGCGTTGTAAGGCGGGAACATAAAGATGATAACGACATCGCGGGCAGACGTTTTGAAGCTTCTCGGCTTCTTTGCGATAAATCGAGTTCTGACAGCCCGGGCACTTTAACCAAAGCCCCTCGGGTACACCACGTTTTTTGGGCAATGTCGGAACGGCCTGCGGTTGAGTATCCACGTGGGTCAGCCTCGTTGATAGTTATTAATAAAGTCGATCGACACGCCTCTGACTGGTTGATTCCCAAGCAACGATTCACCGGCCGTAGGCAAGAGCGACCAAAGTCTACAGCTCCAAAGGCAACACAAATTATGGCTTGCCCCTATTTTGCTCTAGTTTTGGTTTTAGGTCAAAGCAACTTTGCTAGGCTCAACCTGGAGAATCTCCCAACTTCCATTGTCGCATTCCACTTTCCAAAGGTCGCCTAAGTCGCTGGAAACAAGCAAATGCTTGACCAAACTCGCTAACGGCTCAGGAATTACAAAGGCGATTGTGCCCGTATCGTGTTTCTTTAGCCACGTGTTGAGAGTTTTTTCTACCCGAATTTTGGCCGATTCCAGGGTTTCGCCACCAGGAGGGCAAACGCATTCCGGGGATTCTTGATATTGGCGGTAGACCTTCGGCTGCTGGCGTTTCACTTCGTCAATCAGTTTCCCTTCCCACAAACCGTGGTCAATATTTCGAAGGCAGTCGACGGTTTTGGCTTTACTATGGCAGCGCTTTGCCAAAATATTGGCTGTCTGACGTGCTGACTCGCATGGTGAAGAATAGACAATATCCAATGGGATGTTTGCCAATTCCTTCGCTGTTTTATCTGCCTGAGAAGTGCCCTCAGGACTTAGTGGGAAATCCAAGCTTCCTTTGATTCGCCCAGCTTCGTCAAACAAAGTCGCGCCAGGGCGCACTAATACGATCCGTAACATAAACCTCTTCCAATGATTACACGTTCGTTTGGCAACACGCTGATGCCAATTCTTGCATTGCGTTCTGATAATCGGAATGACGAAAGATCGCCGAACCAACAACAAATAAATCCGCTCCAGCATCCCGGCAAACCCGAATAGTTTGCGAACTAATGCCGCCGTCAACTTCCAACAAAACATCGGGTCGAACACGATCCCTAAGAGTGCGCAATCGGTCGACGGCGACAGGATTAAAAGCCTGTCCACCAAAACCAGCTTCGACACTCATAACTAAAATCAAATCTGCGAATCCGGCAACCGAGTCTATTTTGGAAAAAGGGGTCGACGGATTAATGGCCACTCCCGCAACTACGCCTAACTGTTTGATTTTCTCAACCAACGCGACGGAATCGGAGGCAGCTTCCACATGAAAGGTCAAACAGTCAGCGCCAGAGTCTACAAATAGAGCAACGTATCGTTCTGGTGATGAAATCATGAGATGGACGTCAATTACTAATGACGTGCATTTTCGCACGGCTTCGACGATCGTCATGCCGTAAGTGAAATTGGGGACAAAATGACCATCCATTACATCAAGGTGCAAAACTTGCGCCCCGGCTTGTTCCAATTTCTGGATTTCGCGTTCTAGATTCGCAAAGTCGCACAATAACATCGATGGCAAGATGGCCGGTCGAAACTTCCAAAGGGCTTCGAGCGTTGCTTGGCGAGCAATACCGCGGCTCATATTTCTTTTGTAACCTCAATCAAGTCCATTTCTGTTTGGACCCGTAACATAGAAAACCGGCTGGCTACCGTTGTCAGAGTAGGTCTAACAATAGCTGTACCCCAGCCTACAACGCAATAGCTCAACCCGAAATGAAAAACCACGAATTGCGAGCATTAGGCCATAAAGTTAAGCGCAGCAACACTTTAATGCGTATTTACGTTCCAGACGAGACGGCCGCTTGGAAACTGCCGTCTATGCGAAATCCTCAACTTGGGGGAGTTCATCAAGGCTTGCAATCCCCAACAGATTTAATAGACGCTCCGCAGGATAGTACCTCGCATTGGTAGCTTTGGGGGCATCGGGGTCGCGACGTAGTTCAACAAGGTTGCGGCGAATGAGCATTCCGAGAACACTCGCGCTGGAACGATTCCACTGTGCATCAAGCTGCTCTTTGGATATCCCTGGCTGATAAGCGATGAGAGCCAAACAATCAATTGCAGCTTGATTTAATCGACTCTCTTTAATCTTGCCGTAAATCCGATCACGGACATCGGCAAGTTCGGCCCGCAACTGCATTCGGTAACCACCTTGGGTGGAGATGATTTCAAAGGCATGCCCGCCTTGTTTCAGTCGAGAATTTAATTCCGTGACCGCTTCATCGATTTCTGCCGACCGAACACCACGCATGAGGGAAGCAATCATCTCGGAGGATATCGGAGAGTTGTCGCTGTTGCCTACAAACAAGATGGCTTCCACGATCGTGGTCGGCGTCACAGCACATTCATCTTGTTCCATCGATTCTTCGACAATCGGGTCGAATTCCAACTCCGGTTCCTGATTGAATTCATCTGTAGCCGGAGTGTATGGGACTTCGCCACGACTTAGCAGTTTGGCATACGTTTGTCCCAACTCTTCGAGCGATAAACCACTTTCTGCGGCGCTCGCCAAATCGTGATCCTCGTCGTCTGACTCTATTTGCTGAATCCGGCTCATAGATATTTACTTTCCGCCTTTTTTTGAATTTCCAGTTTCATTCGTTTTTGGAGAATCCTTCGACGAGCCTGGATCTTTCTTTCCATCTACCTTTTGTTTTGACTCAACTTCACTTTCTTTCGGTTTCGTGGGCTGATCGGTCCCGCCAGCCCCGGGCTCCAATTTCGATTTTTTGTCGTCTCCTGCAGGTTTCTTTTCTTCAGCGACTTTGCCGAATACATCATCGTAGGCTTTGATGTCAATTTTCTCTTCTTTGGTTTCGCTTTCAGCAGTCGATGGCGCGGCATCGCTTACCTCGAGAACCAAACGAATCGGTGTGCCTTCTTTTGGAATTCGATCAGGAAAAGTTGAAAAAGCCAATCCGGAATTTGTGTCTTCGCTGCGTACTGCCAAATCAAGCGTCGCGGATGTGAAGTTTGCAACACAAATTAGGTCGCCGCCGTCTGCGAGGTAGTAGGTCTGTCCAGAGTCTTCGTCGCGATAAACTCCGCTCCCTGCAAATACCCAATCAAACTTCATTTCGGAATCCGTCGTTACATGACGTATCCAAGACTGTGCTTTGACGCATTGTTTCTCACCCTCGGGATCTTTCCACAGTACTTTTATCTTGATGGTGCTGCCCGAGGCGGGTTTATACGGTTCGAATTGAGTTGGCTTTCCCTGTTTGGCACCTGCGGCCAGCAACGCGGTGTGCACTTCTTGGGATTTGCAAAAAAGTGCAACAATGGATTCGTGTTCCTTCGTTCCTACTGGACAGGCAAACATTTCAAGTTGTCCATTGCGCAACGCGATGTATCCGTCGAGTATCACGCGTCGGTTTTTCCGATCCACCCAGACGCGTCCATCCAAAACCAATCGTTTGCCTGGTGGCTCGCCGAAAATCTCGTCAAGTTTCTTGAGTTCGGCTTCCCTTCCAGGAAAGGGGGTTCGCGTCGGCGAAGTCGTCTGTTCATTGGATTTTTCTTTGTCATCGTCCGCCGCAGAAATTGCCTGCAAAAGCAAGGAAAAGGACACGACCCACAGCAGCTTCGGGATAAAAAACATGGGAATTAGCTCGAACCAGTAAAAAGAATCCTTGCATCTTGCGACGAGGCAACAACAATTGTGCTCACAACGATAGACAATGGCATTTCCGCCATCGAACATTTCGTCTCGCATTCGTTCACTCATCAGTATACGACTAACCGAAAGTGAAACCTATGGACTGGGTCCATCAAAAAGAAAGTCGCCGCAAAAATCGTGGACAAAAACCAACTTCTGGACTTTCTCATGTAGGCAGTCATGCTTCGGCCACCCTTTGGCTCGAAGAACTATGCCTCGACAACCTTGAAAAGCTTCAAGCCAACCTTCCACTTCCCAATAAATCGCTTAAGACAAAACGGACTGGCAAATCGTTCGAGACCCTGTCAGCGATTCAATGGGGATTAGAAAGCTTGTTGCCGGAAGAACGTCAGGACATTGACGCGTTGACCGGTTTGCTTGCATTGTCGAACGAGGAGTTACCAGGTGATCCCTCAAAACATTCTTCACCTGAAAAGCTCGCTATTTGGTTGTCTCAGCAGTTGCCGGTTCGGAGCGACGAAGTTTGCGTTGCGCTAGTCGCGGCCGGCTGGATTCATGGATTACCCAAACTTGGTAGGTCGATCGCGCCCTCGACTTGGCTCGAAACCCTCCAAACGATACTGACGCAAGTCGATCGCTCTTGGGCCGCCAAGGAACCAGCGCACTTGCTCTCATGGTTGATCTGGTCGTGTGAAATCCCTCTGGCGTTGGCCACTCAGCTCGCTCATTTGGGCAGTAAAGACCGAATTGTTTGCGAGACGCTCGATCGTTTAGCCGCTTGCATCGAAACGGCTGGCGAAACGCCCCATTTATGGCTTACCGATGGCGGAAGGCATCTGCGCGCGCTTTTGGCGTGTGTTGCCCGTTGCCGCGTCACGGCAAATCGTCTTGGTGCGCGTAAATGGTACCGCGCTCAGCGCAAAGCTCTCGTGAGTCTTGTCTCGATTGCAATCTCTCTGTCGGATCGTTGGGGGCATCCACTTTTTGTCGAGGCAGGCCAAGAAACGCAAAGCTTGGAATTCTGGAAAGCAATGACAAACATCTGCGGGAACTCTCCTTCCATAATCCGTCTTTTACGTTCCAACTTTGGAAAGAAGTTTTCAGATAGCGTGCTCGACAAGCAGGAAACAAATAACGCAACCCTTCCTCCGCTAGGCTTCTACAACGAGAAAGCCGAACTGGCTGTCCTGCGTTCGAGCTGGTCAAGTCACGTCGGTCGCGTTGGCGTCGAGTTTTCGTCTGACACTGCGTGGATCGATGTCATTGGACTCGAAGGCAAACGCTTGATCAGCGGCTCGTGGGATTTGCACATATCTAAAAATGGTAAACCGCTCGAGTTAACCGATCCCTGGACAGAAGTTTGTTGGTTTTCGGACGACGATGTGGATTATTTAGAAATCGAATGCAAAGTCGAAGGCGAATGTCGCGTTCAACGGCAGATAATGTTGGCTCGTGATGAATCCATAGTCGTCGTTGCCGACGCGCTACTAGGTTTTGAAATCGCCGATTGGTCCATCGAATCGCGTATGCCACTCGAAAGCGGAATCTACATGCGTCAGGATGATAAAACTCGGGAAGCTGTATTGTGCGAAGAAGGAAAGTCGAGTGACGAGTTACCAAAGCAAATGGCTTTGTTGTTGCCGTTATCCTTGCCCGAATGGCGTCGTCAAAATAGTCGCGGCGAATTAGTTTCTGAAGACGATTGTATCGTGACCACGCAAAGTGGACGCAGTCAGCGGTTGTACTCCCCACTCGTCATTTCTCTCAAGAAACGACACCAAAGTTTGGAATACACATGGCGGCAATTAACGGTTGCTGAAAGCATGAGCATTCAAACGGTAGATGTCGCAGCGGCTTTTCGTTTTCAAATCGGTAAAGAACAATGGATGATCTACCGCTCGCTAGCGGAAACGCGTCGCCGAACCGCTATGGGGCTGCATTTTAACGTCGAGTTTTATGCTGGGCGGTTCGACGGCAGTGAAGGAGAATTCGAGTCGCTCGTAGAAGTCGATAGCCCCGAATAGATCAACCAAAGAATCCCAAACATCGGATTAAAATTTTCGATTTTGCACCGCAGATGAGTGCGCTGTCCGGGCATATTCTAGGTGTTCTATTGTAGAGCAATTGTCCTCAATTGCTCGGAGCACTATTGGGCACGACATAGTAAAATCAGGCGGCAATTCGTGCAAATACTCTTTTGGATGTGCTGTACGAAAGTCAATTGCCATCGGCGGATCAAGCATGCTTGCGATTGAACTTATGCAGCTTGTTTGAGAATCTTCATCGGATCGGCTTTTGAAAAATCCCAGAAGTCTTCCGATTTGCCAAACTCCTTCAGGAATGTTATCGCATCTTTTCGTAACACTGCATTGAACGCGCATTTTGCAAATTCGTCCCAGTGAATGGGATCGTTGTACTTCCTGCGAAGTCGATAGCGGTCCATCAATTTAGTTTGTCGCTCGACCTTTATTTGGTTCCAAAACCGTGACGCAATCTTATGTGTTCGGAACCATCGCAGCAATTTCGTGTCGCAAAATTTGGTCGAACCGGCATTGGCTCGCTTGTTGAAGTCGATTCCCGAGATATTACTTCCAACGCCTAAGAAATCGAAACAGCGGCTTACTTCCGCACGCGGGTCATTCTCCATGTCTTCCAAAAAGAGAACATGAATTTGGTTGCGAGGCACAATGCGAAGATATACCTGAATCAAGCTCCAGTATTTCGTGTCGTTAATCATGTTGGGCAACTGTCGCAAAGCGCGACCAAAATGAAAGTCGGGCACAATTGCATATTTATATCCCGAAGCATGCATCTCTCGAAAACTTGACTCGAGACGATCGATTGGATTGCGCGCGACAAAAATGAATTTACAGTTCGGCGATCGGGACTGAATTCGAGTACAAGCCAATTCCGCAAATTCTTGACTTGAATAAGTCGTACTGCCTTCGCCGATCAGCCTTTTCGAATCTCGATCGAGAAAGCTATCGCAATACCAGTCCCACCCTCTTGAAAAATTCTCGGCAAAGAATCCTGGCTCTTTAACGGTTGGAATGTAGATATCGGGATGACTGCCAATTAGATCGCACAAGGTGGTTGTGCCACACTTGCTGAAACCAGGAATAACAAAGTCGATATTCATGGGGTCTCCTTCGCGTTGTGTATCCGATATCAGGCGGCTCGCTTTGTCGGGAACTTGATTGTTCGCAAAAGCGAATCAGTGGATTCTTCGGTACCCGAATTTAACGTTCCGTTTTCTAATTCGTTCAATGCATTCTCGAGCCGTTTCCAAACCGCAGAGTTGCTTGCCCAAGCCAACATGCGTTCACGCGATCGCGAGGCCATCGCCGTGTAAGCATGCGGTTCATGCTTTGCCATTTCATAACTCTGACGAATCTGGTCGCAAACACTCGTCCAAACAGGACGCCCCCATGTCGTGCGGAATCGCAGATAGGGATCGTGCGGCCAAGCAGCGGGCTCAGGGTTCGAATCGATCACAAAACCGACTCGGTCGTCAAAATAATCGCCCATCGCAGAATGGTCCGGCGAAATTCCTGGACGTCCTGCGGCAAGGTAGTTCATCAATGGGAGGCAGTTACCTTCGGCTCGCGTCGTTTGCAAATAAAATGTTGAAGCGGACGCAAGCTGCTGCATCTGAACTTCCGAAAGAAAATCAACGACAAAGGCAACTTTGCATCGGTGAGGAATATCGCGATCTTGATAGTAATTGACGACCCACTCCACCGCTTCTTCGCGTCGAGTAATCAGTTTCATCACCAACGTCGCGTCTTCACAATCTCCGAGGCCAACAAGAAAACCATTGAGTAGGTCGGTCCAATTTTTCCTACCATCATCTGGGTTGAAGATACTTGTATAAACGACGCCATCTAAATTCAACGTCGGCGTACTTGGATAGGAGAGCGACATTCCTTCACGCGACCGGTTCGCTTTCCCTCGCTTCTTCCGCCGCTCCAAACGTCGCTTCTTGAGCGATTGGGAAATCGCATCGTAATTATCTGGACCGATGATAACCTTGTTTAGCGATCGCATCGTTTGCTTTAGCGCTTGCTTCGCCTGCCGAAGACAGACTTTGCGGTCGTCGATCCTTCGGCCTTCGTCGAAATTCCGTCGCTCGGGCCAAAACGCACGGCAATTGATGACACGACTTTGACCGTGCTGCCAAGGAGCCAATTCGAAATAACCATCGGACGTAGGGACCGGAACGACTCGAATCGGTGAGTCCACGCCACCTCTCTGAAAGCTATCCACAGTAAAGGGACCACCAACAAGCACCAATTCGCATTGGTTCGACATCGCTACCCAATCGTTGCGAACTTCACCATTCATTACCTGATTCGGTATGTCGGGAAACTCCCAAGCAGGAACGACAACGTTAGGTGCAGTCTTGCACAACGTTACGTCCTGAAACGGGAGGAAGCTCACGTGGATTGGTTCCAGCCCTGCCGCTCTCGCGTCATGAGCGGCCTTTTCCAGATTTTCTTCTGGTACGGGAACGGGGATTACCGTTCCCCATTGCGTTAATAGCTCTGAAAAAAGTTTAGCCACGAAATCGTAAGAGTATCCGGCTGTTCCCAGGTTTTTCCCTTCGGTAGAACCTGTCATATAACAAGTCAGTAGAACCGCCCGTTTGCTCTTTGTCTCTGTATGCATATCTTGCGAAAAGTGCATCGACGAAACCTTTTACGAATGAAAAGAAATAAGTCGTTTGACAAACCCGTAAACGGATTGTCCCAAAACGTTTTCAATCAATGCCTGGGAGGAAAACGTTGTTGATAAAGGGCAAGTTGAACTTATGCGGCTTTGCGCGCAACGATCACTTGGCTCTTGGGCATAAACTCATCGAGCTTCTTGGCGATTGCCTTGCCCTTGGTTGTGCTCTGAAGTGTATGCCAAGTCATCGTCCAATGATGAAGCACTTCGTGTTCTGGATCACCTTTCTTATGCTCGGTTGCCCAAAACAAAGTCCACCACATGGCCCAGAAAAAGTTCTTGTATTGACGTTGCTCAATCGACAATCCAGCGCCTCGCACCAATTCATCGAAAGCATCACGCTCAAAAATCCGAACGTGATTCGGTTTCTGCCAGTACGCTGGTGGCGCGATTCCTTGCTGGACCGATTCGCTATTTTTGTCGGGAACTGCGAGCAAGAATAGCGCGTTTGGTTTGGCTACTCGAACTAATTCACGCATAAACTGAGCGGGATCGTCAACATGCTCCAACACTTCCAATGCAATAACTCGGGAACATGATTGATCAGGAACCGGCAATGGATTGCAATCGGTTTGGATAACTTGGTAAGACTTGGCTTTCGTCTTCGCCATTTTGTTTTTAGTAATTTCAACCATGGCAGGATCAATGTCGGCAGAAATGACTTCCGCTCCCATGTCGCCTGCAAAAGCACTAATGCCACCTTCGCCACAACCGACGTCTATGACGGTATCAACGCTCGTGATGGGAAAACCACTTGCTAGTTCGCTACGGTCGCGACGAAACCAACCATTCTCATAGTCACTTTGAAAACCGACTTTACGCCCGTCGATTACTTTGGGAATTGGTTGCGATATTTTTGAAATTGCTCTTCGGAATAACTTGACCATCAACTCGCCTCCGTGCCAGTCTACAAAGCCGCGTGAATTGGAGTGCGAAAGACTTTGAACGAATCCCGAAAGGGAAAATGCAAAAGTATTCGCATACGACCGGAACGTAGAAAATGCTGTCGCCGCCGTCAATACAAATTTTAGCGTCGTATTGCGACGCACCATTTCTAGTCGCAGAATCTATACTCCGCGCGGTCAGATTTGAGGTTTTGTGAGCGGCAAGGCGCTAGCCGCCGGTGCTGACCGAATGCACAACCTGCGGCTAGCGCATTGCGGCTCACTCAACAACACGTCCCTCACTTCTGACCGCGCGGCGTATAGTCACAGAGACCGGCGAAAACAGGCCGCAAAAAATCGTTGCTAAGCAAACAAATTCCCACAGAATTGCTATTTCGACAGTGGAATCGCTTCATCGGCAATAAGTGATGGAATTTCATTCTCGATTGGATAAAACCACGAATGACTTTCATTGACCATCCCCGATTCCGGCAATTCTTGGAGGCTTTCACCCAACCGATTCGTAAGACTTCCTGCTAGCAATGCAGCGTGCAATCTATCCAGATCGGATTTGCTAGCAAGACGAAGCGTTTCATGCGTGATTGGGCAGCGAATGTATTCAAATATCCAACTTGGAATCATCGTTTTTCGGAGCTTAGGAAGTCTAGTGCAAAAATAACGTCGGAAAGTTTTTAGATTCGTGGAATGTTGCAGTGAAGCTCAAGTTTTCCCGCAGTCGATACAAGATGTAGGAATAATTATGTCGACGGAGAATGCATGGATGCTATCTAAACAAATAATGCTTTGCTTGGTTTTACTGACACAATGCCAGATTGCATTTTCGCAAAGCCAACCATCGCAAAACCTCAATGCAGATTCGTCGCTTCAGCCTAACTCAAGTCCACCAAGTTCGCGACCTCTCGAAACCGTCATTCAATATTTTAACGACCCAATTACCGGAAAACCCATGGAGGTCGTCAAAGTCGACGTCCCAGTTACGGTATTTCGACAAGGTACGAAAGAATTAACTGAGAAACGTGTTGAAATGCAATGGGTCGTTGAAAATCGGGCAGCTACTCAACTTGTGCAGACTCCAACAGATCAAGTGCATTTGGAGCCGCAGTGGGTTGGATGGCTGAACCCAAGATTAGTGTATGTGCCGCGACCGAATTACCAAACCACCACCGTGCCCATCACACAGCCAGTCCGCTATCCGAAATATTTTGAAGTCGAACGGAAAGTTCAAGTGCCCGACGTAGTCCAAGCAGTTGAGTATCGTACGCATCTCTACCAACGCGAGCGAACCGCTCCGAATGCTTTGCAATCTACAGCAGTCAACGCATTCGCGCCTAACGATCCAACTCTAGGGACGCAGTTACGACCAAACCCAATGCAGATTGCTGCAAACGAAGCGATGGCGAACAGAGACAATTCCGCTTTACGATCTTCGCCAATCACTACAAATAACTTCCCTGCAAATGGATTCCCCAACGCCCCGCCAATGTCGACCTATGCCGCAGCGACACCCTTAATCCAGATCCCCGGCAAGCCAATTAGCACAGCATTGACGGGAATTCAGCGATCATTTCAACAGTCGATTGCTTCGGTACAACGAACTCCCGTTTACACGCCTTTGTCAAACACTAATTTGCGCCCCTCGACAATTCGATCAAGTTCTCCAGTACTACCGCAAACTGCCGCGTTACCAGGTTCTTCTCGTGACCCTACGCAGACGGGTTTGGGCGCTACCGTCCTTCGATAACCTATTCGTTTTCGGAATTCGATTGATCCCTGCTGACGTTCGTTTGTTCGGGAATACCGCGCTCTTGTAGACTTTTCTGGCCAATTGTCTCGTGCTTTATTTGCGGTATCGCTCTCCGATAAAGCACGATCAATCGGGTTGCGTCCCATATCGCCAACGCCAGAATAACGAACAGGGTGCACATGATCACTAACCAGCAAATTGCCCACGTTCGACGATCTTCGATAAATCCCGTACTGCAAATGGTCAGTCCGACGAGCATTAACAACAAATTCATACCGAATCGAAGCTTGCGTTGGGAATCGTAAAGGCCGTTTCGCCCTTGACCAAGCCCGTCCATTTTGTCCGGAAGTTGAGGGGGCCGTGAAAGCCAGAATAGAAGCATACTCAAACAAACGATCGAAAGGCCCGGCAAAATGGAGGAGGCGTAGCTCATTTTTCAGCCGATCCCTAACTACGATTCGTTTGAATACACGACAAGATCAAGAAACTATTCACTAGGTGCGACGGGCTTTGCTATGTTGCCAAAAAAAGTACGCGCTTTGCGAACGGTCTGGGGGTCCAATCCTTCAAGCTCGATGATCGCTTGCTTGGCGTCTGCATTTGGACAAGCTAACAAGTATTGAACAATGGGCAATCTTAGCCGTGTATTAGTCTTGTCGGTTTCTTTAAATAGCTCGACCAATTGTCCAACGACAGTCCAATCTTCCCATCGCGCCAAATCCGCTATCACTTGATCTGCTACATCCACTCTCCGCAACAAGGTTCGAACGGCAGTCAATAAACTTTCCTTCGGCAAAACATGCAACTCTTGCACATGCACACGTACCGCGAGAATTGCAGAATAGATATCACCAAATTCTGCTTTTGGATTTTCAAGAATCGACTTTGTAATCTCTTCTAATCCCTGCTCGCGGCACAAAACGAGCAAGCACGAAATTGCGGCATCCAAGCCAGGGTTGAAATCTTTGTCTTGCTGCGATTCTCGCCAAACTTGACGATAGACTTCCCGATCCTCGGGTAGCCCACACACACTCAAAAAAGTCCAATACAGCCGGCGCAGTTGTAAAGTCGTTTTGTGATCCTGTAACTTTCCAATGACATGCTTCCGGTCCAACAGAGTACGAATTTCTTCGACTTCTTTAAAACTTGCACGAGCGAATTCGTTATACGCGTCGTCTGACACGATCGTGTCGGCGTCGTCTACATATTTCAAAAAATACGCCAGACGTTCGCGGCCTGTTTTCGGAATGGATGATAATCCAGCCAAATATTCTTGAGCCGACTCGGACAGCTTGAGCGGCGTTCCAAACTCCAAGGGCTCACAGTCATACGCAAGCAACAAACACAAATCGCCAACAGCTACACGATCAAGACATGCAACTAAAATCCCTTGCTTCGATTCGACAAATTCGACGCCTTTAATGAACGTAATAGAATCCAACGTGGCAATTGCTAAAGAGTCTTGATCCGCCGCCGCATGAAATGCAGTACATTTCGCCAATATAGCAACCTTGGCTTCATTGATTTCATCCGAAATCGTTTCGCTCAGCGCCCCGCAAAAGGGACACGCATAACAGCAAGTTGACAACGACAGAAAAACCGCAGTTGTGATAAAGTTTTGAACATTCAGCATTTGTGTTTTTGGCCTTCTACCAACTCTGATATCATCGAAATCGCGTGGAACTGACTGAAAATGCCCACGCAACCAAAATCAAAACATTCGTTCAAATGCGTGCTGCATGGCAAACGACAATCTCCGCCGATTTTTCCATCAGGTGAGAGTTTGAAAGTTATTTAAATCCATCTCTCAAAGCTAACTTTTCGCGCTAACCGAAGAAGTATGACCAAAAGTTAGATTCTGCAAGATTTTGAAAAAGCAGCCTATCCGCTTGTGAATGCGTTAACAATTTCACTAGCCATCCTATGAGGACATGATGCACTCGCCTTAAATGAAAGTAAACAATCTGCTGTTCTTGAGCCAGTAGGTAAAGCAGAAGTTCTGAACTTTGGATCAGTACCACTTGCTCGGAGTGGGCTTGACCAGATCGTGCGTGATGGTGCTTAGAAGATGCTGCGCTGAGCTTCTCTCTGAAAGTGCAATGTTTGGCGTGCGGATATTTAACTGGGCCGTCTTCCTTGCCAATGATTTTAAATGAAATCTAGTTCTTCGGAAATAGCGATGCGTTTGCACAAATCGCGTCTGTCTGTAACGAAACCCTTTTGTTTATTGGAACGATCGAAGCTGATCCTCGATGCATGCAAAAAGCTAAGGAGGAGCGAGTTGCGATATGCTACTAGCGGGCTTATTGAGGCTGTTTACTTTTGCGTAGCACAACAGGTACACTGCCTAGCGAGGAGTTTTCTTGTCGGTATAAGTGCCCCTCAGTGCGGCGAAATTTTTTGTTGATTTATTCTGAATGCGATCGGATTGGTGAAGTCCACTCGAAGCGTGGTTTCTTTCGCAACAGTTTTTTCTGTTCCTGGCTGGCTTTCGAGGTACAGATTCCCCACAATCGTCCAAGATCATCTATTGCTGAGCCTCAAGAATCGACGGATTCGGGAAGCGATCTGCCGTAACAACGACGTGGCAGATGGGTGGGTATGCCGAAGGCGAGGGCATCGAGTATTTTCAGGAATACTCGCTAAAGTATTGGTATCCTTTCGGTATCAACATCATTTCATATTGCATGATTGATTGATTCGCGGATCGGTGCCGGCGCGAATTCGATTGCACACGTCGCCAAAATTCCCAGGAGTCCAATTTACTAAATCGTGATATGGAAACTTGTGGTTAGATCGATAAGGAACATAACTCATGTCGCTGGATCGTTTCAAAAAGCAAATTCGCTCGATAGATGAGTTGGCCGCGATCGTCGGCACGCCGTCCGAACTGGCTCTGAAGAAAGAGCTGAAGTCGCTGGATCCTTACATGCTTCAGTTCATTGCCCACTCTCCCTTTGTTGTAATCAGCACCCATTCCGTCGATGGCCGTTGTGATGCTTCGCCACGCGGTGACGCCCCAGGGTTTGTGCAAGTGCTCGATGAGCGGACCATGCTCATTCCGGATCGCATTGGAAATAAGCGAGTCGATAGTTATCGCAATATTTTGGAAACCGGGAGAATCGGGATATTGTTCTTGATTCCAAGTGTGGGCGAGACTTTGCGCGTGAATGGTCGGGCTGCTATTGTTCGCGATGAAGACCTGCTTATTCGTATGACTGCACAAGGTAAATCGCCGATGCTGGCAGTCGCAATCGAAGTCGAAGAGTGCTTCTTGCAATGTGCAAAGGCGCTGCTCAGATCCAAGCTTTGGGAACCCAGCGAAAGTTCTAATCTGAAAAGTCTGCCAAGCGCCGCCGAGATGCTGGCAGCCCAAGCCAAAATGCCCGACTTCGATTCCAAAAAAATGCAGGAGCTACTCGATAGTTCTTATCGCGATAGGTTGTATTGACTGGTTGTCCGTGATGCTGGTTGGACAGCGAAAGCTAACTGGCCGTATTGGGCAGGTCGATTTCGGCAACATTCGATCTTGATTTTTCACTCGTAACGATTGACCGCTGTTGCTTGAATCTTGATGCAATTTTCAAATAAAAAAAGGCACAGTTTACGGCTGTGCCTTTTAAGTCTATTGAAAATTCGCCGCTAGAAAATCAACCGGCCTTCGCCAGCTTTTGTTGTTGCAAGGCGTCAAAGTAATCTCGAGCGATGCTCAAAACTTCTTCGTTGTAGTATGTGTCGTTGAAGGTTTTTTCTTGAGTCACTTGCGTTTCCTCAAGCTGTTTATCTTCTTCATCTTGAGCATCGAACTCGGCTCGGCGAGCTAGAAAATCGCTTTCTAACAAGCTGGCGTACTTTTCTTCCTTTTGGTTCCGATAAAGTTCAATTTTACGCAAAAGTTTTGCGAAATCTTTTGACTGCTCTATTCGGGAACTGGACTTCTGTTGCAAATTTACACGGACGTTGCTTTCGACCATGTTGTACGCTTGGTGAGGTTGAGCCGGAACTTTGTCGGCGGGTAAAGCGAACTCAAGATCAGCTTCGCCGATGTCCATATAGGAAGTCAGCGAGGGTAGCACAACGTCGGCTGCGACGCCTTCACGTTGCGTGCTGTGTCCATCAGGCAGATAGAACTGTTGAATGGTCACCTTGAGAGCACCGTACGGTTTAGCGTTGGAGCGAAAGAGAGCTTCGCTGACATCGACTAGAGTTTGCACAGTGCCTTTGCCGTGCGTTGTTGGGTCGCCAACGACGATGCCGCGACCGTAATCCTTGATGGCTCCGGCGAAAATTTCGCTGGCGCTTGCGCTGAGTTTTGTTGTCATAACAACGAGTGGTCCGTCCCAAGAGACGCCGTCATCTTCGTCGTCGTATTTTTCAACTTCGCCTGTCGGCACTTTGACTTGAACGATTGGACCTCGATCGACAAACAAACCCGTGCAGTTGATAGCTTCCGTCAAAGAACCGCCACCGTTCCGCGTTAGGTCGATCACTACAGAATCAACTTTTCTGGATTTAAAGCCTTCAAGGATATTCTTCATGTCGCGAGTTGTGCTGCGGAAATTTGGTTCGTTCCGTCGGGCACCTTCCATGTCCATGTAAAAGCTTGGCAAGTTGATATAACCCACCAGGAACGGGTCGCCATTTGCTTTTTTGCCACGTTCGAGAACTTCACCGCGAGCGGCTTGATCTTCCAATTGCACCATGGCGCGGACGATTTCATAGATCTCTGGTTCGCCGCCGGCTTTGGGTTCGACTTTCAATCGAACTTTGGTGCCTGCCTTTCCACGGACGAGGGAAACAACGTCGTCGAGTTTCATGTCGACAACGCTAACCATATCGGGCGAACCTTCTTGACCGACCGCAACGATACGATCGCCTACTTTGAGACGGCCATCCTTAGCAGCCGCTCCACCGCGAACCAGACTGGCCACCGTTGTGTAACCATCTTCGGGCGAAAGCTGAGCTCCGATGCCCTGTAGTTTTAGTTTAAGCTGCATCTCAAAATTGTCTTGTTGGCGCGGCGCCATGTAGGTCGAGTGTGGGTCAAGCGACGACGTCAAAGCTGTTAGGTACATCTCTAGCAGTTCGTACACGTCAGTCTGTTTGCGATTTCGTTCTTGAAATTTGTATCGCTTGTGAAGTTGTTCTCGAATTTGTTCGTCTTTTTTGCCGTCGGCTTTGAGAACCAAAAAACTGTACTTGATTTGCTTCCGCCATCGCTCTTTCGATTCGGCGTCATCGGCAGGGTAATCGACCACTTCCCGATCTACAGCAACTTTCTCATCGATCGTGAAGTCATTGTCTTGATCGATCAACGCGTGCACCGTAGGCATGAGAGACTGAACTCGTTGCAAATATTTTTTGAAAACGACGTAGGCGAAATTGATATCGCCTTTCTTCATTTGGTCGTCAAGCTTGTCGCGGAATGTTTCAAATTCGGCGATGTCCGATTTGTAGAAATACATCTTCATCGGGTCGAGCATTTTCAATAGTTGGTCGAATGCCCGGCTTGAAAGTTCGTCATCGAATTTCCGCTGGGAGACGTGCATTCGCTGAATAAGATTATTGACGGTTCTAGCAATCACAGCGTCTTCGCGAGAAGGACCGCTGGCGTCGATGACCCGAGGCAATTCCTCAGCCAAGCAAATGCTGCCAAGGCACCCAAAAGCGAGAGCAAAATATAGGGCTTTGTTTCGACCCAGTATTGCGTTTACGAGCATGAGAACTCCTCTGAGGTCTAGATCGTGTGTTGGATTAAGAAAAAAATTGAAGAGCTGGTTTCGCGCAAAGGACGCGATTGACCCAATGAATGGTACGGGAATGCCAAGGTGGCAGCAACAGGAATCGTCAAACCACGCGTTTTGCGCACTCCGGCACGTGGCCCTCATAAAGTCGCGCGATCTGGAAGGTTTCCCTGCAAATTTTCAAGAAAGCATTCACCGCATGTATTACGAAATGGAACCCAGGCTGTTGGGGAAAATCCCGGCAAAATCCGGATTTTTAGCGAATTCGCTTGCAAAAGCTAGCGCAACGTCGGTCCGGGCACCTAAAGGACTAACCATCCGAAATACTTTTTGTGAGTTCCGGTTCAATAAATCGATTCTGGTTCGCAACTCGACGGTAAGTTGACCTTCAAACAACAAATGCGGTTGAACATAAATCGACTGGCAGTCGTCTTTTGACGCTTCAGCAAGGACTTGGTCTACCGTTGGCTCTGCGGCCGCAAAGAATCCGGTGGTTATCCATCGGACCGGTGTGGATAATCGCCGTTTTTCCACCAGGAACAGCATTTGCTCAATTGCTCCCGGGTCCGAAGCTCCTCGTCCAATCATGCAAAGTCCACAATTCTCTAAGTCGACGGTTGGTTCCTTAGACACTGACTCCAAAAATCGCGTATTGGATAGTTGCACTGCTGCGTCCGATGCTCCCAGGGGGAGGGATTGCCCCAAGCACGTCATGTCAAGTCGATTAGCTGCGGCTTGGACTTCGTTCGGAATATCCGATTTGGCATGGCCAGCCGAGAAAAGCAAAATTGGGACCACGGCAAAATGTGTGCAACCTTGAACAGACAGTTCTGTCAGAGAGTCTTCAATGGATGGAGTGGCCAATTCCAAGAAGCCAGCTTGAACGGGATTATTGGGGAAATACTGTTTGATGTTCGCTGCGAGCGTCAAAAACTCGCCGCAACCCACGGAGTTTCTTGTGCCGTGACCAACGATTAAAAGCCCCGCTGGTGTTGATCCTGAACTCTGCACAGCAATCTCGATGCGTTGAAGGTCCTGACGCAACGAAATGCTGCGAAAATAGTTTTGGGAATGTAGACGGCCTTGTTCGAATGCGAACAATGTTGTTTAGAACGGACGTGCAGTTCGAGGGGGAGTTGTGACGCAACAAGCTGTAAGGCCCGCCGCCCTTACTCCAATTCAATTGACACCAGCAGACCGACGAAAGCCGCACAGTGCATTGCAGAACGGTGGGCTTGGGTGCGTATGCTAACGGGGCCAATTTTGTAAATGGGCAAAAGCAACTGTTAAGCTTCTTCCATCACTTCGGCTTCGCGTGAGTCGGCGACTTCGCCTACTTGGCCTTCGTACTTCTTCGTCAGTTCTTGAATTTCTTCCTTGGCAGCATCGCGATCGTCCTCGCTGATGGTCTTTTCTTTCTCAGCCGTTTCGACGGCCTTATTGCCATCGCGACGAATGGAGCGGATGGCCACACGAGCTTCTTCGGCAAGTTCCTTAATGCGGGCGACCAATTTCTTGCGAACGTCCATGCTCAGAGCAGGGATATTGATTCGAATGATCCGGCCGTCGCTTTGAGGATTAAGGCCTAGGTCGCTGGCTACGATTGCCTTTTCGATTTCCTTGATAATGCTCGGATCAAACGGTCGAATGACAAGTTGCTGTGGTTCGGGGGCAGCCACTGATGCAAGTTGTTTGAGCGGGCTTTGAGAGCCATACGCTGCCACTCGCACAGAATCGACGAGCCCTGGATTCGCGCGACCGGTTCGGATTCCGGCCAAGTTATTTTTCAGAACCGCGACCGCTTTTTCCATTCGCTCTTTGCAGTCTTTGATAATTACTTGCGTGCTCATGTTTGTTTCCTTTACAATGTTGCTGAGCTCAAGGGGATGCTGAGCTAATCGGTCATGCAGTCGATGCTGCACCTTTTAAGTAATAGCCAATTCTGCATCGCCAATCAATCAGAGGCGAATCGAGAATCGGGATTTTCAAGCGAAGATCGAAGAGGCTGTTGGGTTAGGTGTTCGACGCCTTGTTAGAAATTCGAGTCCCGACCCGTTCTCCCATGACTGCGCGAACGATATTTCCTTCTTTTTTGAAATTGAAAACAAGGATCGGCAAGTCGTGCGTTCTGCATTGAGCAATCGCAGTGCTATCCATTACTTTCAGATTTTGTTCAATGACCGCTTCGTACGTCAGTTCGCGGTAGAGTACAGCGTGCGGGTTCTTTTCCGGGTCATCGCTGTACACGCCGTCGACACGAGTCGCTTTCAGAACGATATCTGCATCGAGCTCTAACCCACGTTGCGCGGCAGCAGTATCCGTGGTAACAAACGGACCGCCCGTTCCTGCCGCGAGGATAACGATGCGTTGTTTCTCCAGATGGCGAATGGCTCGTCTACGGATGAACGACTCGGCGACTCCGTCCATTCGAATCGCGGACATGACACGAGTCTGACATCCGATCAACTCGAGTGCGTCTTGCATCGCCAGTGCATTAATAACAGTTGCCAGCATCCCCATATAATGCGCCGTGGCCTCTTGAATCATCGAGCCGCTGGCACCCTTGAATTGGCCCCCGCGAAGAATATTCCCGCCGCCGACAACGACGGCAATTTGGCAGCCGAGTTCATGTGCGGATTTAATTTGGCGGGCAATGACACCAACTTCGTCCATGCTGATGCCGCGTTCGCCAGAATGTACCAAGCTCTCGCCGCTTAGTTTGAGAACGACACGATTGTAGCGGGGGCGATGTCCAGAAGCTGATTCGTCAGGCATAGGTGACTCAACTGGCAAAAGAAGGAATCGTGGGAGACAATTTTGGTTGCGCCGGCTGGTGGAAATTACCAACTGGCCGCAACAACGTGATCTACATACAACTCTGCAAGCAGTTGTTTTTAAGCAAATAGCCTTACGGCTTACGCTTACCTAGGCCGCAGGTTGTTCGCCGAGAACATAATGAACGAACTTGAGGACCTTCATGCCGTTGCTCTTAGCATACTGGCCAACGGATTGCTTATCGTCTTTAACAAATGGTTGTTCGAGAAGAACGCGTTCCGCGTAAAACTGACGGAGGCGGCCTTCGACCATTTTGTCGACGATATTCTCTGGTTTGCCTTCGGCCAATGCGGCATCGCGAAGAACTTTGCGCTCGCTAGCAACAATTGCTGGATCAAGTTCTTCGGGCGACAAAGCCGCTGGACGCATCGCGGCAATATGCATGGATACGTCCTTGGACGCAACGTCATTGCCGCCTTCGATTTGGACGAGCACGCCAGCCACGGTCCCGCTGTTATGGCTGTAGCCACCGCAGGCGCCGTCAAAGCGTACCATACGTCCGACTTCAAATTTCTCGCGAATTCGATTGAACAACTCGGCCATTTGTTCGCCAAGCGTCATCGTAGGTTTGCTTGGGGATTTCAGTGCGAGCAGCGTGTCGGACCCTGTGACAGGGTTTGCCGCTAATGCTTGGGCCATATCACTTGCCAACTGGATGAACTCGGTGTTTTGAGCCACCGGGGCGCTTTCACATTTCAGTTCAACCATAGCCCCGCTAGGTTTGTCCGCACCAGCGTAAATACCGAAACGTCCAAACGCTGTTTCGCGATCGGAACGCTTGTCGACTAATTTCTCTCCCCGCTTGCGCAGGATGTCGACTGCCTTTTCTTCATCCCCACCCGCTTCGGTCAAAGCTTGCTTGCAATCCATCAATGGCAAACCGGTTCTTTCACGAAACGCTTTTACAGCCGCAGCAGTAATTTCTGGCATGCGTCTACCCTCTTTCTTTTTCTAATAAATGATTTGCGTAAGCATTAAGGCGGCTGAATCGCCTTAGAATTAAGATTGAAAAGTCGATCCGGGGTTCGCCGGTTCCGGTCAATTGGCGATCTGAATTAAATCGTAATTGGGGATAGAACCGGCGAAAGAAACCTAGAGCAACGAATTTAGCTTGGAGTCTCTTCGAGACTTTCCTTAGCAGCGACATCCGCCATGTTGTCAGATGAAACCTGCGATTTTTGCAGTTCTGGATTCACCGACTTGCCACTTAGAACGGCATCGGATAACTGCGAAATGATGAGTTCGATTGAGCGAATACCGTCATCGTTTCCTGGGATCGGCAAATCGACCGTGGTTGGATTGCAATCGGTATCGATCAACGACACGGTTGTAATGCCCAACGTGCGAGCTTCGCGAACCGCATTCTTTTCTTTGTTGGGATCGACGATAACAAGGCACTCTGGCAATCGGTTCATCGTTCGCAAACCATTCAAGTTTCGATAGATCTTGCGATATTCGCGATTGAGCGCCGACTGCATCTTCTTGGAGTACGTGTTTAGCTCGTCGCCGTTGATGATCTTCTCAAGCTCTTCCAGGCGAGTCATTCGATTGCGAATGGTTCGGAAGTTGGTCAATGCACCGCCAAGCCAACGTTCGCTGACAAACGGCATACCGCAACGGGTTGCTTCGCGTTCCATAATCTCGGAAGCTTGTTTCTTGGTACCCACAAAGAGTACGAGCGAACCGCCCGATGAAACTTGGGAAAGGTATTTTTTTGCCCGCAACAAACCTTTTAGAGTCTCGCGAATGTCGATGATGTGAATCAGATTTTTGCGTCCGTAAATATACGGAGCCATTTTCGGGTTCCATCGACTGACGCGGTGCCCGTAGTGGACGCCGGATTCAATGAGCTTTTGTACTAATTCACTTGCCATTACCAATTCCTTTTCTTGCTCGAAAGACAATGTTCGATCACATGATCGAGCACAGGTGAACCTTCAGTCCGAATACGAGCCAACATAAAAACAATGCCGACGGGGTCGTTCTGTCCCGTCTGGCGAACCAGGAGAAGTCTGCCCACAACGGGCTACGACTCTGTCTCCCAACTCGGGGAAGCCCAATAGAGTAGCGGCAGATTAGGACCATCGTCAACGCATCTTTCCGGTTTTGAGGCGTCATTATAGGGGGTATTTCGATTTTTCCAGCCGCAAAATGGTTTCTTGGACCGCAATTGGAATTACAATAGAGTGCTGGTTGTCACCAAGTCGCATGGGTTCGTCTTTTCTTCCGGACGTCAACGATATGAATCGCTTCTTCTCGGCTCCGTCAATTTTGTCCTTTGCAATTGCCCTGGTTTCAAGCGGCTGTTTCGGGCAAGACCTTGAGCATCGGCTTGCACGCGCAGGCCTGGAAATTGTTTGGCAAGGTCAAGCCATTCAGCCTCGAATTGGACACCCCCCGGTTTCGGTTGTCGTCTATCCACACCCCACAATTCGCAAACAGATCGTTCAAGTTCGAATCGGTGATCGTATTGTCGAAACTCTACACGGCGATGCCGTCGACGAAGAAGCTTGGGAAAAGAAAATGCTAGACGCGAGCGCTGTCTCCATTGGCAAATTGGGGGCACTTGGGGGCACACCCAAGCTGGGTCTCGTCGGTGCACAGCGAAAAGCCCAAGCTATCGCAGACCGACTGTCGAGCCTTGGAAAGAAAGCAGTTGTGGATCCTCCGATCGATCGGCAAATGATTTACTTGGCTGTAACTAGTGAAGATGGAGCTATCCAAGTTTTCGACGCCGAGACAGGGGACCGAATTTGGATCGCAAACATTGGGATGCCTAACTTGCCAACTTTACCTGCTGGGATAAACGACGACTATGTTGCTGGCATCAACGGATCGGATCTATACTTGCTGCGTTTGACCGACGGAAAAATTCTCGACAAACGTCACTTGAAGGAAACGCCAGGCGGTGGCTCAGTAACGGCTGGCAATCGAATTTTCATCACGAATATCGATGGCAGCATGGTTGGGCTCAATCTAATCAAACGGGAAGAATATCCCTGGTATGCGCGAACAGGCGGTTTTTGTCAGTTGCCGCCTGTGCTCTCTCTAGATCGCAATTTTATCGCATGGCTGGCTGAACCCAATTACGTTTTCATTTCGATGCTGGGCGAGCGCCCTGAGATTTGGAGTCGATTTCAAACAAGAGATCAAATCGCCAGTAATCCAACACCCGTTAGCCACGGATATATCATTACAACTTTGGGCGGTTCGATCGTTCGCGTCGGATTGCCAGGGCCTGAAACAAAGGTCACTCGCGAAGATTCAATGGTATGGCGATACAACTCGGGCAGTCCCATCCGCCAAAGCGCTTATGCAGGTGGAGAAACAGTTTACGTGCCTTACGTGGATGGTCGTCTCATGGGGCTGGATATGCAGACGGGGTACCCGAAATGGGATGAGCCTGTGATTGGTATTCGCTCCGTTGTTGCTTCAACGGAGACAAAAGTGTTCGCCGTTTCGCTGGATCAGAGCCTCGACATCATCGATGGTGCAACAGGACGCGAGCTGACGTCGATTCAAATGCCGAAAGGCCATTTCCATTCGAATGTCGTGAATGATCGAATTTACTTCTTTGCCGACGATGGTCGAATGCTGTGCATTCGCGAAAAAGGTCAAATCGAACCCAATTTCCATCTGGAAAAGCCAACGCTTAAACCCAAAGACGAAGGCTCAACCACCAAGCCGACCGAAACTCCAACTGAGTCTTCGAGCGAAGCCAACCCGTCAGATCCTTTCGGAGCAAGTCCCTTTGACTCGGGTGATGCGGGCGCAACGCCTTCGACAGATGACCCTTTGGGCGGAGCAGGATCGGCCCCGTCGAGCGATGATCCATTTGGTGGTGGTTGATTCAAGCCCCGATTGGTAACGGCTATTAAGTTCGATACAACTTGTATCGACAGTTTTTATGTTCAGTGCGGCGTTCTCATCGCCGCTAGCTGATGTGTTGCGGATTCGATCTTTCCTTTAAGCGACAGTGTCCCGCATCGAATCCCTTTTGCCGTTCAACTTTGCTGCAAATTTCTAACTTAGTCGTCCTTAACTGCTTGACCAAGCGGGCATTTAGCCGTAAACCATGGTCACTAATCGCGGTGTCTTTTTCCGCAAACCGATCGCGATCGATCTGAATCGCGGTTTGCTTGATGACAATTAACGAAGGACCTCAATACGGTGGATGACTCACCGAAAATTGTTCGTGCTCTCATCAGTGTCAGCGACAAAACCGGGCTAGTTGAATTCGCTCGTCGATTGACCAAAGCCGGAGTCGAAATCTACAGCACGGGCGGAACTCGCACGCATCTCGTCGCCAATGGCGTGGATGCGAAGGACGTTTCTGGATACACCGGTTTTCCCGAGGTGATGGGCGGCAGAGTAAAGACGCTCCATCCCAAAATCTTCGGTGGAATTTTGGCGAGACGTAGTTTGGCGGACGATCTCCAAGCCATGCAGGATAACGATATCCTGGGATTCGAGTTAGTAGTTGTCAATCTGTATCCTTTTCGCGAGACGATTGCCCAACCTGATGTTACTCGCGACGAAGCAATCGAGCAGATCGACATCGGTGGGCCTAGTTTGATTCGTGCTGCGGCTAAGAACCATCTTTATATAACCGTTGCCACCAATCCGTCGCAGTATGAGGATATCCTAGCCGAGTTTGAAACGAACAATCGAACGTCGCTCCCCCTGCGCCGGCGATTGGCTCGCGAATGTTTTGCGTCCACGGCGGCATACGATCAATGCATCGCTCAGTATTTGTTTGAGCTGGATTTGGAGAAGGAAACGTTTCCTCCACTTTTGACAATTCAAGCCGAGCGTCAAGCCACATTGCGCTACGGTGAGAACCCACATCAACAGGCAGCCGTTTATCGTTTGCCTGGATCACAAGCCGCTTCGCTTATTACCGCCAAGCAGCTTAACGGCAAAGAACTGTCGTACAACAATTTGCTTGACCTCGATAGTGCGATGCAGATGGCGCTCAGTTTTACTCGTCCGTCGGCGGTCGTTATTAAGCACAACAACCCCTGCGGAGCAGCGAGCGCTCACAAGTTATCGTTTGCTTGTCGAAAAGCACTCGCTGGAGACCCTCTCAGCGCGTTCGGCGGCGTCATCGGATTTAATAAAACAGTGGATGCAGAAGCTGCAGAAGTGCTCTGCGATCCCAAACTTTTTATCGAAGCAATCGTGGCACCTGCATTCGATCCCGATGCGATTCGTCTGTTGACGACGAAACCCAAGTGGCGCGAAAATGTTCGACTAATGGAACTGGGGGCAGGCGTAAAACTCGATCACGGTAGCAGCTATCGATTTATTGGCGGTGGCTTGTTGGTGCAACAGTCGGACAGTCTTCCTCCCGCGTATTTAGATTGGCAGACGGTAACCGATGCGAAGGCCTCGGATGCTCTATGGGATGACATCGCGTTTGGCTGGGAAATGGTTCGGCACGTCAAGAGTAATGCGATCGTGTTGGCAAATGACGAGTCGCTTGTCGGCGTAGGTGCAGGCCAAATGAGTCGCGTCGACAGCGTCGAAATCGCGATCGAAAAAGCGGGGCTGCGATCGAGAGGAAGCATTCTGGCATCGGACGCATTCTTCCCTTTTCCCGACTCCATCGACCGAGCCGCTGCTGCAGGTGTCGTAGCGATTGTGCAGCCGGGTGGTTCAAAGAAAGATGCCGAAGTGATTGCGGCGTGCAACAAACATCGCATTCCCATGATCTTTACCGGGCAACGTCACTTTAAGCACTGATTCCCGCAAATCGCGACACATTATCCATGCCCAGTATCCTTGACCGGATCATCGAAACAAAAAAACGTGAAGTCGACGAGCTTCGCGCGTCCATTCGCAAAAACGATTGGGACATTGCCATCCGGTCAGCGCCGCCTGCTCGCGACTTTCTCGCCGCGTTGTGGGGCTACAACGAAATACGCTTGATTGCCGAAGTTAAAAAGGCAAGTCCATCGAAGGGGATCATCCGCGAGGATTTTGATCCCGTCGCCATCGCGAAACAATACCAATCGGCGGGTGCGGCGGCCCTCAGCGTGCTGACCGATGTCGACTACTTCCAAGGTGCATTGGAATATCTCGTCGCGATTCGCAAGACAGTCCATCTGCCGGTGCTTCGTAAAGACTTTATTATCGACGAAATCCAAATCGACCAAGCTCGCATTGCCGGCGCGGATGCGGTATTGCTCATTGCCGAATGCCTGCCATCGATCAGGCTCCGTGCGTTGTATCAACATATCCGCAGTTTGGGCATGCACTGCCTGATGGAACTGTACGATCCGGCCAATCTGCCGCAAGTTCTCGATAGTGGCTGTCCGATCATTGGCGTAAATAACCGAGATCTCCACACGTTTGAAGTCGATTTGAACCATACGATTCGATTGCGCAAGCAGATACCTGCCGACCGATGTATGGTCGGTGAAAGCGGAATTTTCAACCACTCCGATGCCCATTTACTTTTCCAATCGGGTGTTCAAGCGATCTTGGTTGGCGAGTCCCTGATGCGACAATCGGATATCGAATATGCCGTTCGCAATTTGCTTGGCAAGGAAAGTTAAGAGCTTATGGCCGTACTAGTCTTTGGTCACAAGAACCCGGATACCGACGCAATCTGTTCGGCTCTCGCATATGCCGACCTGCTCCAACGCACAACTCGACCCGACGCTGTCGCGGCTGCCTGCGGCCCTCCCAACAAGCGAACCGAATATGTGTTGAAAAAAGCCGGTGTGAACGCGCCAAAAATCGTGATGGATATCAGTCCCGACGTTGGCGACGTCTGCAACAAGAGTCCAGTTACTGCTCGCGAGGACGACGCGTTTTACGAAGTCTATGAGCGCATGCAAAAATTGGACTTGAGCGCCATACCCGTTGTGGACGAGCAAGGAAAAGTGGTCGGGATTTTGACCCTGCTCGATTTATTGCGCGTCGTCATGGAAGGCGATGTCGACCCAATTCGCGGCCGAAAAATCACTAGCAGTGTCGACAAAATTCGCGACGCCGTACACGGTGATTATCAGACATCAATCGACACCACGGATTTGCGTGAGTTCATGGTCATGGTGGGAGCCATGAGTGCCGAAGGATTTACGCAGCGACTACGTCAGTACCCTCCCGACCAATTGCTTGTCGTGACCGGCGACCGGCCAACTATACAATTGCCAGCGTTGGAGCACGGCGTGCGGGTGATGGTCGTTACCGGAGGTTATCAATTGTCTCCGGGTGTTTTGCAATTGGCCAAAGCTTGTAAAGCGACCATCATCACAAGTTCGTTCGACACGGCCACGACGACAATGAGGATCAAGTCCTCTCGAATTATTAAGCCTGCGATTAGCCGTTCGCCAATTTGCTTGTCATCGAAAATGTCCGTGACGTTGGCGCGCGAACAAGTTAGCAAGACGCAACAAAGTTTGTTTCCTGTAACAGACGACACGGGGAAACTAGTCGGTGTGCTGGCCAAGTCCGATTTAGTAAACCCGCCAAAACCCAAATTGATTCTCGTCGACCATAATGAGATGTCGCAAGCTGTACAAGGCGCGGAAGAAGCCGAAATCCTGGAGGTGCTCGATCATCACCGCATCGGCGGCAGTCTCCGAACGACACAACCGATCAAATTCATCAACGACCCCGTCGGTTCCACGTGCACCCTAGTGGCAAGGCAGTTTCGAGCAGCCGGCATTAATCCTTCGAAGGGCATCGCTTTATGCATGGCGTCGGGCATTATCTCCGACACCCTCTATTTGCGCTCGCCAACGACAACGGATGTGGATCGAAATATTCTCGAATGGTTGTCCGGTTTCTGCGGAATCGACTTGGGCGAATATGCGAAAGAGTTTTTTGCGATCGGATCAAGCCTTCGATCTTGTTCACCGCGAGAAGTCGTTCGCGAGGACTGCAAGGAATTTGAGGAGCAAGGTCACCGATTTTCTATATCCCAAATCGAAGAAATTGGTTTCGATTTGTTCTGGAACCGCAAAGACGAATTACGTGAAGCCCTCGCCGTTATGGCCCGAGAACGACGATTGCAGTTTTCTGCTCTGTTTGTTACCGACATCATCAGCAACGGGAGTCTGCTATTGATGTCCAGCGAGCCGGAAACCTGGGAAGACGTTAATTTTCCACGAGTCGATGTCCACCTTTATCAACTTGACGGAGTCGTCAGCCGAAAAAAGCAACTCCTGCCCCTCATTACTCAATTGATGGGCGCAGCCGCTGACTAGGAAAAAGGTAGATTCGGCTTCTCCCATTTAGACGCTGTTGATATTCTCGTGGCATTGGTCAAGTGATCGTAACAGATTCGTTTACCAAAGCGCTCGTTCCGCCCGTGCCGTCAGTCAGTCGCCACTCCACGGTGCGTGTTGCCGACGACGGAGTTGCCAAAGTGCTGCGGAAAGTGATCCTTCGCGCAACAGCTTGGACAGAGGCAAGGGTCGCATTTCCGTTAAACGTAATGAGCAGTGCTGTTGAACCCGAACCGCCCGTAAAGGAACCGATCGCCACGCCACCGTAACTGATCGTGCTTCCGCTCACGCCGATCTGACCGACGCCGTTGCCTTGAGACGAAATGCCAAGGATATCCGTCGTTTGCGAATTGGCAGACACACGGACCCGAAGCGTTCCGCCATTGAAAATAGGTGTATCAGCATCCGAAACAAGTGCACTAGTTGCCAGCAAAACGCCAGCACTACCTGACGCATAGTTCTGCGTTGTAGGAATTCCCGCTATCGAAGGGTTGGCGGCGTTTCCAAAATCGATTCCCGATCGGATATCTCCCGAATCGAGAACGACCACATGTTTGAATAACGTCGAACCTGGATAAGTCTGCGTGTGGCCAGTCGGAATAACTTCGCGAACGTGATAGGTGCCAGCAAAAAGATTATCGAATCGGTAGTACCCTGTTTCATCAAAATCCGAGGTGTCAGGATCATCGTCTAATGTTACCGCGCGCGGTTCAGTCGCACTATTCCACACACCGTTGTTATTCAGGTCGAGATATACGGAGACACCCGCCATGCCTTCTTCGCCTGGATAACCGGTCGTGTTATTTAGGTTCACCGCCGCTAACAAATCTTCGCCGGTAACGTAAATCTTTGCAGTTGGGTCGATTTTGCGTAGTTCCGTTAACGAGGCGGCTTGTCCGACTCCAAAAGCTCGCATGTTGACATCGGCTGCAAGCAACGTTGCAATCTCGTCGTCAAAACTTCCGCCCGTTGTCGGAACGCCATCCGACAAGAAAATCAAATTACCGTTTCCGGCTGCTGTGCCCAGCGATGTGAAACTGCTGATGACTTGTTGTAACGCAGCTTCATAGTTTGTTGCGCCGCCGCTGCGCAGCGACTGGAGGGCTTCGACGACATCCAACTCAGCATCCGCGTCTACGTTACTGTTGGCGGGAACTGCAATTTGCAGATTGGCCGCTACCGGGTTCATGTCGATGTTCTGTGCGGAACCATTGAAAGTAACGATTCCAATCCAAGCCAACGTTCCGTATCCCGCGCCAATCAACTGTTGTGTAAGTGCGATGCCGGCTTGAATTTCTGCATCGAGAACAGTGTTTGCGAATCCATCACCATTCACGTCTCCAACGGTCGTGCCCGAAAAAGGTTCGCTTGTGCTGCCAGAAATATCGATTGCGAGAATGATGTCCGGAACATTTCCGTGAATCAATCCTCCATCGCGCACCTTATTTCGATTGGCGTCATTCCAAACGATACCTTCAATAGCCGCTGGTGCCGGTTGCAATCCTATCTTGATGATAATCGTACTGCCCGGACCCACGACAATGATCGACGTGTAGCCGTATCCATCGCAAAAATGGTTAATGTCGCTTTCCGACCCAGGAAGCATGAATTGCCATCCAGGAGGCAGTTCTACCCGGATAACATACTGGCCCGGTGATAGGTCGCCAAAATCAAAATCGCCATTTCCATCGGAAATCAATCGCTTCTTTTCCACATCGTCATCGTCTCCAACAATCCCGTTCCTTGGATCGATGATAATGATTACAACCCCGGGTCGTCCCGGACCTGGATCAACGGTGCCACCTCGGTCCTTGTCTTCACCCACATGTCCGCGAATGAAACCCGCTGGAACGAGTCCAGCATCGATCGTGAAATTGTTAGCATGATTCACGATCGTGAATCGTTGGGTTCGCCCATTCAACCTACCCGCATCGCTGTCACCCGTATCGGTACCGACATCGCGTGCAGTGAAAACAAATCCAGTGGGCCGCGAAAACTCGACATAATAGACGCCGTTATCGACGCCTCGGAATTGATAGATCCCGTTCGCGTTCGTTGCCGTCTGCATCACGAGAACATCGTCCGCTGTGCCCACATTGCGATCGGGGCCAGCAGTTTTCAGCTTGACTGTCACACCTGCTTTGCCGAGTTCGCCCGCATCCTGCCGCCCGTTTTGATTTGCGTCCAACCAAACCTTATCGCCCACTGTGGCACCAAGAAATAGCCCCGCATCCCATTTGTCATAGGTCTGACCGCGCGTGACGTCGAACCAGATAGTGGTCTGGGTCAATGGGTCAAAGTCGTTATCGACTGTATCTTGAGTATCTCCATTAACATCTCGAGGCGAAAGAAGATATCCGGTAGGACGATAGATGTAGAGAAAATGCTGACCGGTGTCGATTCCGGTCATGGTGTAGATACCATTCGCGTCCGTGTAAGCCGTCTTGACGATTTGGCTTGCCGAATTGTAGAGCTGAACGGCGACGCTGGCTAAATTACCCTCGCCTGCATCTTGGATTCCGTTCTTATTCACATCATTCCACACACGGTTGCCAATCGTTGCTCCCAAATAAAATCCAGCGTCCCATCGCAATGTTTGCGTCGTAGTAACAGCGAAGATTGCGGTTCGCAAAGTCGCTCGATCGATATCACTATCCGTCAGGTCGTTTGCCCCTTGATCCTTGGGACTGGCCAAGTATCCGCCAGGCGGACTGACCTGAACGTAGTAATTCCCAGCAGTCAGATTTGAAAATAAATACGATCCTGTTGCATCCGTGATAATTTCGGGACCGACGGACAAGTTTGCCGAGGTATAGAGGCGAACGCGAGCTCCTGCCAATCCAGATTCGCCAGCGTCCTGAATACCGTTGGCATTTACGTCGTTCCAAATGCGGTCACCAACCGAGGCACTACCCGCGACTAGCCCCGCATCAATATTGGTGGTAGCAACATTTGCAGCCACGGTTATCAAGTCCGTATTCAGCGTTGCAGGAACAAAATCGCTGTTAATCGTCGTGTCCCCGCCCTGCCCTTTAGGAGCAAGAATATACGACAAACCAGGAGCAGCTTTTACGTAATATTTTCCAACTGGCACATTAAGGAATTCGTAAACGAAATTCGCGTCCGTCGCGTCGTTGCGAATGTATTGATCGTCGGCGTTTCCAACAATGTTGTCGGTTGTTTGATAAAGATCGAAATAAAATGTGCCCGTAAGACCATTTTCACCTGCTTGACGAATTCCATCGCCATTGTCCAACCAAGCTTTACCCGAAATGGAACCTTTGCCGAAAGCCGGATCAACAAAGCCAACGTCGATATGGGTGATATTGATAGCAGGAGTAACGTCGAAGTCTGCAGAGTTCCCTGTACCAACCTCCACATCGCTATCGCGCGTATCATCAAGCCCCGCATCTTGAATTGTACGATCAAATAGGGAGCGGTACGAATTGATATGGAAGGTCGCGGGACGAATATTTGTAAACAGGGCAAGTCCGTTTGCATTGGATGTAGCCGAGACTGCTGCAAATGCAGACCCAGTCAATGTAACGTTTGCACCCGATAATCCATCTTGTTCTGGTGAACCAGGATCTTGAATACCGTCTCCGTCTGCGTCGTTCCAACAATACACGGCCATCGTTCCACCCTGAATCAAGCCAGCATCGAAAACCTGTGTCGTACCGTCTGTGACAGTGATGTAATTCGTATACGTCGAAGTGGTATTTGCAGTGAAGGTATCAAAATGTGTATCGTCGATCGCACGAGTCAATGTGTAACCCGCTGGAAAAGTAAAACTCATGTGGTAGCTGCCATTGGCAGGCACGTTAAACGAATAAAGCCCGTTTGCATTCGTAGTGCTTGTTCGATCCGCTTCTCCAGAACGATGTAGCGCGACAACGACATTTTCAAAGTTCTGCGTTTCGCTGCCATCTTGGATGCCGTCATAGTCCGCATCGAACCAAATTCGCCCCGAAATAGTACCTGCGAGTAAGCGTCGATCTTCGAGCAGCTGGAACGACGGGCGGAACCGGTAGGTTCGAGATTGCTTGACGATGCGGGGAAGAAGAAAGGATGACTTTGTATGCGTTGCCATATTGCAGGTTACAAAAAGCAGTTCGCGAAATCGCGCGCGAATGTACTTGCGAACGCGGATCGAGCTACTTCTGAATTTGTTGGAGACGAATGCGGTGACCATGTTAGGCCTCCTTCGAGATAAAGTTTCAGGCAGCCGAAAAAGCTCAAAGACTACCGCCATTTACTGGGGGATCGCTATGTTGGGGCTTGGCGCAGTTGTGGAAGTTAGCTGCGCAAGCGTGGGATTGTAGGCGGGGCCATCATGCGAGAAGACACCTTTAATCTAATTAGCGTAAGCCGACGGAAACAGACGACAAAAATATTTTGAAAATAATAATCGCGACCAGCAAATGCTAAATGCTTGAGAATTGCGGAAATTCGCTTCGGCAGAAGGCTCGATCTCCCCGTGATATTCAAAATGTGACTCTGGAAAATACTCAATTCGGGGCATTCGTACTGCGGTGCAAATTCCTTCCCGGCCCGCAACAAAGCGAAAAGTGATAATGGGCTGCGTAAATTAACCCGAGTTGCGTCGAGAATTTTCGAGTTGATCGCCAAGCCATTCCTGGAAAGCCGGCTTTTGTTGCGCATCTTTTGTTTTCATGCGATAAAATCTGGGTACGTGCATTTCTGCGAAGTCGGTTCTGTTTGGGCCGATTCTTAATCTTAAAGGAGTTCAAACGATGTTCGGTTGGAAGAAAAACGCTGCAAGCACAAAATTAGCGTGCGGGCAAGAACTATCCCGATCAAGAAACGCAGCGCAAAAGCGAGGCACTTCTGCAGCATCAACGAATCGCAAGCTTGCTGTCGATGCATTGGAGTCGCGTGCACTGATGGCAGGCGATGTCACTGCTGCAGTGATTGGTAACGAATTGCACATTCACGGTGACGATCAGACAAACGCCTTTGCCATCGTACGAACACCAAACGCGGGTGCTTTTAACATAGTTCGAACGGATGCAAGTACCACTATCAACGGAAGCCTTAATCCGTACTTGGCGATCGGCGTGACGGGAAATTTTGTGATTGAATCCGGTGTCGGGAACGATCGACTTGGCATTTATGGCGCATCAATCGGCGGCGCACTGAATATCGATACGGGAGCAGATACAGGGGCAGATATCGTCAACTTGGTGGGCGTATCCATAGCGGGTAGTCTTACTGTAAATACCGGCGCTGGCGTTGACGTTGTTTCGCTCGTGTCTGTTCGTGTCACCGGTTCCTCGACCATAAATACAGGGGCAGGCAACGACGTTCTCAGCGTCAGTTTGTCGAGATTCTTCGGTTCCTACGCATTGGACATGGGAACCGGGAATGACGCATTCGCGAGTTCGTCGTCGGGTTTTCGAGGGTCCGTTGGAGTTGATATGGGAACGGGAAACGATTCGGTAGTGCTTGCTAGCAGCGTTTTTCGCGACTCCGTTGGCATTGCGTTGGGAGATGGAGATGACCGCATGGCGTTGCTGTTTTCACGATTCGACTCTGTGCTTACGGCCGATGGTGGGATTGGTAGCGATGCGCTCGTAAGGCGATTTAACCAATTCCTCGGAGACGCACCCACCTTCACAGCCTTCGAACGCTTTCCGTGGTAGATGACGGGTTAAGGTTGTTTTCTGTCGGTCAGTCTAAAGTTTGCATTCCCTGAAAGAGTGGCTGGCGAGTTTCTCTTTGAAACTTTTTGCTCATTGACACTTGTCGCTGATCGCCGGCGCTTCGAACGACAAAATGCGCGAATCGACAGCATTTCCGTACTCGTACTCCTACTCGAATTCGGCTCCCAATCGAGTACGAGTACCGTTTCACTGATTACGAGTACGATATTGATACGATCGATACCGGGATCAGCGAGAAGTCTCTGAATTTCTTGTCGAAACACGTCATCCATTTACTCGCTTAACTTAAGGTCACCGATACGAGGCTTTCATAGTCCGGTGTTAAACCTTAACGATTATTCGGAAAACGCCGCTGGGGAATGACGGTTGTGGGTTGGTGTGGTGGTTCCTAATGAAGCGGTGGGATCGATTTTGCCGATGGTGAATACCGAGCCGGATATTCCGGATGTAATGATGGTATTGTTTTTCCGCCTTCGGTGGCTTCTGAAACCAGACGTGATTAGGGAAAATGACTGCAAAGTCTCTCAACCAGATCGTTTATCGAAGTGCCGCGAAAAACCTGCATCGCCGCGCGTTGGCTTGGCTGTTTGCTGCCACAGCGGCATCAGCCGGTTTTTATCAATGCGAGCTAACCTGCGCGCAAGAAGTCTATTACGGAACCTCGCCCGGGACGCCGGTCATCATGCAAGGCGTGGGGCCACAGAATAATTATTGGACGAACGCGCCCGTTCAAAAATCGACTTTGCCAACCTCGCCTTGGCAGGAAGCCCCGCGACAAAAGCCAGCACCCTCTGGTTTTCAAAATGGCACAGCGAATCCCGCCGCGCCCGTAGGCTCTCGCGTAATTCGTCAGCCAAGTCGCCGTGCCGAATTGCCCGCGCCTTCTTCGAGCAGCCTAAAACAAAACACCGTACAACCCAATAACGCGCCGCCAAACGTTTCTCAACCTTTCTCCGAGCAACCACCGCTCGAGATTCGGGCAACTGAAGAGACGCTGCCGGCACCGAGCCAATCGGAGGAGCTAATCGACTTTGGCCCGGTTGCAAAAAATGGTAAGGCAATTTCGTCTCGATCAGTCGCATCGACCCAAAGCCCACTCAGCCCGCTCGAAAAGGAATGGCAAGGATTACCGCCGACCGGACTCGCTTTGACTTCGGATTCCGGCCAAGCAACCCAAGAAACAGTCACGACAACTACGCCAGTTGGCTTAAAAATTCTGCCGCCGCAGTCCGCGCTCAGCAAACCCAACGCACTTAATTTGGGTTCAATGAATTTATCCAACGAGCACCAAACTGCACCGAACAAGCAGCGAGAGCAACTTGCCGAGCAAATTAGCCGCGAGATATTGGTTAATTCGGGTGCTCCGAATGCCGAGTCCCCCAAACCGCTTGAGTCGCCGCCCGGTTGGCAATCCGTTGAGACAGAACTGCGTTATCGATTGCGCCGATGCGATGATATGTTGCGCCGTGGTGCAACACGGTCAGGTCGCCAAGAGGCTGTTGCGGCAATTCGATTGTTGCTGCGATCCCTGGATTTGCGACGAGGGGATTGGATAAGCGAGCCAGCATTTGATGCTGCCATGACGGCACTAAAGGAAGAACGCGACTTCTATCAGCCTATCTCATCCGTCGGCCAATCGCCTTCGACGACGGCGATTGTCGAAGGCCATCAAACGCCGATCCTGAAAAACACTTCGCTCGAAGGCGTCTCCCCTGAACTCGCATCGCAATACTATCGAGCTTATGCCCGCGATCGATTGACCGTCGCCGCAGACCAGCATGAATGGGCAGCCGATGTTTACTACGCACTTGGCAAGACATTCGAAAAACAAGCGACCGAAGACCCTTCTCAATCGGTCTTGTTGCGTGGCCAGTCCGTCGTCTGCTATCAGGCGGCCCTTAGTGTGACTCCGACCCATCCCGATGCAGCGACGCAACTCAGTTTTGTCTTGCTTCAACTTGACCGCTCGTCCGAGGCAGAAGAAGTCATCGCTGCTTCGTTACAGATTCGAAACAGTCCTAACGACTGGCGAAACTTGGTTGAGGTGTATCGTCGCCAAGGCAACCCGCAAGGGCAACAGTGGGCTTCACAGCAACTGGCAATAGCGGAGCAAACGAACGGCCCAAATTTCAATAGCCTACCGCGAATCCAACAAATATCCCCCGAACAATTTGTGCAAATTAGTCCTTACGTGGACATGATTCAAACTGCGCAAGCACCGATTGCGGGTCCCGCCGCAGCAGTTGGTTCGGCACCAGGCACTAACCCTACTCAAGCTAACATTCCGGCCACGCAATCGCTGGGCTGGGCAAGCAAGATTTTCCGTTAAGCCAGCGTCGCGCCAAAACAGCAACTCGTTGAAATCGGCAACCGCACCAAATCACAATGTGTCTCATTGCAGATCGAACTTGAAATCATGAACCTACCACTTCAATTCACAAGTCGAGTCGTAGCAGCTTTGCTGTTCGCAGTCGCTTCAACGTTTTGCGGGCCACTCCTGTTTGCGCAAATGCCGCAGCAGAACCAAATACATCAGCAGGCCCATATGCACGAGCAGGAAAATATATTTCCTGCAAACCAACAATGGATTCAAGTCGGAACAGTTCAGCAAGCTAGTGCTAACTGCGCAGGGTCGTTGAATGGTTCATCTTCGAATGCAGCGTTCGTCGCTGGAACTCCGACGCAACCGATTGGCTTGACGTCCGGCGCTTGTCAACCTTGCATTCGCGGCGTCGATTGCTTGGATAGCCGGGATGGCAAGGAACCGCGTTGGCGTGATGCTCACCCGATCGACTTCCAACCTCTTCTCCACGGTGAATATGTCGGTCCTGTTCGTTTGCCCGCGACCGCCGAGTATCGCGTTCGTGTCGGCGATGATCTGCAGTTTATATTCCTTTTTACTCGTGAGCCGACGTCCGAAGAATATCGACTTCAGGTTGGCGACGAAATCAGTATCGAATCGGTTGTGGACCCTTCGTTGAATCGTGGCGGCGTCGATCGAGGTGTTCAAGTGCAACCCGACGGACGAATCCATTCCAAATTGATTGGTGCCATTCCTGCCGCTGGAAAGACCACGGCGGAATTGCGAAAGACGCTTGAGAAAGCCTATTCGAGCTACCTGAAAAATCCGGCAGTAGACGTTTTACCGGTCAAGACAAACACGCGACTTCTCGACCTTCAGAATTCTGTCGATAGCCGATTCAATCAAGGCGGCGGTTTCGCGCGAGAAGCTGTCGTTTCGCCAGACGGTCGCATCGTATTGCCTTTGATTGGTGCAGTTTACGTGCAAGGCATGAGTTTGCAAGAGATTCGACATGAAGTGAACTTGCGATATGCAGAACAGATTTATGGTGTTCAGGTCGAACCTCGTCTAACGCGCCAAGCTCCACACTTTGTTTACGTCTATGGCGAAGTGAGAAATCCAAGCCAGATCCGAATCGAAGGTCCGGTTACTGTCGCTCAAGCTCTAGCGATGGCAGGCGGGCCGATCAACGGCGCGAATTTGCGACAAGTGGTTATCTTCCGACAAGCAGAAGATTGGCGGATCATGTCGACAATGCTGGACTTGCGAGGAATGCACTTGGGTAAACGACCATCACCATCGGATATGATTTGGGTTCGTGACAATGACTTGATCGTCGTGCCACCCACACCGATCAAGGTCTTTGACAATTTCGTCGAACAAGTGTTCACTAAGGGCGTCTATGGTATCGTTCCCTTTGGTGGTATCTCCGTTAGTTTTGGCCAACAGACCTTCGTTCAGCCCTAGATATTTGGGGCACTCGATTAATCGTAATCTAGCAAGCCAACCAATCGATGATCGATTCGGTCTGGGTGAGGTCGGGTAATAGTCGGTCGGGCGAATGGGATTGAAGTGATGCCAAGTCAAATGCGCCTGTCGCAACACACAGAACTCGGCAACCAATTTCGCGAGCGCAAGCGACGTCGAGCGGCGTGTCGCCAATAACGACTAATTCGTGTCGCGATACTTCTTTGCCAAATCGTTGGCGAATGGGAGACATGGCAAATCTTCCAAGCGCACTTCGGTCTGGATGGCGGTCGCCGAAAATGCCCCACGAGAAATGATGGTCGAGTCCATAATGCTCCAGTTTCATCATCGCCGATTCCGGCATGTTCCCGGTCAGTAACCCAAGCGTGAACGTGCCGTGAATTTGTAGGCGTTGTAATAACAAGGGAACGCCAGGCAGCACTCGACCTTCGGTAGAGGGCAATCGCGCACGGAGTTTCTCAAAGTAGAGTTTGCGAAGCCGTTCAATCGCTTTGGGGTCGGGAGCGATGCCATTCTCTTCCAGCAACTGTGCCAAGATGCCAAAATCCGTTCGACCGCTCATTGGCACGGCTTTGGGGGACGGCACGCCAAACTCGTCCCCGAATGCTTCGAGAAACGACCGCCCGCCGGCGCCACCGGTGTCGATCAGCGTCCCGTCGATGTCGAAAAGCAAAATTCGGCGTTTCCTAAACGAAGCCAACTCGGTGGCCCCCTCTACGATTTGAAGCACGACTTTCCCAATGAAAAGGCCACATTCTCTGACGAAGTGACGTCCATTGCAATATGAACACCGTTAATCGAGTGCGGTTTCGACGGTCTAGTAAGAATGAGAATGTGTGCGAAAATCCATCAGCGATATCAAAAAACGCTGAAACCAGCCTAACTGGCGCGTATTTTCGTTTGCTGGCGGTAGAGCGACACGAATAAACGCAGCGACAAAGTTCATAGAATTAGGGAATCATCGAACAAGATGGCTGTAGTGCAAGAACTTGATAAATCGAACGAGCGAATAAAGAAGATGTTCGCTGGGATCGCTCCACGTTATGACTTAATGAATCATGTTCTCTCGGCCAATGTCGACCGATGGTGGCGTCGACAAACAGTTCGCAGACTCCGAATTACTAGCCAAGCACCTGTCTTGGACGTTTGTACTGGCACCGGCGATTTAGCCATCTCGATGGCGAAAGATCTGCCCGATGATGTCCGAGTTTTGGGAATGGACTTCTGTTCGGAAATGCTCGACATTGCTCGAGTTAAGCAAACGAAGCAGAGTATCGCTGAGTCCAAACTCCAATTCTTGGAGGCCGATACACAAGTCTTGCCGCTTGAAGATAGTAGCGTCCAAATCGTGACCGTAGCATTCGGTTTGCGTAACGTGAATGATACACAGAAAGGCTTGTCGGAAATGATTCGTGTATGCGAACCCGGTGGTCAAGTCGTCGTTCTCGAATTTTCCAAGCCTAGCGTAGTAGGCCTTAAGCAAATGTACGACTGGTATTTTCGATATGTGCTTCCCACCGTTGGCCAGACCTTCGCAAAAAATAAAGAGTCGGCATACGCATATCTTCCCGAGAGCGTTCGACAATTTCCTTACGGAGAAGAACTGGCAGCATTGATGCGACAAACGGGCTTAAAGAGTGTTGATGTCATTCCAATGACAGGTGGAATCGCAACGTTGTATGTAGGTGTAAAATGAGCCGTCCTCTTGTCCTTGCTATAACGGGTGCCAGCGGTGCAGCTTATTCGGTTCGACTGTTGCAGCAGCTTTTGTTGGCGGGCAAACACTTGCACGTCACAATCAGCCCGTCAGGTGCGACTGTCATCAAGCAGGAACTCGGGTTGGAAATCGATTTAGCGCATTTTGATGCAGCAGCCCTACTCGAATACTATTGGCCCACCGAAGAGCATCGTTGGTTGAGTGCGAATTCGGCCATTGGAAATGTCCCGTTTGGTCGACTAGATTACAGTGATTACCGAGACTTCATGAGTCCAATTGCAAGCGGTTCGTACTTAACCGATGGTATGATTATCTGCCCTTGCTCGGGAACGACGTTGTCGGGGATCGTGCATGCTTCGTCAACCAATTTGATTCAACGCGCGGCCGAAGTTCATTTGAAGGAACATCGAAAACTGATTCTCGTTCCTCGCGAGACACCGCTGTCTACTTTTCAGATTGAGAATATGCAACGGGCAGCAACTGCCGGAGCGATCGTGTTGCCTGCGATGCCGGGTTGGTATCACGGCGTTGAATCGATCGTTGACCTTATCGACTTTGTCGTTGCCCGGATTATGGACCATTTGCAGATTCCCCACCATCTCATAAGTCGATGGGGCGATGTAAACCAATTTGCGGTCGCAGGGGATGAATGATGGCCACTGCATCTTCAAACCCCGATATAAAGGACGGAGAAGTCCTGGGAGTATCTTGGGCTAAAAAAATTCGTCAGATGCTGGAGATGATCCGATTCAGTCATTCCATATTTGCATTGCCCTTTGCGTGTTTGTCAGGTCTTTGGGCAATCTCTTTTTCAAATTCATTCACTAATTCAAGTGCAGCTCAGCCAGGCAGTGATGCTACCAGTTGGGTGCGTTGGATCGGTATCGTGCTCTGCATGGTTTCTGCTCGCAGTTTTGCTATGGCTTGGAATCGTCTCGTCGATTCCGGCATTGATGGTCTAAACCCACGCACGGCCAAGCGTCACTTACCAGCTGGGATATTACGTCGAACCGAAGTTCAGGTTTTCGCCTTTGCCAATGCCGCGTTCTTTGTAGTGTCGTGCTTATTGTTTTTGCCCAATCCGCTGCCGATTTTACTCAGCATTCCGGTCCTTATATTTCTTGCCGGCTACAGTTATGCGAAACGGTTTCTGGCCTGGGTTCATGTTTGGTTAGGGGCCGCGTTGATGCTTGCGCCCATTTGCGCTTGGATTGCATTACGAGGGGAATTCGTAATTGTCCATCCACGAGATTTGCTTCCCGCGATAACTTTAGGGGTCGGAGTCCTTTTTTGGGTCACAGGTTTCGATATCATCTATGCCTGTCAGGATGCTGACTTTGACAAACAGCAAGGCTTGTTCAGTTTGCCTGCGAAACTTGGTGTCAAAAATGCATTGCGAGTTGCGGCAGTTAGTCACGCTCTGATGATTGCGGTTCTTGTCTGGATGGGGTTTGCGTTTGAAAGCCTATCGCTTGGTCCGATTTGGTTTACGGCGATCGGAGTCATAGGCTGCGTATTAGCTGTTGAACATTGGTTGGTCAGCGACCGCGATTTGACGAAGGTGAACATTGCATTTTTCAATATGAACGCAATTATCAGTTTGGTTTTGTTGCTGGCTGGTACGATCGACGCTTTTTGGCGTTGAAGTTTATGTATTAAAAAGAACTTGAGAAGGTGAAGCTATGATTGCTCCCGACGTTGATTCACGTTTTCGTGGTATTCGCGACAAAGTGGAACAAGGTGGCCGACTGGACTTGGAAGACGGAATATTTCTTTACGATCCAAGCGTCTCGTTACAAGCGATTGGCGAATTGGCCAATCTGGTGCGAGAGCGGATGCACGGCAACATTGCTTACTACAACATCAACACGCATCTCAACGCGACGAATGTTTGTGTTTACCGCTGTCGCTTTTGTGCTTTCCGATCCGACTTGCGTGATCCCAAAGGTTACGTAATGAGCGACCAGCAAATCTTGGATCGGGGTAAAGAAGCCTACGACAACGGTTGCACAGAAATGCATATTGTCGGCGGGCTTCATCATCAGCGCGGTTACGATTGGTACCGCAATATGTTGGCGCTGCTTCATAATGCGTATCCGACTATCCATTTGAAAGCTTGGACGGCAGTTGAGATTAGCTGGTTTGAGTTCTTGACCAAGCGACCGATAAAAGACATTCTACTCGATCTTCGAGAAGCTGGATTAGGTTCTTTGCCAGGCGGTGGTGCTGAGATTTTTCACCCCGAAGTGCGCGATCAGTTGTGTGAACACAAAGCCAACTCGCACAAGTGGTTGGAAATTCATCGAACGGCGCATGAGTTGGGAATTAAGACGAATTGTACGATGCTGTATGGTCACGTCGAAAAGCCGTATCATCGCATCGATCACCTATTGCGACTTCGCGACTTACAAGATGAAACGGGTGGTTTTCAGACCTTTATCCCGCTTGCATTCCACCCGGACAACACGAAACTGTCGCATCTGCAAAAGCCGTCAGCTTTGATGGATTTGAGGACGATGGCGGTAAGTCGATTGATGCTGGACAACATCCCGCATATCAAGGCTTATTGGATCATGCTTGGTATTGGAACGGCGCAAACCGCTTTGGCGTACGGGGCCAATGATATTGACGGTACCGTACGGCATGAATTGATTTATCACGATGCTGGCGCGACGACGCCGCAAATGTTGACTGTGGAGCAAATGCTTGGCATCATTCGCGAATCCGGTCGTGAACCGGTCGAACGCGACACCGTTTATCGTCGCATTGCTCGTGATCCGAGCGATTTCCGAAAATGGCACGTGATCGATCAAGCTAGCCCTGAGAATCGTACGTTGGAAACCGCGGATACGGTCGCTTGAAAAGCAATGCGACGCTCGAATTGATCTTTGCAGGCAACTCGGCTAAACTGACTCGTCAGAGCGTAATTCGTAAAAGCACAATTCATATCAGGTACGCTAGGAAGTAGGGACTTGATCGCTGCATGTTTTTGTAGTGATTGACGTTCTCCTCGCGAACCGATTTGATCCCCAAGTGTCGCTTTGCTCCACATTTGCGTCGATCCCACTTACTGCGATTGACGCTGACCGCCTTCCTGCAGTCCCTCCTTGCCCGTCTAGGTTTTGAACGCATGTCGCATGGAATCAGACTTGATCGTCGACGAGTGCTCCAACTGGGTTTGGGTGGATTTTCGAGCATGGCCCTTTCCCAATGCATGCGGTTGCGGGCAGAGTCGCCAATTTCTTCGTCAACTACCAAGACAGCGATCATTATGATCTGGCTGCGAGGCGGCGCGAGCCATTTGGATACCTTTGATCCTAAGCCAAACGCTCCATCGGAGTTTCGCGGACCCTTTCGGGCCGTTCGCACGAATGTTCCGGGGATTGAAATTAGCGAACTGCTGCCACGACTGTCGGCAATTGCGGACAAATATGCGATTGTCAGGTCTTTGTCGCATACCGGAGGCGGACATCCTGCGGGATCGCTGCAAGTGCTCTCTGGAGATCCTGACGGGTTGGATAAACCCACGCCGAAATATCCGGACTGGATGACGGTTGCAAACTATTTTCGCGCAGACCGATCGAAAGCTATGCCCAATTATGTTGCCGTAAATCCAGTCGATAACTACGACAATTTTGTAATTGCAGGACCGGGCTATTTGGGGCCAAGTTACGACGGTTTTGCGGTGCGTGGTGATCTAGGACAGGCAGGCTACCGAGTGCCGAATATCGGTATGAGCGACGAAAGCCAAAGATCGCGGCTAATCGACCGAGTAGGACTGCGTAAGTCACTTGATGATTGGCGTCGCGAACTAGATGTGACGGGCGGCATGACAGCGATCGATCGATTCGAAAATCAAGCGATCGATTTATTAACCAGCAGCCAAGCAGTGTCGGCGTTTGACTTGAGCAAGGAACCCGACGATGTTCGCCAACGCTACGGAATGCATGCATGGGGCCAACAATGCTTGATGGCCCGTCGCTTGGTCGAATCGGGCGTTGAAATTGTCACTACAGAATTTGATGGGCCTCAATGTGGCCGAGTTCAAAATTGGGACGACCATGCAGTAAACCACAACGTATTCGATGCGTTGCATTTTCGCGCACCGTTTGTCGATCAAGCCGTCTCGGCTCTCATTGAGGACATCTATGCGCGAGGACTCGACCAGCGTGTCATGGTCGTCGTGACTGGTGAATTTGGTCGAACTCCCCGTATCTCGTATGTGGCAAGCAGCGGTGCAGGCGTTGCAAGTGCCGCAGCTGGAATCGTTCAGCCCGGACGCGATCATTGGCCGCAAGCCGGTTCCATGCTATTTGCTGGCGGCGGAATCCGCACAGGACAAGTCATTGGTGCAACGGACGACCGGGGCGAAGCACCCGTTTCACGTCGCGTGGGCCCCGAGGACTTCCTGGCGACACTCTACCACCATCTACGAATCGATTATGAAAACGCAACCATACGAGATTTCGCGGGACGGCCGACGCCGATTATTCGCGAAGGAAAGCCAATTTACGAGTTGTTCGGCTCGTGATCTCAGTTTCTGGCGACTCTGCTTAGCCAATAAAAAGAATGCCGATCGCGTGTTTCTCGATCAGCGATGGTGATCTTTCCATTTAGCCATTTGCAACATACGTGCGATGGACCTTGGTACAATTAGGCTGGAATGTTGAGCGTAAAAATGCATCGCAATAATTTAATCAGCAGCTTGAATGAAGCTGACGATGCGACGCGGGCTGCTCGAACAAATATGGCTGTTTACAATATCAACAACTGTTGTGGATGAATCACAGGGAGCTTGAGGCATGTCAAAGAGTATTTCGCGAAGGAGTTTTACAGGGCTGACTGCAGGTGTTTTGGCAGGAGCAGTTTGTACGAAATCACGTGGAGACGATCCGCCTGCTGCTCCGCTTACGCCACCTGCAGGGCCCACTGAAGCACCTTTTGAGCGCGACTACCCTGTTCCTGACTTCAAACCGTCATGGAAGAAACAACAAATCAATCGCGGCCTCGTCCAAGACTTCGTTATCTACGCCCACTCAGACTTAGAAATGACAAAGAAGTTGTTGGCGAAAGAACCCGGGCTCATCAATTCCATGATGGATTGGGGCAACGGTGATTGGGAAAGTGCCCTTGGCGGTGCTTCCCACATGGGACGCAGGGACATTGTCGAGTTTCTGCTCGAAAGCGGCCATCGTATCGATATTTTCTGTGCGGCAATGATGGGGCAACTCGAAGCCGTCAAATCATTCCTTACGCTTCAGCCTAAATTGATCGACTCCAAAGGTCCGCACGGATTCACGCTGCATTTTCATGCTCAAGTAGGACAGGAAGCCGCCGCACCGGTTCTTGATTATCTGCAATCAATCAAACAAGTAGAGCTCAGACCGATTCCCTTCTTGAAAAAAGCCGATACGTCGACCGACAAGAAATCATCCTAAACGGGATGATGCGTCATCAGAAACTATTAGCTGTTATTGCTCGATGGTCGCTCCATTCCCACCGGCCACAGCTTCTTTGTCAAACAATTCTGGATGCACGTTGAACCATCGCGGTCGATCGGAGTTGACTTTCATCGCACGCTTGGCAGCTCGTACGTAATCTGCTTGGGATTGAACGATCTTCTCGGCCGAGTTGACTAAGTAATAATCCATTTTCCGAATCGTTCTATGCTTGGTCATGTCGACCGCCAACTGAAGTTTGGCATCTTGAACAAGCCGCTTGATATCGGCTCCGGAAAAGCCATCGGTGATCGCAATAATGTTCGGCCAACGCGAATCGTCATCGACTCTAGTTTTCTGACTCAGTTGTTTTTCGATGAGAATTTTACGATTTTCAGCGTTTGGCAGCGTCATCTCAAGCCACAATTCAATACGCCCTGAACGAACCAGCGCGGGCGGAATATTCCCCAAGTCCATCGCCGTCATGATGACGCAAACGTTGCTGGCGCTCTTGCTTTCCAAACCATCGAGCATCGTCAAAAGATATCTGTAGAGCCCGTGTTCTCGACCGCTTTCGAAAATCACATCGCTGTCATCGATAAAGACAATTGACGGCGCATTGGCGATCGCACTATGAAAAATGGAGTTGATGTGATGATAAAAGTAGTCTGTCCCAGAAATAATTGTGCCATCGATGAGAAAGAACTTGCCGCGTAGTCTACGGGCCAATGCACGACCAATCGTAGTTTTCCCGGTTCCCGGAGGTCCAGCAAGCATCACACCTCGTTTTGGAGTTAAACCTAGCTCGGCTGCAAGCTTAATGTTTTCCAGTGGAAGGATGATGTTGTCTTCTAACGCCGTAACCACCTGATCCACGCCGCACAAATCGGATAATTCGACTTGCTGGACTTCGGAGACTTCGATGTTGCTCGCCATGCCTTGAGACTGAATGAAATCCAAAAGCTTGTCCGTGGCAATTTTCGTCTGAGTTCTTAGCCAGTGGCAAAGGTGTTTAATTCGAGAGCACGCAAGATTAGGCGCGAATCGATAGACGATATCAAAATCGACATCGCTAAGTTCACGACCAAGGAATTGCTGGAAAAGAAATCGGTAATCTTCGACTGAAAAGTCCGAAATTGAAGTTGACCAGACGTTGTTCTGAAACGAATCCGGTAATTGGCCATTGCTCCCCAGGACTAAACGGCAATTTTTTGCTCTTGCCGCTAGCATGATCGATTTCAAAGCCGCTTCAAAATACGAACCACGCGGAGTCTGAGAGCAACCTGTTGCGAAATCAAAGAACATGTTGAAATCATCAACAATGATCTGAGGGTGCTGATCGATAGCTGACTTGAGCACTTGCCAGCCGGCGTCTTCGATTGCCAAAGGATGCCGTTTCGTGGCTTCAGCAACCAAGTCGCAAACATCGATCCAGTGTGCACCGGTCTCCTTCTGGAATTCTTTGAGAACAGTAGTTTTTCCTCGCCCGTCTGAATCACTCAAATGCAGGATCGGAGTATTCTTTTGCCAAGCTACTAAAAATTGATAGGCTTCGAGCTGAGATGGACTGAGTTTGATAAGTCCCGTTTGCAGTAAATTCATGGATTCAAGTTTGTCAGAAACTGACAGGTAAAGTCTGTGGGGTCTGGAATACAACGAAAACATCGAATGAAAGCACGCGTTGGTGATCGCCTGGATTCTAAGGACAATTTATACCTAAGTCGGTTCGTGTCCGCAAAGTTTTTTTTGCTGCATTATTAAAATGTTCGTTCAGCCACGAACCAAAACGCCTTAGTTGGAGTCTCATGTTTTCATGAAGCAAAAAAAGAAGTCCTCAAATGATGATGCAGAAAAATCCCAGTCCGAAAATGAACGGGGGGATCCGCGATACGATCTGCGCTACGCCTCGAACCCCGCGGGAACATTCTCACGGGGCAAAATCGATCGTAAGGCTGCACAATTGTGTGCTCAGATCCGACGATCTTTGGATTACGTCATTCCCGAAGTGCTTTCCGAAACGAAATTCGATGCGATGGTGCTCGATGTGGAGCCAGCAACGAATACTTCGCATTTGCTAGTTATTCTTCAAGCTATCGGTCAGCTGGATGCGAGTGAAATCCGCGAGCTTGATTTTGAAATCGCCCAACGAGCTGGCTCTATCCGTACCGCAGTAGCACAATCTATTTACCGAAGAAAAACTCCTACACTCAGTTTTCGAATCGTACCATCATGACCATTTCATCCCCGAAACCACAAGCCGACTCATCGGGCATTACCGAGACTGGCGAAGCTACGGGAATCGTGGATTTGGGCGACCACATTTCGCCAATCCAGGTTATCGGCACTCGGACAATTCGCGAATCCATGGGGGCTAGTTGCATCCAGCAAGCGATTGCTGCTCGGATAGCGCCGGGAGTTTCTCAGATGGTGCTCAATCCTGACGCTCACTATGGAAACGGTGTACCGGTTGGAAGCGTTTTAGTCTCTCCGACACACATCTATCCAGGGCCGGTCGGTGTCGATATCAAATGCTCGATGAGCCTTTTGCAGACCGATATTCCTGCTAGCGAAATTACAGACTTTCGGGTACGTCGTGAAGTCATAACGGAAATCGAATCGAAACTAGCAACAGGACGCAAACCGGCGCGTGGTCGACCAATCAACGAAGACAGCGGATTCGACGCTGCGGTACGTGGAGCTTCGAAAAAGTTGCTTGACCATATGGGGATTCCACCAAGCTGGGCCGATCGATGCGAAGACGCTTGCCACTTGGGTGTCGACGGAAGAACGGATTCCCTCGCGATCCGGCTTCAAAAACTGATCCGTGAAGAAGCGATCAGAAACTTTCATGACAAGTGCAAACAGCTTGGCTCTTTCGGAGGCGGGAATCATTTTGGCGAATGCGAAGTCGTTTGCGTTCGCGATAGTGACCACGCCCGGACGACTGCAGATCATTTTGGATTGCGCGACAACTGTGTCGCGTTTCTGTCGCATTGCGGGTCGCGCGGGTTGGGGCATGCTTTGGCGACTAATCAATTCCGTATGCTGCAGCACGGTTTTCGAAAACGGGGACGGGCTTTTCCAAGTGGCCAGCCAGACTTGGTTCATGCAGAGTATGGAACGCCGGAGGCTGAAGCATACTTGCTCGACATGGCCCTGGGGGCGAACTTTGCAACGGTTAACCATCTGCTGATCAATTCCATCGTGCTCGAAGCGTTTCAGAAAGTTTTTCCGGGCGCACGCGGCGACTTAGTCTATTTTATTAGTCACAATATCGCGCGACGAGAATGGGTCGACGATCAGTTCCAATGGGTTCACCGTAAAGGCGCGACACGAGCGCTTCCTACGGGTCATCGCGAATTGGTGGGTACTAAGTATGCCGATACTGGGCATCCGATTCTGCTGCCAGGAAATCCCCGCGATGGATCGTCGGTTATGGTTGCCCAGCCCGGCGCTTCGCTGACAGCATTTAGTGTCAATCACGGAGCAGGACGATCGCTGAGCCGTACCCAAGCCAAAGCGAAACTTGTACAGAAGGACGTCGAAGAATCGTTAACCAGTTCGGATGTGATCAGCAACTGTTGTCGCTATCCAATCGATGAAGCACCGGACGCTTACAAAGACTTTTCTGAGGTTCTTGCAAGCGTAGAGAAAGCGGGATTAGCCGTCGAGATCGCGCGGCTTCTCGCCAAATTCGTAATCAAGGATGCTTCGCCCTAGTTACGACGATTGCTGAGGAACTCAGTTAATTCAGCGAGTCGGCGAATGCACGACGAAGTGCCGCCAAGCCTCGTTCGCCGTCTTTACCTTCGATGACAACGTTGACGCGAAGCTCGCTGGTGTTGATCATCATGACGTTGATGTTTTCGTCCGACAAAGCTTTGAACAATGCGATTGCAACACTAGTATGGCTCTGAAGGCCAATACCGCTTACCGATAGTTTGGCGATTTCTTTGCTGCCACCTATGCGACGGAACTTGTACTGAAGCTTTCCAAGAACTTCCAGGCAGTGGTCGAGCTGATCTTCGGGAATGGTAAAGCTGATACTTGTTTCGCCTTGGTACCCATCGCAGCTTTGAACGATCATATCCACAAAGATACCAGCGGCAGCGACCGTTTGGAAAACGTCATAGGCGAGACCAGGTTGATCGGGTACGCCGAGCAAGGTTACTCGCGCTTGATCACCAGTCAGGGAAATATCGTTGAGAACAAGCTGTTCCATATCCTCCGAACGCAATCGCTCGACAACATCGCCGACATCAGCCAATTCCTTGCCACCGTTACGGCCGATTGTCCAAGTACGAGCATCTGCCGGTCGCGTTTGCAAATCGAAAGCTTGGTGAACGGCACGCAACGCTTTTTGAGATTCCGTGCGAGTCACCAAGACGCTGATCTTGATTTCGCTCGTTGTGATCATTTGAATGTTAATGTTATTCGACGCCAAAGCGTTGAACATTTTTTCCGCGACACCCGTCTGCGTTGCCATGCCAAGCCCCACAACGGAAACCTTAGAGACGGCATCGTCACTCGTCATGCCGCTCGCGCCCAGGAATTTGACGGCCTCAGTAACCGCTTGCAACGCACCTCGCAATTCGTCGCGCGGTACCGTAAACGAGATGTCGGCACGATCATCTTGCGCGATATTCTGCACGATCATATCGACCGTGATTTTGCGTTCTGCAAGTCGCTTGAATATGTCGTAACTGCTGCCAGGGCGGTCCGGGACACCTTGAACCGTAATGCGCGCTTCGTCGCGTGTCATCGCGGCACCGCATACACCTGCAGTGGGAGATTCTGATTCGCTTACGATCATCGTCCCTGCGGCATCGGAAAAGCTGCTGCGTACGCGAATGGGAACACCGAACTTCTTCGCGAACTCGATCGATCGATTGTGCATGACGCTGGCACCTAAGCTTGCCAATTCTAGCATCTCGTCGTAGCTGATCTGAGACATTTGGCGTGCTTCAGGTAGCATTCGTGGATCGGTCGTGTAGACGCCATCCACATCGGTATGAATCTCACACGCATCCGCGTGGAGAACCGCCGCTAGAGCGACCGCCGTTGTGTCGCTGCCGCCGCGGCCAAGCGTGGTGATATTGAATTGCTCGTCGATGCCTTGGAAACCAGCCGCGATCACAATATTGCCGTCGTCCAGCAACCGCTTGATTCGTTGCGTCGAGATGCGACGGATGCGTGCCTTGGTAAACGAGCTGTCGGTATGGATACCGATCTGAGCTCCCGTCAACGAGATCGCTTGCGAGCCCAGCGAAAAAATAGCCATTGCCATCAGTGCCACACTCACTTGTTCCCCTGTGCTCAGCAACATATCCATTTCGCGAGCGGGAGGCGTATCGTTCACTTTGTGAGCCAAGTCAATCAGAATATCGGTGTTGTGACCCATGGCACTTACGACCACAACAACTTGATTTCCTTCTTGCTGGGCACGAATTGCTTTACGTGCAGCAGCCAATATCTTCTCGGGATCCGCGACGCTCGTACCACCAAATTTTTGAACGATCAAAGGCATTTTGTTCACGTTAGAAGAAACTAATTGTTGTGGGATGGAAGTTTAAATAGCCGTCCGCGTTAAGACGCTGGAAAGTTTCCCTCGACAAATGCTGGCATTAGCTCCCATCCATTGGGAAACGCAATTGGCGAAGCGTCTGCAGCGGCCTCGTTAAATCCGGTCGAGTGATTGCTGGTGATTCCCGAGCCACAGACGGCAAAGGGGACGAATCCATGCGAGTGCTTTTTCGTACTCACCGGCGTTGGATGATCCGGCAGCACGAGGATACGATAGTCGCCGTACGATTTGAGAGCTTCGTGCACGGGACGAACCACGTCGCGATCGATCGATTCGAGTGCGCGGATTTTCTCGTCGACTCGACCTTCGTGACTTGCTTCATCGGTCGCTTCGACGTGAACGCAAACGATATCGTGTGTCTTCAACGCTTCGACGGCTGCTTGGCCTTTACCAGCGTAGTTCGTGTCCAGATAGCCTGTTGCACCTGGAACCTCTATACGATCCCATCCCACCAATGCCGCCAGTCCGCGAAGCAGATCGACAGCCGTGATCATCGCGCCAGTCTTATTAAACCTTGCCACAAAGGACGGCAATTGCGGGGCACGACCAAGTCCCCAAAGCCATATATTCGTTGCAGGTCGCTTGCCGCTACCCCGACGCATTTCATTGATCGGGTGGTTGGCGAACAACGTGACGCTTTGCTGCATAAGCTCGCTCAGCAAGTCGCTGCCGGGCCCGCGCGGATAGTCATCCATGACGGACATGTCCGTCAAGTCATGAGGAGCGCGGGTACGAGTCTCTTCACTAAAGGGCGCTGACATGCCGAGGGCAGGCCGATAGATCAACAGATTGCGATAGCTCACGCCCGGGATAAACTGCATCTGCGGCGATCCCAGTTTCTCTTGCGCTAGTTGCAGCAGCACAGTTGCTTCTTGAGTGGAAATGTGATCAGCCGTAAAGTCCACCATAGTTTGGTTTTCGATGGTTACCAAATTACACCGAACGGCCCAGTCGTCTTTGCCAAGTGCGATGTTTTGGGCGGCTGCTTCGATGGGAGCGCGACCGGTAAAATAGACGTTTGGGTCGTAACCAAACAAAGTCATATTGGCGACTTCGCTGCCGGCTGGCATATGACGCGGGACATTGTCGGTTCGGCCAACAATACCTTGCTGTGCAATCGCATTCATCGAGGGAATATTAGCGACTTGCAAAGGCGTTTTGCCACCTAGTTGTTCGACGGGCAAGTCCGCGCATCCGTCGGGAATAATAATAGCCAATTTCACTGCGTACGTTCCTTCGTTCCTGGTGGGGGTGCGGACTGATTTTTACCAAGCAAGATTATCTCGACATTTGGCCCTTTTCCAAGGCCACGTTAAACGAGCCAAGGTCAGTCGTTTTTCCCAAGTAAACACGGATCAAAAGCAAACACGTAGGGAAAGCAACATTCGCGAGAGTCATAAGTCGTAGAACATACTTGCCCGCAGGTTCCGATGCACGCGACTTTCTCGTTCAAAGAAAAATTATCTCCGCGGCGCGAGCTGCCAAGTAAACGTTTAGGAAAATAGCAGAGAGTACTCCTTAACTGGTAATTCGTCGCTACGCCATATGCTGATGAAACACATGTGAAGCCAAATCGAAAAGCGTGCTATACTAGTAACGAGTCGTAGCGACGGGAAACTCAAGCTTACCGAAACACTTTTTGAAACAGGAGCCGATAGTGGCCACTGCCGAAAAGATACTGATAACAGCCGAAGAATACTTGGTCCGCGAACGGAAGGCGGAATATAAGAGCGAGTATTTGCGCGGAGAAACCTTTGCCATGGCAGGTGCATCGGCACGACATAATTTGATTGTTTCGAATGTCATTGTAAGTCTTGGTTCGCAGCTTCGAAAACGCCCGTGCTTGGTTTACCCGAGCGAACTCATGCTGAAAATTGAATCTACAGGGCTCTTTACTTATCCCGATATTACGGTTGTTTGCGGCGAACCTAGATTCCTGGATGATTACGGCGATGTTCTTCTTAATCCCGTCGTCATTATCGAAGTTTTATCCGAGTCCACCGAAGCTTACGATCGCGGAAAAAAGTTTGAACATTATCGAACCATACCTTCGGTGCAGCAAATAGTGTTGATCGCCCAAGAGCGAATCGCCGCCGACTGTTTTTCTCGAGGCGCAAACAACGAATGGATGTTGCAATCCTCCTCGAATTTGGACTCCAGTTTACGTCTGGATTCGGTTCAATGCGAAGTGCCGTTGTCAGAGATCTACGACAAAGTGCAGCTTGACCCTCCCGAGCCGTTGCCAAACGATCCGGATAAAGATCACAAAAAGTAAACCGATCATTTGCATGAATGTGCCTCGAAGTTGTTTTCGAGCGATATCGCACGCTTTGAAACCAGTGGTTCTACCGGAAAACAATAACAAGTGGTTTGCCAACGGATCTGCGATCATGACTTAGTACAAGGCGCGCGATGGAATGAAGCGATATTTGCTGCGAACCTTTCTGTTTGTTCTCCTGCCGATCGCGATCATTCTCTCGATCGTTGTTGCGACGAAAATCTGCTATCTCGGCAAGTCCATAACCGACGGACATCTGGAACGTAATGCGGTTGAGTTAGTGATTTTGTATATGGAGGACCACCAAGGCAGTTGGCCGAATAGCTGGGAAGCACTTGAGCCGCAGTTCAGAAAGGTATTTGGCTATGGCCCAACCGCAGACCGGTTCGTTGAAGATTGCAAAAACAGAATAGCCGTTGATTTTTCTGCCAATGCAGACGAATTACGCCAACAGTCAAAAACAAATGACAAACCGACCTTCAAATTAGTTAACGCGAGATACACCAATGCAAGACCTCCCACAGGCGATCCCAATTTAATCCTCTATCTCTATTTTCGAAATGGTCGAAGCCATCCCACCGAGACGGACCACTAATACATCAATCGATGCTTTGCCGACTGCCGTTAGAAACTGAGCGGTACTTATAGAGTTTGTATTCGTTAGTGGACGGGGTAATATCGATTCGCTATAGCTGTTGTACAAGTTCGTTGAAGCACGCAAGCAACTAATCAATCCGCTACCGAAAAACATTCCTCCTCTGCCCGTTTCTCCACCACGGCGGAGTAGGTATCATGGTTCCCGGCCTTTCCGCCAATATGCGTGTTTGGGAATCATGTTACTGGGTCTGTGACTATCTGTGTTTGAGCAAGCCTTCAAGAACGTTGACGATGTGCTTCGGAAAGAAGCGGGATGTTCCAGTGAGTTGGACTACACCGAGCAAACTTCGTGGTTGTTGTTCCTGAAATACCTCGACGGGCTGGAGCAGGATAAAGCCGACGAAGCCGCCCTCGAAGGGAAAAAATACACCTTCATCCTCGACAAACCGTACCGCTGGGAAACGTGGGCGGCACCAAAAGGCAAAGACGGTCAGATTGACCACAACAGAACCCAGACAGGCGACGACCTAACGGCATTCGTCAACAACAAGCTATTTCCGTACTTGCATGGCTTCAAACAGAAAGCCATCTCACCCAACACGATCGAATACAAGATCGGCGAAATCTTCGGCGAGATCAAGAACAAGATTCAATCGGGATACAACCTGCGCGAGATCATTGACCATATCGATGAGCTGCGGTTCCGATCGCAAATCGAAAAGCATGAGCTATCGCACCTTTACGAAGCCAAGATCAAGAACATGGGCAACGCTGGGCGCAACGGTGGCGAGTATTACACGCCGCGACCATTGATTCGTGCCATGATCCAAGTGATCAAACCGAAAATCGGCGAGCGAGTTCGAGACGATGCTTGCGGTTCTGCGGGGTTCTTTTGTGAGACGTATGACTACCTCAAAAAGAAGAAAGGACTGACCACCAAGGACCTCAAGATACTACAGGAAAGCACTTTCTATGGCAGAGAAAAGAAATCTCTTGCATACGTCATCGCGATCATGAACATGATCCTGCACGGAATCGAAGCGCCGAACATCATTCACGCCAACAGCCTGACCGAAAACTTGGCCGACATTCAGGCAAAGGATCGGTGCCAAGTGGTACTGACCAATCCGCCTTTCGGTGGCAAGGAACGCAAAGAAGTCCAGCAGAACTTCCCCATCCGAACGGGCGAGACCGCATACCTTTTCCTTCAACGATATATCAAGACCCTTGAGCCGGGCGGACGCGCGGGCGTGGTCATCAAGAACACGTTTCTCTCCAACACCGACAACGCCTCGGTGAGTCTGCGGAAGCTGCTGTTAGAAAGCTGCAACCTGTACGCCGTGCTCGACTGCCCCGGCGGCACGTTTCAGGGGGCGGGCGTGAAGACCGTCGTGCTGTTCTTTGAGAAGGGAGCCCCGACGCGGAAGGTCTGGTACTACCAGCTCGACCCCGGCCGCAACATGGGCAAGACGAACCCGCTCAACGACGACGACCTCGCCGAGTTCGTCGAGTTGCAGCAGACCTGCGCCGACTCGCCAAAGTCGTGGAGCGTGGAGGTCGCCACGATCGACCGGACGACGTTCGACCTATCGGTGAAGAACCCCAACGGCGGCGAGGAAGTGACGCACCGCAGCCCCGAAGCGATCATGGACGAGATCGCCGCGCTGGACGCCGAGAGTGCTAACGTATTGATGTCCATCAGGAGATTGCTATGAGTGACCTTCGCACTTTTCCGTCATTCCCGCGCAGGCGGGAACCCAGCACCACGTCATTCCCGCGCAGGCGGGAACCCACCCGGTCTGAAACTGGATTCCCGCCTGCGCGGGAATGACTGAATGGAGGCGACGAGAAAAATTATGAAACAACCCGCTGTCTATATCCTGGCAAGCCAACGTAACGGTACGCTGTACATCGGTGTGACCAGCGATCTTGTGCAGCGTATCTGGCAGCACAAGAACGATGTGTTCGAAGGATTTACGAAAGAGTACAACGTGCATTTGCTTGTCTACTTCGAACTGCATGAGGACATGGAGAATGCGATTATCCGTGAAAAGCGATTGAAGAAATGGAATCGAGATTGGAAGCTACGTTTGATCGAAGAGAAAAATCCCGATTGGAAGGATCTCTATGATTCGCTCCTCTAGTCGTCATTCCCGCGCAGGCGGGAACCCAGCACCACGTCATTCCCGCGCAGGCGGGAACCCAGTGCCTTTGAAACTGGATTCCCGCCTGCGCGGGAATGACGGAGAGATCGCCGCGCTGGACGCCGAGATCGCCGAAGTCCTGCAAACCATCCGTTTTCTGGATTCCAACGAGGACCGGCACTCACGACCACGTCATTCCCG
>JANMGV010000219.1:0-8786 GCA_031374825.1 Pirellulaceae bacterium
TGTGGCTATAAGTGAGCAAGGAAGGTGCCTTTAGTGTCAAGATCAATTCAGCACTCCAATGCTAGCAACGAGACATCCCAGTCCTAAAAGCTGCGGAAAACAGCTACCTGGTGAACACTCAACTGCAGGTTGCGGCACTAGTCTTATTTGGCAACCCCGCAATCGACTTGCTTTTACTTGCGATGCTCTAGATGCAGACATGTTTGCACACGAATTTGCGAGCCTTACGTGGGATCCGTCGACGATCAAGCATCAATTGATGTCTCATCGCCAACGAATAGCGGGCTATCGAACTGAACTTCTCAAGACTTGGTCAACGACTCATGCAACGGGTACGAAGAAAGAGACTTCGCGAAGCGACGGCAATTCAGACAGCAATGCAATCGCAAGTCAGCCCGACCGTCAGTCTAATCCGACTCGAACAAAAGGGCAGGGCAAAACTCGAGGTCGTGCTAATAGCGATGGCACTTCAGAAAGCAATTCGGAATCGTCCGGCATACACGAGGTCAACGTTCCAATTCACGAAGACGTCGAAGAAGTATCAAGCGTCACCTTCAAGTCGTTCGACGAAGAACGATCAGAATGGGGTAAGGTAATTCGTACACTTCGCACGGGCGAAGCCTTGGCCAAGTTTTATAACGATCCCGAACTTTATCGCGTTATAGTGGATGAGGACCCAATCCCCGACTCCCAACGATTGCGTGAAGCAAAAGAAGAGTTGATACAAAAAAACTTTGAGTCCGATATTTTTGTATCGTCAGCACGCCTCGATCAAGAAGCCGAAGAAATTCGACTGTCCCTGTTTCAGTCGCCTCGAATCTGCATTTCACCCACTTCAGGTTCGGACACGACGGATGTTTCGTTGCCCGATTCAAACGACGATCGTAGTGGACTTGAATAGATTCGATATCGAAACTCACTCATTAAATCCTCAACCCACCGATCACCATGCTCAACAATGTCATCCAAAGCTGCTTTCAATTGGTCCCGAAAATCGGGTGGTACACCAACTGCATTCCAGTAAAGATCCGAGTAGCGATCATGCAGTCTTTTTCGTTCCACTTCGGGCAGACTTACATCGTTCGGGAACGATTCCAATTTTCGGATCAAATACTCACTGCGTTTCATCTGGCTGAGTTTCAATTGCGCGTCGATGCGCGCAGTGTTTCGATCCAGCGGATCGGTAATCCGGGCAGAATCTTCCCCGTTGAAGGGAGTAAACCGATTTATGAAAACAGTTTGCCACAGGTATTGACTTCATGCAACACAATCGTAAACTTAAATGAATCATGCTCGTTTGCGAGTTTGACCTCTGGTGACGACCGTTGTGGACGATGCGTTTTCGCATTGCAGCAAGGTTGCCTAGTTGTATTCTCCCGACCTCGGGACTTTTCAAGCCGAGTCGCCCCAATTTTCCAGGCGTTCTCGGCAATTTTATTTCAGCCCGAAAAGTCTCCATTTTCTTGAGGTCGATAATGATCACTGATCGTGATCTGAGTGTACTTCGTGCGCTAGCCCGTTATTTTGTATTGAATCGTCAACAAATTCAGCGACTTTGTTTCGACGACGACGGCGACGGTCGAGTAACGCGTCGTCGGCTCCTGAAACTCGTGCAGTCAGGCGTTATCCAGCGCCAACCACTTCAAATGCACGACATGGACGGCGGTTCCCCGTCATCCGTCTATTACCCAGCGCGACGCGGTTTGGAGATTCTCGCGGAGGTTTTGGATGATAAGCGAATTCTATTGGTAAGTTCGCAGTCGCCGCAGCCACATCACTTGCGACATTGGTTGGCCGTTAGCGAAACACACATAACGATCGATAATGCTATCGCTCGCCAAACCGAAGTTTCACTCGACGGTTGGATCAACGAATGGGACACCGTATCGCCCACTGCCACCGAGCCTAATCTCCGCTATCGACTATTGACTACATTGCAAGAATCGCCGCGACTCTGTTGTGCTCCCGATGCGGCGTTTTTACTATCCCGCGCGGGAAACAAGAAAGTCTATTACCTGGAAGAGGACCGAAATACGTCTGGTGTTGAGCGAGTCGCGGCGAGCAAAACGAAAGGGTACGCCGAACTCGCGGTTCGTCAGTGGCATCGACGGCATTTCATGGAGGCTACCGTACCGACATTTACCGTTCTCATGATCGCTCCTACACAGAGACGACGCGACCACTTGCGACATGCGATTCACAATAAGCCCGGATGGGAGTTGTGGCGGTTCGCGGCTTCGACGGAACTGACCGCCGATTCGTTCCTTCATGCGCCGATTCTCTACCGTTGTGACAGCAATGTGGGAGTACCGCTTGTGCAACCGTCGGTTTCCCCACAGATCCCAACTCCAGATGTAGAGTGTGCATCATGAAGATCGCTCGACAAACAACAAACATCCTACAACACACAACATACAGCACCGGGGGGCCAGCTTACCTCGGCGCTAGCCGAGGACGAACCGATTGTCGACTGATGGAAAGCGCCTTCAATCAGAAATATAAACAAGCGGTTCGTCGGGTTGCCAGGGCGCCCAGCCCTGGCCTTTGGTATTGCAGCGAGGACGGAACCGACCGCCCATGGAGGGGTGCGAGCAAAGCGAGCAACCATACCCTACGAACACCAAAGGCCAGGGCTGACGAGGCACCGCCGAGACAGACCTGGCAACCCGTAAGCTGTTGCGGGAAAACAACTTACAAAACAACACACAAAACAATGCAGGTGTACCGGCCCGGACACGGGGCCGGTACACCCCCGGACATGCCTTTCGGCAGTCTTCGAAACGATTCAATTCCCGATCATTTGTGCAGCCAACAACATGGCGTGCGTACCAGTTCAGGGCTGTGTCGCTCGTTGTGTCTTGGGTCGTCGATTTCGATCGATGACATTTATTTGTTTTCTCCTTTTAACTATGTTCGTCTCCAAACTCAGAGTCCTTTCGATTCGATCGATTTTTCATTGGGTTGGTATGCGGTTCGTTCGCGATCTTCGTGTCGGCTGGCGAGTTGCATTTCAGGATCCGACACCAGCATGGAAGAAAAAGGGTGTCACTCATGGACCGAGCGGCTGGGTCGACCTCATGTTGTTCATTTCGGTGATTTTCATGGGTCTGCTCAACTCGCTGTAGAGGACAAGTGCCGTCATTGCGTTCGGGGGAGTTTTCCTGAAGACTCCTCCGGTGTATTTCTTTTTCAAGTGCCACGCCTTCTCTCCGCGCGGCTCGAAATTAATTCATTTTCGGCTTCAAGCCTCTTTCATTATGAGAGAGTTGGAGTGCTTTGTTCGCGCGTGCGCCCGAATCACTTGGGGACCGTTTATTTCGTATCACTCGCAGGGGTGTGCAATCGAAGTAAGCCAATCCAGTGAACTCGGCAATTCGTGGACGGAGCCGATAACTACGTGTTTCGGGACTCGCACTGAGCCCTGAAGCGTTCCTATTTCATTCCCCTTTTTATTATGGCAACAACTGCCAAGGAGCCAAACATGGCTCAAGTTTCAGTGAAGCCGGTAAAAGTATTTCGTTCTCGCGGCGTCTCGGCCAGCATCTTCGCAAATCAAGCGAAGAGCGATGGTCGCGATATCACGTACCACAAGGTGAGCCTACAGCGAGCCTACAAGGACGGCGACGAATGGAAAACGACGACAAGTTTTGGGCGCGATGACCTCCCAGTTGCGCGCCTGCTTATGGATCGTGCTTGGGAATTCATTCTCGAAGCCGAATCCTCGCACAGCTCGGACGCTAACGAAGAGTAATAGTTTACAAATTCGGGGAGTCGCCCTGCCGACTCCCCGGCGTCGGGTCGAGATCGAACGCGCGTTATCCAAGGTCGGATTGCCACGTCGAACCACCGACGAATTCTGTCACAAAAGGCATTGCCGCAGTGCCACTTTTCTCGTGAAGCGTCCCCTTTCCAACGCTTTACGAATTTCTTGCTCTCACTTGTTGTTTAGATCCGTCGCTTTTCGCGATGGAAACACCGTGAGCGTCAATTCATAAAAAACTGGAAAGGCCGCTATCATGCACGTCACACTAACTCAATGGCATTCGGATGCAACTTGCGTTTGGTGCGATCGCTCAACCGAATGTACGACCGTCAATTTTCAAGACGGTCTTGTACAAGACTCCCCTCTTTGCTGGAAATGTCTTGCTAAGGCAGTAAAAGTTCGCAGTTTACAAGAAGCAAAACCTAACGCACCTTCTGCTTCTAAACCGGCCGCACCATCCCGCCCTCTGTAGTCATCGCCGAATGCATCTCCGCCCCGTGGTTCAATTCTTAACTGCCAACCAAGGCGGATTAGGGATTCACAAAGGCGCATCAATTTGGCGTTCCGCACAGTCCTTCGCACGACGGTTACAAAGATTCAAGTGCCAAAAGCACGTCGCATCAGATTTTTTTCGTTGTGCTTTTTAGAGTCCTAACATCATTAACTCTCAATCAACGACCACATTTGGATAAACACTATGGACGGCCAATCAAACGCATCGCTACTAACTGTCAACGATGCTGCCGAACGACTGAGTATCTCCACCAGCCTCGTCTACCACCTCGTTGAATCAGGCAAGATCGCCGTACTTCGCGTAGGGAACGGAAGAGGAACAATTCGCTTCCGCGTCGAAGACATCGACGCATATATCGAAGGTTGTCGCGTGGATGCAAAGTCGCGGTTAACACCTACACCACAATTGCGACCGCGATTGAAACATATCAAGTTAACTCGATCTTGCGGTTGAGTTTCGTCTTGGACCTTCATTATCGATCTACTAAACAACCAGAGGCGACCACTTGGATCGCTTCACGGTCCCGCACTGGGTACCAGCCAGTCGGGACCGTTTTTTTGTTTTCGTAATCTTCGGCCATCTGAAGTTGGTCTGGAATAAATTGCTGGATTTTTGTACTCGGATGTTATTACGAGTTCAATATCTCAAAGCAATACGATTGTAGCGCCCGAACCGTTGTCTACTCCCCTGCCGTTGTCCAATTGTAAGCGCGCTGTGGCCGAATTGGAGCCATATCGCGGCGTCATTCCGAAATGTTTCCGATAAGCTTGCGCATACGTATCACTGAAACCTACGGAATCCGCATTGGCACTCCCCTTCTGACGTTCACGCCATGGTGCCGGAATGGTTCCGATACCTTGTCATGGCACGGGTCATGAAACGGATCTCAGAGGCACTTCCAAAACACGCTTCCGAAATGGTTTCGAAACTCGTTTGAAACGGAGTCGAGGTAGCGGCGCGGAAATCTTCCGACACCAATTCAGTTGGCAACGCTGAAAGGTGCTTTGGAAGCGGATCAATCCCCTACCGGTAAGCTGCCGAATGGATCGCGAGACATTACCTGGACAAAGTGTTTCGTACGATTCCAAATCCCCTTTTCAAAACCATTCCGATCGAGGTATTGTCGGAAACACCACTCCCCCACTCTCGCATGGTCAAGTTTCATACCGTCAAAGAAGCGGCAATATTAACCGGTCGTTCGCCGTCGGCGATCCGACGAATTATCTATCCAATCTTAGAGAAAAATAATCACGTCGACCGCCATCATATTCAACCAGACGTAAAGACCGCTAAGGAACACCGAATCAAAGGTGAAAATTTCCCTTGGAAAATCTCGGAAGAATTGCTTCGACGTGAATCCCCTTCCGAACCGAAGCAATCGTCGGACTCCAAGTCTTCCGGTCATCGACACGATCAATCTCCGGCGATTATCGAAATACTTCGCAAGGAATTGGATATTAAGAACCGTCAGATCGAAACGCAAAACGACCTTCTCAAGGGACTCTCGGAACGCCTCCGCGAAGGCAATATTTTGATCGGTTCACTCCAACAGCAACTCGCTCTTGGCGATGGATCATCACGACCCAAGTCCGACGTTGTCGACGCCAATGTACCGACGCCCTCTCCGGCTTCGGAGAAGGGGATTGATACCATGCCAGAACAGGACCAGAAAACCCATTGGCTGTTCCGCAAACTTTTCTAACCGTCCCCTTGGTTGAAACTGCTGTAGCCGTCGGCGATGAACAAACAAAGGCTAAGCGATACCGCCTGCCAGGAATCACGCGAGAGGGGATTGCTCAGCTATCACTTTTGGAAACTGCTTTGTGGCCGCTCAATGGTGGTCCAATGGAAGTGGCGACATTCGATACATCGTACTCATATAAGTCGGGCAAGGAATCAAGGCAAGCCAGCGTGAGCGTCTATGCTCCGCTCGGATTGCAGTCCATCGACGAGTATATTCTTTGGGGACTACTGGGCCTGAGCGTTTCCAAGAACCAGCCGCAACCAACACTCATGGCCACGCCCTATTGGATCATCAAAAAACTCGGCATGGCGATCGGTGGGTTCCAATATGATCAGTTGCGGGCATCACTTGAGCGACTGGCGGTTGTAGCCTATCAGAACACTGCATTCTACAATCCAGTGACGCAGCAGCATGAACGTATCACAATGCATTTTTTCTCCACGTACTTGCCAACGCGCGGTAGGGGAGCGAGTGTCGATTGCAATCGCGCATGGCGGATCGAATGGTCGCCAATGTTCTTTCAGATGTGCCAAGCGACTGGCGGTACTCTTCTATTTGATCTAGATGTTTATCGCGATTTGAGTCCGGCATCTCGTCGGTTGTTTCTGAAACTAAAGGATCGATTCTGGAGGTCCAAGCGAGTGTTTATGAACGTCGATGATCTGACCATCAATGGACTTGGATTTTCGGCAGAACGCCCGCTCAAGAAACGGAAGTTCGATCTTGCTTCATGTATTCGCGAGTTGATCAAACATGGCATCGTGGAACTCGGAAGGGGACGGACCGATCCTAAGCAACTGTTTATTAAGCGTGGAAAGGGGCTCTACGTTGTTCAATTCTTTGAAGGGCCATACTTCCGCCGACCGCTAGGTGATCGCTCCATATCGCAACAATGCGCGATTGCGAACGATCCCTTATATCAACCCCTTTGCGCAGTTGGTGTCGACGAAGTCGGAATTCGACGCCTGTTAAAGCAATACAGCAGGGGATTGATCCAGCGATGGATTCGCGTGACCGACGCGGCGATGCACGAGAAGCCAAAAGGGTTTCCTGGATTTAAGGCTTCACCGGCAGCCTTCTTGGTGGATGCGATCCAGAATGAACGAATGCCTCCAGATTGGATCTACGTTCATGAAAAAGAACTCAAGCGGCAGGAATGGGAGACTAATCGTCAGGAGTATGCCGAGAACGAACAGAAGCTACGCGCTCAATACGAAATGGAACGATCGGCAATGTTTCACAAATTCCTGAGTACGCATGAAGGACGATCGCACGTTGCACATTACGAACCGACATTTCGTGAGTTCTATAAAACGGTCGAGCCAGATCGATTCCAAGATGCCGCAAGGAATGCAGCCAACGGCAAGGTCGAACGAGAACATTTTGAGTTTTCCAGTTTTGGAGTATGGCTTCTGGAACACCGTCAACCAATAAGAACCTGACGTCATCTACTATTGGTGATCTCCGGACCCTTGTTATCACTTGAGTTGGTGGTTACCGGACCAACTATTGGTGATCTCCGGACCTTTTTTTGATTACAAGATCGTGTTTATCGCTTCACGGAGCCAATTTCTAAAGATTAAGATTCGCCTGACAAAGCGTTTATCAAAGCGTTATCTGTTAAAGCAAAGATGAACGGGCTATCGCCCTCCTGCTTTGGCAAGAATTATTGACATACGACGTTGGCCGACGGAGCGGCCATTTCGAAATAGCAACTCAATAGAAAAGAGCGAAGTATTGTTAGCAAACGGAGGTCGGCGGTAGGTAGAAAAAATTCCGCCGCGCGGCCGCCGACCGATCGCCGGCACAGGCGATGGAAAGGGGAGTGAGAGGCGATCGGAAATCGACCGGCAACTCGGCTTTGGAAAGCCGAAAACCCTGCCACACTTCAGGGGCAGAGCGTCGCCGACTATCGTCGCGACAGGTGGGCTTTCGACGGTGCTGGAACTCGTGCCTCGTCACCGACGCCTCGCGTAACCCCACCTGTCGCGACCGACTCCCGTCGGCCAGCGACGCTTGCCCGCACCACTCAGGCCCACGGCCTGAACCACCGCAGAGCGGAACAACTCGCTCACGACGACGCGAGCGTTCGACACCATGGCAACTGCCGTGGATTCGCTAGAAAGCGCGTCGGTCTGATGTGACCGCCACAGGATTGCAACAAAATCAAAAAAACGAAGTAGGAGGGAGTCGATGTAACCTCTTTCAGTTGCCGAACCAGCCAACTGCTTTCGGTGCTTTTGACCGAAGCGCCAATACGTCCGCGCTCCGGCGTGTCAAACCGCTGCGAGTTCGTTCGTCGGCCAAATCACGTGCTATCTCTGAAGTATTGATCGCTCGACAAATCTGAACATCGGAAACTGGAAATCCTTTTGTTTTTCAACTGTTACGTAGCGCGTAGAGGCAGAAGTTCAGAGCAAATCGGCAGACCCGCTTACAATCAACAGCTAGATCAAGCATTGTGACGTATAGATCGAACGGCTTGCGGAGTAAGCGATTAAGGTGTTGGCTCATACGGTGTTTCGGGGAGGTCAAGTAAGTAGTCTCTCAACCAGGGATTGAAGTAGTGCTTTTCCACGTTTTCGGGTGTTGTGCACGAACTGAAAAAAGGCGAGGTAGTTCGGAAGTTTTTCTTGCGAGATAACGCGATGGGGCCGGAGCCAAGATCGCAGTAGCGACCAAAACCCTTCTATCGTGTTAACGTGAACTTCGCAAAAACCATCGCCATCATCGTCTCGCGCGTATTCCTTGTTGCCATGGTTCAC
>JANMGV010000048.1:0-56123 GCA_031374825.1 Pirellulaceae bacterium
TTCGAGCAAACGCAACGTTGCCAAATCCCGTTCCGACAATAATATCGATGTCGCCATTTTGAACGGAATCTTAGCATCCAAATTGGTAATTGCCGATCTTGCGATGCCATTCGAGTTAACCCTTATTTCGATGCAGAATCACGTAGTATCAGAATCGAACGCCTAACTGACGAAATCGGTTGCAGTAGATTTAGATGTCCGCTTAACTGCCGAGCATGCCTTCATCGGAAACACAACAAGTCTCTGAAACTTTTCACGTCGACGATCCTTCAAGGCCGAAGCCAGTCGCAAAATACCTTGTGCTACACAAGGTCCTGGGAAAGGATTCCGCCGAGCGCCGTAAAATCTGTTTTCAGCTAAACCGGCGCAACGCTGAGTATCAATTGCAAATCGACATAGTTAAAACTGAACTCGGTGAAGGACGAAAACTCATACGGAAGTTGCTCGAAATGGCCGTAGACATTTTTGACGACGATCCGGAGGAACTTGCCATAATTCACCAAGCCCAACTATTCGCGGAAAGATCACCATCCGATGACACCCGTGAAACTATCGACAGATTGTTCCGAGAGTTCAATGCCAAATGGTCAGACGAAAAAACCTGGCGCAGCTCATTGGCCATTCCGTTCGACGGCGACTAATCTTGAACGCAAAAAGTACACTTTTACTAGTCCATGAACAAGCGATGGATTGGATGCACCGAAAATCAATTCGCTAGGCGTCTCGCTGAAGTGCATGACATTCACATGATCGCAAAATGCAAACAAAGCATACGGATCAAAGGTCGCGGAGGGCTGCATCGTAATAATAGTGAATGTCCCAGATTCGCCCCTCAATGCCGTCAATCTGATAAAACGTCGGACGCATCGGACGGTCAGGAAAACCATGGAAACTGACTTCAATATAAAACACATTGGGGTAGATGTCCGCGAACACAATGTCAAAAACAGGTGAAATCGAAATCGTAAACGAGTTTGGGCCCTTGTAGTCGCCGGACAGTTTGGAGAGTTCTATTTCCCAATTCACGCTCAGTCGTTCATAATAGCCGTGCCACACACCTTGTTCGATTAATGCATTCTTGTCTGAATCGGTCCAAGTTTCTTCAACACGACAAATCCGGTATCCTGCATATTTTACGCGCAAATCGGCCAGGACCTGTTGAAAAACGCTACGTTGCAAAACAGTAATGTTCATTAAGAACTACTCCTAAACTTGGTACGGTCGAACTACCTCGCTATACTTCCTCCAAATTTACCATGAACCGACCAAGTGGCTACATAGACGTAGACAAACTGCAAGCCGAGACTTCGCTCGAAGAAGCGGCGGCGAAGTGTGGCACAACGCTGGACACAAAAGGCAGCGGAGCCGAAGTACGCATCGACTGCTGTTTCGGCTGTTCCGGCGATCATTTCGGACGGAAGGAAATCTCCGTCAACACTGAAAACCCGCAAAAAGTTTTTCAATGTCATGCCTACAAACTGTGTAATGGTTTTCGAGGAAATTTGCTCGCCCTAATGCATGGCTTTCTAACAAAATCGAAACCGTCCGGCGGGAAACTCAAAGGCGAAGAATTCCAGCGAGTGAAAAAGGTTTTGGCAGGAACACTTGACCCCTCGTCTATTCCACAAACAAAACAAATTCCTACTGCTTCCGAAAAGGTCGCGACTGCCCCACTCTTGATGAACAAACCGTTGATCGATTCCACCGAAGAACGAGTTCGAGAACTTCACAATATCGACGAGAAGCTCGTCAAAGACATAGCGACAATGAACCCCGTCGCTGCATCCTACATCCGCCGTCACCCTTGCCTCACATTGGAGTCGATGACCAAATGGCGCTGTGGTTACATGCCAAACGACGGCGGAGGAGACAAACGTGGCTGGTCATTACGCGGGAGCATCGTCTACCCCGCGCTCTCCGAGCAAGGCAAAGTACTCGCTTGGGCCGGACGCGATGTGCAATACGAACAGAAGGAACGCGAGTTCCAATGCCTTTCAGCCGCTGAACGATCCACCAAAGAGCCACCCGCCAAACACCGATTTCCCAAGGGCTTCCATCGCGGCCAAGAACTCTTCGGACAACAAGCTGGCCGCCTCCAAGAACCCGGCTATCGAGACTTCATTACCAATCACGGCCTTATCATCGTCGAAGGCTTCAACGATGTCATTAACCTCGACAACCTCGGCGTTCCCGCTCTCGGCATCATGTCGAATCGCATGACCGAGGCACAAGGCGAGAAAGTTGTTCGCTTCTCAAAGCAGCTTGGCATAAGACGCATTAACCTGATGTTCGACTGTGAAGAGACAGGCGACATCGGAGCAAAAGAAGCACTCTGGTTTTTCGCCGAACGCAACTTAGAGACACGACTTGTTTGGTCACGAGCGATGCACGACGGCAAATTCAATGGCAGCCAGCCAGAGTCATTGTCAATTTCGCCATGGAAAGACTTCCTGGAGCCACCTCAGGAACCTAGAGAGGTTGAATAATTGCCAAAATACTCACGTCGGTGTGCGCCAACAACGCGGGTTGAAAGTGCTTCTAAAAAAGCACACGTTTATTCAACCGCCGCAGTTTGGCTCCTAAGCCAAATTGCATCGGATTGGGTGACCGGTGCGAGTTAACCAACCAGTCAAAATGCAAAGGACACGCCCTCCTGTGTCTTGATTTCATGTAAGCTGACGGTGATTTAGGTAGGCCGGTTACCTGACGTGGTTCGATCCAGCCAACCTCCACTCAGACTGGTTGCACAACGACAAAGCGAGTTCACCAACGTACTTTCTTGGCAGATTGCTTTTGCTACCAATTTCGGAGTGTATACTAAACACCATTTCTCGTCGGCCGAAATCCAGTGGGTAGGTGAAGGAATGAGTGCTTGGGACGCGAGTCCATCTGAAGCTCTTGGAGTGCTTGAGAACAGTTTGCCGCAGTTTACGGCTTCGGTGCTCTCTGGAAATGTCGTGCCGTGGTTTGGGTCCGCAATTTCTGGAGCACGACTTCCAGACGTGCCGACGCTTCTGCTACGTGCACTTACACATCTTTTTGAGCATGCTCGCCCTGGCGACGTTGCATGTCCGTACTTCAGCACTCTCACCGAGATTGTCGCGTTAGGCGGAGCGACGCCGGTAGATCTGACTTCTCATCCAGCAAAATGGGATCCGAACGAACGCGGGGGATTGCTTAAGCGCCTGACCGCACATTACGCCATCATTCTTGCGAAATCTGTCGCCGCGCCCGGCGGTCCAGTCACGATCCGCTGGGACATTCTAGACCTGATTCGAACGTATAGTGACCCTGCTATCGAACCTGACGCGGAGCACGGCTTTATCGCCATGCTGGTCGAGGAAGGCATCTTCCGCGATATGGTGACGACGAACTGGGACGCTCTCATTGAAAAGGCTGATGCGAATTGTGCTTGCTCAAATGCCCGCATTCATTCGATCGCATGCAATGAAGAACTCGACACGACGACAGTCCCTACGCTGGCGCGCTTGTACAAAATCCATGGTTGTGCGGAGAAAGCCAGCCACGACGAGGCGAAATATAAGCCATTCATGGTCGCTACTCGCGTCGAGCTCGGAAACTGGCTCGTCGATGCAGCGAGGCGGCCTTTCCGCGAGGCGCTAAGCACACTGTTGCGACAGCGCGGAGTGATCTTTGTTGGACTGTCAGGCCAAGATTTTAATCTTCAGGTGGCGATAATCTCGGCAAGCTTCGCTCGCACCGCTTTTGCGGCGGCTACACCGCGAGTCGCTTTTTGCGCGACTGCGCTAACAGAAGATCATCGCACGATTCTAACTGCGCTATACGGTGACGATGAGTATCAGCATCAGCGCGGGACTATAGACCAAAGTGCAGTTTTACCTCTGTATGGAAAGCCGCTACTTGGGGCACTCTGTTTGAAAGTTTTGATTGAAAAGGCCACTCGAATCGCCCAACGTTTCAACAGCCCGTTCGCGACGCCTTCGGCCGGCTTCATTGCGGCGGTCATGGAAGACTTGAAGAACGGAATCATTGCCCACTTCGACGGACGCCATAGCGCGGCCACGTCAGATGAATGTTGGCGTCAAGTTTTTCACGATTTGACCACGTTCCTAGGATGGTTCGTCGCACTCTATCGATCACAAACATCCCCAACATTCGCCGGGAGCTACCCATCGCTTCTGCCTGGCACCCTGGCAGAGCTCGATGCGAATCCAAATGTGGAAGCGCTGAATTGCCACTGGTTGATGTGGTCAGTTGGAGTACTCTTCGCGGGAACTCAACGCGGCTTATGGAACTTAAGCTTTCGAGATCCAGCTACGTCGCATCCACTAGTCCTCATGGTAAACGGTGTTGCCTTCGAAACATTCGTAATCGCCAACTCCATCTCCGGACTCCCGAAGCTGATTAACTCTGGGTTGCTTGACACTACTAGGTCGGCGTCGATCGTACTGCATCCCGCGGGACAGCGGCCTGCAACAGCAAGAAGAAGTCCCGCCCGCCGCTTGCCAACCGGTGTGCCTAACCCGCTTGTAGAGCTGTGGATGGCAGATATCTTCGAGCGGGCTACGTCTGATGACGACATCTTCGTGAACGCACAACTCGACATGGTGTGAAATGGACTCAATCGTTGCCGCAATAGTCGAAACGCTGGAGAGTCGAGGTGACTATGCGCTACTTACCTCTCCTATGAAGATTGCTGATATGACATTCAGCTTCGATGCAATGTTACTTGGGGTGGAAAAGAATGGCGATTTGGTGATAGTGCAGAGTCTTACGGAGGATGGCGGCGTGATGGTACGGCGGCGCATCTTAGCCCTCGTGACCCTGCTTGATCGACAGAATGCCATGAAACCGGTCACACTAGTTCTCGTAGTGCGCGGAACGGTGCCTACTAGGCTCGACGAATTAGAACAGGTATGCCGCGTGATATTGGTGACGCCTTCGACTTCACTTGACTCAGCTCTCCGTCCGCTGCTGCGACTTAAATTGCCGCTAGCTGACAAACAGCGACTTAGCGCGGAGACGGTGCTCATGGGCGATTTAGGTTCGCTCGCAAACGATCCCTTTGTTCTCCAACTGATTTCTGCTTCACAAAGCGGGCCAGAGGCCGTGAAGGACGTTCTCACGAAAGAGTTCGAGTTAGCTGTAAATCCCCTCATCCCACCAGGCAAGTCATGATTGATCGGCTAATCGAACTCACGCTTAAGGACTTTAGAGTCCTCCGCCGCGATCGAACCATCACGCTCGATGGCGATATCGTGTTGATATACGGCTCCAATGGCGCTGGCAAAAGCAGTTTGCTCTCCGCCGTCGAGCTCGCGATTACTGGCAACGTCCCGGAACTAGCACGCTATGGTGCTGACTTTCCGCGTTGCCTTCGGCACGTCCGCGCCGAAGGCATCACTCAGGTAGAAGTCAAACGTCGAGATCATGACGGGCAAGTGCGTTCAAGCGGCTGCGACATTGACTTGCAGAGCGAGATTCGTCATCACGGCGCGATACTGGAGGAGTCACAACGCACGCTATTTTCGGAACGTTGCTATCTTTCACAGGTGCGCCTAAGCAGACTTATCGACGCCTACCAGGCGACGGAACGTGGTGGCGCCGACGCTCCGATCGTTCAGTTTGTAAAGCGATTGCTAGCGATTGAGTCGCTCGAATCACTCTGCGAAGCGTTGCATGATATCGAGGACGTGAGACGTACCCGCAAAGCATTTCCAGATGTTTCATTTCTTGAAGACGAGGAGCGCAAAGTCGCACTGTCGAAAGTCGACCTGGCCGAAGAAATCAAGGACCTCGCGAACAAACGCAAAGAACGGGCTAGTGTCCTGCAAGCACTACTGGCACCTTTTGATCAGTCTACGAATCTGGGCGAAGCGGACCCGCAAGCAGTCACTCAGCTCATCGAAAGGCTGACACAGCAGGCCGATGCCTTACGAGCCAACGCTCTTGTCACAGTAGAACAAGACCTTCAAAGAATTCGTCAACTCAGCATTTTGTTCCAAGGGGATTCAACGGATGCGAGGCTTGAAGGATTAACCGAGCAATTAAGACTACACGAGCAGAGTCGGCAGGAGCTATCGAATAAGCTTCAACCGACGATGGACGCTGTCAAGTCGACGCTATCGAAAATGAACGCGTCGATTACTGCGTCTCAACATTCCTCGTTCGCGGGCGAATGGAAGCAGCTTGAGCTTTTAATTCAGACCTTGACCAGTCAGCTCCAAAGCACACTTGACGTTCGTCGCGATGAGTCGGCCAAGAAAGTCGCGATACTATCCGAGCGGACCGCAAAAGAAGCCCAACTGAAAGAAATTCAGGACACGATCAGTCAGTTGGCGGCGAATGTGCCCCAATGGGCCGAGACGCTGGCAAGCATCGCCTCAGTCATAGTGGATGAAGTATGCCCAGTTTGTCGGCGAGATTTCACAGAAACGCATCAAGGGCCGTTGCGAGACTTTGTTGGTCAACGCGCCGCACAGATCGGCGAGAACGCCAATCGGCTTCAAGATTCTGAAACGCAGCGAAATAAGCTGCTGTCCGAACTGGGTGATTTGGGTCGCACGCTGGCTACGCTGTCTACACGTGAAGAGACAGGTCCGTCTGTAATCGCTATCGAGGCCGATCTGTCGCAAATACAGAAGGCAGTGGCTCTTCTCGCCGCCGGAAACGCCGACTTAGAAGCATGGATCGGGGCGTCAAATAGGGTGTTGCAGCTCGAAACCGAAGTAAAGCTGTTTCAGACGCGCATCAATCAAATGGCGGACGCCAGGACTGCGTTAGCTGAAATCGCTGCTCGAATGAAGATCTCACTAGCCAAGGGCCGGTCTACAGTTGAGGGACTTCGCACAGTCGAACAGGCTTGCGTGAATATGCTCGAAAGTATTTCGAAAAGAATAACTGAGCTGGGATCGCTACGTGATGGTCTCCGTGATTTTGCGAACATCCTGCGAGATGTCGACAAGCTAGACAGCAAGTGGCTAACGCTGAATCAGCAAATCAACGCCTCGGGGGAAGCGCGCAAGAGTGTTGACGCAGTGATCTCAAAAGCAAAGGTTGTGCTGAAGACAGCAGTAGCGGCAAAGCGTAAGCTGCTGGATCGCGTGTTCGATGAAACCCTCAACCAGCTATGGACAGAACTATTCGAACGGCTAGTGCGAAACGAACTATTCAAGCCTCGTCTCAGCGAAGCGCGTTCAACTAGAGACCATATTCGCGCAACACTTCAAGCGGTGGCGGACGGCATAGAAACGCCTTTTGAAAACGTAGGGGCAGTTCAAAGCTTGGGAAATCAGAATACCTCAGCCCTCTCCCTTTTCCTCGCGCTCAATTTGCTAGAGGCTCCGCGACACAAGGTGCTGATCCTCGATGATCCGGTGCAAAGCATGGATGATGTGCACGTGTCACAATTTGCAGCGCTCGTCCGTGAGTTAGTGAATCAGGCCGATCGCCAAGTCTTTATTGCAGTGCACGAACGTGCGTTATTCGAGTATCTGGCATTCGAGTTAGGTCCGACCACGCGCGAGCGGCAATTGGTGACTATAGAACTTGAACGCACGAACGACGCAGATGACTGTGTCGAGCGAGTGGAAAGACGTGAGTGGCAACCCAATACCGTAAATCTGGAAGTGGCGGCGCGTGCTTCTTGATTTCGTCTGCCTTCGTCGTCCGCGTTAGAAACGAGCTGAGTCGGAAAAGATAGACGCGGTGGCGCGATGCGACCGTAAAAGTCTAATCTCTAAATGTGATCGATGGCGAGTAGGAACGAGGCGTCATTCCGTGCGTAAGGACGAACCGTCCTGAGGCATTTTCAAGCACCTAAGACCCAAGACTTCCCTAACTTCGAAGCTTGAGCTGGAAGCCAACTCGCACCGGTTTGACACGCCGGAGCGCCGACTAGGCTTAGGTTTTGGCGATTCGGTCAAAAACACTAATGCAGCTAGCCCGCTCCACAACTGAACGAGGTTGAATTTAACGCGGCCTCCTAGAAATCTTGGCTTCGGGTTCAAACCAGCGTCGGTCCCAACTGGACCGACGCATTTTCTGGCGACGCTACGGCAGTTGCAAATGAGTCGAAACGCACACGTCATCGTGGGTGCGTCGTTCCGCTCTGCGGTGGTTCAGGCCGTGGGGCCTGAGTGGTGCGGGCAAGCGTCGCGGGCCGACGGGAGTCGGTCGCGACAGGTGGGGTTACGCGAGGCGTCGGTGACGAGGCACGAGTTCCAGCACCGTCGAAAGCCCACCTGTCGCGGCAATCGCCGGCGACGCTTTGCCCATAAGGAGTTGTGGACTTTTCGGCTTTCCCAAGCCGAGTTGTTGGTCGATCTCCGATCGCCTATCGCTCCACTTTTCATCGCCTCTTCCGGCGAACGAGTGGCGATCGCTCGGCGCAACAATTCCAACCAACTCAAAATCAGCGGGCAAACTAGAATCCGTTGCATCCTGAGTGGCCTTTTTCGCGAACCGATCGTCCCGATTGACCAGACCATCCAACTCGAAGTTTGCAAATGTCTCAAATATTCCAATCGTCTTAAATTTTTTAATCCAGTTAAGATTTCGATTTTCAAAGCGTTGTCCTCGGATGACTTTGAACGCAGTTCATGTTGAAGTCTTTCGTCGTCGATTTTGCTTTTAAGCAGCGGGTCGCGACCCGCATCCTTTGTTTCAATAGTAGTTTGTAAACAACTCCTTTGACGTTGCCGTCGAAGGCCTATGGAATTGGCTTGCTGATGCGTTCGAAAGCTAGTTGGTCGGCGGAAAAAGGTGTCGCAAACTCCACTGGTGATTGTCGAAACAGTGTCGCGACCTCCACTCTTGTTCATGCCCAATGGTGTCGCCAACTCCACCATCAATCTTTGCTGGGAACCATACGACTCCAACTTGAACCACTGCTGTTTTGCTGCCGAAAGCGGTTTCGAAAATGAAGCGTAGCCTGCTCACGAGCAAATAACTCCGCTTCTCCTTGAGACTGGCCGATCAATATCAAGTCATGTTGAAGCTTTTTCATTACTTGAGCAAACGAATCCTTCGCCTCGGAATCAAGGTAATGCTGAAAATCCAGTTCGCTTTTCTCTACAAAGCGAATGCCCGTCCGTTCACACTGTTGGGCGTCCTCCTGGGCTCGGCGATTTCGCTCGATGTCACGCCACCAGTCGGGAGGTGTACTCTGACCGTTGGCAGCTCGCTGAATGTAATAGGTGAAGAACGCTTGCGTGCTGGTCTCGATTCTCCCCTGCTCATTGGCGGCAAGCGTAATGTCGGCCCAAAGCTGAATGAGCTTCGGCGAAAAAGTTTTTGCGATTCTCACGATCGAAGGTCGATCAAATCCCAGTGCAACCATCGAATCGTAGATTGGAGAATCTTCAATTGTGACTATCGAATTGGACGTGGTGGCATTGAATTTCGGTCCGCGATGAACTTGGAGCTTAAATACGCCTTTGTCCTTCTTCGCAATGCAGTCCCCTACTTTCGATTGGCACATACCAAGCTGAATGATCTCGTGGCCTAGAAGCTCATTCAAACAACCAAGCAGTTTGCGTTTGATTTCTTTGGTCGGAAGCAGAGGCGAGAATCCAAGCGTGTTCACAGCAAGTTCGCGAATCTCCAGGGACGGCGATTGTTCATTCCGCCAAAAGAGCTTTTTCAACAACAAGTACAAACGACGCGAAGCGGGCGAAAGATCCCGATAGATCGACATATCAAAGCGGAGTCCACCGGCGGTGGCCGAACACAGTTCCCAAAAGATTGGATCCCAAGCAAACCGCCAAGTGCGAGCGGTTTGATCGCTCAGTGGCAGACTGTAACTAAGGAACCCAAAACTAACCTCGCGATGCTCGCGGCGAACCGGATCATAGAAGCGATCGCAATAGTATCGGATGCCTGCGATTCGTTTTAATGCTTCTCGAAAGAGTCGATACTCCTCACTCCCCTTCTTCGTTTCTGACACTATCCCAAGCTGCTTCAAACACCAATACGGTGTCGCATGAAAATCGGAAGAAGGCTCTGGCTGGGACAAAGCTAGACCGAGCAATCCCCAGAGATACAGTTCATCGTGAGCTGACACGCCATGAACGGTTCCAATCACGACATTCGCCTTCTTGCGGTTGTGATGGATGTCTGTGTAACTGAAGGATGTCTTGAATGAAAATCCGTGCGTCAGCGATTGACGAGAATCGAGCGGGCAAAGAGCATGTTCGACGAGCGATAGTTGAGCCCGTGGTTGCCATGCCGATGATCGATGCGAATTTGAAGTCACCGTGACCAAAGGAGAAGATTAAGATCGCTTTCGAAACATACCAAAGAAAGTCCTCTCTTTGAATGGTTCAGTTGCAACTGACTTGTCGGTCTGTGGTTTTGAATGTTTGACCGAGTTCTCTTGAATCACTGCTTCCCGTTCAGGGATTGGAGCGGCAATGGTTAAGCGACGTTGTAACTCTCCCATCAAGACATTGCTCTCATGCATGCGATCATTCAGCCCTTTGATCTGATCGTCTTTGCGATCGAGTTGCGTTTCTAGCGTTTGAATCTGACGGTCCTTGCTCTGCAATTGCTCGCGCAGTACCTGAAGGATGGCCGTCGAATCGGTCGCATCCGACGAAGACTTTCTAGAATCGCCAATCCCCTCTTTGCTAGTTGCATCGTTCGGGAATCGTCGAGTCAGCAATTCTCGATTCAGTTTCCAGACAAACGTATCGCCTGCAGATTTCCGTCGTTCAACTTCTGCGGGTGACGGCAATATCAGGCAGCGATCTTCGTGGTCTGGATCGGCGACGATTTCTCGGATGAGACGCTTGATTGTCGACTCGGATTTGTTGGTGAAAGCTTTCGCTTCACGAACGGTGAGATGTTGTTCCATAGAAAATTGGGAAGTATTGCTCGGAGATTACTAGCGAACGGCTTTTCAAGCAAGTGAATTTGAAGCCGAGTTGGAGTAGGGGAGTCACCGTCCATAAATTGAACCATTCACGACCCAATCACGACCGCCGTTCGCCCCCCGTTCACGCTATAGTTCAACAAATGGCTGAATCAGTATAGACCGATGTTTCAAACCGATTCGCCTCGAAAACTTGATGCTTCTTGACCCGATTCATGATCCCACCATGACCTATGTTGTTGGACTGTCCAGGTCGCGTCCGCGATCGACAACAAGTAAACCTATTGGCCACCCATGAATTGCCCAGGTCAGAGCTTCTGCACAATCCCGTCCAATGTCTCAGAATTGACAAATCGAGCAACGTCTGAACAACTTCAGTACTCAGGGCTCCGCGACCCTTTTCGCACGATAGGGGACAGGGGATTCAATAGACCGTTCATGTTGCAATTATTAATTCAATGAACCCGATTCAAACCGCATGTGCATCCGGTTCATGATCAGTTCATCGAACGGAGTCAGCCACTCGGCTGAACGCGAGTCATCGAAGCCTGGTAGGGGACTGGCGAACGTGGATGAAAATAAAAGGATTTTAAATTTTCCAGCCAACGTGCGAATTGGCAAAAACCAACAAAATAGTGTAAATTCTGGGCACGGAAAACGTCAGCAGACACGTTCGAAAAATCAGCCTATTGGACAGGTTCTTACAGACGCATGTCATCCCAGGCGAATGTTGGGCCTAAATGCAGTCGACGTTTTGATCCCTTCTCGGACAACAACAACTCAGGAATCGTCATGTCGAAAATTGACAGCCTACGAAATATTCTTTCAACCGAGCGTGACCGTTTTGATAAAGAGTCGACAAAGCACAAACACCTTTATCGCAATTGCCGATATACCGTCTTTGCCTTGACCGCACTTACTGCGTTGGCCGCGAGTCTCGCGCTATGGGCTACTAGCTACCAAATGCATCTGAACACTTTGGTTGTCGCGACATCCGCTATTATTGGGATTGTCACTTCAATAGAGGGCATTCGAAAGCCACAAGAATTGTGGATACTCGAACGCAACATTTATTATTCACTACGCGATTTCGAGCGGGAGCTCGAGTATAATGGGCACAAGTTGACGGACGCTCAATTGGATCAATTGTTTCAAGAAATCCAGGGGCTTCTTGGGGCATCGAAAGAAAAATGGGGTCAATACGTCGCACCGGTCCATGGAACTGGTACGCAACCGACAGTAAGCAACATGAATGAGAAATCTATTTCAGCGACTTCATTTGATAAAATGGTTCGCCGCACATACGGTTCAGCGATTGATGAGTACGCGAGAGGATCTCAACAATTAGAGACCCACGCGATTCGGCAATGCTACCCGGCAATAGCCGCCTTGAACCTTGATGAGGCTTACGCCACGCTGGTTATCACGGCACGAATGGACGCGCTCTTGGGAAAGATGATTGCCCATGGAGCAGTTCGACAAGGCAATGCATCAAAGTTCTTAAAGCCCCTTTCATTTGCTGCGAAGACTAACATGGCGTACGTGTTTGGATTCCTATCGGAACGAATGCGAGACGCAATTGATGCGTCGCGAGGCATTCGGAATGCGTATGCTCACGCGGAGTCTCCTGAGGATGCAAGAAACGATCCTGGATACCAGACTAACAAGTCAAAACTCTTATCACTAGATCCCGCGTTTGTAAATGCATCGATTGACAAAATGCGAGAATCGTTGAGTTCGGATAAATCGTTCGACGACGATCGTATAGGAATAACTGCTGTCATGGTCGAGATTTGCGATTCATTGGACAATGTTGCTGCAATGAACCAACTCTGCGCAGCAAAAATTAAACCGAAGGTAGTACCTGCTATATTCGGGTTCGAATGTCCTGTGTCAGAAGACGAAATATGAATTGCAACGACGCGCTTGATCACTCGTTTTGATTTGCGTCGAGTCAATTGATCGCATTTGCTGAGTTCATTCTTTATTTCCCGCAGGTCAGTCATGCCGCATGTAATCGAACCATTCACAAATTCTAGCCTCGCCGATGCTTTGGAGAACCTTCGCGCAGCGCATCGTTACCTTGTTTCTCAAGCAAAGGCCTCTATCTCTGCGACCGATTTTGACGATTCTCGTTGGGGGACATCTCTGAAGCGTTCGCCCGTACCACTCAATGTCGGTGACGTACCTCGACTGATAGGCAAACCGCAAGAGAAACTTGGAGAAGTAATCAACATCGCGGCAACGGTTGAACGATTGATGGATGCAATTGCTTGGTTTGCAAAGCAGACAGAATATAATGGCTGTTCAATTCTCGAATGCCATCCCTCAACAAGCGACGAGACAAATGGCAATGACTTGGTACTTATTGATCGCGCCGGTCATATCATCGTTCGTTGTGAGGTTTGCGATGTTGCATCATCCTATGCGGGCTCGAATTCCAAGGAAAAGAAAGATATTCGCAACCTCGGGTGCAACGAGGAGGTGCCTAAAGATGGTGTGGCACGATACATATGCACTGCTTCGGAATTTGCAATTGCTCTTTCGAGCCCAAACCGCAAATGGATTTCGAAGCCGTACCGATACCGACGAATTGGCGTCGGTAGTGAATTGAGTACGTGCATGCTCCTCATCGAATCGGATCAAAAAGTCGAAACCGGTAAATAAAAAAATTCGATGAACCAATCTCTCGAATCAATTTAGTTCCTTGTGACCGGCAAATAACCACCACGTACATCCTGCCAATTTCCGATGCTTTGTATAATCGAGCGACCGTTTTCAAGACTCACTCGCGCAAGGTCGGCCATTCTATATGCGGAGTCCCAGTTTGTGGCAAAGCAAGATGGCAAGTTTCAGGAATGGGGCGCAACTAAATTGGCGGTTATGGATGTCAATATGTTAAGGAGGCCACGCATTATGCCGAATTGATAAATGCATTAGTTTGTTGCGAGTAATAATAAGACCGGTTTGAACTCCAAGTCAGATTCAGTCGGCACCGAGACTGTCCTTTGAAAGCCAGTGTCACTCAGAATTAGAATGGATCTCAAGTGGTTGCAAAACAACACCGCCTATTCGCGATTTCTGGATTCAAGGGAGATCTTTGAGTTTACGGCAATCTGCGAAGTGACTCTCTGCAGCAATGTCCGACTTTAGAAGACACCGGCGAATCGCACCTTTTGAGCTCACGGCGTCAAATCCAGGGTCTATCGTGTATGCTCGTTGTTTTGCTTCGAATCCTCGAGGGTGAAATATTGGTGGTTGTCGATCTTCTTTTACGTAACGATCCACCGCAGAAGATATTGCTGCGGCCAAAGGCAATTGTATGTGTGCCTTGAGAAGTGCGTCCGCTTCAATTCCATTGAGAAAACCGTTTTGTGTTTGGGTGTTCCCAAGGGTGTAGAGTTCAACCTTTCGAGAACTTGCATCGCCAGCAACGCACCAATTTTCCCAAATTGAAACGAAGTAGAGGATACCTGCTAAGTATTTTGGAATTCTCGTAACTGATCCAATCATTCGATAATCGAAAAATCGAATCGTTCCGGCGTATTTCACGGCTCGACCCACATACTCTTCGATTTCGGAATCCAATAGCTCATCGAGCGGTTTGTTGATTTGGACCATGCGTATCCGTAATGACTCGAATTTGCTTTCACTTGCGTCCCTCAATAGGACGACTTCCACTTTGCTTCCAACTGCCTGCTGAATCGCTTCGAGATGATCTGATTGGGTGACGATTGCGTCTGCTTTCAAGATTGCTGCTAGAACTGCGCACTTCAATGGTATTGTCGGCGGATTTTGCTTCCCCCAACTTAATGGATCACAAGTCACGACGAATTTTTTGTGTTGCTTGTGAATCTCAAGGAGCAATAGCTGGATTTGTTGCCCCATTTTCGTTTTAAGTTGAGAAACTTCGGTAAGCGATTGGCGAAGCAGTTCTTTCGTTGGTTCGTCGAGCAAAACTCCATTGGCAATAATGCCTTTTAGGAATGCAACTGCTTCCCGCTTGGAAAGCTCATCTGTGATTCCCCGTGGACCAAATGCCATTGGGTCCGCAACCACACTCACGATCATCGCGTGCCTCTCATATCAACTCTCGAAGTCGCTCTGGGAAGAAGCCACCGGGCCATTGGTCAATGAAATCTCCGTTTTCATCGAGGTGAAGTCGTTCAACCCGTGAACCATTTGTACCTCGACTCACATAAAGAATCGACACATCATTGGGTGTTAGTTGTCCCTGTCGGATAAGTCGCTGCATTCGAAGTACAAGGTGTTCGCTATGAGTTTCAATTACGAAGCGGTGACCACGCGGTTCTTTTATGGTGGCGGCGAGCAGGTCACCCAAATCCGCCTGCAACTTCGGATGAATGTGAACTTCCGGTTGCTCGATGGTGATCGTTTGCTTTTCACCCGCAAGGCTTTGAACAATGAATGGCAAGATCTGACTGATCCCGAATCCAACATCGGACAAGGCAACGTCAACACTGCTGCCACGTCTCTTATCAAGTAAACGTACTTCAAATAAATCGCGTGAACGTTCACCGATTGACTGAACGTTGATGTGATAGCCGATTTCAAGTTTGTCCAACCAGAAGTTAGTTTCACTTAAAATTTCTGCGTTTCTGAACAAAAGGTCCGGCAGCCGGTCGCCGCGATAGCCTACATTCTTCGGACTAGTTCCTGTGAATATGTACCATCTCTCCGGTGGTCGACGAAATGGACCCATGGGATAAACGTTTTCGAGAGTGGTGTCGAGTTTCCTTCCGCAATCGACGGCAAATGACATCAGGTCGAGTGTAAGGTCTCGCAGTCGCAAGCGTTCGGGGCCATATCGTCGAAACGTTTCCAGTTCGGGCAATCCGCCAAATTCTCGTTGTCGGATTGGAACCGGTACAAAGCCGTCCAAAGCAATCACGGTTTCAAGCTCTGCTCGCATCATGCGTGCGACAAATTCTTCGAAGGTAAACTCCGAGTTGTAGAACCGGATCGCCTCAACAATGTGAGCCATCGACTCTTGCCGGTCGTCTTCTGTCTCCTTGAAAAGTGATTGCTGTTGAAATGATTCCTGGTCTTCCGCTTGAAGCTGCTGCAATTCATCGGCGATCTTTTCAGCTCGCCGTTTTGTACGTTCGAAGATCTCACCCCAGATAGACCTATCTCGCGTTAAGGAATCACATTTTGCGGCCCGAATCTCCGAAGGATTGGCCATGTGATTTGAGCGCAACATTAACTGTGAGTCACGAGCCATTCTACGAAGCCGTTCAAGGGGAAGATCGATTGGTCGAAACATGGCAACGCTGCCCGTCACTGCAGATGAATGCAGAGTGAGTGCCGTTAGCTGCACTTCACGGTCATTGGATGGGCGATTGAATTTAACTTCGAACCCCATAAATTCAGAGGTTGAGTCTGCCTTAGGAGACGACTGAACGTTACGGCCACGAAAAGCCTGGTCAGGCATAAAGTCGACGCGAATTGAAACATCGCGATTCAAGTCATGATCAAAAACCATTTCCCGAAAGCTGCCAAGGTCAACGATCCCGCCATCGGTGCGAGGGAGAATCAAGGCTCCACTATCACGATGCTCTCTGGTTTGCTTTAGAAGGTTTAGCGCCTGAAGAATCGAGCTCTTGCCCGCGCTGTTCTCCCCAAAAATGAGCGTAATGGGTGCAAATTCAATTCGGTTGCGTTCTCCAAATGCCTTGAAGTTTTCGAGTTCAATTGCCTTGAGCATTGAATCCACCCCCTTTTATCCTGATGCCAATACACCATCGACGTTTCGAATATCGTCTAGGTGCTTGGGGTGAAATACAAGGGACCTGTTTGGTTGCTTACCTGACAACGAGCAATTGATGTTAAACGTTTCATTCGACGCATCCGATCGAACCCATTCAAAAAGTCGCATCTGTTGTTCTGGCTTCGCTGCAATAAACTTGGTGTAAATCGCGGCACAATTCGGGCACAATAAGAGATTCAACTCCTTAGTCTCAGGCAAAGCATCGGGCAATTGTTGACCCATTTGCCGATTAAACAATTCCTCTTTCCCCGAATACATTTGATCTACTGACTTCCAAAAAGGCATTTCGTGAAGATCAGTATCGCCTTCGGCCATCATCTGACACATAAGGCGATCGTTCTTAGAATAAAAGCTCGTTAGATATAGCAATACTTCCTCTTTTGAGACTTGATCTCTGCGTTGCTTCCGCAGTCTGAATTCCGAACGACGTCGGTCAGCATCGGACGATGTCTCCAGAATCTTCTGTTTACGTCGTTCGCTGGCCCCTGGCTGTGCTGCCAGCCAGTCGACAAACCTCTCGCCCCCGTCCTTTGTACCGCTATCGATAACCGACCTTTGGTCGTTTTCATCTGTTGTCCAATCATAAGACTTTTGTGTACTCGATGAGTTGGGCTGCGCTGTAGTCCCTTCATTTTTGTCCATATCGCCCCGGCGATGTCTGATCGGGGATCCGCCTGATGTATCTCTAGTTGCGAGGATTGAACTGGGTGCGAAAGGGAAACCAATCTCGGATGATGGCGCAAACTTTGAAGAGTCGATGGTCTTGCTCGTCTGACCAATGGACTCCGACGCGATATCGGAATTCGATGTAACGTGGTTTGGTATCGGTTCGAAAGAATCAGGCGACACAGCGTCAAGACCGAAACTCAATGAAGTCTCTGGGCGCACATGCTCCTCTTCGCACAACTCAATTGACGGAAAGCCAAGTTGACTCAGTTTGCGTTGTGCCTTCCTTAGTGAGTTTGGTTCAAGGGCCGCATTCATCGCCGCAGACAATTGTGCAACGTCATCGTCATCTAGGCACATTCTTGACATCTCACATGCAATGGAATCCCATGGTACTTCGCCGCCGTCAAGGCAAAACCATAGTGCATGGCTCGACTTTTCAAATGCGGCGAGAACGTCATGTCTAACTGGCGGTAACGGTTTCTCAAATCCGCCGAAGGTTAACTCCACGCTTAGCGTCGAAGACTGGAAGACACTTAACGAGTCTATGTCAGGAATTGCTAACTTCCTTCGTGTTGAACGATAGGTCTCGGTTATCTTTACCAGTAACTCCGATCGTTCCTGAATGCGTGCCAACACTGCGACTGCTTCAGAATGTGCAGCCTCATCGTGAATGATTCGAACATTGGTGACTTCGCTAAGCCTACGAACACCGACTATCGTCAATACTTCAGTAGCCCCTTGTGGCATAGGAATTAGTTCGGCCATAAGTCTCTTTGAGAACGCCTCTGCCAATTGTTCTCTGTCACGGAAAAAGACGTTTTGCGGCTTATCTAGGATGTTGTCCGTGCGGCACACTACAGGCATGTCCGAGATGCCTTGAAGAATTTTCAATACGTTGTCCGACGGTATTTCTTTGTCGTGAAGTGCATCCTCGATCATTTTCCAGCAGGTCCGAACCACGGATTTATCGTCATTTGTAATTTGACGATGGGACCTGACAGTCTCACCCATTGAAATCTCGCGTATGACTTCTACTGCATCCGTCCACGATGGGTGTGGGCGGATATCGAACGCGGACAGCAGGTGAGTAAGGCTATTCAGTTCATCAGATCCCAAAAGGACTCGATGCAATCCAAAAGGATGCTTCTCCGAGAAACAATCCTTCGGTCGGACAAACTGTTGTCGCTCTTTGTCGAAAAGGCAACTGTGCGACCGCAATTCCCTCAAATGTATTGGTGTGATTTCGCGCTCGTCGAGAGCTTTGTTAAGGGTTTGATAAAGTCGAGTGTCCACCGGAATTTCGAATTGGGATGCATGTCGCAGATGCTTAATGACGGTGGTGGCCTTGGGCCGATCACACATACCCAACGACACTAAAAGGACGCGATGTACGTCTTGAACCTTTGCTGGGAAAGCAGCAAACACTGCAATTGTCTCAACCAGATGGCGTGTTCTGTAGTGATGCAACTCGTTCGGGGCTGCCCACTCCGTCTCTTCTGAAGCGATCATTTTTCCAGTTTCACTATTCCAAATCATTTTCCGAGTCGGGATCCATTTGTTCGCTCTCAATTTCGCAATCAGAAATGAATTATTTTCCAATTCATCAAGACGGCTGCCCACATGCTCGAGCAATGAAACGACCTTTTCGACATTATTCTGAGTAGGCCGTGCCATCTGCTTCGCCGTTGAGAACATGTACTCGACAACACGGTCAAGTCGCGGTTTGGATTCTATGCCAATCCATTCGAGAAAAGTTTCTACACCTTTTGAGCATACTTTGGCTTCGACATAGGACACCGAATCCGCCAGTACGTCTTTGATAATTGAAAGCGGAAAGTAGAGATCACTCTTTGCTGATCGAAGTATTCCGTCGTCACAAGGAATGATTTCAAGGCTGCGAAGTGTGCTACGTATCTCGTCCGAATTCTCGAATTTGTACAACTCTCCCTGATGCATAGAAAGCATTTGCAGCAGCTCGATACACGAAGCGGTTTCAAACTCCCATTGTTCGAAGGCCTCCGGCAATCTTACGGTGACGTATTCGTTTAGACTCAGGATTTTGAGTTTCAGCAACTGGAAAAGCGGTGCAAACGATTCCAACGACTCACTGTCGGCGACGCTCGTAACGCCAATCGGATCAGAGAAGCCGCCAGGAAGGACAACCTGATCGAATGGCTGAAGTCCGTTTGCAGTCGGGCAAATGCTCAAAGTTTTCAATTGTGCAATCAAATGTGGTGATGTATGAAATTCGTTAACACGACAATTGAACCATGCGAGCAGTCCAACAGCGGTTTCATTTGTTAAGACATTTGATGAATTTGAGTGAGCATTAACTTCTGACTGTCTCCATTCAAAAAACGATGCAATTGACGAAAGGGCGTCGGAGACAGCGAAATTAGGAATCAATTTTCCCAGTGCAGAGTGCATTAAGCGATCGTCGGATGCGAAATGAAGAGTTGGACTAAGAGCACCAAACAGGGAACGTGTCTGTGGTTCGGCTTGAAATGTAGCTTGACAGGTCCTAAACGTGCCGTCGATGCACTTCACCACACAACAATCCGAAATGACGTGTGACTCGACATTGATAGCAAGCAAAGTATTGGTCCGCGATTCCCTTTGCAATAATTCAGCGATCTGCTGCCAAACGATGTTCCAGTGCGAAGGCTTTTGAAACCAATTTGGGAGCTCATCCACAGACTTCTGTCCCGAAAGCCCTATTGAACGAAGTTTGGATGCCAACGTCCTGGAATCAAGTTCGGAAACACGGACAGCGGGCGAAATTAATAACGCCTTGTGTGCCGCGACCTCTGGATGCACGGAAAGAATCCCTAGCTCACGATGCAGGTCGGAGAACCGACCTATCTCGACTTCAGTCAAGAGTCGTACTTCACTCGATCTTTGCCAGTTTCCTCCTTGATCCGGCACCACACATTCTTTTGAAAGTATGGGGACGATTTGATCCCAGTAGTCCCTACCGAGCAATGACTCGTCATCATTGGCTGCATCATACACTCTTTGAATGAGGTCCCATAATCCTGCTGGGCCAAGATGGGACCGAAGGGAAAGAAGACCTCCGCTCAATGCCTTTGCACCAGCTTTAATTGCTGTCCGGTTCCAATCTCCTTGGTAATCATCTTCCAGAATAAGTCGTTTTCGATCATTGCTCGGAAAGAAGTCTGCGTTTACGTGAAATGGCGCTTGCGTTAAGAGTTGTGTAGGCAAGTACGCAAAGAATAAGCCGTGAGCAAGTGCACTCTGTGGAATTGCGATCTTGACCAAAGAGGATGGATGCTTCTCGCCTTCAGGATGTCTCTTTCGAAGAGACACGGCCTCTTTCTCGAAGTCATATTCCAAGAGTGCCCATTTGGTAACTACGCCATTGGTTGTAACTGAAATCACAGACTGCGAGCGGTCGTCGACCGACACCGAGAGCTTTTGATTTTCCTTCCACAAGACGCGGAGTTCGCGAAGGTAATCTAAAAACAAAACGGTTTGGGGAAGTGCTTTCTGTAATTCGCAGACCAACTCATTTGGTTTATCCTTTGTGACGGCAGGTGCATTCAATCCGCGACGAACCGAAGTGGAATTGTCGAATGCCCACGGTAGTACAAAACGCGTGCCGGGCAGATCGGTTGCTTTGCAGTACTCACAATCATCACTATTGCATTCCAGAATCCTCTCTTGCTCAGGTTTGTCGTCTTCGAGAATCCAATGTCTTCCATTTGAGATTATTTGAGGATGGTCAGTGACTTGATACACTGCGGTGAATCCGAATCCAAATGCACCTTTTAAGCCACGAGTTCCTCCGATCTCGCTGCTGGCGCTTCGCTTTGCGGCACCGCCTACATCTCTGAAGCTATGAAAGTCGCATGGTCGGCCGCCTTCTTGCCGCCATGGGCAGGTCGGTTCATCCTGCTCGCCACAATCACTGAAGACACCACCATTATCTACAATTAATGCATGCTCATCAATTCGGAATACGAGCAACGCTTCCGTAACCGATGGATACGAGACGTCCTTAATTGCGTCTTCAGCATTCTGTATCAGTTCGTGTGCCAAGGTAGCAGTCCCTTTGAGGTCTCTCAACTTTGAACCGAGCTCTCCCAGGTAGTTAAGCCCTCTACCTCGTCGAATTTCATTCGTCATCAAGCTATCCTCGTTTGACCTCAATCGTGCCAACCATGATGCGTTGCGTTGTGATGTCGGCCTGTTCCGAACTCCTTCTTAATTCCGCAGATCGCTCGTTGTATTCTCGGACAGCACGGTTAGTTTCGGACTGCTTCATTCGACGAATTCTGTCCTCGGTTGAGGATGCCAAACGGTCGTCAAGCATTGCCATTCGGCTTCGATGACTGGCATCCAGGCTTGTTTGCTTGAACTTAGCGAGATCGACAATGCGGTTTCGATATGCAGCTAGTGCCTCCTTCCAGATGGAATAGTGACGTGATTCCAACTCTTCTAATTCGGATTTTGAAACAGTCCGCGAATCGTTGGCATCGCAATCTGTTGCATCCTGAAGCAGATCGAGCAGTTTAATATTGATTTCTTCGTTTTTTGCAACGACCCGGATATCCAGATCACGTCTCAAACCGATCAGCTCCCATTGGAATACCGCGAAGGGATGTACATCTTCAGGTAGATCCGTGTCAGTTACACAAAGATGGACCTCGACGTTGCCGACTGAGTCAAGCGCGTTTGCGGCCTGCCTAATCAGTGGATGCACCGGCGTTAACAATTGTGCATTTCGATTGTCATTGGCACATTGGCCGTCGAATGTAATCGCCAAATACTGTTCCTCGCCCTTCAACCATCGTTCCCAATCGCGACCGACGGCACTGTTTTTGCCCAAAAGCTGACGTGAATCCAGAAGCAACTGGCTCCGAATCTGTTGGTTGGTTCGCAGAGTCTTGAGTGGGCTATCGCCGAGGATTGCTGCAGACCCATTTAGTGTATTGAGGTAATTCTCAAGGAGGTTGTGCATCGCGGAAGGCTTTAGCCAATAACTGGAAGCATTCTCGACTTCCTCGGCGAATCTCTGTCGCGACGGAAGATCTATTCCAAATAACTGGGACTGCTGTGCCTCGAACTTCTCGTCCTCTTGTAGCTGACGGATCTCGTTGTCGGCAAGCTGTTGGAGTTGTTCTCGCCTTTCCTCGTCAGAGAGGTTCGGATTGATCGCGATCTCTTGAATATCGCGGGTGATCTTGCCAAGAATTTCTTCGCTGTCACCAAGGGCCTGCTCGAAAACTCCAATTCGCAACAGGCAACGTTCATAAATGTCGGCGTCAACCGTATCGGGTGTGATCATGTTGTAAATGCTGACAAACTCGCTCTTTTGACCGTTGCGGTCGATACGACCGATCCGCTGCTCAACACGCATCGGATTCCAAGGCAGATCGTAATTGACCATGCAGTCGCAGAACTGATAGTCGAGTCCTTCGCAGCCAACTTCAGAGAAGAGCAATACCTCAAGGGCTTGTGGGTCATCTTTCCCTTTCTCGAATCGATCCCGTAATGCCATTCGCTCCTCATCGGGTACACCGCCATGAACCATTCCGACACGAACGCCCGCCTTCAGCAGTCCATCCTGCACATATCGCAATGTATGACGAAACGAACTGAACAACATTACGCGATGATTGCCATGATTCTTGGCGTTTTGTTTTTGCTCGATCAACGATACAACCGCCTCTAGCTTCGGATCGACAGGATCAAGGTTCTTCGCCATCGAGACAACAGCCTTGACTTTTTCGGCAATTGTCTCCAGTTCATCTGGTTCGGCATCGAACTCCTCAAGGTCAACTTCCGAGAGTTCTTCTTCGCTGACATAACGGGACAGAATATCTTCGATGAAAGGAGCCAATCCAAACAGACAGCTTGCCGCCTGCCTTCGAATCGTGGTCATCATGAACTTGACATAAAGTGATCCGTGTAGCTCCATGAATATCTCTGCTTGCACGTTCAATAGTGCGTCATGCAGTTGTCGCTGCTGCGGCGTGAATTCGATTTCAACCGTTTCAGAGCGCCGAATGGTGAATACATCAATGTCCCGCCGACGAGTTCTATTGATAATGCCAGAAAACGAGTTGAGATTCTCAAGCTGGTTAAGGATATGGATTCGATCATGATTCGAAACGGATGTTTCTCTTAACGTTGTCTTAATGGCCTCAACATCGGGATTCGCCCGCAACATGTTCGTCCCCCAAGCCGTGGCCTGAGCCAATTCCAGCTGATTATGAGCCTCCGACTGCCAGCCTTGCGTTGCGCGCCGAGCAAGACTTGCCGCTGCATTGATCATCGGGTTTGGTTCGGACATATGCTCGAAACTTTTGCGGTCGATTACGACATCCGGGCGAAGTAGATTCAGCAAGCTAAAAAGATCGTTATTTCCGAGCTGCAATGGTGTCGCTGTCAAAAACAAAACCGCTTCGGCGTTATCACAGAAATACCTTACAACACTGTGCGCTTGGTTTTCGTTGGCAACGCGGTGCGCTTCATCAACGATCACGAGGTTAAATCGGGGAGCTGGATCGAGGTCAATCAAACATGGTTTGCCGGACTTGCGACCGTTTTGTGTGCCGGTCAATAGTTGTTCGTTAAGAATCGAATATGGCACGATCCCGAAGCGATGATTCTCCGGCCACTCTCCATCAAGATCACACTCAGAAATACAATGACGTAGCTTCGCGCCGTCAAAATGTTCAAAATTCTGGTCGAACCGCCTCATCTCCCTCTGCCACTTCTTCTCGGTGATCAACGGTCGTGGGCAGATGATTAGAACCGAATTGATTTCCTGACGAGCCTGTAATTCTCGAAGAATCAATCCGGCTTCGATGGTCTTTCCCACACCAACGCCGTCGGCGATGAGTAGTCGTGGTCGATCTGCTCGAATAAAACGTAGCACTGGACGAAACTGGTACGCGACAAAGTTCACGCGTGCCGCGTTCAATGAATAAAGTGTCGAAGTGCCTGGGTGGTTGATGTATCGTGCAGTCAGCAGTGCTCGACACTGATCCGCCGACAGTTTTTCAGTTGCATCAACGGGTTGCTCGTCCGCAACCAACTGTGAGGCGAAGAAGGTTCGGGTCTTGCCATCGAGTAGTACTAGGTACTGCAATTCCGGCCCCGACTCGTTCGACGACAGAACCGCGCCACATGAATCTGGCTGTGATTTTAGTCTGACCAATTGGCCGGGTTCGAAAGACTTGTCACTCATAGGTTTTCTCGTATCTGTTTTTTTGCGAAAATTCGCAATGCTGTTGTGTTCAGGTGTATCTTGGTCTGGCCGTTTGTCAAACTTACTTGTTCTTTCTAAAAGCCATCCGAAAGCCAAGGTCTTTGCAAAGCGATCGTTCCTCGGTTTCGATCTTGCGATTCATGACTTTTGCTCCGTTTAACGGCAAAGTGTTGCCGAGTAAGACGTTGAAAAGCAGTAGCTCAAATGCTGCTGACCGAAGCATGTCTACTGGGTAGCGATAGCCACAAATCGCCAAAGCTCCCGTACACTGCAAGAATGATTGCAGTCGGCGCTCGTCGATTTGCATCGTGCTGCAACTGCCAATGTATATGATCCGCTTGTCGCAACACCCTTCGAGCCACTCCATAAGTTCCGTTAACGACACGCTGCAATCAGACTCGCGGCCATCGCCAATGATAATTGATTCCGATTCGCCGTGATATCCAAGATACAGGATTGGATATCGGGCATATCGTCGTTGTGACCACTTTTTCAAGTAGTAGAATAACTCTTCTCTCGTTGCAGCATCGCGATGAACGAATGGGGATTTGTTGCTGGACCTCATCAACTCCAACAGTGGTCGAAAACTTACACCGCCGCGCAGGTCACTCAGCCATTCGTCTTCAATGGCGAAAATACCGCGTTGACGTTTGCGTTTCTTGACTAACGCAGTCATCGGAGTACCTGAACTCGAAGCGGCGTTTCTTGACTCATTTGCTCGTACCGCTCGTAAGCCTTTTGGCGAGGAAACAAGCTCCAAGTGTTGCCTGCTTCACCGGCGTTGGCAGCTGCTCGGCTTCCAACCGCAACGTGTGTCATCGTTATCAACCACAGCGGCCTGCGAACAAATGCTCCAGACGAGGTCGTGGTGGTGTCGCCGCCAATCAGTTCTCGATTGACAAAATGCTTCTCCGGCCAGATTGACAACTGAATCTTAACTCCTTGCTTCACTAATGAATTGAGTTCACCTGAGATCCCACAAATGAGATTCTGTTCTGGAATTTTTTGCTGCATACATACATGTAGGTCGATGGCCGTTTTGCGGAAACCAAGGGGAAGTTGATTCGAAAGTTTGATGATCTGCTTCACGGTTACGATCTCATCATCGCTGCCGCCCCGAATCTGTGGCAATCGCATATGCAACCAATCTGAATGTGTGCAGATTGCCCTCAATACCCGCTCTTGCGTATTGGTTTCCCGGCCAACCAATCGCGGGTTGGGGAACTCATCCCAAAATCGATCCGAAACAAAGTCATTGATGGAAGTGCCAAGAGTTTCCGGTGGCGTCGTTTGATTTGAAACGACGATCTTGTTCATGGGGGCGAGTTTACTTGAGGTTATTCCAGCCGCGATCCAGTCGTTTTCACTATTGTTGCCTTCAGATACCGTTGGTCTTGGCACATAAAGGTGAGACGACATCAGCCTTTTAAAAAGCTCCATCGCAGCCTGACGATGGTTCACATTGGCGATACGTGCAATCTTTATGCTAGTTGCTCGCTCCCATTCGTCGCCGAGTTTACATACGAGCGCGAGCGGTGTCGCCCTGGATGGAAAGAAGCAGCCTGTCAGTTCACGGACGGCATCGATTCCATCGCGGCCATACGTGTCTACCATCGCGTCCGGTGTAAGCAAGAACTCAGCGAGCATCAGGAAACCTCTCAAAGAAATCGATCTCGAAGAAGTCGTCCGGCCACGGCTGGATGAACTCGCCCTTTACGTCTACGTCGATTCGTAGCTCTCGCGAGCTTCCGTTGTCCTGCTTGAGATAGTAGATCGCTAATTCATCGGTTCGCAGCTGCCGGTTAGCTGGGGCTTTGTCGATTTCAGTCTCACGAATGCGGCGAAGCAAACGCAGAATCAAATGTTCGCTGTGAGTTTCGATGATGAATCGGTGCTTCTTCTTACCGATCGCTTCCACGAACAGGTCGGCGATCGCTGCCTGAAGTCTTGGATGAATGTGGAGTTCCGGCTGTTCGATGGCGAGCAGCCGCTCTTGCCCATCGAGTGCCGTCACAATGACAGGTACGACCTGAGAAATGCCGATTCCCACGTCATGAGGTCGAAGTTCGATATCGGAGTTACCGGGAACCACGACAACTCGTGTGGTGGTGGGAGCCTCGGCAAGGTGCGATCCAATATGTTCGTCGATATCATCGAACGCCCTACGTGCCATCAGCGCACGAACAATTGGGTCGCCGTAGTCCAGCTCAAGGTAAGTTCGCCGTTCGACACGGGAACCAGAGTTCAGGTTGTCTTTCCCTGCAAGCCAATCGCTGACAGCATCTACAAACTCATCACTTCCGGTGTAAAGCGAATCCCATGCCCCCAGTCCAGTCGCCCAACGGGCAGGATCAGGATATCGCGGTGGAGAGAAATCACGTGGCGGTGTATCACGAAGGGGGCCAAGGTAGCGAAATTGTCGCAACGCGTCCCGAACCATTTCACCGGGACCAACAATCAAACGACTAAGGACCGCGTTAATCTCTCGGTTGTCACTCTCAAGCTCCTCGCGATCAGGCGGGTCAAGCGGTTGGCCTGAAACACCATCATCCCGCCAGTCGTTCAGCGGCAATCTGTTTCCCCACACAGGAAGTGCATCCTCCTGCTTTGCGAGAGTTTCAAGTATTCGTACCGTGTCATCTTCCCACACTGGCACCCATGCGTTGCGGCGCACTTTATTGAGAAGATAGAGCAGCCCCGAATAATTCCCGTCATCGACTTCATCTGGACTCCACGACTCCCATTTGGTGAAGCGTTCCAAGTCTTTACGCTTCGTCAGAATGGGATGATTCACATCGACGGTTTCCAAGACGGGCATTCTCCGACCCGGTTGCGACGTGATCTTGGCAAGCAGAATTCCGTTGTAACTGATGGAATATTCTGTGACGTGTGGCGCGTGTAGATGGTCACTCCATGAGATCAATACTTCGACGCGGACCTCTTTGATCCCGACGTACAGCGACTCCATTTCATCGTAAAGGTTGTAATCCTCAGCCTGCCGATATTCAGGAAGGTCCGCTTCCGACAATGCCAACGTAATGCCTATCCGAACTTCGCGGTCAGATGCGGAGACTCCAAGTCTGTCGCCGTATCCACTGCCGTCGGCAAACCCCTCGCCGTAGGCCGTCCCTACACCAGATCCTGATCCATCGCCCGTGCCTCCATATCCTCGGTCGTCACCTTCCGACAATTCGTCCGTAGCACTACGGTCTGGTGTTCCACGATGAATGAAATTGCGAAACCCACCAAGATCGACGTATGGCCCACCAGCAATTGTCTTGTCAGCGTCCAGATTGTGACGTTCGAAGATTTCCCTCGCATAATGCAAGGCGTGCATGACCGTGCTTTTGCCGGCGCTATTGGCACCGAAAAGCAAAGTGATCGGTCGAAAGTCCAGCTTCACAGGCTTTCGAATGCCCTTGAAGTTTTCGATAGTGATGCCCGTGATCATTTGAAAGATTCCTCCATTTCATCGAGCTGCTTCCTTGCGTCTTCGATCATCTTGAGTGCGACGTCGCGGCAGTATCCTTTGTAGATGCGAGGTGCATCGTAAACGACGATGCAAAGCTGCCCGCTGGCAATGTCTGCGCCAGTGAACTTGCACGTTCGTTTCCGTTGAGCCTTCTCGATCTCAACGCGTTTCAAAAGAGATTTCCGTTTTGGCATTTATCCCCCCATCTTTCGACGAACTGAAGCTGTGAGGCTATCCGTGATGTCCGCAGTGGCCTCCAATGCTCTTTCCAGTTGTTCGATGGAGGCGTTTTCACGGTCGCCCGATTCGATCTCCATCACTTTGTTTTGAGCACCCGACGCCAAGGCAATTAAGATCGCCGCGTTGTGTTGGCCTCGCCCCGGAAAGTGGCGAACCAGATTGCGGCCCGTGTGCTTGAGGTCAAGGCGATTTGCCACCACATCAGCGATCGATCGCGCGTCCTGACTGACCCGCGGCTTCAACGATTCACGCCGTCGCTGCGGCTGTACCGGGCGCGTCGTTGCCTGAATCTCTCGTTCACCGCGCGCCGCCATTTCCAACCTACGACGCATCATCGCCTCATCAAGCCCGAACTCAGATGGATCAAAACCTGCATTTCGAATCGTGGTCATTACCTCCGTGACCATCGTGTCGTCGATTTCCTTGAGGTACGCCTTCTGGACGTACTTACGAACTGTCTCGTTGAGGACACGCATGAAAGGCCGAAGTGTCATGCGAGGACTGCGTTCGCCGGACTCTTCCTCGGTATCCTCTCCTGCTGCAAGCTCCGCGAAAAACTTTTGATCTTCTTTGTCAAACTGCCGGAAGTCCTCCCACCAACGCTCATCATTCAAGCCGACATGTGAGACAATGTAGACATGGTTACCCGGCGAGTCCGGTACGTCGGGCACCGCGAGTCGCAAGATACGACCGAGAAATTGAATATATGGAGACAGGCTGCGGTAAGGGCGAAAAACGGCTGCAACCGACAGTGAGCCGAGGTCGTAGCCTTCACCAAGGATGTTCACTTGCACGATGGCGTCGAGTTGTCCATTGCGAAGCGCCGCTTCGACCCTGTCGCGTTCCTCCTTCGAAAGATTGCTGTGGAGGACTTCTGCCTTGAGTCCATATTCCGAGTAAAGTCCAGCTACTTGCTTGGCGTGTCGAATCGAACACGCTGCGGCGATGATTTGGCGGGGAACACCATGCTGCCGGACCTCTTCGAGCTTTTTGATCGATGCCTGCACGATATGGCGATTGCAAAGCTCCGACATCGCCACTCCCTTGCTGAACCAATCGTGTTCGCGCATGGTCCGCACTTCGTCCAGCGAGAGTGTCTTCGTCTCGCCTTGGACCGTAAACGTCACTTCTTCCGGCGAGATATAAACCGCATCGACCGTCGAGATGTACCGCATCATCATTGAGCGGGCATATCCGAAGGCATAGACTCGCTCGCCAGTAGCGACCTGACCGTCGGACCTCATTGGCGTGGCCGTAAATGAAACGACTTTGGCGTTTTGAAAATACTCAAATAGGCGTTGCCAAGTGTCTGCAACGTTGTGGTGCCCTTCGTCAACGAGAATCATGCGGAAGTAGTCGCGGTCGAAGTATTCGTACCAGCGATTGTTTTCACACGCGAACTGCTGAATGTTTCCGACCACGATGTGGGCGTTGTCGCAGTCATGGTGGTTCGCTCCCGTCTTGAGTTCCGAAAGGAACGGTCCATTCTCAGGGACAAATACGCCGCGTTTGTTGTAGAAGTTGTTGGCGTCGGAGATGTTCAGCTCTCGGACGATGTTGTCGCGGATAGTCAAATTGGGTGCAACGACCAGCACTCGCCCCTCGGCAATTCCAAAAGGCGTCAGGCCGATCAAGCCTGTCTTTCCGCAGCCAACCGGAAGTTGCACATAACACGGGTTCGCTTTCTGCTCAAAATGTTGAACGATAGCCGTGTAGCCTTCCTGCTGCGGAGTTCGCAGAGAGGGATTGTTGAACACGTTGATCTGCGTGTTTGCGAAGAAAGCGGCGATCTCTTGGTTATCCATTGTTGCCTCCGTGATTGGAACGGCCCCATGCGAACGAGTCGATCAGGCGGTCGTAGGTCATGATTCGTGTTCGGTCGGCGCTCAGCTCACGCCAGCGTTTGGCATATTTGAGATCAATTGACGTGCGGCGACCAATGACGATCACCCCTTGAACGTCGGCGGTCAAACCTTCAAAGCCGAGCTGCCGCTGTGCATACGCAATGTTGTCGCGCAACCAGATTCGCCAGTCCTGTATCTGGGCCTGAGCTTCGCGGAGTTTGGTGCTGGGCAAGCCAGCTTGAGTGAGCGGCGAAACCGTCGGACGTTCTAACTCGACCATGACCCATTCGAAGCCGGTCGAGTTACGGGTGCAAAGCAGGAAGTCAGGAATCGACTCTGATCCGAAACGAGGTCGATCCCAGCACCACGCATCGCGTCCCGGTGGAAGGAGGCAAGTCAGAAGATGAGGATGAGATGCCAGAAACGTCTGCATCGGTTTCTCATCGACTGCGTCGTCTAGTGTGTCACGGAATAGGTTGACCGACGGCTCAATGGAACCATTAGCTGCGACCAGTTGCTCGCGCCAATTTGTAGGAGCAATCAGTGCGTTCGCTTCTGTTTCAGGCATCACAGCCCCCTTTGAAGGCGAGTTGGACGAGGGAGTTGAAGAGGTCGTTCGCCTCTGCGAGTTGGGTCTTCATCTGCTCCGATTGACGCTCGTGCGATTTGACGACGGCGGCGAAGCGAATCTGGAGATCGCGAGGAGGTGAAATGATAGGGAACTCTTCGAGATGTTCCTTATTTATCTGCCTCTTATCGATCCCACCGACACACACTCTTCGGATGTATTCCCTATACTCGTCCATCGTAAGAGCAAACAAAACAAACTCGTGTATTGCTTCAGCTTCCAGCCTCACCAAGTAGACGTGACCGTTAATGTTCGCAGAGTCATCTTGCCCCATGAACATCGCGGCTCTACCCAAGCTGCTGTTTTCCGTGTTAAATCTGCCGGTCTTAGTGATCAGGATGTCTTTCTTTCTGAGGCTGCTTCTGGCCATTTTGCGGTGGGTATCCTCGTCGATATAAGCGATGTCATCTAAGACAATCCTGTTTCTCCATACATTCTGACTCCTGAAAAAAGTGATTCCTTCTTCTGGATAGACCTGTTTTCCACCTTTTGGAGTCGTCCCACTCATTATTCGTGTCGATATGTCATGAAGTTTTTTGACCGGCCATTGCCTTTGGTTGGCGACGGGATCGCCGAACATGTCGAGGAAGGCGGAGCGGATGAGCTGTTCGGTTAGGCCGATAGCCTCCTGCCGTTTGCGGCGGATGGCGTCGGCTTTGTCGAGGATGTCGGCGATCCGCTTCTGCTCCGACAGCGGCGGCAGCGGGATTTGTGATTCCTTAATGATGCGATCTGAAACCGCCGGATAGCTGGCTCCGGTTGCCTTTCGGATCATATCGTTGACAAATGCTGCAGTTCGAACCCAATGAAACAAGTAATTGCGATCGAGGGTTTGCGGGTGACAACGGAGAACACAGAAGCCAGTTGACGCGATTGCGTCTGACAGGTGTGCGGGTACCATCGCAACCGCATTCAAGTTTGGGCGAACGGTGGAGACGAGGACATCGCCATCGCGGACGATCTGGCGTGCCCGACTCGGGGCATCAGTAGTGAGTAACTGGTTAGCGTTCGTGATTCGCTTGCATTCGCGATCAACCGAAGCAATGTCAATATATTCGAACTCCTCGTTGGGAGCCGCATTTGTTGGAGTCCATGTTTCGATCGGAAGAATGTGCTCACCGATCGGAGCAAGAAGATGGTTCGCGGTTTTCATCCGAGCAGCGTCTCCAGTTCTATCAGTTCAGCGACGATCTCGGCTTCTAGCTTCTTTAGGCGGCCAAGGATGACCATTGGCGAGTCGTACTGCTCTTCTTCGTGAACGATCTCCTTGTACTGATTGATGGAGAGGTCGAAGGCGTTCTCTTCAATCTCCGACTTCGGCACGAGGAACGCATTCGCGGTGCGATCCTTGAAGTGCTTCTTCCCGGCACCGCCGTTCCACCTGGGCCAAACTTCACGCAGGATATCCAAGTCCTGCCAGTCGTCGTCGGCTCCGATCTTGTCGCGTTTGTCGTCGAGGGTCTTGCCATCTGCCTGCAAGTCGAAGAAGAAGACGTTGTCGGTCCGACCTCCCTTAGTGAAAAGCAGGATTGCCGTACTGACACCGGCATACGGCTTGAACACTCCAGAAGGGAGCTTGATGACCGCTTCGAGTTGGTTTTCCTCGACTAGCATCTTTCGCAGCTCTTTATGGGCATTCGATGACCCGAAGGTGACACCATCGGGAACGATTACTGCACAGCGCCCGCCGAGCTTGAGCATTCGCAGCATCAGAACGATGAACAGAAGCTCGGTCTTCTTCGTCTTGACTTTTCCGGTCAGCGTCTTGTGGACATCCTCTTCGTCCAGCGAACCCTTGAACGGCGGATTGGCGAGAATCAGGTCAAAAGCATCTTCCGCCCAGCGACGCGTTTCTTTGCGGTCGGTGAAGTTGGTGCTGAGCGTGTCCTGATAATTGATGTCCGGTGTGTCGATTTCGTGCAGCATCATGTTCATCGCGGCGATGCGAAGCATGGTCACGTCGAAATCGAAGCCGTGAAACATTTCGCTCTTGATATGCTTCCACTGCTGCGGCGCGATCTGGTCGCCCATGTAGGTCTTGTCGCCGGATTCAGGATCGACGTGAATGCCGTCTTTCGAGCTGTGCCGCTTTCGCAGGCCCTCTAAGAATTGCACCAGAAAGCCGCCCGTTCCGCAGGCGGGATCGCCGACGGTCCACGACAACGCCTCATCTTTATTTCCTTCCAGAACAAGATCGACCATCAGGTCGATAATGTGTCGCGGCGTGCGGAACTGGCCGTTGATGCCCGCCGTGGTCAACTTGCTGAGAAGATATTCGTACAGATCCCCCTTGGTGTCGCCCTGCGTCAGCGGGAGCGCGTCGATCATGTTGATGGCCGACATCAACAGCGACGGCTTGTTGATCATCAGCGTGGCGTCCTTCATGTACTGGTTGAAGGTGTTCATGGGCTGATTAGCAATCCCCTCACCCCCAGCCCCTCTCCCAGAAGCGAGGCGAGGGGAGACATCGTCATTGGAGAGGTTTCGAAAATGCGGAAAGACCTCGTCTCGAACTATCTTCAGAATCTTGTCTGCGTCCGCTTCCTGCTTTAGATGACTCCAACGTAGATGCTGTTTACTGCGTGGGAAGTAGACTCCGGGGAACGCCTTGCCCGGATTCTTGCGAGACCATTTCTTATCTTCGGTGCTCTCTCGCATGTCGAGTAGCCGAGCAAACATCAGGAACGAAATCTGCTCGATGACAGTCAGCGGATTGGTGATTCCGCCCGTCCAGAATTCTTCCCAGAGTTTGTCGATCTTGCTGCGTAGCGGTCCGGTGATCATGGTTATTGGTTAACCTCCCCATCCTTAGGTGAATTGGCTTGTGGCTGAAATGAGCCGATGATTTCGAAAAGTTCGTCTGCCAAGGACTCGTCAAAGAGCCCATCCAAGCTATCACTGTGAAGAGTGGTGAATGGCGGCTCGTATAGATCGTCTGTTTTGATGGAGCCAAACTTCGCGATGTGGTTCTGGAGCAAGTCTAGAAACTTGATCTGGTGCGAAGCCAGATTCGGATGTGCCTGTACAAACGCAGTGAATCGCTTGTGGACCGCTTCCGCGTCCATGCCGATGATTTCGCGGATTGCTTGGTCTAGCGACTCTGCTTGCTTGAAGTAGTCCATCAAGTTATGCAAGTCGAGTCCTGGCTCCTGAATGAGTACCAGGGAGCAGAGGTCTTCGAGATCGTTTTCGGTAACTGGCTGTCCGAGGCGAATTTTTCGCAATGTATCGCTCTGATCAATGATGGCTTGCAAAACGTTATTCACTCGGTTGCGGTACGCGGCCATGTCCAGATCGTCGAGATTGTCCAAACGGACCTTGTACTTCTTGCGTTCAACGTCCGCCTCGTTCTCTTTTACATCAATGATGATCGCATCGAGCTTGGTGACCTCGTCGGTGCGACGGAACTGAATAATGCCACGAAGCTGGTCACGGATTTCTTCAAGATCACCAACAGTTACCTCATCCCAGAATTCTTTGCTCGTGACGCGTTCAATAACCGGCAACTTGACTTTAACCTGTGACAGGTTGATCCGCAGGCTGCTGACCAAATTCACGACCGCATCACGAAGGTCGGTGAACTTGCCGCCCCCGCGAATGAGTTCGGTCTGAAGTTGAGCGATCAGCCGGTCGAACTTGTATGCTTCTTCGAACTTGGCGATGTCAATCCACTGCATGAGCGGAGCGATGTTTTGCTGCAAAGTAGCTCTTGTGGCTGCATCAAACTGGCGAACGGTTTCTTCGGATGAGACTGACTGCAATTGCGGCCATTTTTCCTTGATCGGAATACTACCCTTCGGGAGATCGGCAATCTGCTTGGTGATCAAGCTAGTAGCGATTTCAAAACCGGCATTGTGCTGTTTCTCCAACGCTGCCTCGGCAAGCTTCATGCGCGCCTCGAAAACCCGTTCGCAGAGTGACTTTTGACGACTTGGTTCCGCCTTCTTGTAGTTTTGTTCAAAGCGCTCGAAGTTGCCCCAATGATCAAAGATCTGGAAGTGCGATTTATCCATGTCGGGACCGAACAAATCAGGGCACAACCGAGTGCCACGACCGATCATTTGCCAGAACTTAACGTAGGAATAGACCGGCTTGGCAAAGACAAGGTTGACGCATTCCGGTACGTCAACACCGGTGTCGAGCATGTCCACCGATATTGCGACTGTTAGGTCAGGATTGGTGCCATCACCTTTGAAGTCATCGATCATTGATTCGGCACGCGGATCGTCACTGACAATTGTCTGACAGAACTTCCCGCCGTACTGCGGATACATTTCGTTGAATAATTCTTCCATGAGGCGAGCGTGCTTGATGCTGCGAGCGAATATGATCGTCTTGCCAACGCGACTTCCCACTCGGATTCCATAGTCCATGAGGTTCCGCAGGATGTGGCGGTTGGTGTCCTTGTTGTAAACGACCTTATCTACCTCGCCTTGCTCGAACTCAATTGTTTGCGGCAGAACTTCGTCCTCTTCGAGTTGGCGACGTTGCTCCTCGGACATATTTGAGTACTTGATGCCGGATCGTAGGAACGGTGTCGTATGCGTATCAACCTCAAACGGAACGAGGTATTTTTGTGCTACTGCCGTCGGGTAATCGTAGTTCGAGGTTGGGTCGCCTTCGTCGCATTCGAATATCTTGTACGTATTGCGAGATAAGAATTCAACGGGCGTCGCTGTCAGACCTAATTGGTAACAGTCGAAGTATTCAAACAGTTGCCGATAACGATTATAAAGACTTCGATGCGATTCATCAGCAATGATTAGATCGAAGAAGCCGACATCAAAAGTCTCGAATATCTTCATCATCGCCGGATACGTCGACAAAAAGATTCGATCCTTCGTATTGCCTGCGGAATCACGAGTTACGTAAGTGCGAGGCAAAGACGGTAGGAACTCGTTGAACGCGTTGTTCGCTTGCCGACGGAGTTCGCGGCGATCACATAAAAACAGAATTCGCTTCGCCCAGTTGGCCTTGATCATTGCGTCGCAGAGCGACACAGCGACACGCGTCTTACCGGTACCCGTGGCTTGAACTAGTAGGGCCTTTCGTTTTTTTTCTGCAAACTTCTCGACCACTCTTCGGACGGCTTCAATCTGATACATTCGACCGGCGATCTCGGGGTTTGCTGATACCTCATGAACGGGTTTCTTGGTGGTTCGCTGATAATGGATGTGTTGCAAACTATCCTTTGAATAGAATCCGTAGATCTTGCGAGGTGGCTCGCTAGCAGCGTCGTTCCAAATCCATAGGTCATAACCATTTGTATAGAAGATCACCGGACGCTGACCGTGCTCCTTTTCGAGCCCATCCGCGTATTGCTCGGCTTGTTTACGGCCAATTTGTGGATCAACCGACGTCTTCTTTGCTTCGACAACGCCAAGCGGCTTTCCATTGTCGTCTTCAAGCACGTAATCTGCTTTTCCGATTCCTGATGCTCCTACTTGATAGTTAACAGGAGCTTCCTTCAAGACTTCGCCTGTGTTGGACATCCCTTTACCGACATCCCATCCTTCGTCCGCCAGCATTTGATCGATGAGATACTTGCGAGTTTCTTCTTCGTTAAACGCCATTGGATCAATGGCTTGTAGCTTCTGGGTTGCCTGCAGTGCAGCTGCCAACGCGGCCTGCCGCTCCTCAGCCGTTGCTTCGGCTTTGTCGGCTCGCAATCGCTGTTGCTCAAGATCGGCGAGCATTTTCTGCATCTGAGCTTCTTGTGCGACGATCCGCTCTAAGATTGCTCGTTTTTCGCGACGTTTTTGAACGCTTTCGACGCCACCCAGCGGTGGTTCCTCAAAAACGGAGCAGTCTCCAACGTTGCCATCAGCGTAATTTACGAATATCCAACGACCAACATTGTGGGCTTCGCGCATCAAACGAAGGGCAGTTGTCGTATCTCCCTTGTTGCCGTGTGCAGCGCGATTCCCTTCCATGCGAAGCGCATGAAGTTTTGCCAATACAACTTCCGGAACAATATCTTTGAAAGGCTGATTATTTAGTAGGTCAACGAGATTTGCCTGATAGGGTTTCGGCAAACGCTGATCATAGTGAATCCAGTCGACAACTTGTTCGCCAAAAACACGTAATTTGAGAATCGCACCCACGGGATCCGTATGTGCATACGCTTCGGCAAAACCGCCAAGGCCTGCCAGCTCTGGCCACTTTGATCGAATGAATTCGAAGTTGATAGACTTCATGGTCGAATACGAATCTTTGTGCATGGAAACAACTATTGGCAATTGGTGTGCCAACACGAGGATTTTATTTTACTATGCCGGGTGGTGATTGGGTTATTTTGGTTTGGAAGCGGGAACTCCGAGTCGTTTCAACTGTGCATCTAGCGTTTGATAACTCGACATTCCAAGTAATTCAGCGGCTTTCGTTTTAACTCCCGCAGATTCTTCCATGGCACGCTCTAAGTATCGACGCTGAATGTCTTCGAGCAGCGTTTGCAACGAAAAGCCATCGCCGAGTTCGTAATCGAAGTGACCAGTTCGTTTGCCCGGTACGTCTGCAATCGCGGCCTTGATATCTCCGATTTCAATTATGTTGCTTTCGCTCATAATTGCGGCTTCAACAAGAGTATTGCTTAATTGCCGAACGTTGCCTGGCCAGTCGTATTCTCGCACAAAGCGTTTTGCGGCTTCAGAAATGCTTTTGTCCTTATATTGGGGCTCTTGGCTTCTGAAATCACGGTTAATTCCGCTTAGAAGAGTCTCGACAAGCTCAGGAATGTCTGACTTTCTACTGCACAGCGACGGCAGCTTCACCTTAATGACTGAAAGGCGATAGAAAAGGTCTTCGCGAAATTCGCCATCGTCGACCTCTTGCATCAGATCGCGGTTGGTCGCGCTTATGATTCGGACGTCAACCTGAATCGTTTTTCCAACGTCCCCTACAGGTGAGAACTCTCGGTGGCACGGTCCCTTTCCATGCGGCGGCTGAAGAACTCGAAGTAATGCTGCTTGCATTTCCGGGCTACATTCTCCAACTTCATCCAAGAATAACGTGCCTCCATTTGCCTTTTGAAAGGCACCTGGCTGATCCGTTTTTGCACCGGTGAATGCATCTTTCACATAACCAAAAAGCTGCGACTCAAGTAGTGCAGCAGGAATCGCGGCGCAATTGATTTTGATAAATGGCTTTCCTTTGCGTCGACTCGCTTCATGGATCGCCTCGGCAAACATCTCTTTTCCAGTTCCAGGGCCACCTAGAATCAGCACGGAAACATCTCGATTGGCGGCTTTTGCGGCTCGTCCAGCGGCGAGACGAAGTGCCTTGCTGTTGCCGGAAATTTTCTGGAAGCCTTCGATTTCTTTAGGAGGTCGAGTTGCCAAATGCTGGAGGCTAATATCTGGTACAGCACTCAAATCAGATGCAAAGCCCGCTACTACATCGAAAGGAATGATCGATTGCGTCGCCTTCCCCTGGTAGGATTGCCAAAACACAGCGTCATAGCGCGATTTGCCAACCAGGATCCAAGACGCCGCCATGGAGGGTGTTCCAGGCGTTAGGAAAAATGAATACTCGCTGCCGCTGTCTCGCTGGGGCTTGCCAAGAACACTGTCGGTCGCCAAGAGGATCTGTTCATAATCGGTCGGATCATCCAAGGAGACAGTGTGGATTTTAGATTCGAAGCCCAGCCATTCCGAGAACAATCCACTGAGCCATTTTGGATAATTGCTCAGCAAGTGAATTTCGTCGAACGCTTCTTGTTTCAAGAGTGCTTTGATCGGCCCATCTTGTTTGCCGACCTTGCGTTCAATCTTGAGTGCAGTCAGAATCCGATTCTGCTGGTCGGGCTCGGAGTCACCAGCCATTCCAAGCAGGTCATTGTGACCGATCCAAGAATATAGAATTCGCTTCTTTCGCATTGCATAACTCCAATTGTGCTTGCACAATCCGAATTGTATCGGCATTGAGTTGGAATGATACCGTGGGGGCGACGTGTTTATTAGTATTCATGCGAGATTTTTTTCCGTTGCAAAACGGCTGCAGATCTTCCCAACAGTTCATCAATTGTTGCTTTGGACGCTATTCAATCTTCGCACGACGCGAAAATTAGCTGTCGTCCAAAGAGTTCGTTACACCCTAAGTGATGCTGCTATTAGGGGAAGCTGCCAAAGCAGTAAGTTGGCATTATCATGATGACCATGATGAAAAAAGAAACTGGTGAGTTGTCATTTCCAATCTGGTTGTTGGCAGATTCCGAGCCTGCCAAATGGCGGGATCGGCTTGAAGAGCCATTGGATAAGCGGCATCCAATCCGACATAACATCTGGACTTCGGTTCTGGAGGTAATTCAGAGAGAGATATTTATTACCCTTGGAAAACATGTCGACGCAGACCGGATGTATCTTCGCAATGCGGTACAAGACTCAGAAACAAAGCCATCCGCTCCCTTCGATCAGTCGATTCGCTGGCACGAAGGTGCGCAAAACTCGTTAGTTGAATTCACAAGTCTTGTCACTTCCTATAATCCCAAAATGATAATCACTTTTGGCTGGTTCGCATTCGCTTTTGCTTTGCGAGCGACAAATGGAACGCTCGAAGTGCAGACGTCCAAACGCTCGCAAACGGCGATACTTGGCACTGAGTTCAGAGAGCGAATTGAAACATTTAGCATTGACCGCACAAACATATTGCCACTTCTACATCGAAGTATTGCAGGAGGAAACTTCATCGCAGGTCATGATGAGTTTTGTGGCAGAAAAGGTGCAGACTGTTTTAAGGAAGCGGGCAAATCGTTGGCTCGAATCTTGGTTCAGCACGAGGTTGGACTGTTGGACGCTTCGCTAGCTTGGTTTTTGCATTTCTGAACTAAACCATCGATTTATACCGCAATTTCCAGCGATGTTCTCACCAGTAGCCGAACCAGATTTTGATGAAGTCGGCTTGCGAAGAGTTTCAGCGACGAACGAAGCGAAGTAACCGCCCGCAACAATCGCCTGAGCTTTCAGCGAATTTTCAAGGGCAGATGGATCGTTGACCTTGAGATTCATTTCAACTTCTCCAAGCATTTGATGTTGAGCCAAATAGTCATAAAAAGTCAGTCGATTTCCAACCTCCACGTGTTTCTCGAGGAGTTCGATTTTGTGCAGAAAAGTGGCACGAAAGTGACACAAAATTGGCCCTGTTTCAATACTGTTCGGCACGAGATTTGCGCCAGGAATACTTTTGAAATAGCGGAACAATCGCAGTCGACTGGCACGCTTTTTGCGCTACTCAAAAACCATTTTCAGAACCTGTCAACTTGGCAGAAAGCTGTGGAATGGCTGGCAAGAAACGCGATAAGATTCGAGAGCAGGATGTCTCAGGGCTAAAGTACTTTGATAAACTCGCACCGTTGCTCGAGCGGTTATCCATGAATCACTACTCTCACATCCTCGTCTGCGATTTGAGCAGATTGCGAGAGTATTGCGAGAGTCGAGCTATGACCAGTATCTTGCAAGGACTGTTTGCGATGTACTTGAGTTCACCGGAATTGCCCTAGTTGAAAATCGGGAACTATCAAGGATTAATGACGTCTATTGGGAATTCATTCGTGAGTTTCACGTATTGCAATCCCTTGCAGTATCTACAGAAGGTTCGGCTCAGGAGTCAACACGCGACGTATGGCATCTGATCGAGCGACTCGAGTTGGCCATGCGTGCATATATTCTCGAAGTCTTCAAAGGCCAGTGGCAAGGTTTTGAGTTGGATCAACTGCGGAAGATCTTGGGACCTGAGCGGTGGACTGCAATCGAGCGAATAAAAAACAAGGCATCGAGGAATTATCAGCTCTCGCCTGACCGTTTGGAGCGCGAGGAAATGGAGTGTATGTACTTAGGTGATTTGGTGGACTTAATAATCTCCAATCAGGCGTGGCATCATTTCAAAGATGATTTTCGCGACAAACGACAGTTGCAGGATCTAATTGCCTCGATCAGCCAAGTCCGCAACGACCGCGCACATTTTGCGCAAGTTCCAGAAAAGGAACTTGCTCGTTGTAGAATTGCCTGCGACGACCTGATAGTTATTATCAATCAAGCAGTTGACGAAGGTGTTTCTTGAAAGTAGTTGACGAGTCTCTAGCGGGCCCCAGGCAATTAGAGACGAGGTCGCTTGCCCCAAGTACTGAACGGCATAGTCGAAATCAGTATCTTTCATAATTTACCTTCACGATGTTCAGTTCATTCCAAGTACGCAACTTTACTTTGCTTGGATTGAAGCCACCCACCATTCAAAATTCTCTGCGCTACGGGCCGGACAGTAGTTGGCAAATCGTTCGATAGATTCAAGGGCGATTGCGAGTTCTGCTGCCTTTGGCTTTTCAATATCCGACCATTGTTTCATGACTTGAGTAGTGCCAATTACACCGACCCCAAGCTCATTCGCAATTTTACGAGCTTTTTTATCATCCGTAAGAACCGACCAACCACGGCACTTTGCAATAGCCAGCCCCATTGACTCACCATCATCTCCGATTCGTGCTGCGAGCTCAATATAAAGATCCGACTCCTCGTCGCTTTCGCAATCACAACGGGACAGAATTCCTTCGTTTATGACTGCGGCAAGATCAATCGGCACTACGATCAGCTTCTCAGGGTCATTAGGGTCTGGCTGACGGTACTGTTGCGATTCTTTCTCTACAGCGAACGGAATATACCAGTTGTTGCGTAACGCCGTTAGGATCGACACGAATTGGCCGCTTGCATAGAGGTTCAGGGTTCCGCACGCATCAAGTATGACGGCCGGCATAATAACGCTCCGGTCCGTGTATTAGGATTTGTCAATAAGTAACGAGGTCTCGAAGTCGGCCTGCATAGAGTGAAGGCAGCCTTCAGCGTCCACTTCAATGCTGAGCATGGACTCGTGAATTATATGTCTTGCTTCCCAGACGTCGCATTGCAGGTAGTTCGCAATTTCCTTCTCGCTCAGTTCTCCACGCTCATACGCATGGACTGCGAGGAGCTTATAACGATCAGGGTAAGCCGGTTCCGAATTGGTTTCGGAAACGAGCCCAAGTTTATTCTCTGCTTCTCGAACCGGCAGGTCTCTTTCTTTTTGAAGCTCCCACGATCCTTGTTTGAGCAATCCAAGGGATTCCAAACGGATCGTCATCGCTTCCATCGAAACAAAGTAGCGGTGTTTGAGCTTTACCAGATCGCCGACCCGGAAGTTGCCTGTGGTGTTCACAATCTCATTGAATCGGAACCGCACGGAAGACGCAGGCATCAGGAAACTCATAGCGAATGATTCAGCAAATCGTTCATTGGCTGGTTTTCGACCAAAGATGGTCAGGTAGTCGATGCCCGCAGAGTAGCGGTCAACGATCAGGTGAGCGTATTCATGGGAAATTGATGCACGCTGTTTTTCTGGTGGGTGGACGCTGTTGATAAGCATGCATCCACCGAGGCCATCAACGAAGATGTACATGCCCGCGAACATGCGTGGTAGCCGTGCGTAAAAGATGCGGACGCCTACTTCTGATTCCAGTAGGTTGCGGATATTTGAAATCGGTTGGTCGCCAAGACCAAGGCGGATCCGTTCGCGATTGGCCATGTCTTCAGCAAGCTCACTGACATTGACATGCGGGTTCAACACCACTGGGTCGGGATAGTTCATCCGCATGGGTGCCTTCATCCGCGTTTCGAGATCGAGGTAATTCTCCACGAACTCCTTGAACTGGCCGATTGCAGCTTTGAGCTGCTCGGCTTCAGCGGGCTTCACCTTCTCCATCGCTGCCCGGAAATGCGGCTGAAAGTCAGTCAGCGGTTCCGCCGTACGGACGAAATGATTCACAGGCATGCCGTAGAGTGCAGCCAACTTGATGATCTCGGCAGGCTTGGCAGCACGTTCACCCTTTTCTATTGCGATAAACGTAGGACGGCTCACGCCGATATGTTCAGCAGCGTCTTCTTGCTTGATAGATCGGGCCTTCCTTGCATCGGCCAACCGTTGGCCGATTATCCGCGGAGAAGCGGGTTCGGTTACCATTAGGTGGCTCCTTCTTTTTTGGCCATTGATTTAGCAGGGGTGATCCAAGGGAAGCTGCGACGACGAGCCTCTGCGACTAGCAACATCCATTCTCGCCGGTATCGACGGTAAACTTCAGCGTACGGAGCGATCTGCTCGTCTTTTGCCACAACGCCAGTACTTCTAAGGTACCGTCGAAAGCCTGCGGGAATGTTGCCGACATCTAACGCAACCAAACTTGCAACCTGCTGATGAAACGCTTGTATCCAACGCAAGTCCTTCAGTGAGATCGTTCGTGCTGGGTCGGTTTCGGCAAAAAGATCGATGCTATATGCCTTCTTGTCTTCCGCAATTCCAGCGATGAACATTGCCTGCCGTCGGAACAAACAGGCTGGACAAGTGCCGCATTGCTGCCAACCGTTCCGACGAAGCGGGTGGACGATGCATGAGATTGATTGGCGGGCAAGCTCTTCCAATCCCATCTCCTTCAGCATGCTGACCATTTCAGCTTTGGTCATGTCCGCGAATGGAAGTACATATTTCACGGCAGCGTCGTTGACGTGACTTACAAGTGCTGACAGCAACCGCAGGAAGGTTGGATGAGTGCTTCGGGTCGTACGGTAGTCGGCTGGACCCGTGACAATAGGGTAATTAATCGAGCCGACACCGGACTCGAAAACCTCGACTTCAGGCGAAGTGTATGAGTCCGCGACTATGCCGGCGACAGCCATAAACAGCAACGGTCGGCAACGGTGGGTGACTTCACGGAACGACTCGTTGAACTCATGATTAATGTGTTTTTTGCGGATGAATGCTCCCGCCTGAAACGGCTTAAAGTCGAAGGATCCTAGAATTCCGCGATTCATCAATAGCCTGAAGTGATTTCTCAGCAGTTGCGATTTCTGCAACTGATGCCGGATAGTTACTGGAACTATGATTCTTCCAGGCTGTGCAGATGCTCGAAGCGCAAGGCCGGTCGAAGAATCAAGCCCGCCGCTGTACGGCGATATTAGGGCATCGTGGTCAAGACCACGTAAAAGGCTTCGGGTGTATTCATGGCGAGTATTCGTGGCGAAAAATTGAAACTCCCAGTCATCATCGCCGCTCACAAAATCGACGCAGCTTTTCAACAAATCCATCGTATCTGCCCTCGACCAAAAAGCCGGGTCGAGTACCTCGATTTTCAGGATGGGATTCCTCACTCGGTTGAACATTTTTTTTCGGACCGCCCATGAATCTGCTACGTGAATTGCAGTGGCAATGCGAATCAAATCGATTTGGCGAGTAGTGAGGTTGTCACCGAAGTGTTTGTTTTTTCCGTTGGGATAGACACGAATGTCTTCGCCCTGACGCAGTGAAAGCGCCTTATCACAATCAATGATGGTGAAGCCGAATTTGGAGTCTAGCGCGTTCATGAATTGTTGCCTCAAAGAAGAGACTGACCAAGCTGGGTATCTAGATCAGGCGGCGATTCATTCCGCGATGGCCGATTCGGAAAACGTGAGGGGTTGTCGACTAAGCGTTTGGTGATGCGATTGAGCATCCGACTTATTTGAGCGTTGAATTCCAGCGATTGATCTTCATCACGAATGCCGAGAAGAAGTTGACCATCGACGACATCCCATGCAGCCTGGAGAAATTCGCGGATGAGGACTTCCATGTTGGAGTCCTCAATTCCAGCGGCGACATCCCGCAACAATCGGGCGTTCAAGTCGAAGGACATTCGCTTGATGAAATCTCGAAGCGCCTCCGGGTTGGTTAGTGCCGCTTGGAATAGTTCGTCGGGGTCGACACCTCGCTCCTTCCATTGTTTCCACACCTTTTGCAAAGCAGTGTAAAACTGGTCCTGAATCTCTGGAAACAATTCAACTGGACTTTGCCCGCCATCCATACGTTCCGCGACAGGTCGCCAACGGGTGGCGCTTCTTGCGTCATAAATCAGAGTTTCATTTTCTGGCATTGTTGTCCCTCCCATCCCGTAGAGCCCTACTCACGACTTCCTTAAAAGATATTGCTGTGACTTTACTTTGTCAATCGGCAATTGTTAAATAGTACATGAAAGTAAAGGAATGAATTGGTAGCAAAAGGTTAATTTATTCCTGTTGAAGGGGCTCGCCTACCTAGCATATTCACAAAAATGCAGGAAATGTGTGGTGTTATCCCCGCGAATTGAACCTCCACGTGGGCGAGTTGTTCCGCTCTGCGGTCGATCAGGCCGAAGGGCCTGCGTGGTGCGGGCGAGGCGTCGCGTCTGACGATAATCAGCCGCGACAGGCGGGGTGGCGCGGGCGCAGGTCACGAGGTTCCGAGTGCCAGCCGTTGTCAGCCCGCCTGTCGCGGCGATAGCCGGCGACGCTCTGCCCATGAAGCGTTGCAGAGTTTTCGGCTTTCCCAAGCCGCATTGACGGTCGATCTCCGATCGACGCACGCTCCCATTTTGTTCGCCTCCAGCGGCGATCGTTCGGCGGTCCCGCGGCGAGCAATAGATGACTGTTGGGATATGAGCGTCGGAGAATGGTCAATTATTTCAAATTGCGCTTCGTGCCTGATTAGCAAGCCATGAATGGCATTAAATATTGCTTAGGACTGACATATGCCTTTCATTGATTCACTATCCATGGTTCCGCTAGTTCAGGAAGTCGTTGGCCTATCGTACCTTCCCATTGCTTGCTGTACTTGACTATCCCGCCAAGAGTTCTGGCGGCGTTCAATTTCATCCCAAATTCTTGATCGGACTGGTACCGCAACCTACAATTGACCGTCCACCAAAGGAATCTTTTTCACAAGGCTCCCAGGTAGCCGAGCGTATATCAAAAAAACAGCTCCGCACCTGTATGATGTGTTTGCAACAACAACCATCAAATGGAGGAAGAGCCACGTCAGGGAAGGCAGCTTCAATCAAATTGACCGAAATGATGCATACGATCCTAAAGCAAATAGCGAGCATCTCGGACTTTTGAAGCGATGCGTTGTACCAGTCGCCATACGGCCCGAGAAATCTGATTCTGTTTGTCCGGATCATCCAGATATAATGCAATTTGCTCAATCAGAACTGACCCGACAACTACTAGATCTGCTGTCCTGGCGATGGACGCTGCTTGTTCTGGAGTCCGAACTCCGAATCCCACCGCGATTGGCAAGTTCGTTTGCCGTTTGATTTCCGAGACTCGCCGTCGAACCTCCATTTCAGCCAACCCATCGACTCCTGTAACGCCCTTCAATGAAACGTAGTACAGAAATCCGGTGCTTCGTTTTAGGATCCCAGCCAGTCTTCTGTCGTCAGTCGTTGGCGTGGCCAAACGAATTATGGCGACACCATGCATTTCGGCCAACATGGAGAAATTGCTATCATCTTCGGCAGGCAAGTCGATGACGATCACGCCGTCAACTCCAGCGCGGGCTCCTTGCTGAAAAAACTCATCAACACCGAATGCTTCCACAGGATTGAGGTACGTCATCAGAATGATCGGCGTTGTGTCGTCTTCAATCCGAAAATCCTTTACGAGCGAAAGTACGTTTGCCAAAGTTGCTCCAGAAGCAATTGCTCGTTCACCGGCCGCTTGAATTGTTGGACCATCCGCCATTGGATCGCTGAAAGGCACGCCGATTTCGATGAGGTCCGCACCAGCGTTCGGCAGGCCTTTCAGCATCTTCAGAGAAAGTTCGGGGTTCGGATCGTATGCTGTCAGGAAAGTAACCAAAGCACAACGACCCTCATGCTTTGTTTGTTCCAGTTTGCTGGAGATTCGACACTTTGTAGTTGTTGCAGCACTCATAGCCCAATTCCTAGAATTTTGGTGACGGTGTCGATGTCTTTATCTCCGCGCCCGCAAACGTTGACACAGATCACGTGGTCTGATGGCAAGCCAGGGGCGATTTTCATGACATGAGCCAGAGCGTGACTTGGCTCAAGCGACGGCATGATTCCTTCGAGACGCGTGCAGAGCTGCAACGCTTCAAGAGCCTCGTTATCAGTTGCAGCAACATATTTGGCGCGTCCAATTGAGTGAAGCCAGGAATGCTCTGGGCCAACACCTGGGTAGTCCAAACCAGCGGAGATGGAATCCGCATCGTTGATCTGACCGTCCGCATTTTGTAAGAGATATGTACGGTTTCCATGTAGAACACCCGGCGACCCGGCGGTAATCGACGCTGCATGCCGGTTAGTGTTTGTACCGTGGCCACCAGCCTCAACCCCAATGAGATTGACTTGTCGCTCGTCCAGGAAGGGGTGAAAGAGCCCGATCGCATTCGATCCACCGCCTATGGCAGCCACCAATGTGTCGGGCAAGCGGCCCAGAACTTCAATCGATTGGAAGCGTACCTCATTACCAATGACCGATTGGAAGTCACGAACCATCCTGGGATAAGGATCTGGGCCAGCAGCAGTGCCGATCATGTAATAGGTGTCATCCACATTCGAAACCCAATCTCTCAGCGCCTCGCTGAGTGCATCACTCAATCCTCCGCCGCCGACCGATACTGGGCGCACTTCAGCGCCCAGCATTTTCATTCGCTTGACGTTGGACTGTTGGCGAGCCATGTCTTTGACTCCCATAAAGACGACACACTTTAGATTCTGCCGAGCACACACTGTTGCTGTTGCAACTCCATGTTGTCCAGCTCCCGTCTCTGCAATTATCCGCCTCTTTCCCATTCGTTGAGCTAAGTGAACTTGTCCCAGACAATTGTTGATTTTGTGGGCTCCTGTGTGGTTAAGATCTTCTCGTTTGAAGAAGATTTGTGCGCCTCCCAGATGTTCGGCAAATCTAAGTGCCGGGTAAAACGGGCTGGGACGGCCGGTGAAGTTTTTGTGATCGGATGCCAGTCGCACAACAAATGATGGGTCGTTTTTCGCAAGGTCATACGCCGCTCCCAGCTTCAGAATTAGGGGCATAAGTGTTTCGGGGACAAAGCGACCGCCGAAACGATTGCCAAAAAATCCCTGATGATCAGGCTTATCGCGCAGGCTCTCAGTGGTTTTGGATGTCATTTGGTCTAACTCTGCTCTCGAGGTTTTGGGGCGATCAATCAATCGCGGTAGTGAAAAAGCGCCAGTTGACTCAAAGGTAGGCGCGATTGCTTGCTTTCCACTCATTCCGCGACGTCTTTTTCGGTTGTCATTTTGAACCCTTCCGCCTTGAGAAAGAATTCGTGATTTCAAAGCCCGATTATGCCGTGATTGCAACCATTTTCGACGAAAGCTTTTTCATCTGGAGGTCACAGGCTGCTGGCTTTTCGACGCCCCACACCAATGGATGATTCAGCTTGTCGGGGATGTGACCGGCATAAATATCGGGTGTGGCGTAACACCTACGCAGCCAACGAGCGACTTCTAAGGGCCCAGGGCTGAACGCTTGCCGTTGATGCAGAACTTGCGTGTTCCAGAAGTAACAAGTGCAACCACCGCGAACCTGAAAATCAAGTCGTCCTTTCCCACGTCTGAGCGCGACCGCTAGCGCGGCAAGGGCAATCTCGGCTTCTTCGGTCAATCCAGTAGTTACGTTCGCATCGAATCGGATGCAATCACCGTGGACCGGATCTTCGACAAGTATCGCGGCCTTGATCGAAAATGCGTTTCCAGTGCCAGCATCGTCGTTTGAAGCGGGTGCCGAAATGGAGAAATGCGGTTGTCGCAGTTCAATTCTTGTTTCATCGTCAAGTGCTCTCATGATGTCAACCAGCGGAATAATGCTCGTTGGCACAGCGCGACCGTTTAGGTCCTCGTTTCTTAAACCATAAAATGCCAATACGGGAGGCACAGGAGGCCAGTTAACCTTTTGTTGCTCCCCGATGAAACTGCTATTTGGATTATCGCTGTGGTCTCCAAATGGAACATTTGAGCCATGTGAGCTTCGTGCGTCCTTCGCGCCAATCGTCGGTGAAACATTTCGAAACATTTTTTGCTGGTTCTCATGCGCATGCGCGATCGGTGTTAGGCACATCGTTGATAGCAACCCGAATTGGATCGCGTCTGCAAAAAGCACTTCTGTTTCTTCCGCGAGAAATCCACTCTCGCACGGGGTCGGGGGTAGTTGAGGTTGTTGCGGGAGATTTTCGAAGAACAACACTTTAGATCCGCCACCAGTTCCAAATTGTTGAAGGATGCGTTTCGTGGGTTCTGAAAGAATAGTGCGACAAATTATCCCAGCCGCATGCAACAATTCATATGGCTCAGTATTCACGCTGAGGGTAGGACGCGTCGCTACCAGCTTGCTGAATGCGTCATCCAACGCATCTCGAGTCGAGTCTTTAATGAGGTACGCAGCGTGCGACTCACCTTTTCCGGTGCAAATTAGTTGGTCGGTTTCATCGGCGTCCATTTCAACCTCGATTTTTCATTGAAAAACCCACCTTCAAACCACATTAAGCAATAAATTAGTGATAGAACTATTCTTTTGCAAGGGGAGGCACCGAAAAACCTCAGAAATAAAGAACAACCACAATTGGATTTTGATAAACCAATGTAGTATCCAGCGATATCAATAAATCCCAACGCAGAGTTGACCGGCAGATGAAAAATTGCGATGCAGTTGCAGCACTAGTCTTTCACCGAAGGCTTCCTTGCGAATTTAAATTTGCGGATTCTTGTAAGGCTACCATGAGGAGTTGGAGCCGAATGGGAGAATTGACCTCTGCCACCCTCTGCGTAATTGGGGTTGGAATTCCAATGTAAGTTAGAAACCTTTCCGCAGGTGTGGCAAATCAGGCCCCAGTCTTTTGCGAGAAGAACCGCTCTAAGACTTTTGCAGAATGCCTCGCTCATTGGCAATCCAACGATCTCGCCAATTAAATCCTCGGCATTTTCAAACGCATTCGGCGGAAGTGCAAGAATTGATTGCAGTATAGCTCTTTGAAATTCAGGCAGTTCACTTCGGATAGGCGAAGCGTTTGAATCCAGTGATGAAATAGAAGCTTCAAGCTTTCCCATGCGTTCCCCAACACCGTCAATTATTGCAACTAAAGGATCAGCAAAGGAACCTTCCACATGATCAGTCCAAGACTCATTAGTAGAATTCCGCAAACCTGAGTCGGCTGACGATCCGTCATTTCTACCGATCTGCGAGCCCACTTTTTTTAATTCGGGCGTGGTGGCTTCAATCAAATACAGCAATCGCTGTACCAACGCTGCCACTTGTCGACTAGATTGCTGGAGATCTTTAATCGCTATGCTTGACTTTAGTTGTTCCTGTTTAAGTTGTTCAATTTCTCTATTAAGAGATTCGTAAGAAGAGATCTCAAGTTTGCTGGGTTCTTCCTGTGCTGAACAACTATCATCCAGTGAAGTTGGGGAACTATCCGCAAGTTTACCATCAGCCCTATCAAATACAATCGTTTCATCGGCTTCTAAGGTTCGTCCAAAATGAACAGTCTCCCGTGAACTGCCGACATCATGATGATCGTCGTCCTCTGTGCACGTATCCCTAAGCAATTTGAATTGGAAATCATCTAGGTCAAACCACTCATTAGCAAATTGAATTTCCCACCGACCATTTATTGGTTGTTGGCTTCTCCAAATATCGTGACCGCATTGCAAATAACCATCTGTTGCTTTTGTCTTTGGTTGAAGAAGGCCTCTATCTGCTCTACCATCATAAAACGCCACAACTGCGTCACACGCCAGCAATATGCGATTTGCCATATCCCATTGCTCGGTTGGAACTTTTGAAAGTACTTCACCTTTGATTACCTCCGCGTCCGACTGCGTGAACGAATTATTGTGAGGAAGCAGTCGCGGCGCGAGTTTGTCTAAGAATTCTCTAAACCAACTTGGCTCGTCTACAGGAGGCACAATTCCCAAAGGCACGCAAGCGAGTCGAAATTCGTCGCCAATGAACTCAGGTTTTCCACCAAGGCGGCGCAAATTCTGTAGGCGACGAATCAGTGGGGCAATCAGTGGGAAGGCACCATTTTCGAGCTCAACGTCAACTCCTGTTCGACTCGAAGGAGTCCTTGTGGAAATGATGCTTGCTGGCAAGGGGATAGCAGGCAGAATTGTCTTGGTCATTTCGAAGTTAATTCCCGAACTCTAGCCGCCAACGCTGAAACGTCTCAGACGCCCGCTCATTAGCTTCGCTTTCAGTTAGCGACTCACCTAATTTTTTGATTATTTGGCTCGGTCGTAGCTGATGGTCGTAAAGTGTTCTAATAATCGGAAATGGGTCTTTCAGGGTCTGATCGTAAAATCGCTTTGTGGCAATCAACCCTTCCGAAATTTCCTTGGCCGCCATCGATCTGTTTGAAAACGCAACTTCTCCCCGGCTTGATACGATTGTATACTCGCGTCGCCATGCGTTTTCAGGGAGTTCGAAGCTTGTTTCAGTTAGTTCAAGATTTGCTATCTGCAGAAACGATGCGAAATGACGCTGGTGAGCTTCCATTGGCAGTTGGGAGCTATTGAGCCCCTTCGGACTTTTCCAAGTACTTTTAGGATCGAGTTGGTAGTAAATTTTGCATCCACTAGTCCTGAGAAATTCAAAATAGTCTCGTCGCCAGCGACTTGTCTGCATTATGTTTGATCCATGGTATTGTTCTTTCACTACGAGACCACTTGTTGTCGAAAACACAAATACCTCTGGAAGGAATCCATTGCCATCCGGTCCATACAACGTCTGGATATGAAGGTAAAATTTCTCAGCCTCTGGTAGATTAACGAACCATGATTTTGTGATAGATTCAGCCGATCTTAGCACGTCACGCATATACTGACGCAAGAACTCGTGATACTGGGTTAGGTCTATGTCGTCAGTAGGCGTCTGATTAGCAATCGGTTCGTTGCTGTTGCCAAAGTTGTTGCGATGTGGCGGTGGGAGAAGTATTCCTCTAGGGAGGTTGTGGAGTCCTTCGAAAAGAGTCGATGCCGGGGACTTTGGGTTTATGGAAACTGTCCCAAATCGAAAAACGTCTGGCTCGCGCTGAATCAACCCGCAACGACGAAAGAATTCCACTAACTTGGGACTCCATTCGATGGATCGTATCGATTCGTGGGGAATGTTTCGCAAAGTTAACCGAGCATTCCCGATGCTCTCGAGTATTCCAAGATCTATGATCGGAATCCGGTCGCATTTCCCGCTTTGAATCTGTTCAAGATCGCGACAGCATCTATCAAAAAAACTTTGAAACTCCAATGGGAGCGTCGATTCCGGATCAACTCCGTATTCAGACAATGCGCATTCGGCAATAATGTCAGGGGCTTCCTCGGGAAGATCTTCGTCTACCAATTCGAAGAAGTTGTGAATTCGGTTGCCAAAAGAATGCGCTGTCACGTGAGGTACTTTCGTCTTCGGATCAGGCACAGCCTGAACCCATTCGCCTAATTTCTGGACCGCCCTACAATGGCGGGGTGATCGCACCGTGAGCTTACCGGAGTAACATGATATGAAAACTGATTTCGATCATTTTGCCCCATCCTCTGAATGTAAATCTGTTATTTCATTCTACCTTTACGCGAGCCTGTTTGCAGTTCCCGAGAACGGTGCGAGTTAGCAACGGGGCTGATTCTATCGAAATCCCCAACAAAGACCTCAAACGATTCAAAGGTTTTGCGGCATTTGTCGGTCTCTTTCAGTGAAGTAGGGACAGATTTGCGAAAATGGATTTTATCCCGCCTGAAGCTTCGGCTTTACCGCAAGGGAAATGTCTCGATGCGGGATGACCCAGCAAAGCGCCATCTCCTGCGTCAACATTGAAGGACAGGCTCTCTTTTGGACGTGATTCTCGAAACAAAAGTGTCGTTAGGTAGTCCGAACGGCTGATTGCCTTCGGGTTCGAACCGGTAGTGCCGATCATCTCGTTGCATCCTGAGAATGCATTGAATGCTGACCATGTATACTGCGGTTTCATGCTCTAAATCGACCCAGTTCGCTAGACTCAATGATGATAATAAATCTCAATTGGTTTCCAGCTTCATTTGGAAAGTATGCCGTTGAAGGAATCCTTGGATGGGGTGGCGATGGGACTGTGTTCCGCTGTCGTGACGGTGACCTAGCGCGATGCGTTGCGGTCGAAGCAATTTCGAGGACGCGAAACTCAGCCGACAGTAGGCTCAAATCGGAAGCTCAAAAACAAACTTAGCGCCTGCCAGGCAATATTTCTTGGGCCGCCTTTCCCTATCAACGAGCTAGGAAATCCTCGTTATCAGGTGGGCAATAGTGACAACTTAAGTTACACCTGCTTGTCGGTACTACTCGCAGGACTGGACGAATCGGATCGGATCGGTACCGTGATCCATATTTGGTTGACTCCTTGTTTAAAGATTGCCGGGGAAAGGAAATTCAAGAATCCATTCGACGCAGACTGTTTCTTAACTTCTTATTGTCCCCTTCTTGCCTTGGGAAGCAAGGGTCTCGCGTATGGCGAACCCCCTGTACGTTTCGTTCCTGGATGCTGATCATTGTATCACTAATATTTTCTTCACTTCGTGGGCGACCGCATTCGACTTTGCCAATCACGTTGATCAAAACTGTACGATTGCGTGAACTGGGGTTGCCAGAGTTTGGTCACTCGTTCCAATGCCGATTAGGTCAAATGAGAACACTAACGGCGTAGGAAAAATGTATACCTTCGAACAGAATAACTGCAATGTTCTCAGAACTACCTGATCGGATCAGTCAATACCTTACACGAGCGCCGTTTTCGCGTAGCTTTACGGCAAATGCGGAGATTACAGTTGAACAACTCCCAGCTGGGGTTTGGAACGTAAACCATCTTGTCACAATTGATCGGTCTCGGAAGCTTGTCTTTAAGCTTTACCCGCATAGTGCTCGTGGCATGATCCACAATTCATCGTCATCCGAATATCAAACCTTGCGTTTTCTTTCAGGAACAGGCTTGGCCCCGTCTCCCCTTGGATTCGATGACAGCCGCATTTTTTTTGACTGTCCGTTAATGATTTACGAGTATGTCGAAGGAGAAACCCTTGCTGTCGATCGACTTCACATCGAGTCTATCGCTGTAACATTAGCACAATTACATAGCTTGTGTCCAACCGATGCTAAATTTCTGCCTAACGCGCAAGACAGTCCCGAACGGATTAAACGCAGGATTTCGCGCCTCCTGACCAAATGCAACGACGAGATTGACATCCATCAGGCACCGGCACTTTCCGAGTACGCAAGAATCGCACCGCGACTCCTCTCTATTCCAACGAATAAGCGAGTTGACTCCTTCCGTTCAGTAATTCATGGCGATCTGGTGCCAAGCAACATAATAGTAACGGCGAGTACGGTGGCTCTCATTGACTGGCAAACATCAATGATTGGCGATCCAGCTACAGACCTAGCGTATTTCTTATGCGAGCCATATAATCTTTGGGACTGGTCAGTGCCTATGAAAACAGGCCAGCGAAACGGTATTCTTGAACATTACTGTGCGCTAACCGGTGACTCTGAAATCGAATCACGTGTTGCCGTGCGGCAGCCATTGTTGTTGCTACTATTCGGTCTTCACAGCATGCTCCGATTCGCTGATTTTCAACGAGGGCAAATTCTTATCGAGATGAGTCGTGAGCGCGAAGCGGCTTTTTATAAATACCAGACTGCTACACAGAATGTCCTTAACACGCTGCGCGGTCTTATCTGCTAGGCAGAAAATGACGCGATTCATCGCTGGAGTTCCACTATATGAACCTTTCTGGACAGCATTGTGAATCTTATCGACAAGACGGATTTGTCATCGTTCCGGACCTTCTTCATTCGCACGAGATTGCAGCACTCCGCATTGAAGCAGATCGTTTGATGGAAATCGAATGCGAGGAGCGGATTCTGGAAGCGAACGGCAAGGTGCGGGCGTTTTTCTCACCTCACACGAAGAGTGACATTTTCCAATCGCTATTCGAAATGCCTCGCCTGTTACAGGCGGCAACGCAACTCATTGGGGATGAACTATACATTCATCAAGCAAAGATTCATCCAAAATGCGCGATGGAAGGTACGGGTTGGGAATGGCATCAAGACTTTTGGTATTGGCACATGGAGGACGGAATGCCGGAGTCAAAGGTAGTGACCGTCGCCCTCTTCTTGGAAGAAGTAACTGCCTTCAATGGCCCAATGCTCGTGATTCCCGGATCCCATAAGCAACTTTTCGAACTGGCGCGTAATGACTGCAATTGGGGAGAACGACATTCCGTCGAAATCAAAGGGAAACCCGATTGGCTAGAGTCGGTGGTTGATGCTGCAAAATATAAGATCGATCAAGATTCACTGCGAGCGGCTATTAAGGAATCAAGGATTGTTTCGGTTGAAGGTGCACCTGGGACTGCAATGTTCTTTCACGGCAGCGTCCTCCATGCTTCTGGACAGAATATGTCGCCTTGGAATCGCCTCAGCATATTTGTCACGTACAATAGAGTCGATAATGCTCTTGTTTCTATTCCCAAGCCACGCCCGGAGTTTCTAGCGAATCGGCACTTTACTCCATTGAAAATGAACAAGGACGAATTTCTAATTCGAGATCCGAATGTCGGAAAAGAGAAGATATGAAATCGAAGCCTTAGGAAATGGTTTCGCAGTATTACGAAGATGGATTCTTCATCGCGCGAGGCGTGCTCGATTGGAGTCTCGTCCATGAAGCATTTCGACCACGTTGAGTGGCAGCAACGGCGCTATTTTGGGTTACGTTCGCAACTCGGCGGCCGCAGAAGACGGCAAGCGTACGGCACGATAGAATCGTTCCGTCGATTTGAAATCCGGCAAGACTTGAAGATTCAAGAAGCTTAAGAACTTGCGTCACGCGAGGTCTGCTGAAACCGAGGAAGCGAGCCAAATCGGCTCGATTTTTGAATTCACCTCTGTCGAGCAGGGACGATTGATAGTGACGAGCGAGGGGGGAGTGGGACTCGCGTTGGAGCGGCCTGCTTCATCGCGGGAACTAATGAAGGGGTCGATATGGAAATGTACAAAGTAGGCATAATGCAGAGCTTACAAAAGTTCCAGTAATTTTGTTGGATGAATTTCCGATGACCTCGTTTTCGGCGATTTGTGTGTTTGGAGTCAAAAACAATGGCTGATCGTTATCGAACACAAAAACGATTCGTTTCGCCAAAAAAGTGACACAAATTCGACACAAGATTGGACCTACTGAGCCAATTCGAATGCCCTTTGGATTGAATTGATGTTGCATCGGTTAACTGCAATTTCCCTGAAACCCAACCCAAGTGTCTTGTTAACGCAACGCATTTTCAACGCGATTGACTTACCTTGGGGTGGTAGAGGTCGTGGGTTCGAATCCCGCCGGCCCGATTATGCAGACAGGTGCCATGCACTGTCCGCTTGCGACAATTCCCTTGCGGAAGTGAGGGTATTGTCGTTTAGTGACGTTATCGTCCGTGACATTCGGCGACTCACTTTGACTATCAGCGACGCCCGAATTGCAGCGCCCTTGCAGCGCGTCGTTTGCGGTAACATCCGGTACAGTCTCGATTTTTTTACTG
>JANMGV010000071.1:0-38181 GCA_031374825.1 Pirellulaceae bacterium
AACTGCTCACGACTGAACAAGTCCGACGTGCAATGAACATCTACCTCGAAGGGGCAAGATTGCCCCGCAGCAGAACTCATTTGTATCGGGACGAACTGGATAGGCAGAAATACTACCAACATCGAAACGCTACAGCAGCCAAGTCACACCGGAAAAAACGCCAACGACAAATGGAAGCCCTCGGCATCAATCCCGACTCGATAAAATCGCTCTTCGACAAACCAAAACAGTGATAAAATACTCACTAGTTGGCGCTGTCCAATTAGTTGCCATCCAAAAAAATAAATAGTCGCCACCCCAAACAATAAACGACAGCGAAGTCACCAACCTTTTTTTCTTACCCACCTCGCCCCCATGTAATCTTGCTCGTTCTACCACACATCTCATTTCGCTACGCCATATCGTAGCAGCATCGCGATGTCATACACTACAGGTCGTAGAAGCAAAGGATGGAAATGGACTTGTGTGGTACAACGAGTGTAATCTTGGGGGAGAGGGATCGAGGGTCTGCGATCGGCAATGGTACTCGGAAATCACTTGATCGATTTGTCTATGCTGAAAGCAGATCGAAGCAATGCGAGTGGATTTGCACAAAAGGCTATTTTACTTCCGTTGCCTTCAGTTTGAAAATCGCATAGTAAGTGCCGTCGGGATATTTGAATGACTCGGTGTCAACTTCGAATTTTCCGCGAACGCTGATTGGACGCGTTGAGAAATCGATCGACTTGTCTCCATCCAATTCAACGATGATACAGTCGTAGATCATCGCGCCGGGGCCAAAGCAGCATTCTTGATTGTCTCGAACAAGTACAAATTGTTTGATTCCGCTTTGCTGGAAAACAGACGTTGGAAGAATATAGCCGCGAATCCGCATCGTCTTTTTGCTAAGCTCGACAATCTTCTCGGGCAGCATCTTCTTTTCAAATTTGCCACCGCGTTCGATTTCGAACTTAAGATCGTCAAACGTATAATCGCCACGTTTGCGTGCGGCTTCTCGGGCCTTAAGTTCAGCTTCCTCTTTTCGCAAATCCTCTACTGTCTTTGGAGGTGCTTCGATCGTGATGCCACGCTTTGGTGGATCCTGCGCGAGCGTCGACACACCAGAAATCAATATCGCGAATCCAAAAACGGATGGGCTGGCTTTAGAAGCGAACGACCGAATATGCATTGAGTGTACCTCCACTTATAGAGATACACTTTAACCTATATTGTCAACGCTGTCGGCGCCAAGTTGCTGGCGTCGAAAGAGTATCCAAAGCTACACCATTGCCAGGATTCATGAGGGCAAGCAATCGCGGTTATGGCTCTTCTCGATCGATTTCCCCGCCTTCTCTAGTCGAAAGAGCTCGATAGACCTCTAATTTTATCGAATCAGAAATCATGCGTGTTGAAGAATCGGCAGAGAGGAAATGTGCTCCACCGCGATGAAAGCTTGCGAAGTCGTCGAAGTGTCTGTCGCTGTGATTGGGTGTGTGATCCGCCAATCCAACAATTCTCGCTTCGGGTTCGGCTGCTTCATGGATTAATCCGTGCCAAATAGGGCTGCCAAATTTGGTGGTTCGTTCACCAACCATCAATGTGTTGGTCAATCCATCCGTAATTTCTGCAAGGCGCAAGAAGCGATTACCAAAGAAGACTCCATCTCCATCGTGAGGGGCGTCCTCAATTTCAAAGGTCCCGAACATCCCGGAATAATTGCTCTTGGCAATCGGGAAAAGTGTCTCCCCACGGTCAATATTATGCGGATGATGTGGATCTGATCCCGATCCCATAATGTGATCGTGTCCATCACCGGCTCCGATATTAAAGATATTCGAACCCGTATCGGATGGACAAATAAAAGTCGGAATGATGGCAAGTCGAGCTTCCGTGTTATTTTCGTGATCCACAGGCAGAGTGAGATCGATCGAGTTCCAAGTATTGGTTTGTTCAAGGTATGGCAACAGCGAAGCAGACCAGCTCCAGCCCGGCGAACCATGTCCATCGTTATCCATCCATCCGCTAGGAAGTACCCGATAAGTAGATTCGTAATTGTGAATGGCCATTCCAATTTGGCGCATGTTGTTAAGGCACTGCGCGCGCCTTGCCGCCTCTCGTGCGGCCTGAACTGCCGGCAACAGCAAGCCGACAAGGATTCCAATGATGGCGATAACAACTAAAAGTTCAACAAGAGTAAAAGCGCGATTGCGTCCGCGCAGGGACGATTTGAAATAAAGCATGATCAATGTTCCCAAGAATGAAATCTCTACAAAGCGACATGATTTAAAGAACGATCAAGTCGCGGAATCACCAAAACCGAAAACCTTAGGCGGTCGGTGGGCCACGGAGGCTCGTTGGCGATGCAGAGGCGGGAACATAAAGCTTGACGAGAGGAGCAACTGAAAGTTCTGGGGTCGGGACCGAGACTTGGCAGGGCTCGACGGTTGAGGCAACCGCATTGGGCTGAATCAAGTCAAAACAGATTTGACAGTTATCGTCTTGGACAGTCTCGGAGGGGACAGATTCGTCGTTCGAATCCGGATGGAAATGTTCGTGAGCACAATGGTGCTCGGTAGAAGTTTGGGAAAGGTCACCGAGGCAACGTAGTGTATGAGAATGGCAAAGTTCGTGATGCAGCGTCTGTCGGACCGGTCCGGCCAACAAAATTAGGCTGCAAAGCCAAACCAAACTATGCCGTACCAACCACATGTAAAAAGCACCGTCTCAGATTGGAGTAACTTGCTAAAGGGGGCGTTTCAATTCCAAATTTTCGTTCTTTATCATTGCTACTACAACCGGCAATGTCAATGAGAAACGTAAAATCGTGTGGCTAGCAAAAATACGGCTGAACTTTCAAAAGGCTCGGCAAAATCAGCAATCTACGGGCTTTCAACGTTTTCCTGAGGCTACATGACACGTTGCGGGAGATTTACAGCAAGCAAAAACCCAATCAATCTCTACTTTTGTTGGGCAAGGCGGCGGGATGTGAAGCGTCGGATACGTTGAAAGGGCATCTCCTGGTCATCAAGGCTCAGAATTGCCTGGATTGATTTTCCCCTGCTAATCTGACTGAAAATCGGCATAATCGGTTCTTGTTGTCCGCGGAAATTCAATATCACGCAATTCCAGTATTTGCTGTCCTGATTCCGGCCTTGTTCGCCGACTGAGAACCAGTGGTAGATATGTTTTCGTCGTGCGAGCGCTCTGTGATTCTCGAAGAATCGGAACGCAATGGAATTGCATCAGTTCGTCCTGGAAGGCGAGTCGAAAAAATCGAGCATATACATATAAGCGCCCAACACCCTTGAGGAGACTCAAACCCTGGTTGGGATCTTGGTTATGCAATTATTAAAATCGCGATGGCCTTTTGCTCTCGTTTTCATTGGTGCCGTAGGGTACTTGTCGCAATACTATCGAATCGATGGATTGCAAAATCTCCGACTCAAGCCATTGACGGGTGCAGCGCGAACCGGCCAACCTCAGAACGCGTTGCTTCCTCGCGCGAATCCTTTCCCTGCAAGTGAATCGACTGTCGGCGATTTTGGATCGACGCGACTACCAACCTCCACTCCACTCGTATCCGGTTCTGCCGGTAATCATTCCCTGGGCAATAATTCCCTGGGCGATATTCCGTTGGGAAGCTCGTTGGCACCGTTTCTATCGATCGAAAACGAAAGCCAGCTTGCAAGCACCCCCAATGTACCACCGATTCACGTCGGGTCATTTCACATGCGATTGTTCAATTCATCGGCAGACCTAGGTTCCAGAGCGTGGGAAACGGCTGCGACGGTTTGTGCGCGTTTCGACGTGCTTGCCATCCAAGGAATCGCCACCAAAGAACAAGATGCAGTGCCGCAGTTGATTGCGTTGATGAATCGATCAGGTCGAACATTTGACTATATGATCGGTCCGCGCGTTGGGCCAACCGATTTAAAAGAACAGTTTGCTTTTGTTTTCGATACCTCGCGCATCGAGACGGATCGCTATCAACTCTATACGGTCGATGATCCCCAAGAATTGCTTCGGTACGAGCCCTTGGTTGCTTGGTTTCGAACGAAGGGGGTTGCGACCGAGTCTGCGTTTACGTTTACCCTTGTGAACGTTCATCTCGATGAAAACAAAGCGATCGATGAATCGTCTTTGATTCCTGAATTGGCCAAGAGTGTGTTAGCAGATGGTCGCCAAGAGGACGACATTATCTTTGCGGGAGTCTTTAACGCCTCAGCACGCCAAATGAATTTCCTCAAAACCGCTGGCATGCTGATGGCGTTTGAAAATGTCGCAACGACCGTTCGCGGCGATCGCATGCTCGACAACATTGTTTTTCCGATGACTGCAACGATTGAATATTTGGGGCGATCTGGAAAGATGGACATTCTGCGCGAATTCAACTTGTCGATTGGCGAAAGCGAAGAAATCAGCACGCACTTGCCACTGTGGGCAGAATACAGTGCCATCGAAGGTAATCAAGTCGGCCGAGTCGCGCCGATTCAGTAGTGAGAATTCTCAGTTGAAACCGGTCGGGCGTGTGGCGTCTCTTTGATCATTGTTCCTAGTAGCCTTCGACCGATCAACTTCGCTGGGAGTGATTCGGCAGCATTCTCTTCTTGCGTGTTGTTGCAGGTAGCCACGATTGTTTCCAATCAAGAACTCGCCCCCCTCTATCACAACGGTCACGCTTGCCGGTGCAACTTGCTCGAGCGTGGTCTTTCCGGCCCGAAAACTGTGGAAAACTAAGGGCAAAACACTGCGTCGATGGATCGGGACGTTGACGAAATGGGGGTGCGTGTGTTAGTTTTTCGAGCTTAGTTTACGAGTTGTCGAGAGGCCGGTTTCATTCCGGCCCTTTGACTTGTACTGCGCATGTACACAGTACCTGTTTGCAGTACCTGTTTATTGTCTTTGCTTAATTTTGTACCTCTAAGATTTAGAAGATGGGAGTCGATCAGAATGGCTCATGATGTGACGTTGTTAACCGGGGACGGCACTGGGCCTGAGCTTGCCGAGGCAGCACGCCGATGTATTGACGCAACTGGCGTTAAGATCAACTGGGATGTTCAGGAAGCGGGCGTGGATGTGATGGCACGATTGGGCACTCCCTTGCCCGACGCCACATTGGAAAGCATCCGCCGGACCAAATGTGCTCTCAAGGCACCGATTACGACGCCCGTTGGAACGGGCTTCCGCAGCATTAATGTTCATCTTCGCCAAGAACTCGGTTTGTACGCGTGCATTCGTCCATGCAAACTGTACGCTGGCGTTCGGTCATTCTTTAAAGACGTCGGTGTGGATATTGTCATCGTCCGCGAAAACACCGAAGACCTGTATGCGGGTGTAGAATTTCAGGCGGGCAAGCCTGAGACGGAAAAGTTGATTGATTTCATCAATTCGCTTCCTAGCGATAAGAAGATCATGACCAAAGCCGTCGAAACCGGCGTGTCGATCAAGCCAATCAGCATTTCTGGTAGCGAGCGAATCGTCAAATGTGCGTTTGATTATGCGCGGGCAAACGGTCGTCGCAAAGTAACGGCTGTTCACAAAGCGAACATTATGAAGTTTAGCGATGGACTTTACCTGAAAACCGCGATGGAAGTTGCTAAGCAATATCCCGACATCGAATTCGAAGAACGGATCGTCGACAACATGTGCATGCAATTGACGCAAAAGCCGGAATTGTACGATGTGCTTGTGCTACCCAACTTGTATGGCGACATCGTTTCCGATTTAGGTGCAGGGTTGATCGGTGGTTTGGGAATGGCACCGGGAGCCAACATCGGCCCGAACGGCGCTGTTTTCGAAGCGACTCACGGTAGCGCTCCCAAATACAAAGGACTGAATAAAGTCAATCCGACAGCCGTTATCCTTAGCGGTATGTTGATGTTGCGTCATCTCGGTGAACTCGATGCAGCCGATCGACTTGAAAAAGCTGTCGCGTCGGTCATCGCCGAAGGCAAATACGTTACGTACGACCTGAAAGAGAACCGCGACGATCCAACTGCCGTTGGCACATCCCAAATGGCAGACGCTATTTCTGAGCGACTTTAAGGTCGTTTTGCTCTTCATTTCATTTGGTGGCTTGGTTTGCAGCAGCCAAGTCACCAATGGGCTCAATTGCGTGGCCATTCATTCAGATCTTGCTTGCATCGGTGTTTCCAGCCCAACATGCTCAGTTATCACCGAATTATTAGTGGACAAAAACGAGGTGTATTGAGCTCGTTTGCTAGAGCGTTGCTTGCCGTCCTGACTGTTCCGTATGCTGCGATCATCGAAATTCGAAATCGGGGATATCAGCGCAAATGGTGGCGAATTCAAAGCGTTCCGATTCCTGTTGTTTCCGTCGGGAATTTGACTGTCGGAGGAACGGGCAAGACGCCGATGGTGGCTTACCTGTGCAAGTGGTTTCGGCAGCAAGGGATTCGAGTCACCATTGTTAGTCGGGGCTATCGCGCTGATGCCGATGGAACGAATGACGAAGCGAAAGAACTTGAGATCCAATTGCCCGACGTCCCGCACCTGCAAAACGCGCGACGTCATCAAGCTGCGTCCATTGCGAACGAGGAATTCGATTCCCAACTTGTAGTGCTTGACGATGGATTCCAGCATCGACAGCTTCATCGGGACTTGGATATTGTTCTTTTGGATGCCACCAATCCATTTGGATACAACCAATTGCTTCCTCGGGGGCTTCTCCGCGAACCACTCACTTCTCTGCAACGTGCCGACGTTGTCGTAGCAACGCGAGCCGATCAAGTTTCCAATCAGGTCCTTGCTAACATTCGGACGAAGGTTCAGCGTTATGCGCCGACAGCCGCTTGGGTCGAAACGGCTCATGCTCCCGTGTGCTTGCAAAATTTCCGTGGCGTGACTAACGAACTCAGTTGGTTCAGCGGTCGTCCGGTTGTGGCCTTTTGCGGCATTGGAAACGGAGCGGCTTTTTTTGAAACGCTGCGTAAGTTAGATGTGCAAGTGGTCGAGACGCTGGAGTTTCCTGATCACCATGACTACTCGCGTCAAGACGTTGAACGGATTCAAGAGATTGCGAGTAAACATAAAGTGTCTACTGCGATATGTACAGGCAAAGATCTTCCGAAAATCGGCGTGGAAGCTCTCGGAGGTTTAGCGTTCTGGAGCTTGAGAATTGAGTTGCAAATTCTGTGTGGCCGGGAACCTTTGCAGGAGCGACTGCATCAAATAATGCAACGAATTCCTTCCGATGCCGAAGAATGAAAGCGTTGTGGATTGCAAAACTCTCCAGAGTGAGATAAATCGTTTTCAGATACGCTCTGGGCCGAACGGAAAGGACTACCTAGCGTCGAGCATTATGCGACGTTAACGTCATTCACTAGTTGGACACCGCGGGTTGCGCTGCGAACGGTCTCTTGTGCCAATTGCTTCATGTAGAAAGTTGGCACTTGACCCCGCAAGAAAACTGACTCGTCTTTGATTTCGACATGCAGCAAGCGTAGTTCTTCAAATGGACTATCGGCCAAGAGTCGTTTTGCTTGTCCCAAAACATCGTGAAAACCGTTGTCGATCATGGATCACTCTCCTTGCATTTCGACGAAACCGTTTGCTTCGTCCAAGCTTAGGTAACACACATCGTCACCAAGCAAGCTCATATTTCCATAATGTGCATCGAGCAAGCATCACAAGCAAGCTAGGTTTTTAACTCCTATTAAGCTAACAGAGCCAAGTGCTTTGTCAAGCAATTTTTTCTTATGAGACTAGGTCGAAGACTGTTGCTTACCAAAAACGCAACTCGCGACCAATAATTTTCTTGCTGAAAGAATGCTAGCCAAAACGAAGGGTGTGACGGTTACAGAGCGATCATGCGTTTCCTAAAGCCCTGCCCCGTAAGCTTTGATTAGTCGTGTCAGCGACTGCTTTTTGCCCTCGGTCTGTTCTAAAATGTTCTTTGCCATTGCAATTGTTTCGTCTGAAAGTTGCTCGCTATCACAGACAAGCATTGCATGTTCGACGAGCAAATCCGCATTCAGTTTTTTGTTAGCTACCCACGCATCGATATTCGATTCAATTTGATCCGACAGGGGGGTATTCATAATACGACGAAAGTTTTGGTCGGCTAATTCGAGGGCTTCACTATCTTGATTTCGCGATGGTTGATTGGGTGCTGGTTGGCTTAAGATTTTATTACTGGACTGAAGCCACTCGGCCATCATGCGCATTCTCGCTTGCCGCGAATCCAAATCATTTGATTCGCTCGCTGAAAAACGGGCGAACAATTTGTTTTGTAGTCTTGCGGAATTTAAGGCATCGGTGCCTAGCGCATCGTCACTATATGGCGGTGCGACAGGCATTCCAAAGGGCTGACTTGCGACCATCCAAACAACGGCTTTCGCTAGATCTTCGTCATTTGCAATGAACTGTTGCGTGAGGAAATCGCGAAGATGAATTCGTTCTGTTGCGCCTTCTTCGGAAGACAGGCCGAACAGCGGAACTAACGGTTGACCGAACAGCGAGTCCCAAACTAGGTTGACATTCTGCGCAGATCGAGATCGGCTGAGGGTGAACCATTCGGCTAACTGAGCAATGCTGGAAGCCGAACTGGAAACGGTCAACTGCTTGCCGTCGGGCAGCGATGGTACTGCAAGCGCTTGTGTGCCGTTGTCTCGTTCGTAGAAAATGTCTTTTTGCGGTCCTTCTGAAACCCTGGTGAAAGGAGTGCGCGTTCGTTCTTCGTGATCGAACTCAAGTTGCCCAAACACAGCGTTGACGCCCCAGTAGGTGGAGCGAGCAATACCCGAAGATTGATCGTCGTGGCAGCGAGCGCACATTAAAGGTTGACCTAACAACAGTCTCCCAAGTCTATCTACTAATTGATTGGTACCTCCGGAACTGGCCGCGAGGATCCAATGTGTGGCCGGATTGAAATCCGCTTCGGCTTGCTCATCTGTTCCTTGAGCAACGATCAGTTCGCGTTGTAGTTCGGCTAGTGACGTGCCCTTTTGAATTCCCGCAGTCACCCAATTTACAAAGGCTTGGTCTCGGTCATCTCGAGCAGAACGCCCGAGCCAGTTTTGAGCAACGATCTTACCCCAATGCTCTGCAAACTCTGGCCTGTTTGTTAGGTTGCTCAGCCAAGCAATTCGGTCCGTGTTTGATTTCAGTGCATTGGCAACCTGCAATTCGGATTCGCTTGGGCTACGACCTAGAAGAAATTTTGTTGCACGCACGGCCCATTCAAGTGAATCGATCGACTTTGGGATTTGAACTTCGCTACGATTCCATAACGCGGCAAACTGCTTATCGATGACGTCCACGACATCGAGATCGGATTCCTTTTGTCGCGGTTCATTAACTCTATTCGGCGAATTCGACATCGCGGCAATGTCCGATCGATTCGATGGGGCGAACGGTACTTTCTTCATTTCAAGAGCCTCTGCCTGAGGCACTCGAGGCTTCTTTGGTGCGATTGCAAGATCCGAACCACCAAAATCGTTCGTGGAATCTTGCTCTGGATTATCAAGCGAATTTTTGAAGGCCTCTGGCGTTGTGGGCGCCAAGACGACATCGTTGTCAGGACTGGTATCAAATGATTTGTTACCAATCCAACGAACACCCCCGACGATTAATAAGATTGCAGCGGAAGTACAGACAAAGAACACAGCCCACGAAGATAACCGACCTCGCGAGCTCGACTGACTGGCCTGCGCATCGGATGCTGTAACCACATCGACTGAATCGCTTTCGGCGTTCCTGATTCCGAGTGCTTGGCTGCTCGAGGTTGAAACTTGAGCTTCCTTAATTCTAGCGGACAAGCTTGATCCCGGCATGCTTGTTGTGTCGCCGACGATGGTGTCCGCGTTTCCGATGAACGAATCGCTCGATACGTTCCACTTTTGCACGTCACGAAGAGCCGCTTCGGCTGCTTGCCCCCAATGGGCAGGTACTTTTGCGTCGATCGAAGCAAGTCGCCCCAAAATCGCTTGTTGCAAGTTCGGCGGAGTTTTTCCACCAAGCAATTCTTCGAGAAATGGGTCAATGATGTTGGGTTCGGTATCAGTGTTCATTTTAATTTATTTTCTACGCAGTCCTTTAATACCGCTTTGGCGCGTTGCATGAGATTCTTGGCACCATGTTCGGTAATTCCCAATGCTTGTGCGATTTGTTCGCGTGAGGACTGATCTTGGTATCGCATTTTCAGAGCGAGTCGAGCCCGCTCGGACAGTCTGCGAAAACAATCACCCAAATACTCTAAAGCCGAATCGCCTGAATCAAATCCCGCCCAACGCATCCAGTCGTTGTCCAGGAATTCAACTTGATCGGTCAATGTGACACGCTTATTTCGTCGTCGGTAGGAAATCAAAAGATGGTATGCCACCCTTCTCAAGTAGAAGGCAGTGGCAGCATCGTTGATTTGTTCAAACGGCCGACAAAGGACCGCCAGGAAGGTTTCTTGGGTTAAGTCATCTGCCAAGGCACAATCGCAGCCAAGTGCGCGCAGGTATCGCCATACGCTGGCTTGGTGACGTGCGAGGAGGTCCTCCAAAAGCGATGAATTGGATCGCATTTGTTCGGCATCACTCTTCGCACTATCCAAATCACAACGGGCAAAACCGCCTTCTTGGTTTGCAGTGCCCAAACCAATTGACCTTTATTCGTTAAGCGAACAATTCTTTGATTGGTACTCCGCCACCTGCAATTTTCTTTGGTCGGCCGTTCAAAGTTGTAAACGTCGTTTCCAAAGAAATGCCCATCGCTTTGCAAACGCTGGCCATCAAATCTTCCGAAGAGTGCGGATTCTCAGCGACTTCACGACCGTCTTCGTTTGTCGAACCGACCGCGATACCGCCTTTCATGCCACCGCCACCTACAGCGACGCTCCATGCGCGAGCAAAGTGATCTCGACCCGCATCGCCGTTGATCTGTGGAGTACGGCCGAATTCACCCATCCAGAACACCACCGTATCCTGTAGGAGGCCACGTTGCTCGAGGTCTTCCATCAAAGCACTCATCGCTTTGTCCAGAGTTGGTAGTTTGTCGTCCTTCAACGTATTGTGGATGTTCTGATGATTGTCCCAACCACCCAAGTCCACTTCGACAAATGGCACCCCTGCTTCGACCAACCGTCGAGCGAGCAAACAGCCTTCGCCAAAGTTGTTCTTGCCGTACCGCTCTTTGACTTCCTCAGGTTCCTTGTCAACCGAAAACGCCGACATTTGGCTGCTTGTCATTAGATCCAGTGTCTTCTTGAGGATCTTTTGATGATCTTCGGCGGACGAGCCTCGCTTTTGCGAAATGAAGCCCTTCTCGATTAAATCCAAGGCCGCCATGCGTTGCATGAGCCGCTTGTCATCCAGTTGCATGTCCAAATTTCGGATGCGACCATTGCTGCTAACCGAAAACGGTGCCCAAGCCATTCCCAAAAATCCCGGACCTTCGCTGGCTCCGCCAACTGTCACAAATGGCGGAATCTCCAGTTCGGGACGTTGGGGAGCAAGTTCCTTTGCGAGCACCGCGCCGTAGCTTGGGTATTCGATGGTCGGATCGGGTGGATAAGCCGTGTGCATGTAATAGCGTCCACGATCATGATCCGCTTCGCGAGTACTCATCGATCGAATAATCGCCATGTTGTGCATTTGCTTGGCCATCATCGGCATATGTTCGGAGATTTGCACGTCACCCGATGTTGAGATTGGCCGGAAGGGCCCACCGGTTGGCATTCCTGGCTTTAGATCCCAAATGTCGATAGTTGCAGGGCCACCGCCCATCCACAGAAGGATGGCTGCCTTGCGATTCTTTTTAGCTTCTGCTGCATGCAATCGCAACGAGTGCCCCATGGCCAAAGATGTTCCCATCAGTGCCGAAGAAGCGGCCACGTGCGAAATGAAATGTCGACGTGACATTCCTCGCGGAGTGATCCAGGATTCGATCATTTTTTCTTTCCTAGTGATTAATAATAAACTCGTTGCTGTTAAGAATCGCCCACCACATGTCCTGTAACATTTCAGGAAGCTTGCCTTCGCGTGCCAGCATGAGCTGATGCGCTGCAGCAACTTCTTCTTGTCTCGCTTTACGTCCTAGACCTGCTTCGAACAGGAAATGAATCTTATTGGTTATGTCGCCGTTAGCTTTTGAAATGGTTTGCAGCCACGAACCGTCGTCCAAACTGATCGCATCTCGCATTAGGTCGCCATTGAACATCATTAACGACTGAGGAATCGAGCCATTGAAAGTTGTCGTCTCGCCACCGTCATCGGTTCCAAAGGCGACGATGAATTGGCGAAGCCACTCACCGCGTCGGCGTTGTTGTTCCTCAAGCGATCCGCGTCGGTCGGCTTGCGTTGCCGTCACCAAGGATTGGTACAATTCTTCCGCACCCATTTGCCGAACATAGAAATGCGAAAACTTAGGCTTTTCACCCGAAGCTGGGTCATCTACAGCGTTTTCCTTTGTGGATCGGCTAGACAACTGATAAGGTTTGGAAAGGGTAATCCATTCGATCAACTGCTTGACGTCAAAACTTGAATTGCGAAATTCCTTGGCTAGTTCTTCGAGCAATTCAGGATGCGACGGTGGGTTGTGACGCCCCATGTCATCAATTGGTTTTGTGAAGCCATGCCCAAGGAAGTGAGCCCACATGCGATTCACCATCACTTGCTCCATGTATTCGCTCTTCATCATCAATTTACCAAGCTCTTTGCGGCGGTTCACTTTTTCCACGTAGCCACTTCGACCAATGGTTGTGCCATCAACGAAAACTGGAAAAGCAACCTTCGTCACACCGTTGCGAAGTTGATAAAAAGTGTCGGCTTCATCCGGGCGGCGACTAACGCCTTCGAAATCTTGATCGATCAATTCCGCATGGTCGATATCGCGAGTGCCTGCCACGAAACGACGCAATCCTCGACTCTGTTGAAAGAAAGCATTCATCTCCCAAAACTTCTGTTGCTTCCACTCGTCATTGAACGGATGGTTGTGGCACTGGGTGCATTGAACCTGGAGTCCAAGGAAAATGCGAGCAACTGTCGAAGTGGCTTGAACTCCATCTTCATCGTTGACTTTCATGATCAAGAAATTCGTTGCGCCATTAAAACTTTCGCTGCCAGGCTTGGTCGAACCTGTTGCCGTAACCAACTCATAAACCATGTCGTTGTACGGCCGGTTTTGAGCCAAGTGATCGCGAAGATATTTCTCGAGCCCTTGGCGATTGATCAAGGAGTTGTTTTCCATACCGCCGTTTCGACCAATGAGAGTGTTTGTCCAAATCGTCGCCCAATATGCCGCGTACTCTTCGGTGTACTTCGAATCGTTCAGCAGTTTCCTAACGAGGACAATGCGTTTGTCAGGGCTCTTGTCTTGGGTAAACTCGCGAAATTCCTGGTACGTCGGAATGCGTCCAATAATGTCCAAATGCACACGTCGACACCAAAGCCCGTCTTCTTCGGGTTTGGAAGGTACAAGCTCAAACTCTTTCCACGCAGCCTCGATCTTTACGTCGATCATCGCGGACCGCGCGGGAGCAACTTGTTTCGGCTCACTCGGCTTGGTAGCAACGGCGAGACCCGACAACGAAGAAAACGCCAGTCCAAAGCCAGCAAGCATTGCAAAACGCAACAAAACCATTCGCATATAAGAACCTATCGTAGGCGGGCGTAAAAACCTGTAGCAGTTCACCACTGGACAACGCAATTACAACAGAAGGGTGTGGTTGTAGTTCAGTGTACTCAATCTATTAGCAAATTGCCTAAATTCATCGGTAGTTTATCAATTTCCAACTTTGAATCGCCTTTTCTGTCCACGGCACGCTATCCCTGTTAGGAGGGGTTATTGCATGGCTGCGGAATGATTAGCTTCCGCAGTATGCGACCATTTGTCGCTCGGGCCAAGTTGCTATTGAGCAATCACCCCTGCGGTTACGATACTGGATGCTTCACGCGGGGAGGGTTAGTCGTTTTTGGTTTCAACAAGCCAAGGATGGCTGGGCAAAAGTGGATCACCGCTGTACGCTTCTGTCCTTGCCGAAACGATTCATTTCGCCTTCGGAAAAACAACGTGGTCTTTTCTCAAGTTTTGATTTCATTGTCTTAATTTTCGGCGTTTTCCAGGCTATGGAACGATTTCTTTTTCCGCGATGGACTAATAAGTTTCTGGCACTGCTGGGCGTGTTATTGCTCGCTGGCGGATTGTATGCAGGAACTTTATTCCTAGGCATTACCGACCCTGTGACCTTGAATGTTGGTTATCAGCCGAAGCAGCCGATCCCATTTAGTCATGTGATTCATGCTGGAAAGCTCAAGATGGACTGCCGGTACTGCCACGTTGGCGTGGACAAGGCGGCTCATGCCACGATCCCTTCAACCCAGATTTGTATCAACTGTCATAGCCCACAAAGTCCAGCAGGTCCGCCGGTTTATTCGGCTGTTCACAACGAAAATTCTCCTGCAACAGCCAAATTGAAGCCTTTGCACGACAGTTGGCGAACGGGCGAATCGGTGCCTTGGGTCAAGATTCATCGCTTGCCTGACTTCGTCTACTTCAATCATTCAGCGCACGTGACTCGCGGCGTTAGCTGCGTTACTTGTCATGATCGCATCGACAAGATGGAGCAAGTCTACCAATCCAAAACCCTTTCGATGACATGGTGTATCGATTGTCATCGTAATCCTGAGCCACACCTACGTCCCGTCGAGTTTGTAACCAAGCTTGATTGGAAGCCAGAAGAGGATCCGGTCGCTTTAGGCACGCGTCTCAAAGCGGAAAAGAACATTCACCCCAAGGCCAATTGTGCAGTTTGCCACCGATGAGTCAAAGCGGAACCGAACACAAAAGTCAATATTTTCGAAGCATTTCTCAACTAGAGAATACCCCGGAATTCGAGCAGTTTCTCCATCGAGAGTTCCCGGTGGCGGCTTCCGAGTTTCCCGAGGGAGTCTCGCGCCGTCGTTGGCTACAGTTGATGGGTGCCTCCTTGGCGCTGGGCGGGGTAACGGGTTGTCGTTATCAAAAAGAGCAGATCGCCGAATTCGTAGTCCGTCCCGAGGGACGCATTGCGGGTGTTCCGAATTTCTTCGCCACGAATTTCGAGTGGGCTGGTCGTGTGATCAACGCGATCGCGAGCAACATGGACGGTCGTCCAATTAAATTGGACGGTAATCCCGATCATCCTTTGTATAGCGGCTCCGAGCAAATCGATTTCAAGGATGGAAAAGAAAAGAAGTTTGCGAGCGCTGGTTCAGATGTGTTCGCCCAAGCTGCTGTCCTTTCTCTGTACGACCCTGACCGATTGGATCACATCTCGGGGCCGAATGGCGATGCGGATTGGGCCGGTTTTGCAGGCGATGTTGCTGGTATCCGGGATGGTCTAAAAGACGGCGCTGGTTTTGCCGTTGTTTACGAAGCGACACGTAGTCCCGCTTTGCAGATGCAATTGCAACAGTTCAAAGCCGAGTTTCCAAAGGCCTCGTTCGTTGAATTCACAAGTGTCGAATATCCGGAGCAAGTTAAGTCGCTGAAGGCTGTCGGTGTTCGTGGCGAATTAATGTATAGCTTGTCCGGTGCGAAAGTTATTGCATGTGTCGATTCGGATCTTTTGGGTGCCGATGCGAACGCAGTTTTCTACGCTCGCCAGTTCGGCCGCGGTCGAAATCCTGGCGCCGACATGAATCGGCTGTATTGCATTGAAAGCCAGTACAGTGTGACCGGTGGCGTGGCTGATTTCCGTCTTGCTCTTAGGTCTTCGCATGTCTCGGCCTTTATGGCGAAGCTCGAAGCGGCCGTCGATGCTGCTAAGGCAGGATCGCTGGCCAAGCCCAGTGATGCCGAGTATTCGAGTTTGGATGTCAATGCAAAGATCGATCGAGTTGTTCAGGTGCTCGCGGCTGACTTGGTTGCAAATCAAGGTGCTTCGCTCGTAACCGTTGGTCCCCATCAGCCCGCCGCAGTTCAGCTTGCTGCCATGCGGATCAATTCAAAGCTTGGCAATTTCGGCAAAACGGTTATGGCCATGGAGTCGGGGGCCGCTCTGACGGCTGGCGAGTTGATGGATGTGGCTTCCTTCGTCAAGGCCTGTGAGAGCGGCGCGATTACGACCGCGTTATTGCTGGGTGGTAATCCAGTCTATTCTGCTCCTTCGAGTCTTAAAATTGGTGACGCGCTCAAGGGTATCAAGACAGTTTATTTGTCGGACTACTTAGATGAAACAGCTCAAGTCGCAACTTGGGTACTGCCAGCGGCGCATCCCCTGGAAAGCTGGGGCGACGTTAGGTCGAGCGATGGAACGTACGGCGTTTGTCAGCCGCAGATCGCTCCTTTGATGAATGGGAAATCGGCGCTTGAAGTGTTGGCGATGTTTGCGACAGGTGCTTCGGTCGACGGACAAACTTTGGTCAAATCGAGTGCATCGAAAATCATCGGTGGAGCGATCAGCGAGCGGCAATGGAAAGAGATTCTTCACTCCGGGTTTATGCCAGCTTCTCAATTCAAGTCGGTCGCTGTCAATTTGCCTGCTGATGGTCAGTTGGAACAAACAGCCTTCGATGGCGGCGAGCTAAAGCAAGGTGACTTGGAGATTGTCTTCTATCCAAGTCCTTCGGTATATGACGGGCGGTTGGCTAATAATGGTTGGCTGCAAGAATTGCCGCAGCCTGTTACGAAATTGACTTGGGATAATGCCGCAATCGTCAGTCCTAAGACAGCAAAGGCGTTTGGGTTGGTGCAAGGCGAGATGGCTCATTTGGTTCACAACGGAGTCGGATTGGATTTGCCAATTTTCGTCGTTCCGGGGCAAGCAGACGGTTCAGTTGCGGTTCACATAGGTTATGGCAGGACTGCTGCTGGAACAGTTGGCACCGGTGTCGGGCACGACGTTTCTGCATTGCGTCCTAATGCGGGCGATTGGGTTCTTACAAGGGCGGAAATTCGCGGTACGACTCGCCCGTATAAGCTAGCGACAACGCAAGACCATTTTTCGATTGATGAATTAGGCATCAAGGAAGTTGCTAAGCGTGCGCCGGTGCTTATCCGCGAAGGAACTTTGGAGCAATACAATAAAGATGCGAAGTTCGCCGAGATCGAGCTGCATCATGAGCCTGAGTCTCTTTGGAAGAACCCGGACGTCGCCCAAGGCCATGCTTGGGGTATGACAATTGACCTCAACAAATGCATTGGTTGCAATGCGTGCGTGATTGCTTGCCAAGCAGAAAACAATGTGCCAATCGTCGGGAAAGAGCAAGTGTCTCGCGGTCGTGAAATGCACTGGTTGCGTATTGATCGCTATTTTCATTGCGATTTCGAAAAGACTGCAGAGCAAGGCGATTTCCATAATCCTGTTGACGTCAAAGTCGTGCATCAACCGCTTGCATGCGTGCATTGCGAAAATGCGCCTTGTGAGCAGGTCTGTCCTGTTGCTGCCACGGTTCATACCGAAGAAGGCATCAACGCGATGGCTTATAATCGTTGCGTCGGAACGCGGTATTGTGCGAACAACTGCCCGTATAAAGTTCGCCGATTCAACTACTTCAACTTCAACACAAAGTACGGCTATTTTTATGGCTGGTCCGATTATCGCGAAGAGGTCAACACGAAACTTCAGTCGTTGGTCTTGAACCCGGAAGTGACTGTTCGTGGTCGCGGTGTGATGGAAAAGTGTACGTATTGCATCCAACGAGTTCAAAACGGCAAGATCAAAGCACGGCAGACGGGCGACGGTCTAGTTCACGATGGTGATATCAAATCAGCTTGTCAGGAAGCTTGCCCAACTCAAGCCATTGTCTTTGGTGATTTGAACGACAAGTCAAGTCGCGTGTCTCAGTTGCAACGCGATCCACGCTCCTATGCGATGTTGGAGGATTTGAACGTCAAGCCTCGAACGTTGTACTTGGCACGCGTCCGCAATGTGCCCAAGGAACTGATGGTCGGATATCAGCTTCATGCAAAATCCGAGTCTCACGGCGGTCATGAACATTCTGACGAAACTCACGCTCAAGAAGAACATTCGAAGTAAAGCGATATGGCGACGATAGCAAATACATTCGAAATCGATAACACAGTCGATATTCCTGGCCGAAGAGCACCTTTGGTTACAGGCAATCAAACTCTCGGCTCTATTACAAATTTGGTTTGCGGGATTGCAGAGCGTCCGCAACCGTTGATCTGGTATATATGTTTTGCCATAGCCATTTCTTTTGCTGGCATGTTCTTTTCGCTAATTGCTTACCTGTTGTACAAAGGGGTAGGTATTTGGGGGAACATGTCGCCAGTGTTTTGGGCGTGGCCGATTGTTAACTTCGTTTTCTGGGTCGGTATTGCACACGCTGGAACGCTTATCTCTGCGATTTTGTACTTGTTTCGACAAAACTGGCGTACCAGTATCAATCGTGCAGCAGAAGCGATGACCATTTTCGCGGTCGTGTGTGCAGGGATATTTCCTGGGATTCACGTCGGTCGCGCTTGGTTGGCGTTTTGGTTGACTCCCTATCCAAGCTTGAATCTTTGGATGTGGCCACAATTCCGTAGTCCCTTGCTATGGGACGTGTTCGCAGTCGGAACGTACGCTTCGGTATCGCTGATGTTCTGGTACATGGGGATGATCCCCGATTTGGCGACTTACCGAGATCGTAGCAAGTCCAAATTTCGTCGCTTGATTTACGGAATTTTGTGTCTTGGTTGGAGTGGTTCGTCGCGACATTGGATGCGTTACGAAAAGGCGTATTTGATTCTCGCGGCTTTGGCGACGCCCCTTGTTCTCTCGGTGCACACGGTTGTTAGTTTTGACTTCGCTGTATCGCAGGTTCCGGGTTGGCATACCACAATTTTTCCACCGTACTTCGTTGCTGGCGCTATCTTTAGCGGTTTCGCAATGGTTGTTACTCTTTTGGTGCCTGTTCGGAAGATCTATGGCATCCAAAATCTGATCACCATGCGCCACCTCGAGAACATGAACAAGATCATTCTGGTTACCGGAAGTTTGGTCGGTCTCGCATACGCAACCGAATTCTTCATGGCGTGGTACAGCTACAATCAGTTCGAATCATTCGCCTTTATCAATCGAGCCTTTGGTCCTTACTGGTGGGCATATTGGACGATGGTGACCTGCAACGTGATTTCGCCCCAATTATTCTGGTTCAAGAAATTGCGAACATCGCCTGTTTTGATGGTGATCATTTGCATCTTCGTGAATGTTGGGATGTGGTTTGAGCGATTCGTTATTACAGTCACTTCCTTGAGCCGAGACTTCTTGCCGAGCAGTTGGGGTTATTTCCGTCCTACGATGATCGACGGTTTGATGTTCTCTGGCAGTTTGGGATTGTTCTTAACGTTATTCCTCTTGTTCTGTCGTTTTCTTCCCATCATTGCGATGTCGGAAGTTAAGGGTGTATTGAGTATTCAGAACCATGCAGATGCCCATCATCATGGTCATGGGTCGAGTGCACACTAGGATTTATGGCACTATTGAAAATCGATTTCTACGCAATCAATCGACTATTTGGAACTGAATTGGATTATCGCCGATGAGCGAGCACGCACCACAAACAAAACCAAATCGTCCTCCTCGTTCCTGTGGCGTTATCGCTGAATACAGCGAAGAGCACCACTTGCTCGAAGCAGCCACCAAGGTTCGCGAGGCGGGATATACCAAGACAGATGCTTTCACACCGTATCCCGTTCACGGCATTGATCGTGCACTCGGAATCAAACCGACGATTTTGCCGTTTATCGTGGTTTGCGGTGGCCTGCTCGGTTTGACCACCGCGCTGACGATGGAATACTGGATGAACGTTGTTGATTATCCGTACATCATTTCGGGAAAGCCTTTTGCGAGTTGGCCGGCTTTTATTCCAGTTGCTTTTGAATTGACCGTTTTGTTTAGTGCGATCACCACGTTTCTTGGTTCGATCGCCCTGAATCGATTGCCGAAATTCAGCAATCCTGTTTTTACGAGCCCAAAATTTGATCGAGCCACCGACGACCGTTTTTTCTTGTTCGTCGATAGTCAAGACAAATACTACAACAAGAAATCGGTCGAAGAGTTGCTGCATGCTACTCACCCTCAATCGATCGAAGAAGTCAAAGAAGATTCTACGCCAAGCAATATTCCACGGCCCGTTTTGATCTGCATCCTGTTAGTTATGGTTGCTGGTCTAATTCCTGCGTCGCTTGTTTTCAAGATGCGAAATGGAATGGATCCGCTTCCTCGCTGGCACGTGTTCTTCGATATGGATTTTCAGCCGAAGAAGAAGCCCCAACAGATTTCTACGATTTTCGCCGACGGCCGGGCGATGCGCCCACAAGTTGCTGGCACAGTAGCGAGAGGCCAATTAGAGCAGGCAGATCCGTATTATTTGGGATACGATCCATCACAGCTTTCCATGATTGAAACGCAAGGCGTTCGACTAGTCTCGTCCGCTCAAGAGCCTGCCAAGGCAGTCGAAAATCGCGTTGCCAGCCCCCGTGATGGTCAACCGCCGGTACCTGCCGAGACCAAATCGGTCGCTGAACAGCCGCCGAAAGTGGAGCCACCGAAAGCAGAACCTGAAACAGTAGCGCCCGCAGACCCAGCACCCACTCCTGTAGTGACGGCTGCACCGCAGGCACCAACACCAGTAGATGCCAAATTACAGCCTCCTGCGGTCCCAGCAGTTAGTGCTGCCGGTGCGACGCAAGCCCCAACTCCCGGTGTGCCTAATCTACCTTTCGTCAAAAAAATTCCGATGGAGGTTGATGAAGCGGCGATGAATTTGGGTAAACAGAAATTTGAGATTTATTGTGCCGCTTGCCATGGAGTCGGTGGTGATGGAGACGGCTTAGTTGCTCGTCGTGCGGACGAATTGGCTCAAGGTTATTGGTTAGCGCCAACTTCCATGCACTCGGATGCTGTGCGCAAGCAAGCTGTTGGGCAGGTCTTCTACACGATCACCAAAGGCAAAGGCAAAATGGCAAGCTACGGCGCGGTGCTTACTCCCAAGGAACGTTGGGCAATCGTGCTCTACGTTCGCGCTCTGCAAAGAAGTCGCAATGCGAACCTGGATGATGTTCCGGAAGATCAACGCGGTTCGCTTGCTAAAGGCGAATAGCTCGAAACGATTACGACAAAGTTTTACTCGCAAACAAGTTTGACAGATATGATTGAGATAAAGAACGACGAAAGCCTTAGGCTGCCTGAATCTTGGCGGACAAAACCCATCGCGCTGATTGTCGCTGGCATCGTTGCGATTGGGTTAAGTTTTGTGTTGTTTCGATTTGTGTCGTCTGACAACACGATGAAGCTTGTTTCGCACTCGTATCTCGCCAATTTCATCTTTTGCCTGACATTCGGCATCGGAGCGATGTTCTTTGTATTGGTTCAGTTCCTGGTTCGGTCCGGCTGGAGTGCAACGGTTCGACGGCAAGCTGAGCTGATTTCGACCACAATTCCTTGGATGGCTATGTTGTTCATACCGATCTTGATTATGCTTGCACTCGGAAGCAAAGAACTGTACGAATGGAATGATACGAAAGAGAATTTGCACGGTCTAACGGCGGAGAAAACCGGTTATCTCAACTGGTGGTTTTTCTCGGCTCGCTCGATCGCTTATTTAGGAATCTGGTCATTTATTACGACGTGGATGCACAAGCACAGTCGTCGGCAGGATGAGACTGGCGACGTAGGCTTAACCATCAAGATGCAGGCCTACAGCGGTCCGATGGTCGTTTTCTTTGCGTTGTCCGTAAGCTTCGCCGCTTTTGACTGGATCATGTCGCTTGATTCGGATTGGTATAGCACGATTTTTGGTGTGTACTTGTTCGCTGCAAGCATGGTGGCGTTTTTTGCCTTGATGATTTTGCTTTTTCTGGCTCTGCAGAAGAGCGGCAAACTTCGCGATCAAGTCAACATGGAGCATTTTCATGACATGGGAAAAATCATGTTTGGCTTTAACATGTTTTGGGCCTACAGCGCTTTCTCACAGTTCTTACTTTACTGGTACGCCGACATTCCAGAAGAAACAAATTGGTTCCGCGAGCGATATGACAATGGTTGGTTCTTCTTGGCATATGCCCTGATCATCATCCACTTCATCATTCCGTTCCTTGGATTCATGAGCCGGCACGTTCGACGGAACCGCTTAGGTTTGGGCTTCTGGTCCGCTTGGTTCCTCGTGGCACATTGGATGGATATGACCTTCTTGGTGATGCCGAACACACACTTGCCGATTTCCGGACTGATGATTGTGGCACACCTCGTTGGTCTGGTTGGTATGAGTTCGATTTTCTTCGCGTTCCTCATTATGAGGGCAAGCGATGTTCCGTTAGTAGCAGTTCGTGACCCTCGATTGCACGAAGCGCTTTCTTATTCAAATCCCATTCTGTAAGTTTGCATTGGATTGATTATGGCACGCTACGATGACCTCAACACATCGACCATCGGCTTCGCAACTATATTCAGTGCGTTGCTTCTGATCGTCATTATTGTCGGGATTCAAGGTCTCTCGTATTACTGGGAAAATAGTGAGAACGAGAAAAAGAAAGATCGAAGTGAATACACTTCGTCTTTAGCCGTGTTGAAAGAACAAGCGGACTCCCTCAGTCGTTACGAATGGGTCGTTGTACCCGCTCCCGAAGCCGGACCTGGTGAAACCCAATTGCCGCCCTCCAAGAGACTCCAAATACCTGTCAACCGTGCTAAAGAACTAGTTCTAGAAGAAGTGAAAGCTGGCAATTTGGCCGAAACCACTGGCGGAAAGCCGGGTGCGTAAACTCAGCGTCAAAATGCCCAATGGTACGTTTGGCGGGGCCGTTACAATGATCTAGCAGGGAGATTCATTTCGCGACCTAAATCGGTTCTTAAATCATGAAACTTTTAACGAGCAAACTTTATGTGATATCATGCTGCGTTTTCCTGGCAGGGAATCTCGCGACAGTTTGCTCTGCGCAGGTTTTGACCGATGTTCCCGCGCAAGCCCGCGACATTGGAGTCGATGAACATCTTGGGGACACCATTCCTCTCGACCTCGTTTTCGAAGACGACCGCGGCCGTGTTCGAACCCTTGGCCAGTTGATCAACGGGACCCAGCCAATTTTGCTCACGCTGAATTACAGCAACTGCCCCGGACTTTGCAATGCGCAGCTGGATGGCTTGGCTGAGGGCGTGGACAAACTTTTCGAAGTTCGACTTGGAAAGGATTTTCAACTTGTATCGATTAGCGTCGACCCTCGTGAGACTCGAGATCGCGCTGCTGGATCAAAGGTCAAGTACACATCGGATCTTAGCGAACAGCACGACCGGAACGCTTGGCACTTTATGACCGGAAGTCCTGCCAATATCGCAGCCATCGCGAAGGCCGTTGGTTTTCGCTACACCTATGACAAAGCAAATGATCGATACAACCATGTCGCTGCCGCCATCGCCATTTCGCCGAAGGGCAAGATTACGCGTTACATCTACGACGTTGCTTTCGACCCAAACACATTGCGTTTGGCCCTCATGGAAGCGTCGGAAGGAAAAATCGGGACAACCGTCGACGCCTTCATGTTGTGGTGCATGAGTTATAACTCAACCGATAATCGCTACTCGGCCGATGCCAGGAAACTTTTGTCGATTACTGCCGGTGTTTTTGTCGTCCTCGTGTTGGGTGCCTCCATACCGTTTTGGTTTCGACCTTCACCGAAAGTCGTTAATGACGACACTGCAACTGCGGGAGTAGAGAGAGACCTGAATACCGATTTGCCGCCAGAGTCTGGCGATAGCCGAGTCGGTAACAATTTCACAGATGATTTGACCCTTAATGAAGTGACTGAAAAGCTATGTTCGACAGCGGACAGATAATGCCCTTTTTGGGAGATGTACATAAAACGTTTTGGTTTCCGGAGCAGGCGTCCACTTTTGCTCCTGAAATAGATTCGTTTTATCACGCGATCCTTTACATCAGTTACGTATTCTTCTTCTTGATTATCATCCCGATGGGTTACTTCATGTGGAAGTACCGCATGCGACCCGGGTACAAAGGTTCACCTGAAGCGCTTCACAACAATGCGCTGGAGATCACTTGGACGATTATTCCGACGTTTATCGTTGTTTGGATTTTCGCCCGTGGAACAGTCGGCTATCTGGATATGGCCAAGCCACCCGAAGGGGACTTGCTAGAAATCAAGGTTCAGGCCCAAAAATGGGCTTGGAGTTTCGAGTATCCGAACGGTGCCATCGATACCAATTTGCACCTGCCCCGTGACAAGGCAGTTAAATTGACTATGCGATCAGACGATGTTCTGCATAGTTTATTCGTACCCGCCTTTCGGGCGAAGACGGACGTCGTTCCGGGACGTTATAATGTGATGTGGTTTCAGCCGACGAAGAACGGCGAGTATGACCTGTTTTGCACCGAATATTGCGGTGACAAACACAGTCAAATGGTCGCCAAGACAATTGTCCATGATCAAGCAGATTACGATAAATGGGTTCTCGAAGCCGCTAAGCCACCTGTAGATCCTGTGGAGCACGGGAAATGGTTGTATGAGCGACGAGGCTGCAAGAGTTGTCATTCCATAGACGGGAAAAAAGTTATTGGTCCGAGTTTTAAGGGCGGTTGGGGTAAGGAAGTAGTCTTGGCCAAAGGTTCTCCAGTGAGATTCGACGAGAACTATGTCCGAACATCCATATTGGACCCGCAATCTATGGCTCGAGACGGTTACCAAACAGCGTCGGCGATGCCTTCCTACCAAGGCCGCCTCAAGGAAAAGGAAATCATGGCACTCATTGAGTTCATGAAGTCCTTGAAAGATTAAACAGCCAGAACAATGAATCTTGGGTTTTGATTTCCCCGAGAATTTTACGAGGTTTGATATGAGTATTTTAACGCGTCCCGACTCGACAATTGAAGTTACACGGGGAAGTGATGTTAAGGATAACTACCTAACACACACCTCGGGTTTTCTAACTTGGGCGCTGACCCTTGACCACAAGCGGATTGGCGTCATGTATTTCTGCGGGGTTATGGCAAGTTTCACACTTGCAGGGATCATCGCATTGATTTTTCGCACGCACTTGATGTGGGCGGATGGTGGGTTCCTGACGGTACAGCAATACAACCAATTGTTCACGCTTCACGGCGCGATCATGGTTTTCCTGTTCATCATTCCGAGTATCCCGGCGGCGTTGGGTAACTTTCTCTTGCCGGTCATGCTTGGGGCAAAGGACGTCGCCTTTCCACGGTTAAACTTGATGAGTTTTTACCTGTGGGTTACTGGAGCGATATTTTTCTTGGTCGGGCTGTTGATCACAGGTCTTGATACGGGATGGACTTTCTACACGCCTTATAGTCTGGAATCGAAAGGCCCCGTTGTATGGGCGACTTTGGCCGTTTTCATTCTTGGATTCAGCTCTATTTTCACTGGATTGAATTTCATCGTAACGATCAACACGATGCGACCACCCGGAATGACCTGGTTCAAGATGCCTCTTTTCCTTTGGGCAACATATTCCACCAGTATTATTCAAGTGCTTGCTACGCCAGTATTGGGCATCACGGTCTTGTTACTAACCCTGGAACGTGTGCTCGGAATCGGTATTTTCGACCCCAAGCTGAATGGTGACCCCGTAACTTTCCAGCACTTCTTCTGGTTTTACTCTCACCCTGCTGTTTACATCATGATTTTGCCCGCCATGGGTATCATCAGCGAACTCATCGCAGTTCATAGTCATAAGGGTATTTTCGGGTATCGATTTATCGCTTACTCATCCGTCGCAATTGCATTGTTTGGCTTCTTGGTTTGGGGCCATCACATGTTCACGAGCGGCATGTCCGACGTGGCTTCGATCATATTCTCAGCCTTGACCTTCACTGTTTCGATTCCATCGGCCATTAAGGTATTTAACTGGCTAGCCACAATGTACAAAGGTACGATTAGCCTGACTGCTCCAATGCTCTATGCATTGAGCTTTATTTTCTTGTTCACAATCGGCGGATTGACCGGACTGTTTCTTGGTCCATTGTCGCTTGACAGGCACTTGCACGATACGTACTTCGTAGTTGCACACTTCCATTACGTGATGATGGGTGGAACGTTAGTGGCTTTGCTAGGCGGTGCATTCCATTGGTGGCCCAAGATGACTGGTCGCATGTACAACGAGTTTCTTGGGTGCGTTAGTGCGATCGTTGTCTTCATTGGCTTTAACTTGACGTTCCTACCCCAGTTCGTGTTAGGAACGCGAGGCATGCCACGACGTTATGCAACTTACAAGATTGAGTTCCAGGACTTACACGTTGTATCGACGATCGGAGCGTTTGTGTTGGGTCTTGGATTGTTGATTGCTTTGGTGGCGCTCGTGCATGCGATTTTCCGAGGCCGCAAAGCTCCGAGCAATCCGTGGGGCGGCGCAACGCTCGAATGGAATTGCAGTTCGCCTCCTCCATTCTATAACTTCGAACGACCACCGACCGTAAGCGATCCATATGACTTCCGCGGTATCGAATACGATGAAAAAATTGGCGGTTACTTGAAGCACGGTCAGAGCTAATTCGATTGAGATTTTTGTGAAATTTGCACCAAGGTACTGGTGAAGGATATTTGCCCACGATGAGCGTATCAGACGTAACCCACCATGAAACTGGCCATGAACATGACGACCATTCTCATGACCATCCAGAATGGTTAGCACACCACTTTGATGATGCCGAACAACAATTTGACTCAGGAAAACTGGGGATGTGGTTGTTCCTAGTCACGGAAGTTTTGTTTTTCAGTGGAATGTTCTGCGCTTACGCGTTACTCCGTAGTCAAAGCCCGGAGACATTTGCCTTTGCAAGCAAGTTTCTCAATGAAAAATTGGGGGCGATCAACACGGGTGTATTGTTGTTTAGCTCGCTGACGATGGCGTGGGCCGTTCGTGCTTCTCAACTTAGTCAGCATCGCATTTTGGTCGGAATGTTAGGAACAACGTTAGGCTGTGCAGCGGTCTTTTTGGGTGTTAAGGCAGTTGAGTACACGCACAAGTGGGGTCTCGGACTTTTGCCGGGTAGCCTGTACCGTGCTCAAGGTGTTCCATCAAACGAAGACCACGCATTTGGCGAGCTCTCTTTGATTTATATGTGCGTCATCCCCGGTATACTGGCGGTGGCGTTCCTGATTTGGTGGCTCATATCTTTGGTGAAGAAAGATCGCGTGCAGGTTGAAATTGCAGGACCTTTGTTTCTTGCCGCAGCATGTTTCTTCGGCGGCGTCGGCTTGGGTCGATATTTGGAGTCCGGCGAAGCTCATGCAGAACACGCCGATCACACCGCCCAACACGACTCGCACGCCACGGAACTTGCCGCAGCAGAAGAGCTGCACACGGCGTCGCCTGTTGCGGCAACTGCCGTAACCGAACCCGTTCTTAACGCTGTCACTCAGGCTCACCCCGACCAAGTTGCACCTCCAAAGTTTGAAGGTGTGGAAGATCCAAAGGTGAACCAAAAGGGTCGGGCAGGTTTGTTCTTTAGTATCTATTATTGTATGACCGGCGTGCACGCTTTTCACATCCTAGGTGGAATGGTGGTGCTCACATGGTTAATCGTGAAAGCCGCACGTCACGAGTTCCATAGCAAGTACTTTGGACCAGTCGACAATGTCGGTTTATATTGGCACTTGGTTGACTTCATCTGGATCTACTTGTTCCCCCTACTGTATTTGATTGGTTAGTTTCGGAATATCGTTCGGTTTGGACTAACTAGTATTTAGGAATCGTTGAATGGCTCACTCTACAGACGCACACGCAGATAACCATGGACATCATGAGGGTGAGTTTGCACATCCCGCCTCGATACGCATGTTATTGACTGTATTCACGATCCTCGTGCTCCTGACATTGTTGACCGTCTATCAGTCAACTTTGGATATTGGGGATATGGAAATCTGGCTTTCGCTAGGCATTGCTACAGTCAAAGCCTCATTGGTCATCCTGTTCTTCATGCACTTGTTGTGGGACAAACCCTTCAATGCGATTCTCTTTATCAGCTCGTTGATCTTCGTCAGTTTGTTCCTTGGATTTACGCTCTTAGATGCGGATGCTTATAGCAACAAGATCGAGCTAAAGGACACGTTGGCAGAGTCCATGAAACCAGAGCCTGCGCCTGAAGCACCTGTGACGCCAACTGGGATGGGTGCATCTCGCTAAACATCTTTGGTTTCTCTTTGAGTTCTACACTTTGAAAAGATTCGATGCCGTCATCTTTGATCTCGATGGCACGCTGCTAGACACGCTTGCGGATATTGGGAACGCAGCAAACGATGTACTGGCATCGTTAGGCGAGCCAACTCACTCGCTCGATAGTTATAATTTGATGGTAGGTGATGGCGTCGCCACGCTCTTCCAGCGTGCGTTACCTCGTTGTATAACCGAAGCTACGTTGCACGAACAATGCATCCATGCCTTTGAGCGTTTTTACGCTGCACGTTGGAACCAGACGTCGGGGCCCTATGCGGGGGTCGCAGAACTGCTTGATTGGCTGGCAGCCGAAAAAATTCCCATGGCCGTCTTGTCCAACAAGCCCAACGCATTCACCCAAAGATGCGTTGATGAGCTCTTGTCCAATTGGCGGTTCGACCTTGTTTTAGGCGCATCCGAGCGTTTCCCTAAAAAGCCTGATCCGGCAAGTGCTCTGTACGTTATGGAACAACTAGAGACGATTCCGGCGCGAGCCTTGTACGTTGGCGATACGAACACGGATATGTGGACAGCGACGGCAGCGGGATGCTGGCCCGTCGGCGTTACATGGGGTTTTCGTTCCCGCACCGAGCTTATTGAATCGGGCGCGCAAACGATTATCGATCACCCAAACGAACTGCAAAGATTGTTCATCTAGGGTGTTCACTGCCCCATGTGGGATTGATAGATATTCCCGTCGATGGCGATTCGTGCGTTAAACGACTAAACTGATAGCGACCAGTTTGGTTGGGACATTTCGAATTAGGGGACATCGTATGAGAAGAGTGATTCTGTTCAGTCTGTTTCTTGCATTGTTCGGTTCGGGCCATGCTTTCGCGCAGGATGCAGCAGACCGCAAGATCGTTATCATTGCCGGCAAGCCTTCCCATCCGCCGCGAATGCACGAATTCAACGCCGGCGTTCAGCTGATCAAGAAATGCCTTGACTCTGTGCCTGGGTTGAAAACGGAAATCGTCTTAAATGGCTGGCCTAAGGACGAAGCGGTTTTGGACGGCATGGACGCAGTTGTGTTTTACATGGATGGCGGTGCCGGCCATGAAGCAGTCCAGGAAAACGGTCGGCGACTAAAGATGATCGACGAATGGACCGGCAAAGGCGTCGGAATCGGCTGCATGCACTATGGCGTCGAGGTCGTCGCGGACCAAGCTGGCAAGCAGTTTAAACGTTGGATTGGCGGGCATTACGAACACATGTTTTCATGCAATCCGATATGGGAACCCGAGTTTGCCCACTTTCCTGAGCATCCGATTACTCGCGGAGTAAAGCCATTCCAAGTTAAAGACGAATGGTACTTCAATATGCGATTTGTGAATGAACTCCCCGGCGGCAGCGCTGCAGATGTAGAAGGCACCAAGTTCGTGCCTATCCTCGTCGCCTCGCCATCGGACGCAGTGCGGAATGGACCCTATGTTTATCCTCCGGGCCCCTACCCTCACATCCAAGCTGCAAAGAATCGAGCCGAGGCGATGATGTGGAGTGTCGAACGCCCCGACGGCGGACGTGGATTCGGATTCACTGGCGGTCACTTCCACGATAACTGGGGCAATGACGATTTCCGCAAAGTAGTCTTGAATGCGTTGTTGTGGATCGCCAAAAAAGAAGTGCCGGAACAAGGTGTTGCTTCGAGCGTATCGAAAGAAGAGCTCGATGCCAACTTGGACCCCAAACGCAAATAAACGCTTAAGCCGGAACGCGAGCAACATCCAACTTCAACAATGGCCATTACTTAAATCGAAAAGTGGCCATTAACGGGTAGTGATCGCTCAAGTCCCGTTCGTCTTGAGGCGTTGTGTATCGAGCATCCCAATGATCCAAATCAGGGCCTTTGCCCCGCACGGTATATTTTCCAAGAACCGCAGCCTTTTCAAACACCAAGTCCTTTTTGTCTGCGGCGTCCTCCACCAAGGACTTGCTGATCAAAATCCTGTCAAACTGCTTATCCAAGATCAGGTGCGTGCGGCGTTCCGCTTCGGGTAAAGACTCCAACACATCGAATAAATCGTCAGCAGCGTTGGCTGTATTCTTTCCCAATAGCTCTGCAAGCTCGCTGTCCTTCGTAGCCTTGCCAGCCGGATCTTCGATGTTAAAGTCCCCGAGCAGAATAACATTGTCACCCGCCTCGAGCGCCGATTGAACCCATTTGCGAGCAAGTTTGGCTTGCTTGAGCCGGATCGCACCTTCCTCGGCTTTTGCCCGAAAGTGCGCATTAAAAATTGTTAACCGTTCGGTCCTTCCATCAACTTGCCACTCAAATTGGCCAAAGATATGTTTGGACAGGGAGTAATAATCCTTGCTTTCAAACATCTCTCGGTTCTGTTCCTTGCGGCTGAATTCGACCAAGCCCGATTGAAAGAGAAACGCGACATCCTGTTCGGTGCCAAAATCGAATCCCTCGATAAAGGCGACTCGGTAGTTTAATTGGTGCTTATCTCGAAGCACGGTCGTGAGGTCGAGCAACACGCGGCGGTTCTCAATTTCTTGGACCGCCAAGATCGTGGGTTTGAATGCAGCAATGGCTTCCGCCAAACGATCGCGTTTCCATTCGTATTCTTCACGGCTAGGTGCGGATTGCTCTTTTGCCAAATCGCTGCTGTTGTCGCCTTTGTAATTGTCGAAGTACCATTCCAAATTCCAAGTCGCGATGGTCAACTCTTCAGGTGCTTGATCGGCCAAAAGTACAGGCGACCAGAAAAGATTGATGACTAAAAAAAATAGGGTCGTGTGTTTCGTCATTGAAGAAGTTCGCTTTCAGTAAAGTGTGCGGCAGGTTTGATCGTGCGTACCGGAAATGAAAAAAGTAGTTGCTCGGGCTGTGTGGCTACAATCTTGGTCGGCGATTGTGAACCGAAGCAATCACGCGATGGAAATGCAATTGTACTTCGCGGTCCACTACACGGCGAACCCCTTCGACGAGGCATCTCGGTTCATTTTCGTCTTGGCCAATATGGATGACTTCGTCAATCTTGGTTCCGGGGTCGACAGAAAATGTGGCTTGATTAATCGTCTGATTTCCAGCGTCGAGATCGGGAACGATGAAATGGCAGGTGGCTCCAAAGGTGAGCATTCGAGCTGAAAATGCGTCGTGGTATGGACGTATGCCCGGAAACGAAGGCAGCAGTCCGTGATGGAGGTTGATTATTCGGCCACCGGCGAATTTCCAGCAAGTGTCCGGTGGTAGTATCCGCATATACCTAGCAAGCACAACGTAATCGATTTCGTAGCGATCCAGCAAACCGACAAGCTTGGGATCATCGGACGAGCCATCTTCGCGTCCGACGAATTCGAAAGGGACATTGAATTCTTTTGCTAAGCTTTCGCACTTTTTGCGATTGCTGATCATCACGGCGACGTCAGCGCGAATCGAACCCGATTGGACTGCTTGCAAGACGGCTCGCGGCGTTTGTTCCAGCAAAGTGGTGCACAGCGCGATTCTCGGTCGCGTTGCGCGTTCGTCCGCACTCCATACTCGAATTTCCAAGTTCCGGTCTCGCCCGACAGCCTGCATCGCTTGTCGGATGGGGATCAATTGCTCGGGGGCAACACGAATGCGACACAACATGGCAAAGACAGCCGCCTCATCGTGATCGTACATCTGAATTTCGGCAATGTTGGCACCGCGCTGAGTAATGTCGTGAATGATTGGGTCCGCCAATCGCACATTATCGGGTCCAACAGCAGTGATCACGATTTCCATCGAAAAGCCCCAATCCAGGATATCAGTTGATTTTTCGCAGAAAATCGGGAACAGCATTGCCTACGAATTCAGTCGAACGTCGCCATTGTTATTGCTGTCGACCCAGATGTCCAGTCGGACAAATTTATCAAGCGAATCTAATCGTATGGCAGAAGTCGCGAAACCGATTAAGATGTTCGACGTAGTTATTGATTTCATTTTATGTCAAGATCGACCTTCTGCTTGAAAGCGAATTGCAATGGCCACCTTGCCCAAAACGATCAACGGAATGAGACCCAAGAAAGAGGATGTTCCCGGCGGCGAATGCCTGTGCGATTATTGCACCGCCAAGTGTTGCCGTTATTTTGCTTTGCCGATCGACCGACCAACGGAACAAAAGGACTTGGACTACATACGATGGTACTTGATGCACGAGCACGCATCGTTGTTCGTCGAAGAAAACGCTTGGTATTTGCTTGTCCATACCAAGTGCAAACATCTGCAATCCGATTTTCGTTGCGGTGCGTACATGACGCGTCCTCAAATATGTCGTGACTACTCAACCGATAACTGCGAGTACGATGATGACGCTGTTTACGACATGTACTTTGAAACGTCGGAGCAGATGGGCGAATACATGGAAGCCATGCTTGCCTCGTCGACTTCTCAGGTGATTCGGACTCCAGAACCCGCGATGTTGCCGATTCTCAATTGAAGCCGAGATATCGGTTCGGCATACAAAAATTCACTTTGCCACCAGGATGGTATTGCATGTCCCAGCTTATCGAACCTCGAACCTTGAAGGGCTTTCGCGACTTCTTGCCCGAAGCAATGATCCCTCGCGAGCAGTTGATGGAAACGGCTCGGCGAGTCTATCGTCGATACGGATTTGTACCGATCGACACGCCTGCCATCGAGTACTTGGAAGTTCTCACTGGCAAAGGCAGCGAAGAGACCGACCGGCAGCTATATCGTTTCGAAGACAAAGGCGGCCGCCAAGTCGGTTTGCGATTCGATTTGACCGTTCCACTAGCTCGCTTTGTGGCACAACACCACTCGGATCTGGGGATGCCGTTCAAGCGTTACCATATCGCGCCGGTATGGCGAGGCGAAACTCCGCAGGCCGGTCGATTTCGCGAATTCGTGCAATGCGACTTTGATACCATCGGTACCGAAAGCGTTGTTGCGGACATCGAAACGGCTCTTGTCATTCACGAGCTATTTTGCGAACTTGGCGTGCCGGATGTGACGCTTCGCATCAACAACCGGCAAATACTGAACGGCTTCCTTGAAAGTTTGGATCTTCAAGATCGTTCGACTGCTGTGCTGCGTGCATTGGACAAACTTGAAAAGCTTGGCCCTGAAAAAGTCACCGATGACTTAAACGCCGCTGGGCTCTCGATGTCTCAAACCGCCGCAGTACTGGAGCTTGCCAAGATTCGGGGATCGACCGAAGAAGTCCTGGCGGCGTTGGAACGCACTCTCGTCGGAAATGCAAACGGGCAAGCTGGGGTAGAGCGACTGCGCACGATGTCCGCTGCCATGCTCGCTGCGGGCGTTCCTGCAAATCGTTTTAAGATAGACGTTTCGATCGCACGCGGTTTGGACTACTACACGGGTGTTGTGTTTGAAACCACCTTGAATGACTTGCCCGCTATTGGCAGCGTATGCAGCGGTGGGCGATACGATAACTTGGCGGGAGTCTACACCAAGCAGCACCTGCCGGGAGTCGGCGCGTCCCTGGGGTTAGATCGATTGCTCGCCGCACTGGAACAATTGGGCCGGATTCCTACAACGCGGTCAACCGCGCAGATCTTCATTCCCTATTTCGATGCCGCGCGACTCAACGATTACTTTGAGCTGGCATCCGTCGTACGAGCTGGAGGCTGGTCCGTTGAGCTGTATCCAGAACCAAAAAAGCTTGGCCAGCAACTCAAGTACGCAGACCATCGCAAATTCCGAATCGCTTTGATCGCAGGCAGTGACGAGCTTGACAAGGGTGTTTGCCAAGTTAAGGACTTGGTCAACAAGATCGGTTCCGAAGCTTCATGGCGCGACGACGCAGGGCCGCTTCTTTCGACGATTCAGAACATCATGAACTTGTCTGAAGGCAACGTCATTGCTGGCTAAGTGAACGATAATAAGTGAGCGAAACTAAGCGAGCGATACGTTGTCGGCTCCTCATCCCCCGGCCCCTTCTCCTCAGAAGACTGAGGAGAAGGGGAGATAGAAATGTTCTTTCAAGTGGTTGCTGTCTACTACTGCTATTTACCACTGCTGTCTACCATTGCTGTCTACCATTGCTGTCATCCGACACATGAACATATGACATGCTTTTTCTAGCTGAACACTTCCAGCGCTTATTCCTATCTCCCCTTCTCCTCCGGTACTCCGGAGGAGAAGGGGCCGGGGGATGAGGAGGCAGGCGCTATCGAGCAAACCCATTTCAAAGATCCATTGCTTTCCCAAGTGCGGAGCGGAAAATTTCCTACTAATGCACTTTGAGCCACTCGTATCAATTCAAAATCGCTGAGAAGATCGATAAACTATCAACTACCATCAATTAGCGAAGAAGATGACTTGATCGAAACTCAATCGGACATGCTCATGAACCTTGATATCGAAACCGTGGAACAGAAAGTACGATTGATCGCTTCTGAGCAACTTGGCATCCCTTTGAAAAAGATCTTTCGAACAAGTCGGTTGATCGAAGATCTCAATTGCGACAGTTTGTGTTTGATTGAACTTTTGATGGAAGCTGAGGATAAATTTGATGTAAAGATCCCCGATGATCCACCGAACAATGTTTACAAAGCGGTTTTCACGCGGACACCATTTCGAATTTGCGATTTGGCGGAATTGATCTACTTGCAACAAGGAACGGGTAAGCCACCGAGAAAAGGCTGGCGAAGCACTCGGAATGTGCCAACGCATAATGAATCATCAGCGGTAGGGCAGCGAATTCCGTTTACTCAGCTTGGAGGACAATGGCTCGGGGAGACATTTGCCGACGGACATTCTCTTCTGGAACCAATTGAATCCGACGACGGCAGTATTCGAAAAATGTATCGCCGCGCTTCGGACGGCATGCGATGCGTCCTAATTCCAGGAGGTTCAGTTGAGATCGGTAGCCAAGATCCGTCCGCACAACCCGATGAGCGACCTTTGCACGTGGTTGAACTTGACGATTTTATTATTGATACGGAGACCGTTTCCACGACAGCGTATTGCCGGTTTCTCAATTCTATAGTCGCGACCGATGAAGCGCTGGACGACTGGTTTCAATTGAAGCCAGACGACGGGCGGCGAAAGCACATTCCGATTCGCCAATGGGAAGGGCGCTGGCAGCCGATCCCGGGCGTTGAGCATTGGCCGATGGTATTGGTTTCCTGGTATGGGGCGAATGCTTACTCTCTGTGGGCTAATGGGGTGGATTGGATCGACTATCGCGAACGCGAAGGTTTTCTTCCCTCGGAAGCTCAATGGGAATATGCGGCACGCGGCCCGAAATCGATTTCGTTTTCCAATCAATCTGGTCCAGAATCGGCCGAAGGTTTAGAGCCCGCGATGAACTTCGGCAAACACTCGCGAGGCGTTCAGTACGAGCTTAAAGACTTGCCGCTCATGAACGTCAATGCCGACTTCGGAATGTCGCCATTTGGTTTGCATCACATGGGAGGAAATGTTTGGCAGTGGTGTCGCGATTGGTATAACGAGAGGTTTTACGAAACGAAGGATGCATCAGAACGAAATCCAGTTTGTCGCAAACCAAGCGGCATACGGAGCGAGCGAGGAGGAAGCTGGATTGGCCCGGCCAATCTCTGCCGCAGTTCCTCTCGCCGCGGTCGCCCGCCCACTGCCAAAGGCCGCTGCCTTGGTTTTCGCTGCATTTCCGTACAGGGGCTCGGTGACGATTGATCGGCAGTGCGAATCTTAGTTTGCGAAACTTTTGCTAGGTAATTCCTATGGATCGGACGTTGGCTATCGAGCTGTTGTATGAATGCACAGGAGATGATATTTGGCCTCGGGAGTATAGTTTGCAGCGTGGGGTACCGGAAACTTGGATTGAGGAATTGCTCGACGGTTTTGAAAGCGGGTGTCGGTCGGATTCGCAGACGATCTATCTTGGCCAGCAACGTGTAAACCAATTCGAAGGAATCCGAGATGTCGACCTAGCTTGCAAGCTTGGCGAATATCTCGGAGTCAATATCGCACAGGTCTTAGAGTCCAAAGTGAACCGTTCCGCAATCGTGCGTGCAATACGCGAAGAATTTGAAGAAGGCTGAATAGATGATACGTGTAAGCCTGGTGATTAACCAACTTGGGGGCAATGCAGTGAGATCGGAATCGACGCGAGCGATAATACTTGTTTGCCTGTGTGTTTTTGATTTGCAGGCTGCGGATCGTCCCAATATCCTCTGGATCACAAGCGAAGACAACGGACCGGAATTGGGTTGCTATGGCGATACGTATGCAACCACTCCGCATTTGGATCGTTTGGCTGCAAGCGGATTGCGGTTCAATAACTGCTGGTCGAATGCTCCGGTTTGTGCACCCGCCAGGACCACGATTGTTACCGGATTGTGGCCGACATCAACGGGTGCAATGCACATGCGTAGTCATGTCAAATTGCCGAACCGATTTTGGTTGCTGCCGCAATACATGCGACAGAACGGTTACTATTGCAGCAACAATGAAAAAGAGGATTACAATGTCGCAACTCAAGGGAAAGTTTGGGACGAGTCGAGTCGAAAAGCTCACTGGAGGAATCGCCCGGCGGGGCAGCCGTTCTTCTCGGTGTTTAACATCGCGATTAGTCACGAAAGCCAGATTCGGATTCGGCCGCACACGCCGATTCATGATGCCACCAAAGTCCACGTACCCGCTTATCATCCCGATCTGCCCGAAGTTCGCCAAGATTGGGCGCAGTATTATGACAAACTGACCGAAATGGACACTCGCGTTGGACACATCCTTGCGGAGTTGGACGCCGATGAATTGCGTGAAGAAACGATTATTCTTTATTTTGGCGATCACGGCAGTGGAATGCCGCGAAGCAAGCGATGGTTGTATCAATCGGGTTTGCATGTGCCGCTAATCGTCGTTGTGCCCGAAAAGTTCAAATCGCTTGCGAATCGATCGTTTGCACCCGGAACAGCCAGCGACGATTTGGTTGGCTTCATCGATTTGGCACCCACGATGTTGAGCTTGGCTGGTGTGCAAATCCCTTCGCGCCTACAAGGGCGGGCTTTTCTCGGTCCAAAGAAATCGGAACAGAATACTTATTCATTTGGATTTCGGGATCGTATGGACGAACGTTATGACTGTTCGCGTTGTGTTCGCGATGATCGGTATCTGTATATTCGCAATTGGATGCCGCACCGTGCTCAGGGGCAATACTTGGACTACATGTTTCAAACTCCGACGACGCGAGTTTGGTTCGAAGCTTTTCGGTCGAAGCAAACGAACGAAGCGCAAAGTTATTTTTGGCGGCACAAAGCTTCGGAAGAACTGTATGATTTGTCGAATGATCCCGAACAGATCGTGAACTTAGCCGAGCAATCGCTACATCAACCGACGTTGGATCGCCTGCGGAAAGTTTTGAGGGTCTGGATGCTGGAGTCGCGCGACTTGGGATTGATGCCCGAGTCGGAAATGTATGCTCGCTCAGGTAAAGATGCTCCCTGGACTATGGGGCACGACGATTCTCGGTATCCGATCGCGGAGATCGAAAAAGCGGCCGATGCCGCTACTCGCTATGAATCTGGCGGTAACTCATTGGCATTGGGACTCGATGCAAGCGACAGCGTTGTTCGGTATTGGTTGGCTACTAATATTTTGATTCGCGGTGTTCGAGGCGAGCCATTGGACCTCAAACCACTTCGTGATCGGATGGTCGAAGAAAAATCCGGGATGGTGCGAATCGTCTTGGCAGAAACATTGGCACGATTTGGTAACCAAACGGACCGTACGCTGGCCCTGGATGATTTAATAGAAATTGCCGATGCTAAGCGAAGTGGTCTTTTTAATGCAATTTCCGCGATGAACGCTTTGGCACACTGCCAATGTACACAAGAAGAAATGCGTGGACGGTTGGCTACTTTGACAACCGAGGTTCCATTGCCGCATGAGCGTTATTCGCCTTACCTTGAGCGATTGAAAAAGGACCTTCAATCGCAATTAAAAGGTCAAGGCGAGTGAAGACGCGGTGGGATGGGTGGCAGAAAAATTGAGGGCAAAAAGATGGAGACTAGCTAGTGTCTGTCCGGAAATTCAAAACATATTAGCTGTGCGTAACTTAGGATGCAAACGTCTCGCGAAGATTGTGCTATTGACTCACACGCCCCCTTTTGCAGGTCGATCAAACCACACGAAAAGTGTTCCGACATAC
>JANMGV010000075.1:0-4278 GCA_031374825.1 Pirellulaceae bacterium
CAAGTTGGGCTTGGGAGTCCTGACAAAGAGATGGATATGATGAGGCATCCAAACATAGGCAAAGACTTCCCAACCGGTTCGGGCGACTGTCTTGGCCAAGCCATCGGTCATACGCTGATAGTCACCGTCGATATGAAAAATTGCTTGACGACCATTCCCTCGTGCCATCAAATGATAGATTGCGTTCGGAAATTCAATTCGTAGTGGTCTCGCCATGCCAACAACCTACCACGCAACCACCTGCCTGTAAACCGAAAACAGGGTCTGACCCGAATGGCACTGCCGCCGACCAATTGGCCGCCAGAAATAGGCAAGATGTGATGAATACTACCCCCGTCACCTTTTCTTTCTCCGTCCCCTTTTCTTTCTCGTCCCCTTTTCTTTCTGAATACTACCCCCGTCCCCTTTTCTTTCTCACCAGAAAATGCTCTTGGAAAAACTCGGCTGTCAATTACTAACACAAATGCGAGCCACCAAAATGTATTGAGAATCAAAACACCAATCCCCAATGTATTCCGGCTTTATCGCCAAGTTTTTGGGGAAGTTAGATTAGACGGCTTAGTTGAACGACTCGTAATGCTCCAGCTACTTCGCATCGAGAGACGATAAGTGAAAAACTTTGGAGTAGGACCACTTTCGCCGGCGGCAAGCTATCGATGGATTGACAGTTTCCCGATTCATTACGCTACGACGTAGCCATGCCAAAAGGGAGCCCATGTTCCATTTTCTCAGAAATATTTATCTTGAAAGATCTTTCGTAAATTTTCTTGACACAAGAGCAACGAATCATACAATCAATCGAAAGTCGTGGGGGTTAGAATGTTTCACTTCGCCCCAAAAATTCGAAAGCAAAGGAAGAGACATGAAACTCTTGCACTCTTGCACTCTTGCACTCTTGCACTCTTGCACTCTTGCACTCTTGCACTCTTGCACTCTTGCACTCTTGCACTCTTGCACTCTTGCACTCTTGCACTCTTGCACTCTTGATCACTGCTCCAATACTGATACCGCGGTCGTATGGTCAACTTGCTGAGCAATCGGTTCAGCAACCTTCCGAGAAAATAGAAATCACGTCGTCGGAAATCGTTTCAAAACATGTAGATGTCGTGTCCATTCCATGCGATTTGGAGCTCGATCTTGGAACAGTACCGACTTCTATTCCAAGTCTATTCGTTGTTGAACTTCGAAACAAAACTGGATCTAAAATCAACTGTTCGTCTGTTGCCTCGTCCTGTGGTTGTTTGGTTAGCCGGGATTTTCCAACTGAAATTGAAACCGGAGATATAGGTAAATTTAAGTTGGCTGTGACCCCGTCAAAGGACGGTAAATTGCACAAACGTTTGATTGTTAATTCAGAGAATAGCGATCAGACAATCTCCATCAATGTCATGGCCGAAGGCAAAAAGCTTTTCGAAGTCTTGCCAGCATTCGTTGAGATCGACGAACAGGGCGGCGCAACGGATGTCATTTGCAAACTGAATTTTGCAGATTCTTACTCCTTCAAAGGAGCGAAATTAGTTACGCATGTAACGAATTACGTTGATGTCGAATTAAAATTCGAGGAGCAGGATCAAATCGTGCTGGCAGTAAAGCATCATCTGGGTGATCAAAGAGTCAAATCGCGGAGATTCTCAGAGATTCTCGAGCTTTGTTTGGAAAGTGGGAAAAGACTACAAGTCGTACTTCCATGTACTGCCGGAACTGGCATCGAATTTCGTCCGGACGTTATCGAAGTCCCAACGGACAAACCCACGCTGGACACAAGGGCGTTCATCACTGGTAAACCATCGGATGTGGAAAAAGTGAATCTAGCGGATTTGATTCTGCGTTTGGACTCAGGGGTAGAAGTTCAAGACGTAACGTTACGAGAGGTTCGTCGTTCGTCTAGTCTCGTCGTTTTTGATATTCATCTAAAAGTTGCGAACATCTGTGACCAGGAGGGAGGCAAACTACAAAAGCTCAGGGTCGGATTCAAGAAGGGTTCTCCTCTTGAGAAACAAGAGATTAGCGTATCCGTTATTCCGAAATAGCTCGAAAACTTAGGAGATCGAATCATGCGATTGGTATATCTTGCTTTGGCGGCCTTTTTTTGTCTTCATTCCTCCAATATCTACGCACAGAATTTCCCCTACCCGCCCAATCCTCAACCAGGTAATTGCGTGAAATTTTTGAATCTTCCAGATAAATCATGCGCAGACATTTATGGGCCAGTAAATCTCAATAACACCTGCAATGCTGTTTGCACTAACGCACCAGCTCTGTGTAGTGTCAACTTTGATCGAGACCTTGTTGTTGCACCTTGGTACCGCGATCCAATGTTCCAGCAGGTTCGAAATGTCATGGAGGATGAGTCTGGTTATCAGGCAACTTCTACGCCTGTTGTGTGCTTTGCTTATAAAGCTTGCGACTGCACTTTCATGGTTGGTAGCGATACTTGCATGTCAAATATGGATAATCCAACAATTTCCGTTCTTGGATGGATTACGCACGTGAATACCGATGCAATTTGTTCGTTCTAGGAGATAGTGATGTCCATACAATTACGCAATTTAGTTTTGTCGGCGTGTATTTCGATGTTAGCCGCCTTAGCCAATGCACAGGACGCCAGTACGATTCTCGACAGTCATCTTGCTCGCGTTGATAGCGTCAAGAAATTTGCTTGTTACATAGATATGGTGACAACGAAAGAAGATCGAGGTCGATCGACATTTTTTTCTGGGGATCATTTTGTTCTTCGCGCGATTTGTGAAAAATCCAAGCTGGACTACTTTGCAATGGGAAGCAGAGTAGTGGACTTAGGGGAAGACAAAAGCATGATAGAAACGATGAGAACCTGGCAACAAACTTTATCCATGAACGGTCCGTTTGTATACCGCATGGGGTTTGGGACTTGGACGGATGGTACTTCCGGAGAGATCAACAAAATGGGGCTTGCGCAAAAGCCATTATTAAAAAAAATCCATCCCCTAGTTCTTCCGCTTTTTCCTTTTTCGGAACTTCAAGACACCGAACTCACGCGAGTTGTGGATATGTTGCTTAACGCGAAGGTGTTGGCGTCAGAGACGAATAAACAAGGAAACATCGTTGGTCGATGGATCATCCTTCCGCACGAAAAATCGATCGTCGAAATGGAATTCTCAAGGCTGCACGGCGACAATCCAGTGAAGGTAATTTGGTTCCGAACGAAAGAAGGCCAACCCGCGATCAAATACAACGAATCGGACATCGAATGGGCCAAAGCTTCAGATGACCAGTGGCTTCCGAAACACATCACCATGAAATCGATCAATCCGACATACACTTCCACAATCGAGTATACCTATGTTTGGCTGACCGGCGACGCATTGCCCGAAGATTATTTTACGTCACCGAGCATCGACCCAAAACAATTGCGCGATAACCGCCCCCACTTTTTTGGTCCGTTCGCAAAACGACTAAAAAGGGATTTTGAGATTGCCGAGGACGCAACAATTAGAATGCCAACGGCTGCTAAACCAAAATGATTGAGACTAGTCCTCCGTCACCGCTAAATCTTGGGTAAACGGAAATTAGTTTGATAGGTGCGTCGTCAGTTTTCATTTGCAGATCAACTCCACTTTGCATTTGGTTGACATCGTTTGCCCAGACTGCGGTTTCCTCGCGAAGTGCAGCAATGTCGCTAATTCGACGTCTTTGAACATATTGACGCGTCATGCTGCTCAGTCCGCTTTCGGCGATGTTTAACCAGCTACCGTGCTTGGGGGCATAGTGAAATTCGATTCGACGGACAATTGATCGCGCACGCTCAGGCCTCCATACTTCGTGAAACGCACTTTCGGTATGCGTGTTCAGATTGTCACAAACGAGAATGACTTTTTCACATCGAACGTATTGGCACTCTAACAGCTCGGTTATCTCAATCGCCCAATCGACTTCCGTTTTGCTTTCACGGATTGCGACTTCACACCAACCAGAAATTGGCTCTGCAAACATGAAACCATTGGCGACGCCCGCGCGTTCGTATTCATTGTCGAAGCGTTTGGCACGGTTCTTGGTTTCTGCGATGGGTTATTTCACCTATTTGACAAACTGCAGCGGTCGCTCATTCATACAAAGAACCGGAACCTCGGGATTGTAGGATTCGCATACGTTTCAAGCACCCAGGTCTTTCAAGCTAGCACTTTGTGTTTTTGGCGTCGGTTTAGCGAAGCTGGGGTGGGATGGCAATTCATTTTAGCGGGATGTGTTGCATTTGGATGATTGGAACTGAGGTAGGATGCTCTTTTCGCGATTTGATTG
>JANMGV010000017.1:0-13141 GCA_031374825.1 Pirellulaceae bacterium
CCTGTCCGACTGCGATAGACGCGGAGCTTTCCTTCGTGAACGTAGTGTTCCGAATCGCTTTTGATTGGCACGACGTACACGGTTTCCGGCTCGCGCGGATGTACTTCAATTGGGAAACCAAAGTCAGTCGGCAAGTTTCCACTGATGTTCGTCCATAAATCCCCAGCGTTGTCGGTCCGCATCACGTTCCAATGCAACTGCATAAAGACGACGTCCGGTCGCGATGGATGCAATGCCAGACGATGGACGCAGTGACCAACCTCTGCCTCCGTGTCAGGAATGTACTTGGACTTAAGGCCTCGATTGATCGGTTTCCAAGTTTCACCACCATCGTCCGTCCGAAACGCTCCCGCCGCCGAAATCGCGACATAGATTCTTAGCGGATTGGTCGGATCGAGGAGAATCGTGTGCAACCCCAATCCACCAGCTCCAGGCGCCCACTCCGCACCGCGTTGAGCACGCAGGCCTGGGAATTCTTTCCAAGTCAAACCGCCATTTTCAGAACGAAACAATCCTGCATCTTCCACGCCAGCGTAAACAACGTCGACTTCAGTCAGCGACGGTTCGAGGTGCCAGACGCGTTTAAACTCCCACGGATGCGGCGTGCCGTCGTACCACAAATGCGTGCCAATTTCGCCTTCGTAAACGAATTTGTTACTCGCGCCAGCCTGTTGGCCCGTAAACTCCATCTTTGCTTCACCACCCGGTTGCTCCCAAGTCTTACCACCGTCGCTGGACCGCTGAATTACTTGCCCAAACCAGTCGCTACATTGAGAGGCATAGATGCGGCTCGGATCTGCAGGCGAACCCTTCATGTGGTAAACCGTCCAGCCCGCGAATAACGGTCCTTCAACTTTCCACTTCGCACGCTTCTCATCTGACGTAAGAATGAATGCACCTTTCGCCGTACCAACCAAAACGCGTACGCTCTTCACGATTAAATCTCCCCAGAAAGTTTCGCCAAATCTCGACCCAGCTTCGATATTGATCGACTACGTCAATATAGCAGCCGAAGCAGTCGATTGATTGCCAGGCAAAAAGACAATTGGTTAGATTGTACTTTTCGAAAATGTGCCCAAACCAATACGTCAGCCAAGGATCGAGTGCTTAGGCAAACGAATCTGCAGACTTGTTATCTTCAGAAGTTGCTTCCTGCAATAAACCGTCGAAGTGAGCGTTCGTTGCAAAGTAATCGAGTTACCCAATCCGCTGCATTATCATCGTCTCACGAATCGAATCACGAAACTACCGAGCCACTTTCCGAGCTATTCGCAAGTTGGTTGATTCGTTTCTCGAGCAATTCAAGCTCGCCTAAGATACTGTCCCATTGGGGTGGCGCCTTGAAGAACATGGGTTCCATCATTCGGTAATCATTGCGAAGCGATCGATCGCCTTCGGTCGTTGGCAGTAGACGGAACGTTCCCGGTTTAGCAAGTTCGTAATGTGACCACTTCGAACGGTAGAATCGTTGCTTGAATTCAACGACATCCGCTAGTAGTTGCAGATCGCCGAGTGCGTTATCCGCGATCGTCGTGCGAGATAACTGGTAAAGGTCGTAGTAGTGACGCGAATACCCCGGCAGCATTTCCGTCGCGCGATGTGCTTGCTGGTGAAGGATCGTTGCCTTTTCCCAAAACGTTCTTTCAGCCGTGATCGCTGTCACGGTACATTCTGGACGATCAAACAGTTTAGGAAACTCTTCTGCTGCAAACGATCGAACCGCAAACTGAGACGAAGGCACCCAAGAGGCGAGCGGCCCGATCTCCAGCTTGACCTCGGGACGTATTGCTTTCAGCGAGAAAGCGGCTGGGTAGTGAATCGCAATAACATGCGGATCTTCTTTGGGAATATCGACGCGCACATCTGAACAAGATGACAAAAGTGATTGGACGATTGGAAGCAAGGTCACTTCAATGTATCTGGCAGCTTCTTCGTTGAACGCGGCATTGAACTTGTCGAGCTGAGTGTTGGATTCCATCGCTAGCCAAGGGTCTTTTCCATGCTTCCCATAGCCCAATAGCTCCCAGTTGAGTACCAGATCGATGTCTTCCGAGAAGCGTTCGATCAGGTGATGAGCTTTAGAGAGTGAGGTGCCACCTTTGAAGACAAGCTTACCGTCGAGTTCTGCGGCATCAAACAGTTTCATCAACGACCAGCAAACCCAAAAGTCCTTCTCGGCAATCGCAGGTTGAAAACCACGATTGGCGGCAGTTTGGTCGAATAATTCGCTACGTTGTTTGGCTGAGAGATTCGCAACCTTATCCAATGTCTTCCTCCCGGCAGATCCTCTTGATCGCCGCGTAGACCCACCCCGTTACCCTTTCAGTATCCTTCAAGACCTTGGATCGTTTATTGTCAGGCAACCAATCTCGAATTCTAGCGATGACCGACTTATCGATATGATCTTCGCCTAACGCTTTGAGGGCGTGAACGATGATCCCGCTCTCATCATGTTTGAAGCCGATCTCTTTGAGAGCCGCATTCTTAAAGATAATTTTGGTCTTATCGGCGATGTAGCTACGATCCGGTCCATCGGATTGAAACACGTACTGGCTGGGAACTTGCTTCGAGAGACCGAGCAAGTTCATGGCGGCGGTGCCATCGGGTTGAATACGCCAAGCGAATTTACGCGCAAGTGCCAGCGCGACCTGGTGAATGTCCGGCCCCATCTGTTGTCCGAGCAGTTCGCTGTATCGCGGATAGTCGTAGATGCCGCGCAGCACTCGGCGAATCGTACCGGCTTCTACCAGCCGTTTCAGGGCCATATTGACCCGCCCTAAGTCGCGGAAATCGAGTTGGGAAAACGCCCACCCCCTCCCGTGCCCGTAAATTCTCGCAACTGCTTGTTCTTCAATGCTTTGCGTCATGGGAAAACCTGCCCCTTTGTGACAAAAAATACCACTTTTTTGTCACAGAAGCAAGCTCGTTACACCACCTAGTCCCTTGATGACCTCGCAGTTTGCGATGCAATCTGTGCCACATAACGTCACGAAAAGTTCCGAACCAACGAAAGCTCCTCAATTTGGTAGCTACTACAGTCTGCGAAACGCCAATGATTTCACAAAGGGACCGCGTTTGTGTTCCCGGCGAAAAAACTGGTCGTCGCTAAGTCTAGGCACGGCGATTCTCAAGCAATACAAGGAGTAAACATCACTCCCTAGATTTTGTCGAATCGATAACCAAACCTGCCCCCGCAGAGCGTTCTCCCGTCAGTGTCGACATTAGTCAACTGCGGACTCGTCTGACTCGGATTCGGCTTGTTGGTCCCCAAAGAATGCCTCTTGGAATGTTTGCGAATAAAGATGCCTGTTTTGTACTGTTAAAGGAGAATCTAAACGCTTGTGGATTTCAGCGCCGACTCTGGGCTTCCAGGGTTGCCTCATAACTGGCAGCCCTACGCCAACTTCGCAAGGCCCAGAAGCGTCATCGCACGGATTGCGGTTCGCATGTAATGATTCAATCGGGAATTCAACAAAAGTAGGGTACTGTTCCACAGCGATGACATCACCTTTCTTCAGCGAAGAACCCGCTTCAAGCCGAAAACCGATCGCATTCTGCTTTGGGAAATGTGCCAGAATCGTCCCCAGAGACATGTAACAATTCGGCATAGGCTGAGTTGGATCGAGCAAATTTTGCAAGAGCCGTGGCGCGTCCCAATTCAGCTGTTCAACACCAAAGCCAATTTGAAATAGAGTTAGGGGAGTTACGAGTCGAAAACCCTCTTGCGATGTCAAGGCGAGAAGTGCGGAGTCCAACTTGTAATAGGCCTTCGATTGACCGATGGAAGGTACTTTGCCAAGGCACGTGACTATAATGCAGTTTCCAGCCTGCCCGAACTCTTGCTCACGCGTCGCAAGTTTTGCTTTAATCGTTTGAAGAGTTGCTTGATTGACGTACGATGGCTCGTCAACGAATGCTACCATCAGCCACGCGCCTTGCCCAGTGACTCCGATAAATCGCTCTTCTTGAACTGGAGGACGACCGAAACAACCGTCTTGAACATGTATGCCAAGGTAGGTCAACGCCATGGCAGCTACGAGTTCAGGATCGTTCTCTTTACTGAAAAACGAACTAACAAAACGCCGAAAGTTTAGCTCACGACTTGTAATCGGCTCGGTATCTTCGTCTCCGAATCTCTCATTAGCTTTAACCTCTATAGAAGTCGGATTGAAATCGACATTATAACGCCCACCAGGTTCTCCGCGCATCGAGCCAAAATAAGCAAAACTAGCATCCGATATTCGATCAAATTCTTGATCCTCAACGATTGACTGATAGAGCCAAGTCATAGTCTCTACGCAACGACGGGCAATCCCCCGTTCAAAGAGGCTAATTCTCTTACCTCGATGGACGATCGCATGTCTCAACTGCCGCACGGAGGTTAACTCTTCGCGCAATCGAACGCCATTCAGGTAATAGACAAAGTGAGTCCGAGGTCCAGGAAGGCGTTTTCCAGATAATCGCTCATAGTCTTCGACTCTCTCGTGGAACTTCATTTGGTTGTCTAGTAGCTTCTGGTCTACCTCTTGCTGAGACAGTCCATCTTTCGCATACAACAATCGAAGCTGTTCTTCGATAAGAACTTCTATTGCGGTGACTGAATATCGAATTGCCTCATTGTATCTCCCCCGGAACATGAATGAGACTGCGTCGAGAAGTTCGCGCTGCCCGGGGGTTAGACTGGCGATTGAAACGGTCGAGAGAGCTTTGACATCCGCCGCAACGAAAGGTTTGCGGGTCCCCTTAGAGCTATAGAAAGGCAGAGTATCGTTTGTCCAATACGGCATCACAACGAAGTGGCAAAAACCGTTCGGCGCTCTAAGAAACCAAGAAGGAACGTCAAATTCCGTTATTTCAAATGCGAAGGGATCATGCGACGATGAACGATATTTCCCGATGAGATTATTCAGGGCCGGCAGGTGAGCAAATGCAAGCGTATCGGCATACTGATTCGCTCGGTTGTATTGTCGAACTTTGGGGTGATCATTGGCTTCGATTTCCCGACCACTGTTGAGCGTTCCAATAATCCCTTCTCGAATACGCACCGGAACAATCAGTACCGTTTTAAGCTGGCGGTAAACTGGACACGGGATTCGATCGCCGAGACCATCTTTGGGAAATTCCTTCTGATGACCTATCCAGCAGATGTTGGCTTGAGAGCCAAGAAAAAATGGGCCGTCGTAGACAGCGAGAAAATTCTGAGCAACTTTTACAGTTAGTTTTGTCTTGCCGTACTCGACTTCAATTTCACCGTCTTCGAGCAACATCCAAAATGGCAACTCGACGATACGCTCTGCGTCGATCACCGCAGTTTTCCAAAACTCCTTCTCCTCAGCAATTCCTGCCAAGTATTCATTTTGAAACTCATCGCGAGGAATTGTTGTACGATCTCCTTTGAAAACTGGACCAGTTACAAATGCTCTCACGTAACGTTCTCCAGTGTTAGAACGCGTTAATCTCAGATCTACGGGCACACGCACGTTCTTTATTCTACCAAAACATCGGGTAAGAGTAACGCAATTGCACGTTCCCCATCACCGATGATTGTTCAGCGAATGGCTAGGCTGCGCTACCGTCGTGAGCGAGTCTTTGATGGAATTCATCTTGGCTAAGTGCGAACGCGATCTACAGAAGTTAACTTTGGCGATTCGGTGCCAAAAGTACTCTGTCTATTTGGTCAAAGCTATAGGCACCGCTGTAGAACTCTGGACGAAGCGTTATGCCGCCAGCAATTCGCGGGTTTTGGATTTGGCTTTGTAACGACGGCCACCGGAGCAGGATCGGTGGGAGTCGATTTCTTGGCGCTTGCCACCGACGAAATTAAATACAACTTGCGTACAATACTCGATAGCTTTCTACGGAAGTGGAACTACCTCACAAAGCCAATGTTCAGTCACTAATTTCCCGCACGATGCTTATTCATCTCAAGTCTGACTTAGCAGCCGTCGTCTGATCGCCTTTCCGATGAAACGCCAGTAAAGGTCAGGGGATGGCTCGTGATCATTTGTCCAGCGTGTCGGGAGATCAGTGACCGCCATAAACCTCGCTTGAATTAAGCCGATTGGCGTTTTGTCGTAAGCGTCATTGTGCAGAAGGGGCACGAATGACCGGAGTACAGCCACGATTCTGTCAATGTCCCTGTTCGGGGCCATTTCCCGAATGGCATGGCGCAAGTAGCTTGTGGCACCATTTCCATCAACATCGTCGTCCGTACAGAGGCGAAAGAGCAAGCCAACTTGAGTGTTCTTGTAGCCGGGCAACTCGAATTTGCAGCCAGGCGCTTCCGTACATCGCCTGAGAAACTCGTCACCGTAACTATTAAGGTCGCCCTCGGTAAACTCCGTCTTGCCTTTTAAAAGGAACGTAATCAGACCATACGCCGTTGAATGTTTAAACACGAGCAAAAGTTCACGAGCAGGATCAAGACGTTGCAGCCGGCTTGGAATATTTGAGGCGAGTTTATGCTTCATTCCTGCTGGTTTGTCGAGAACATTGAACCGTCGGTCGCTCCTGTCATGTAGCAATTCCTTCGCCTGATCGAGCAACTTGATTACGTTCTCCGTATCGCCATCGCAATAAAATGTCATCACGGTTGCGAAAAGAGGGGTCATTACCAAATTCGGAAATACACCGTGGCGAGGATCGAGGTCCACCAAGTCTGAAAGCCCTCCGCTTGGAAAAGGTGGAAACTTTTTGTCTTCTGGAAGTGCCTTGCCAACTAAATAAAGGTCTTTCATCTTAGCCCTTCGTTTCCGTTAATAGTTAAACGCCACATTCACAAGCGAACCGGTATAAGCCGTGTATTCGTCCCGTCGCGACCAACTTCGTTGATTGGTCGGCTGGATTGTTAGAAACGTTTCCAGCGTCTACTCGATGATAACTTGATGCGATTCTCGGTATCCGACGATTTATCACGGATTCGTGGCTGTTGAATTCGAGGATCCAGTCCCCGTGACCACCTCCCTGGAAGGCAGATGCCAGCCCTAGTAGTCAACCAATGAGCGTGCGTCGTTATTGGTAGATGTGCAGACCGAATAAATAGATGGCCAGCAAGACGCAAACATAACTTGCATTAAGCGTGCAGTTCAGTACTCGTTGTACTGCCAGCAGTTTGATGGTGTTCAAGTAGTTGCATCGCGCGAGATACTCAGGGTAATGCTTTTCCTCAATGTCGACTTCAATCGCAGAAGGAAATAGAGTTAAGAATGGTTTATCAACGCCTCGACGTCTCCACAACAAAATTACTGCGGCCAACATCAAAAGAGCAAACTCTGCATTTTCACTTAATTGTGGAACCCTATCCCCTTTAATCGCCGTCAATAGTGCTCCTAGAAGGGCCAAGCATAGTACAAGTGTGGTATTGATTCGATCTTCAAGCCGCACAACGCCATTGAACGCGTATTCTAGATTCTTCTTGGCATCTTCGGCGTCCAATTCTATCGACTTGCTTTGTCCATAGTTTGTCGCTTGAAACCAAATTCCTGCATTGATAACACTTCTATGGCGATCGAGGTTTGGATTCCAAAGCACTGCTTGCAACCACCAAAATATCCACTCTAGAAAGCTAATTACAGTGTGTAAAACGTACGATGTGACGGGGCTCGCACTTTTAGAATTGAAGTTCGAATTGGCAATACCGAGCTGATCAGCTTTACTTGATACTCCTATTTCTTTCCTGTTTTCAAGGACTTTGTTACCATCACTTGTCCGGTTTTGGGCGGCTTCGGATTCGGTTTTTTTGGCGATTGTTTTTTTGCGTTCAATTGCTTTTATCCCTTTTCTCATTGTTAGTAACGAGGCAGTCTTTGGTCGGGGGTGGTGGGGGGTTGGGTTTTTCTACTGGCTTGGGTTCTGCTTTCTTGGTCACGTTCTTGAATCCTTTTCTTAGGAGTGTCGGATACCACGTGTCTTATACCGGAACCCTCTGTGCTACAATAGGTGAGACAACTTCTTCCCTAAACAGTTTGACGCGCAGCCCTCCACAGTGGAGTTTGCCCAACGCAATCAGGAACTATTGATGGCAATCGCCACCAATAATTCCACTATCATAAAACCATTTAATGATTGACACACCAGACGGCGACACAAGCATTCCGCGCATCGGATTGCCGGCTCGAATCACATACAGTGATGTCCTTGCCGTATCCGCGGCAGTCATTTATTGAGGTGCAGTGACTGTCGCGGTTCCATAGTGGAAATTTCCTATTGGCTCTTCATACTGCACTGATGCATTGTACGCGGGTTCTTCGGTCGTAAATGTCCCAGTATGACCACTGTACATTTGAAATGGAATCATAAATGGAGAACCAGGAGAAGGAGATGGCATCCAAAATGTGATATACGTTGGACTCAAATTGCATTCTCCGATTTGAGCATATGCAGGCATTCCGTTAACAATCACGAGCTTTTTTACTTTTGCGCGAGCATTTATTGCTCCAGATGTCAAATATGCTGAGACCGTATAAGTCTTTTCCGCAGCAAAGGCTGTCGAATCCGCGCACAACAGAACTGAAGCAATCAGAGCCACACTTTGTACATAAGCTTTCATCACAATTCACTCCAAGAAAAAGGCTTCGCTCTCGGCGAGAAACACTCATCGCCCGATTTTGATCAATATATATACGGCATGGAGAGCATGTCAAGCATCGGGCGATTGCGCGATGTAGGGTAATCTGCGACACTCGCATGCTGGCCTTTATTGTCTCAAGCGATGCGTGATTGAACTCTGGGATCTGCAGGGACATTCATGCTTTTTATTCTACCAAAACATCGGGTAAAAGAAACGCAATACAAGATCACAATCGGGGATCATTGTTCGGAGGATGGCTGGGCTGCGCTGTCGTCCCAGAAGTGTTCGATGGAATTCATCTTGGCTAAGTGCGAAAGTGATCTACAGAAGATGACTTTGGCGATTGGGTGTCAAAAGTATTCTGTCACCCCGCAGCCAGGGTTCAATGCACTGCTGGAGAACCGCTGGACGAAGCTTTATGCCGCCAGCAATTCGCCGGCTTTGGGATGGGCTTTGTAGCGACGGCCGCCGGAGCGGGAGGGGTGGGCGTCGATTTCTTGGGGCTTGCCCGCCACGGTCGTAAACAAGTGACCGAAATTTTTCCAACTCGCACCAGGCTTCACTGCTTGATCTGCGGGGGCACTCATGCTGTTAATGCTCAAGGGGTTAATCGACTGCATTTCCAACAACGTCCCGTATCCGGCAAGATTCGAAGTCACGTTGTACGACTAGCAAGACCAAGTCAGCAGCGCGCTGGCCGTTACTTTGTCATTGTCAAGCTTGCCCGACATGACGCGTCGCCCTGCCGAATTCGTGATCGAGAAAGACACTTCATCTTCCGCGTTCGAAATCACCCTTGCACAGCAAACCCGCATCGCAATAGATCGATGGAACTTGGATTTCTCTTCCGAAGGAATTCGTTCGAAAGCAGCGAACTCCGCGTATTTTTTAAAGATCGAACTTTTCGCGTTCCAACTGCTCAAAGCCTGGTAAATGCAATTTGCGTCATCGAACCGTTTTGGTCTGGGCACCTCAACAGCGTACATCCGTCAATTCCCAAAAATGCGCCTGACACCTTTGTTTTTCCCCATTCTTCACCTCGCTTTCAAGATCAATTGTAACACGTCAGAAGAATTCAGATCATTAATTTGGCGTGCGGTATAGCAGAGACACCTCACCCACTTTCCATCGTAAATTCGGGAGACACTGACTCCCGAATTCAAGTGACTGGATTCTTGTTAGCGTGGATCTAAGTATCATCAAGCTTTTTCTTTGATTTCAGTTCTTGTTCCAATTCCTCAATCTCACGGAGATCTTCTGCGTCTGCTGCTGCGGCCTCGGTGATGCGTCGCTGGGTATCGAACGATTCATAACGTTCGTAAGCAATACGTGTCATATCCTACCGGCTGACTTTTCCAGGGCCGTCAAGCACAGGCTTATCATTGAAACGCAGTAAGTCGTCTACGTTCTTTCGCCAGAACTCGAGCGTCAGATCTTTTCGCTGCTTGACCCGCAGTTCGGCTTGCTCGAGGAAGATGACAACCAAGCGATTCAATGTGTCGATCTCATCTTCTGTCAGGTAGTTTTTAGCAATGATCACATCATGCTTGCGAACTCGACTGCCACTCCAATTTGTGAGCGACATATTCACTTGATTTGGATTGGCGCGGCTGACAATAATCTCAGTGGCTGTCTGGCCGGTAGCAGCAAAGTGCAACTTGCTCTGCACCTCCGCAAAGAAAAGCTGCGTGGACGAATCGTCGGCCGCGTAGTCGCTGCTGAGAGCGAATAGCTCGCGGACCTTCTGGTAGAAACGCTTCTCCGAGGCTCGAATCTCTCGAATCCGTGCCAGCAACTCGTCGAAGTAATCCCAGCCCTTCGGGTCTTTCAGACGCTGGTCATCCATCACGAATCCCTTAACCAGGAACTCGCGAAGATTTGTAGACGCCCATTGCCGGAATTGCGTGCCACGCGGGGAGCGAACGGGGTAGCCGATGGCAAGAATCAGGTCGAGGTTGTAGTGTTTGATCGTGCGTTTGATCTGTCGCCCCCCCTCAGATCGAACTTGTAAGGATTCCTTACAAGTTGCCGCCTCGGATGCTTCGCCCGAGCTATAAATCGTTCGCACATGGGTAGTTATGTTCTGCGGAGTGGTCTGGAATAAATCGGCTATCTCAGCCTGGCTCAGCCAAATGGTCCCTCCCTCAACTCGCAATTGCAGCCGACTTATTCCGTCCTCAGTCATATTAAGAATCAAGTCGCTCATCCACAAATTCCTAATTCGTAATTCCTCATTCCTAATTCTTCCTCCCCGTCATCTCAGTATAAAGCTGGAAGAGCGTCTCAAGCCGCTCAGTGTCGTTATTGAAGCGGCGACCGATGTGCACCGTAAAGCTTGGTGGACAATCGGATGCCCAAACCTAGAGTTATGTTTGGGGCCTTGTCATCTTTGATTAAAAATCACTCTGCTTCCAAACTCCAACAATTCCTCATTGACTTCGAATGTTGCCCCGAATCAACGAGAAGCCCTGGGACTGCAAAAGTTTCTGAACTTGCGTCGGGCATTCGCAGCGAGGGAATATGCCCGCCATTGGTGGTTTGGAATGACTCAAAGTCGCCGGAATGCTGGTCAGTTGGACTCGGGGCGGGCAATGGTTTCCAGTAATTCAGCGGCCAGTTTGGTCACAGCGGGATCGGGGTCGGACAAGCAAGCTTGAAGGGCTGGCTCAATAAATTTCCAAGAACTCATATCCGTGGTAGGTGCATTTGGGCCGTCGAACTGGTCCGAGATTACCGTAAGCACTTGCAATCGCTCTTGAGATGTTCCCGAGAACAACGCGGTCATCATTTGATTCGCGCCGGCCGAAGCAATTCCGGCTAAACCAAAACTCATTGCTACCGGCAAGACCATTCGCAATGTCACCGCTACGCCTGCAGCAAACGAGAGAGACATCAGCAGACCAATTACGAGAAGTTTAGCTAATCGCCCGATCCAAACTCTCTTTTTTGATGACCGTGGCGCTGTTTCAAGTGGTATTCCTTCAGGTGTCATTCCGTTGTGCCTTCCGATTTTTGCGTTGTATGCTTCAGGAATAAACTTGCTCGTTTCCTGAGTTGACGAAAAACATAAATTACGATTGCAGCTATACCCAGCATGGCCAATAGACCAACAAGGGCCGCAAGATATCCTGCTGTCTTTCGGGTCAAGTAGGGAATGGGTTGTTTGACTTCAATCACGGGATCCGTGTAGTAAGCTTTCGCGTACTCTTCATCAACATTCTTCGACGCCGATATCCATGCTTTCTCGTTCGCCGCAATGGATTCGAACCAATGGTCGGATTCTTTTAGTTCCTTTTGAAACGAAGCTTCGAGTTCTTCGAGGGTCATTTCGTTGCTGCTTAAATCGCTCCGGGTCTGCATGCTTAAAGCGTTATTCGCAAGATGGCGATATGCTTTCGACGTGTCAGGATTTTTTGATTGGTAGGAACATTGCAAAAATGCACGAGCGGCAAGCTGTTTCGCGGCGCCGGGATATCCGCGACTTAGCAGTAAATCACCGAGCGCTTCGAGCAAGATGGGCGAATGGTAATTACCAAATCGCATCATGCCTTGAACACCCTTGAGAGCGCGGTCAAGTTCAGAATTTTTCTCAGCGATCGATGGTGATTCTGCAGTGAATTGTCGAAGGACGTAATGGGCAAATCCGAAATGCTCGGCACCGAGTCGTGCTGATGAATCCAGAGGAAGTTCCGTGACGCCGTCCTTCTGTTTGTCCAACATGTATTGTACGAGTAGTTTTTGGTAGACTTCGCGGCCGAAGTGCGCGTCGGGATTAATGGCCAGCGCTGCCTCGATCTCTTTTAAACCCAGTTCAAATTTGCCCGCGTGAAAATAGAAAGTTCCCAGGTTGGCTTTGGTTTCATAAAGCCCCGGAAACAGCGATTCCTTTTCTTGCATCGTCGCGATCGCCTCTTCGTGACGTCCAAGTTTTTCGTAAGCGACAGCCAGATCGTCCCAAACTTGAGGTTGCGTGTATGGCTTAATTCGTTCGCGGCGGTCACGCGCTCGCCATTCATAGAATGCTTTCGAATGCCGAAGGAATTTACCCGTAATCAACTCAAGTACGGTTGGGAACTGTTGCCGTTCCATGGCAAGGGTGTCGTGGTCCCACAAGCAAGCTGCCAACGGGGCCGAAACCGTTAACGAAATCACGACGCATGTAAATAGTAGAATTCGGCGCGACACCGGTTGAACAACCTTACAAATAGGCGACTTAACGGATCGATTTTGGATCGATTGCAATTCTACAGCACCGTGCGCCGTATCGCTTGTATATACTGAGAGCCGACAATTAGCAGTCTTATTCCATTTCCTGGAAGGAATCAACCATTTCATGGCCCGGCAATGGAAAACCAGCGTCGATGCAGAGCGGCCGTTGCTGTTTATAAAGAACTCGCGCTCAACCAAAATATCTGCTTAGGAATTGTCACGAATTAACTTCCCGAATAATGAAACTTGATCGTGATGTCGATCCAGGGCACCGAGTTGCACGTCATTGACGCGCAGGCGGCAATCCAGGATCAATTGCGCTGGATTCCCGCCTGCGCGGGAATGACACCAATGCTCCAAACA
>JANMGV010000031.1:0-12177 GCA_031374825.1 Pirellulaceae bacterium
GATACGGAACATTGGTCGAAGCAAGGTCGATTGATCCACTGGGATATGCTGTCAAACAACGGACCGATGCCGCAGGCCGAACGCTTCGCAGCTTGGATCAGTTGGACAATGTGACGGTTTATAGTTATGATGCGGGAGGAATTCAGCTTTCGGTGCGAGACCCGAACAACCTGGGTGCGGACATGGTTTACCTCTAAATAGGTCAAGTGGTTTTGAGATTGAATTGCGGGGAAAAGCAGGTGTCAGAAGTCATTTGCCGATTCAATGATTCCTGACACCTTTGTTTCACAATTGGCCTCCTTCCTCTTTGTTTCCCAAAGATTTTTCCATTTCGACTGCGTTTTTTGGTCCGTTGGTTGCGCTAAAAGCCTCGGAGGCCTTTTCCGATGAATGAACTCGACCTGTTCGCGGCTGTGATCGCGATCGCCGACCCGACAGAACGTGCTGCTCTTTTGGAACGAGAATGCGCCGGCCGAGGCGATTTGCGATTGCGACTTGATCAGCTCCTCGAAGAGCACTTTCGCGCCAATTCGTTTTTAGATCCACCATTCTCCCCAAATACTCAAGATCATTTTGCACTAGGTGTCGAAACCTCTGACCATACCTCCCGCTACGAACAAGCAGGCGTCGTGATTGGCGACAAATACACGCTCGTCGAGCCGATTGGACAGGGAGGTATGGGTTCGGTTTGGCGTGCGAGGCAGACGGAGCCGGTGAAGCGGTTTGTGGCGGTCAAAGTCATCAAGGCGGGGATGGACACGCGTCAGGTGCTGGCTCGATTCGACGCAGAGCGGCAAGCCTTGGCGATGATGGATCACCCCAACATTGCCAAGGTGCTCGATGCCGGGACCACCGACGGTGGGCGTCCCTACTTTGTCATGGAGCTTGTTAAAGGGTTGCCGATCACGGACTACTGCGACAAGTGCAAGCTCACCCCAAGACAGCGTCTTGATCTGTTCGTGCCAGTGTGTCAGGCGATTCAGCATGCCCACCAGAAGGGAATCATTCACCGGGACATCAAGCCTTCCAACGTTTTGGTTGCCATGTACGACGACCGACCTGTGCCCAAAGTGATCGATTTTGGTGTAGCCAAGGCGACCGGCGGGTCGCTGACCGATCGCACCTTCGACACCGGAATCAGCTCCGTCGTGGGAACGCCGCAGTATATGAGCCCGGAGCAGGCAACGTTTAACAATCTTGACATCGATACCCGCAGCGATGTGTATTCGCTCGGCGTGCTGCTGTATGAACTGCTTACGGGCTCGCCGCCGTTCGCCCAGAAGGAGTTGCAAAAAGCGGGGCTGATGGAAATCCTGCGCGTAGTGCGCGAAGAAGAGCCACCCAGGCCGAGTACCAAGCTGAGTTCCGCCGAAGCCTTGCCGAGTTTGTCGGCGAGTCGCGGCACCGAACCGAAAAAGCTGACTGGCCTGCTGCGTAACGAACTCGACTGGATCGTGATGAAGGCGCTGGAGAAGGACCGCACCCGTCGTTACGAAACGGCGAATGGATTCGCTGCAGATGTCACCCGATATCTGACCGGTGAAGCGGTGCACGCCCACCCGCCGAGTACTGCCTATCGATTAAAGAAATTTGTGCGCCGCTACCGAGGACAGGTCATCGCCGCCAGTCTGGTGTTTTTTGCGTTGTTGGCGGGCATCATTGGAACCACGCTCGGCTTGTTCGAAGCGAAGCGGCAAGCAGGAATCGCTGAAGTTAGTGAAAAGAAGGCGGTCGCGGAGAAACAGCGAGCCGTCGAGTTTCGCAACAAAGCCCTGGACGCGCTGCGCGCAACGACCAGCACGGATGTGGAGCTTTTGATCGGAGGGAAGCCTGAGCTGGGGGCAAACGAGAGAGCCTACCTAGAAGCGATCGCCAAGCGGTGGCAAGCGTTCGCAAGCCAGGAAGGGGCCGACGAACAAGCCAGGTCGATCCGCGGCGAAGGGCATTACGCCGTCGCTGTTTTGTGGCAGAAACTGGGCCGACCGGAGGAAGCCCGGCCAGAGCATGAGAAAGGGCTCGAGATCCAAGAGCAGCTGGTCGCTGATTTCCCCACCGTGCCCGGTTACCGTAGTAGCGTTGCCAAAAGCCACAACAACCTTGGTTCACTGCTGGCCGATTTGGGTATGCATGCAGCAGCTCAAGAGCACATTGAGAAGGCGATCGTGATTTGGCAAAATCTAGTCACCGAATTCGCTACATCGGCCGAGTATCGTCGCTACTTGGCTACAAGCCAAAGTACATTGGGGAGTCTGCTGACGCACTTGGGAAAACGAACTGAAGCGTTGGAGCAATACAAAAAAGCGATCGAGATTCAAGAGAAGCTAGCGGTCGAATTCTCTACCGTTCCCGAGTATCGCGACGATTTAGCAATGACGCAACGCGCTATCGGCTTTGAGCTTTCCGAGATGGGGAAGGAGAGCGAGGCGCTAGAGTATTGCAGCCAGGCGATTTTGATTCAGGAGAGGCTGGTAAGTGAATTCCCTAACGTGCCGCAGTATCGCGTTCAACTGGCGGGGAGCTATAACAACCTGGGGATTCACCTCAAAAAACTATACAAAGGGACCGAGGCTCTGGAGCAATACAATAAGTTCGCTGCGATTCAAGAGAAGCTGGTCCTCGACTTCCCTGCTGTTCCCAGCTATCGCAGCAGTTTGGCAGCGATGCACAACAACCTTGGAAATTTGTTAGGGGAACTAGGTAAAAGAGCCGAAGCCTTAGAACATTTCAAAAAGTCTTTGGCGATCCAGGAGAACTTGTCCAGTGAATTCCCAACTGTGCTTGACTACCGCAATAGTTTAGCTGGGAGCCACAATAATATCGGGCTTCTTTTTGTGGGAATTGGCCAGGTTGCCGAAGGACTAGAGAATTACAACAAGGCCATCTCCTTACGAGAGAAGCTAGCTAGCGACTACCACAATGTGCCTACCTACCGAGCTGAGTTGGCCCGGATCCATGCCAATTTTGGGAATCTACTCAAGGATTTGGGCAAGCGGGCAGAGACTGAGGAACAGTACAAACTGGGGATCGCGATCACAGAGAAGTTGGTGGCTGACTTCCCCGAATTGACTTACTATCAAACGGATTTGGGAGCACAGTATTTTCATTTAGGCAACACCATTCGAGACTGGGGTCGGGTGGAAGAAAGTTTGAACTGGTTTGAAAAAGCCATTGAAGCACTTTTGCCGGTCCATTTGGCCGAGCCACTCAACGTGTCGGCGAAACAGAATCTGCGGGCCAGCTACCAAGGTCGGGCCATGGCATATGACCAACTCAACCGGTTCTCGGACGCAGTGAAGGATTGGGATAGAGCCGTCGAATTCAGCATGCCGCACGAAAAGTCTAGTAATCGTGTCAGCAAGGCCAAGGCCCAAATCCAGGCGGGCATGGTCACCCAGGCATTGGCCGAGGTTTTGGAGTTGACCAAGTCTTCACAATTGGACGCGGAACAGTGGTATGACTTCGCACGCATTTACATTTTCGCTGGGAGCAAAGACGCGGACAAGAAGCAGGAATACAACGACCGAGCAGTGGAGATGCTCCAGCAGGCCGCGAAGTCGCTCTACGCGAACAATGACGCGAAAATAAAGAAAAGGCAAGCCAACCACGCGTTAAGAGACCCCGAACTCGACCCACTTCGGGAAAGAGACGACGTAAAGCAACTGATGGTTGAGTTAAAGGAGCTGATTGCAGAGTTGGACAAGAAAGCAGAGCAGAAATGACGCCCGACGAGTTGCTGCCGCAAGTCTATGAGGAGCTCCGCAAACTAGCGGCAGCGAAGCTTGCTTTAGAGAATCCCGGTCAGACCCTCGACGCAACGGGGTTGGTTCACGAGGTGTTTCTCAAGTTGGGGGGCGATAAGTCGTTCGCCTCCCGAACCGACTACCTCAAGGCTGCCGCAGTGGCCATGCGCCGGATTCTTGTCGATCGAGCCCGCGCCCGTAACGCAGAAAAACGTGGAGGCGGCCGTCGCGTCAAACTTGAATCTGGACATCTTGCTGAAGAAGGCGAGGCTCGCTTTGAGGAGCTCGATGAAGCTCTCTCTAAATTAGCGAATGTTCATCCGCGCGTCGCCGAACTAATAACACTGCGCTATTTTGGCGGGCTGACGCTGGCTGAGTCCGCCGAAGCACTCGCAATTTCAGAACGCACTGCGGACAACTGGTGGGCCTACGGGCGCGCCTGGCTCGCCGTCAAACTGAAGGAGCCTTGACCGGCCAAACACTAATGCGCGGGTAGTCGAAGCTCAATTCCATACTTCGGCGCACGTTCGATCAGTTTTTCGATTTCGGACTTGTTGCGGCGGTAAGGTTGTTGAGCCTTCGGGTAGTGATACGCCGACTTAGAGGGGCAATAGGGACACACCATATCATTGACGGGCCCGGCTTTTTCGGCATGATCTGGTTTTTGATCAGAGGTATTTGAGAGGTTGGGGCGATGGCTAGGTTGGCACGGGTGGAAGTTTTTGCGGCGGATGAGGTGGCGAATGTTCATGTGATGAATCGCGTGGTCCGGCGTTGCTTTCTGATGGGAGACGGTCCTTTGACGGGCAAGAACTACGATCATCGGAAAGAGTGGCTTGAGGACGATTCGCGCGCGACCTCCCATAGCAGGCCAAGCCTAAGAGTGACGGGGGCGAGCTCCGAGCAGTCTGGCTTTCACCTAAGCGCACCAAACCTTCCCCCAGCGACGATCGGGCTCGTTCCGATCCGTCGCAACAGGTTTGGCATGCTAGAACGATGGACACCGCCCGCCCGACAGCGACGATCGGGCTTGCCCCGAACCGTCGCAGGGTTTGGTGCGCTAAAACGGCAGACCCAACCCTTCCCCCAGCGACGATCGGGCTCGTCCCGATCCGTCGCAACGGGTTTGGTGTGCTAAAACGACAAACACTACCCGCCCGACAGCGACGTTCGGGGCTTGCCCCCGACGTACGCCGTTTTGGAGTCCTAAAAGCGAAGCACGCGAGTGTCCTCCCTTAGCACGCCAAACCTGAGAGTGACGGAGGCAAGCTCCGAGCAATCTGGCTTACGTCCCTTCGATCGGAGGATTTGGTGCGAGCTGGTAAAGGAATTCGGTCGATTGTTCATGACCGCGGCTGGCGAGCCCTAAGAAATCGACTCCCACCGCTCCCGCTCCGGTGGCCGTCGCTACAAAGCCAAACCCAATGCCCGCGAATTGCTGGCGACCTAGAGCTTCGTCCAGCAGTTCTCCAGCGGTTCATTGAACCTTGGCTGCAGGGTGACAGAATGCTTTTGGTGCCCAATCGCCAAAGTCCTCTTCTGTCGATCACTTTCGCAGCTAGCGAAGATCAATTCCATCAAAGACTCGCTCGCAACAACAGCGGAGCATTGTCCTCACGCGAACAATCATGGGTGATCGGGAACTTCCAATTGTGTTCCTTTGCCTTATGTTTACGTGGAATAGAAAGTCTCGACTAGTGTGTTTCGCGGGACATGATGCGCAACGACTATTGAATTGGTAGGTTTACCATAATAGTAGCGTCTGCTACTTCGGTTCACTTCCCGCTGCACACACCCTACGGGTTTTGGATTGGTGTGTTTTGCGGGATACGATGCGCAACGACTATAGAATTGGTAGATTAACCTGATGGTAGCTTCTGCTACTTCGGTTCACTTCCCGCTGCACACACCCTACGGCTACGGCTACTCATTTCAAGAATTCTCATGTCGCCCCCAAGGAATTTATTTTGAATCGTTCTTCATTGATCCTAACAGTCGCGGTGTTGCTGCTCACGAATTCGCTTGCAACGGCTCAGGATAAATCCGGGCAGGCTGACGAGACGATCGCGTTCTTTGAATCGGGCGCGATTCCGGAGCTCAAGCTGCTAATCGGTGACGAATCGCAACAACGGCTTCGAGACATGCCACGCGAGTATTCACGGTGCACTCTCGAAGAGTTTGGCGAAAAGACGTTTAAGAGTATTGGAGTTAAGCTGAAAGGTGCAGCGGGTAGTTACAGCGACTTCGATGATCGGCCTGGCTTCACGGTGAATATTGACAAGTTCAAATCGAATCAACGTTTCCATGGGATGGAAAAGTTTCATTTGAACAACGCCGCACAAGACGAGACGTACCTTAACGAATGGCTAGGGTCTGAAATATTCCGACAAGCCAGTCTTCGAGCGCCTCGGGTTGGACATGTGCGTCTGTGGATCAACGATCGTGACATGGGATTGTATGTACTTCGCCAAGGATTCGATAAAACGTTTCTGGTTGGAGCCTTCGGCGACAGCAAAGGCAATCTTTACGATGGCGGGTTTATTCAGGACATCGATTCCGAGCTTGAGATGGACTCCAGCCAAGATCCCGACGACCGAACGGACCTTGTTGAGCTCGCGAACGCTTGTTTTCATCCAAAGCCGGAAACTCGCAGGAAGCTAATCGCAGAGCGGCTGGATATCGAAGAATTCTTGTCCTTCATGGCGATTGAGAGGATTTGCGGTCATTGGGATGGCTACACACTCAATCAGAACAACTATCGCATCTACTTCCCTGCGGATGGCAAAGCTGTATTCCTGCCCCACGGCATGGATCAGCTTTTCGGCGATCCGGGAGCTGGGCTGTACGATCATTCAGCATCGTTGCTTGCTGCTGCAGTGATGCAGAACGATCCGTGGCGTCGGAAGTACCAACAGCGGCTAACAAAAATTTGCGAATCGCTGCAGCCCGTCGAAGCTTGGCTGGCCAAGATTGATGAGTTGCAGGGCCGTCTACAGCCCGTTTTGCGTTCGATCAATCCAGAGCTTGCAGCAAATCACTCGGATCGCACCAAAGAACTCAAGGAGCGTTTCACGCAGCGATTTCAAGCGCTGCCTGACTTGATCCGAGACGTGCCGGTGCCAATGGAGTTCGATTCGAGCGGAACAAAAAATGAAGGAGTCGTCGTGCTCATCGACTGGTATCCGGTGGAGGAAGCGGAACACGTTAGCCTGGAGGAAGTCGAAATCGGCGGTGTTTCGGCCTATTCGATCACGTGCAAACAGTTTGGTGATTTTACTTCGTCGTGGCGTCGCCAAGTATTATTGACCCAGGGGACTTATCGATTCCAAGCCCGCGTTAAGACAAAAGACGTGATCCCGATTCCCGATGACCAAGCTCACGGTGCTGGCATCCGTCGCGTAAAGTCCGGACGCTCGCATGAGGTTATAGGCACCAATGACTGGACGCTTTTGAGTTACGAATTCCACGTACCCGAAGATCAACGCCAAGTCGAACTGGTCCTCGAGCTACGAGCTCGCCACGGCACAACTTGGTTCGACCGCGATTCACCAAAACTGGAACGCGTCGGCAACTAGCCAAAAACCAAGTTACAAGCTCGCCGCGCCAGCACGTGATTCCTCGTTCCAATTCCGTTTGGGAAGTGTGAAGTCAGAAGTGCATACATCGAAACGCCGCATTGGTATTTGTTCAAACTTCGAAATTCTCAATTCTAACTTCTTACGACTCCGTGCTCAGAGTGATCAGGTCGTTCCTAGCTGACAACAACCAACGATTTGTCGCCGACGGGGAAGCGAACGAACCATAGAGCGAGTTGGACTCGGGTCCAACCGCTGAATCTTTGAAAATAAACACCCATGGATCGGATTTCCGGCCCACGGGTGTTGTAATTGTCTTCAGATGGATTCGTTCAACGTTGACTTAGCAATCAGTGGAAGTGTCCATTTCGTATTGCTGGAGCGAGGTCGAAGCGATCGAGGTTCATCACTTTCGTCCAGGCGGCTACGAAATCGTCTAAAAACTTTTGCTGAGCATCGCTGGACGCATACGTTTCTGCGATGGCTCGAAGCTGTGAATTCGAACCAAACACGAGGTCGACTCGACTGCCCATCCATTTGACGTCACCAGTCTTGCGGTCCTTTCCCTCATAGAAGTGCTCACACACTGGTGACTTTTGCCACTCCGTACTCATGTCCAATAGGTTCACGAAGAAGTCATTCGTCAACGATTCTGGTCGACTAGTGAATAATCCAAGCTGGGGGAGCGTTGTGTTTGTGTTTAGGACTCGCATTCCGCCGATGAGCACCGTCATTTCAGGCGCTGTCAACGTCAGTAACTGAGCTCGATCGACCAATAGTTCCTCAGCCGGTCGGTCATGCGTCTTGCCAAAGTAATTGCGGAACCCATCGGTGGCTGGCTGAAGAACCTCAAAAGAATCAACATCGGTTTGTGCCTGAGTTGCGTCCATACGACCAGGAAAGAACGGGACTTGTACATTGCTCCCAGCCTTCTTGGCAGCGGCTTCAACTCCCGCACAACCACCCAATATGATCAAGTCGGCTAGCGACACCTTCTTGCCCCCGGTCTGCGACTTGTTGAATTCCTCTTGGATTTTCTCAAGCGTTGTTAGAACCTTGGCGAGCTCGGCAGGCTTGTTGACTTCCCAATCTTTCTGAGGAGCCAGTCGAAGGCGAGCACCATTCCCGCCGCCCCGTTTGTCCGAACCACGGAACGTCGAAGCGGATGCCCACGCGGTCGAAACCAATTGCGATACCGAAAGTCGCGATGAAAGAATCTTGGTCTTGAGAGCAGCGATATCCTGTTCGTCGATTAACTCATGATCGACGGCTGGGACAGGGTCTTGCCACAATTGAGCTGGAGGAACTTCTGGTCCCAAACAGCGCGAGACTGGCCCCATGTCACGGTGAGTCAGCTTGTACCAGGCTTTCGCAAAGGCTTCCTCAAACTGTTTTGGATTCTCGTGGAATCGCTTTGAGATCGGTCCGTAGATTGGATCCAACTTCAGTGCCATGTCGGTTGTAAACATCATCGGAGCGTGACGCTTTGATTTGTCGTGTGCATCTGGGACGGTCCCCTTAGCGGACGCCTCTTTAGGTTCCCACTGCTGTGCTCCGCCCTGCCCTTTGACCAATTCCCATTCGTAGCCGAACAGATTGTCGAAGTATCCGGTGGACCATGCCGTCGGAGTTGCAGTCCAAGCTCCCTCAAGTCCGCTCGTGATGGCGTCTCCTGCATTACCCTTGCCAAGTTTGTTTTTCCAACCGAGTCCTTGCTCTTCGATGCTGGCCCCTTCCGGTTCGGGACCGACGAACTTACTCGCATCCCCAGCGCCGTGAGCTTTACCAAAGGTATGTCCGCCAGCAATCAGCGCAACGGTCTCTTCATCATTCATTGCCATCCGAGCAAAGGTCTCGCGAATGTCCTTGGCGGAGGCCAGTGGATCCGGATTTCCATTAGGACCTTCGGGGTTCACATAGATAAGTCCCATCTGAACTGCAGCGAGCGGATTCTCGAGTTGCCTATCTCCTGAATAGCGTTTATCTCCTAACCACTCGCTTTCCGGCCCCCAATAAATATCCTCTTGCGGTTCCCACACATCTTCGCGACCAGCAGCGAATCCAAACGTCTTGAAACCCATCGACTCGAGTGCCACGTTTCCAGTCAGCACCATCAGGTCGGCCCACGAGATCTTGTTGCCGTACTTCTGCTTGATAGGCCAAAGAAGTCGGCGTGCCTTGTCGAGATTTGCATTGTCCGGCCAGCTATTCAAAGGTGCAAACCGTTGCGTACCAAAGCTTGCACCACCACGACCATCCGTGACCCGGTAAGTGCCGGCGCTATGCCACGCCATGCGGATGAATAGCGGACCATAGTGACCATAGTCTGCAGGCCACCAGTCCTGCGAGGTCGTCATCAGCGTTTGGAGATCCCTTTTCACTGCATTCAAATCGAGTTTATTGAACTCCGTTGCATAGTCAAAACCTGCACCCATGGGGTTGCTCTTGTTGGAGTTCTGATGAAGGATCTTGAGGTTGAGTTGATTTGGCCACCAGTCATCAGTCGTCATACTCCCAGCGGCAGTGGTTCTTTGAGAAGTCGAGCGTAGGGTTCCGCCAATCACAGGACATTGGGAAATATCCATTTTCTTTTCCCCCACGGTTGGTGCTCCGGCAACCTTGGGGTTGGCTCGATTTTGGGCGGACACGGAAGCGGTAGTGCCTAGCACTAACACGCTCGCAAGTACGCGAACGAATAAGAATTTCGATCTCATGATCTCTCCTGCGTTTGTAGAGGTTCAACGTTTTCGGGGCCTATCAGTCTCAGGCCATACCAATGATCGATTTACTGTAGCAATACGTCAAATGCATTCACTGTATACTAGTGATGCATTGCATGCATGGCAAGAAGCTCCGGATTTTAAATGGTTTCATCGCATGTCGCACAAATAGGATCGAAAGGTATGTTTCCTAAGAGTCACTTTTCAGCTAGTGGAAAAAAATGGAACTAGAGCAATTGAAGCATTTTTTGAAGGTGGCAGAGTTCAGCAATTTCACACGTGCAGCCGAGGCAATTGGGCTATCTCAGCCAGCGCTGAGTCGTTCGATCTCGCGATTGGAGCAAGAGCTTGGAATGCCGTTGTTCGAGCGCCAGACTCGCAATATAGCTTTAACCGATTCGGGAAAAATTCTACTTGGTCGGGCTCGTCAGATTTTGTCGATGGTTGATGATGCCAAAGCGGAAATCAATGACGATGGCCAAACCGGTCGGATTCGCGTCGCTGCGATCCCAACTATTGCTCCCTACTTCTTGCCAGTTCAATTGAAGAAGTTCCATCAACGCTTTCCGAAGGCAAAGGTCATCGTTCACGAGGATACGACCGAAAACTTGCTTAGGAAGCTTTCGGACGGTGTGGTCGACGTCGCAATCGCTGCGTTCCCGATCGACGCTAAGTATCTTCACACCGAGCGACTTTTTGATGAGGAACTACTGCTGGTAATGTCAGCGGATCATCCTTTGGCGTCGAAGAAATCAATTCAAGTGAAGGACATCGAGTCATTGCCGTTTGTATTGCTCGGTGAAGCTCACTGCCTGTCCGACAGCGTGGTATCGTTTTGTAAACAGAAATCTTTCCATCCGGTGTCCGTTGAACGTACCAGTCAACTTGCCATGGTACAGGAACTGGTGGGATTGAATCACGGTGTCAGCCTTGTTCCTCAAATGGCAAGGGATCTCGACGCGAACGAAACTCGTATTTACCGCTCGCTGGAAGGCACAAAGCCTATACGGACCGTTGTGATGGTGACAAATCCGTATCGCTACCAGTCACTATTGCAGCGCAATTTTCATGAGTTAATGCGTCATTCATTGCCAAAGAACGTTTCATCACTGGCAAATGCAACGTAACGAATCGTTCGTTTGCTTTGGTGTTCACGTTGTCGTCGACGAACTTCAATCAAAAAAGCCACGGCGTGTGCGTTATCGTCGGCGTCTCTAGTTAATGAAAACGTATCGCAGAGGGGATTCAGTAAGATCATCTAATCGGATCGCTTGTTGCCGGCTTGCACGACGATCAGGTCGGTGGCTTGGACGTTTCATCGTAAGACTGGCAAGACCAAGTCAGCAACGCGTTGGGCGTTCCTTTGTAATGGTCGAGTTTTCCCGAAAAAGAAAAAAGTGTCCGGAGCCTTGAAAAAGAAAAAGGTTGCTGAGCCAATGGCACTGACTTTAGAGCTTGCGTTGTAGCGTAAGGGCGCGAGCCCTACGGTTTCTGCATTATTTTTTTAATAATTCACCGGACGGCTTTAGAGAGTTTGCTTTGTAGCGTAAGGGCGCGAGCCCTACGGTTTCTGCATTATTTTTGTAATGATTCACCGGATGGCTCGCGCCGTTCCGCTACTAAAGTCAGTGCCATTGAATAGTTTGTAAACAACAGAAAGAAACGAAGGGAACGAAGAAAGAGAAGGAAAGAGAAGTTACTTCGAAAATTGCAAACATGTGGCGGTTGATCTTGACCGAAATAATGTCGGTGCTGGGTAAGTCATAGTACCTTGAAGGACACGCCTCAAAGTACAATCTCATAGCGTGAGCAATTGATTAAGCCCTCGGGGCCGGTGCGTTCTTTTCGCATCCCCATCTCATAAACTATTACCAGGCATCGCGGCAGCGATGTTCTATTGGTAGTGGAGCAATTTCTAACTCGGCGAGCGTCGATTAAGATTCATTTGTCTGCGCGACGTTTTCGAATGAAATCGCGATGCTTGAAGGGTATTTCGATATAAGGAACAGTCCCGAAATAATTTCCGTGTTTGGAGCATCGGTGTCATTCCCGCGCAGGCGGGAATCCAGCGCAATTGACCCTGGATTCCCGCCTGCGCGGGAATGACGTGCAACTCGGTGCCCTGGATCGACATTACGATCA
>JANMGV010000036.1:0-9981 GCA_031374825.1 Pirellulaceae bacterium
ACTGGCCGAAGCGACTCATTTGAAAGTCGCGGACATCGACGGCCAGCGTGGTCAGATCCGCGTGCGTTGCGGAAAAGGGAGCAAAGAAAGGCGCGTGCCCGTCTCGCCAAGACTGCTGGCCGAACTGCGAGCGTACTGGAAAATCCACCGCCCAAGCAACTTTCTATTCCCTGGCAAGACGCCGGATGTGCCGCTCTCTTCGGCGACGATCCAGCGGACATGCAAGATGTCGGCGGCGATTGCAGCGATCGGCAAACCGGTCTCGCCCCACACTTTGCGCCACTCGTACGCGACGAGCATGCTCGAAGCGGGAGTGGATCTGCTAACGATCAGCAAGCTGCTTGGCCATTCGAGTTTCATCACGACGATGATCTATTTGCACGTTCGGCGTCAGCACTTCGAGCGATCGCCCAGCCCGATCGACTGGCTGCCGGTCCGTCAATGCCCGCAATGGGCAGAGCGAAATCCGTTGGAAATAAAAGCAGTCGAACAAGATTTGATTCCGCCGTCGACTTCGCAAGATACCAAGCAGCAATCGACTTCGCCCGCAACACCCTCGACTCCGCCGTCGACTTGCGAAGAAACACCGAGCTCGAACTTGGAGGAAACACCATCCTCGGAACCGAAAGCCCAGCGTCGCAGCTCGGGCCGCAAACCAGCCAATCGACGTCGCAAGCGCCGCGAGTAATCGACTTGTTGCGTAAGTACACTTCCTCGTACTTGAACTTGCCCGGCCAAGTCGCTTGGCAAGTTCAGAGCGTCCTTGCCAAGATCGCTCTGTGCCGCACACCGAAACTTCTCGGAAGGCTTTATGAGTGTACCGGTTGTCAGCAACGATACGGCGTCTACAACTCGTGCGGCGAACGTCATTGTCCGCAATGCTCTGGTGCCCGTCGCGCGGACTGGACGGATCGCAGCGAGCAGTTGCTGTTGCCGGGCGTGAACTACTTTCAAGTTGTCTTTACGATCCCCGACAGACTTTCGCGAATGGTGCTGGGCAATCGTAGCGAGTTGTATCGACTACTCTTTCGCAGCGCGTGGTCGGCGATCAAGTACGAGATGAACAAACAGAACATCGACCCGGCGGCGCTGCTCGTGCTGCACACTTGGAATCAGGAATTGGGACATCATCCGCACATCCACGCGCTAGTTCCCGGCGGAGGACCGGCAGCCAACTCCGACAGCGATCCTCTTTGGGTGACGGCCAGCGATGTGACTCGGCCTTGGCGCACCGAAAAGCCATCGCTAGTCGATAACGTCGCGCTGGGGCAACGCTTTCGCGACACATTCGTCCGCGGGCTTGGTTGGCTGGTCCGCAATGGGAAACTGAAGCTTACCGACGAGTTTGAACAACTGACCAAATCGAAAGTATTGCTGGGTTGGCTGGAGTCGTTGAAAGGGTCGGACTGGAACGTCTTCATCGAAGGCCCACCGAATGGCAAGAGCGACCCAAAGCACGTACTCAAATATCTGACTCGCTACATGACCGGCGGCCCGATCGGCGACAATCGCATCGAAAGTGACGAAGAAGGGATGGTAACGTTTACCGCTCGCAGCAACTCAAAGCTGAAGGGCAAGAAGAACCCACCGCGGAAAATTAAAATCTCTGGAGCCGAGTTCGTGCGTCGCTGGTCGCTGCATGTGTTGCCCAAAAGTTTTACGCGCAGCCGCTGCTACGGCGGCTATCACGGAAGTCGTCGCAAGGCGTATCTAGAAGCTTGTCGCAAACTGTTGCCTGTTGCTTCAGTCGAGGCCTCAGCGAAGTCTGACCCGCGCGACGACTTGCCAAAGCCCGCCCCCAAGTGCCCGCTTTGCCAGATCGAAATGAAGTGCATTGCCGATCGTCCCCGCCCCAGTTGGAGAGAGCTTCTCCAGTGCACCAGCGATGGAACCGATTCTCCCCAAGTCGCATTAGCAGGGACGATCACCGGCAGCACCAACGACCAGAATCCATCTCGAAGTCATCACCGCAAAAGTCTCCGCCCAGAAAATCTTCCTCTACCGGAAGTTTAAGTCCCATGCCACGATTCAACCGAACGTGCCCCGAGGCAACGACAACTTCATCCGCCCGAACGGCCACCAGAAAACGCTACGAAAGCCGCGTTCTTCAACGCTGCGCCAACCTGGAAACTCAGCCCGCACAAACGTTCCCAAAGTCAAATCCCGCGCCCGCTCAAAGTCTCGATTTCGAAAAAACTTGCCATCTCGCATCCGAATCGATACACTAACTCTCCGTTGAGCCGTCGCAGCACGTTTGGCGTTCGCAAGCCACTTGCATCGATTGATCGCACCGCTCCGTCGGCTCAGTTCAACGCCCAATCTATACGTCGGGGATCAAAACCGTACCGAAGGGGCCAACAACCCCGTTCCCCGACGCATAGATTGCAATACGTTCGGCAATGGAAGACTCATCATCATGTCGAGGTCATTTGCAGTCCCAGTCTTGGTCGCCGCTTTGCCTCTGTTTGCTCTGATATCGCTTGTCGCACAAGAGCCGTTAATCGTGACGGCTCAGGCACCAGATTCCAAACCCGCCGAAACCGCACCGGCTCATGATCCTCCGCAGATCGTAGTCGCTTCAGCCATCGATGGTGAGAATCTGGTACTGGTCAACTTCAGAACGACTTACATTGGATTTACCGGGGAGTCTTACAACATTCGTAGCGTGGCGAAAACGTCACTGAAGGATGTCGTCATATTCACGGTCAAGGGACAACGAGTCTCGGTCGAAGAGGCTCGTGACAAGATAGCTGGAAAAGACACCGCGATCCTTTGCTCGTCGTGGAATACGCCACTTCCCGAGTTCTATGTTTCAATGTTTTCACCAGAAACACTGCACTTTATCTTCCCGAAAGAGTCTCCGGTTTGGAAGAAAATTCAGGAACCCGGAAGGCCGATTCGCTGAATCAAGTCGTGCCGAACAAGACGGTCAACCTGAGCGGTGGGGCGGGCGTCTTCTGAAACCGAAGTCACTTGGCCGCCGGGTTACCTTGGTCGTTGAACTAAGCCGACTGCGCTTGTTTTCTCGAAGGGCTTTGGAATGTGGGCGCGCGCCAACGACGACATGCTCGACTCTTGCGGCGATGTGTTGGGTTGATTGTGGGCGATGTTAGTGGTGAGCCGATTCTAGACGCGGCATGTGGAAAATCTTTTCAGCTTCAGGTGCATTCTGCTTGCGCCCGCTTCTCTTGTGAGCCACGGTTGTTGCGTTCGACCTGATGTTGGGTCGACTTCAGTTACGCAACTTGCTCGAGGAGATTTGTTTCATGACACCTTATCATCGCCGCCTTAACCCGTACATCAATCGCATGGCCCAGGACATGCAGATTCGCAACTTGGCCGCCAGCAGGATCGACTCCTACACATGGCACATCGATAAATTCTGTTCGCACTTCGGCAAGATGCCCGAAGAACTGGGACTCGAAGAGATCCGACAGTACGCCGAAGGTTTGAGGTTCATGCCGCGATTTAATCGAAAGTGCACTCAGGCACTGACGAATTCATCTATCCGAACGGCTACTAGAAATCGCTTCTAAAGCTGCCGAATTTCAACGCTGCGCCATGCCGGAAAGTCAGCTCGCACAAACGTTTCCAAACTCAAAACCAGCGCCTGCCCACAGACTCGGATTTGCAAAAAACTTGCCAACTTGCATGCGGATTGATACACTGACTGTCCGTTGAGCCATCGCAGCACAATCGCCGTTCGCAAGCCAGTTGTAACGATCAATCGTCCCGCTCCGTCGGCTCAGTTCAACGCCCAATCTATACGTCGGGGATCAACAACGTACTAAAGGGGCCAACAACCCCGCTCCCCGACGCATAGATTGCAATACGTTTCGCCAGTAAAGTCTGTTCGGGCACCGTCGTTAGTTAAAAAACATTATCAACTCACTAAGGAGATTCTTCTTGAAGATTTTTGACCTCAAAGATACAGCAATCATCCTGATTGACCACCAAGTTGGAACGAACACTTGGGCAAGTACGACACCACTACCATTGCTGCAGCGCAACGTCATCATTCTGGCCAAGTTTGCAAAGGGTACTGGAATGCCAGTTGTCTTGACCTCCAGCCAAGAAACAAACGTTAATGTGCAGGGGCCCCTCATGCCGGAACTGCAGGAGATTCTCCCTGAGGCTTTCGGCGCGCGAATTAAACGGCAGGGTGTCGTCAACGCATGGGATGATCCAGACTTCGCTGGAGCATGTCGCGCCACTGGCAGAAAGAACTTTGTGATGGCTGGCGTTACGACCGATGTCTGCATGGTGTCCCCGGCAATCAGCGCGGTTGAGGAGGGCTTCACCGTCAAAGTTGTGTGCGATGCTTGCGGATCGACCAACCAGATTGCAGAGGAAATGTCGTGGCGGCGAATGGAAGCTGGCGGCGTTCACTTGACCAGCACGAACGCGATCGTAGCCGAACTAGTCAAGAACTGGGCGTCTCCTGCTGGTGCAGTGGCCTTTCCGTTGCTGACGTGATGACTGGCGAACCAAGCGATGCACGTGCGTTCTGGAAATGGTTTGAAGACAAGTGGGTGAGACACCCTCCTGAGTAGCTCATAGCCAGAGGCTCAGTATCGAGTGTTGCAGCGTTGATATAAGTCAAGGGCCGAAGTGAAACGTTGAAGCCCAGTAAAGCTTCTCTGGCAGAAAGGAAGCGAGGATGAAAGGCATGCCGTGCTGATGCAGCTACATGGTCGTTGGTGAAAGAAGAATTTGGAAAGCTGACAAATGGCAGGCGCGCCGTCAATTCTCATGACTCGTAGACGTGTAGACCGCCTGATGTTTGCATTGACCGCTATGGTTGCAATTGCGTCAGGAACAACGTCTCTTATAACCCAAAATCCACTGTACCTTCCGCAGATTGCCATCCCGATACTGCTATGGCTCCAACTCCGTCGTAAGATCCCATCGAATGGGAGCCTTTATGTTTAGAGCGATTCGATTTTTCATTACATATCCAATTCAGCGATAGCTTCCTGTCAACACACTTGGGGCCAAAGCGGGATTTCGCTTTTTAGATTTTATTAATCAAACAGGATTCGGATTCGCAGACTGGAAGTCAGATGGGGACGGTCAAAACTCGAAGAAGTAACAAGATCTTGCGAATCAGGAAGACCAGAACGGCGTTGAAGATCGCACCAAGATATGCAAACGATGATTCAATTGCGACAGCTACAGCATTTACTGGAAATAACGGGTCGCGAATGTAAATGGGCATATAACAGATTACGCTGCCAAAGATTATCGAAGCAAGTACGAGCCAAAAATCGCGGATGCGCACAAAACCAGTAAGCACACCAGAGGCGATGAAATAGTAAATCGGGAAAAACTCATCACCCAGAGACGTTTGCGAAAGTAACGCAAAAAGAGGGTATGAAAATATCCCGCATAGAAAACCAATCAAGCAGGACAAAACAACTATTCTATGGCCACTCCTTTTTGGTCCGCTAGAATTTGGCCAGTCAACTACTTCGGCCGGTGCGATACCAGGTTCATACGGATTGAGAATCATTAGATGAGTATCACTTTCTAATTCATTACTCGAATTGTCTTTCGATCACCCCGATGTCTCCTTGCCTGACCTGCGAATCGATAAAAAAATCGACAACAATCGCGAGGTATTTTAGGTTAGGGTAAGAAGCAAAGTTGATCATTCCATCAAAAGTGGACACCTGCATACAAACACAGTTTTCGGCACGCGTCGTAGTGGAGAGGATGCTTGAATACGTTGAGAGTCGCTTTGAGGTTTGCTGGTCACCATACCCTGTCGGTTTTGACTGATCGAGCAATTTAATGCGAATTGACTAGTCGCCACTTTGCAAATTGGGTGACGTACCTGGCCGACTTGATGTATCCCATTCGGATAAGATGTGTACGGATGTTGTAGGCATCAAAAGCTTTCCAAGCCTGCGAGTTCGCACAAATTGGCTTCGAGTACGGCTTGGGGACAACTCCAAACCAGGAAGAACATTGCCTGCCTCGCCCACCTTCCAGCCGGATGGTCGGCAACAAAGCCTGTTCCCTTTGCAGTAGTCAGTGCTGCCTGCGTCGATCGTAGTACAAAGCTATTGGCTTGTTGGCGAATAGTTTGCTGTGAACAACTGCTTGCTCCTGAGGCAATTTCCAAGATACGTTGTTCGAGGTCCATTGCATCTTTGTGCATCTTGTCGGCAATTGGAATCAACGCCGGTCGCATGGTGGACTGAGCGACTAGGTAATCCGTCGCTTCGCGAGCCAAGCCGATCGCCAACGTCGAAGTTTGTAAACCGCCGGTTCCCGCGGTCTTGGCAAGTTTCATTACGTCAGGCACGGGGCCTTCGAGGACGTCGCAGGCTTCGATCGCCGCATCGTGAAAATCTACTCGATCCGTGCAACTACCAGAAAGTGCGACGAGTTCTTTCCCCGGCCCCCGATCGACTCCGGATGTATCAGTCGATACGGAAACCAAAATCTGGTTGCCGTCGTCGAGCGTCGCTCCGACCACGAGGACTTGCGCATGTGCCGCTCCGGTAACCCAGGGACTGAAGCCGATAAGCTTATAACTGCCGTTGCCTGTTTCGATGGCCTTGAGGCTTGGCGTGCCTTGAGACTGTTGGCTTGTCGTTAAATGGCTAATTCCGACGGTCCCAAAAATTTTGCCGGAGACAAGGTCCGGCAGCCACCTTTCCTGAGCAGCCCGATTTCCGGATGTGACGATTCGACGCATGGCACCCGATCTCTGAGTCAAAATGAAGGCTGTGGTCAAGCAAGCTCGGCTCAGCGCTAGATAACCACGCACTTGCTCGACTTCGTTCCACCCCCATCCACCGTGCTCGATCGGTGCAAACCATCTGTGAACGTCGTTTTTGCCGCACTCAAAAAGCTGCTTGTCGGGCCAATTACCAAACGAATCAGCTTCTCCGGCAGTCTGGCGAAGTTGCTCGATAAAATGACGCCAATAGGATTTTTCGAATAGGTCCATTTGTAAAACATTACCAAAAGTGAAGACAAACTATGACTTCGAAAGGAGAGGTGCTCTAGTAAAGATAGGCAGTTTGCTCGCTCGTTATGAAATGAATTGCAGAAGGGCGGAAAAACGTCCCACGCAGTCTTTTCCTCAAGTTCGATAGTACTGTATAACTTTGCACACAGAAGTAAGCTTGCGCTTGACACCATTCGTCGAAATCAGCGATGCTTCCGACTGCTTGTGCGCTTTTGTTTATTATCCGATCAACTAGCTGACCCGTAGTGGGTAGGTACTGTTTAGCAGGTGAAGCATGACTCAAATTGAGATGACCTCGGTTCCAGAAACCGCTTCGATTCCTGACCCAAAGGAATTTGGCGCCGACGTAATGTATGACAAGTGCTTTGTATTGGCAAAAAATTTGTGGTGGAGCTGGCACCCCGAAGTATCAAGCATTTTTCGAGATATTGACCCTATTCGATGGCGACAATTGGATCACAATCCCATTGCGTTGCTACGCGAATTCACTCCCGAGCGATTGGCGATTCGTGCCAGCGAAATGGTTTTGCATAGTCGCGTCAATTATGCCTATCGACGACTCCATGAGTATATGGAAAGCAAAGGAACTTGGGCAGAGACCAACGCCGGCGTTCTTGGGGCCAAGCCCGTTGCTTACTTTTCAGCTGAATTTGGCTTACACGAATCGATACCCATTTACTCAGGCGGTCTGGGCGTGCTGTCCGGTGACCACGTCAAGAGTGCTAGCAGTCTCGGCGTGCCGCTTGTTGGAATTGGTTTGTACTATTCTCATGGATATTTCAAGCAGCATTTGGATGACAAAGGCTATCAAAACGAAGAGTATTTTGAAACCAAAGTAGAAAACCTTCCGGTCGAAACCGCATTGGATCCAAACGGCAATCCAATCATGATTACGATCGACACGCGAAGTGGTCGTTTGATGGCCAAGGTAAGAAGATTACTTGTTGGTCGCGTCAAACTTTATTTGCTTGATTGCAATGTCGACGGCAATCGTCCCGAAGATCGTGAGCTTACCAGTCGTCTCTATGGTGGCGACGAAAGAACGCGTATTCGCCAAGAGTTGGTTCTGGGGGTCGGTGGCGTCAAAGCTCTGCGTGCTCTCGGTATCACGCCGGGCGTCTATCACCTTAACGAAGGCCACAGTGCTTTCGCGCCATTGGAAGTTATTCGCGAACGCATGGCCGATGACGGCATGTCCTTTGAGGATGCCCGACGCGAAGTACGATCGTGCACAGTTTTCACAACTCATACACCGGTGCCAGCAGGCCATGATCGATTTGACACGGCAGTGATCGAAGAACATCTTGGTCCACTTCGAGACCAGTTGGGAATTTCGCTCGATCACTTGATGTCGCTGGGGCGCGTTGAAACTTCCAACTCAAGTGAACCATTCTGCATGACGGTAATCGGCCTCAAGCAATCCCAGAGGGCGAATGCGGTAAGCCAATTACACGGCCACATTTCGCGGCGAATGTGGAAAACGTTGTTCCCGCAACGGAATGAAGAAGAAGTGCCAGTCGGCCATATAACGAACGGCGTGCATGTGCAAAGCTGGATGGCTTGGCAAATGCAACAATTGTACGATCGACATTTCCCCGCTAACTGGCAAGCTCGCTTGGGCGAACCCGATGTATGGCAGTTCATTCACAGTGTCGACCCAGGTGAGCTTTGGGAAACGCACAACGCGCTAAAGAATCTGCTGCTTGCTTTCGTACGTCGCCGAATTAGTCGTCAATGCCGACGACGCGGTGAAAGCGATGAGACAATCGAAGCGGCGCGCAACTTATTGAATCCCGGCGCTTTGACAATCGGCTTCGGTCGTCGCTTTGCAACCTACAAGCGAGCTAATTTGCTATTTAGCGATTTGGATCGCATATCGGGATTGCTGAACAATCCAGAGCGTCCAGTTCAGATTATCTACACGGGTAAAGCTCATCCGAAAGACGAACCTGGCAAGCGTTTTATTCAAGAGATATCGAACCTGCGTCACGACCCTCGTTTTGCGGGCCGCGTTGCCTTTATCGAAGATTACGACATCAACGTTTGTCGCCATCTCATCCAAGGCGTCGATGTCTGGTTGAACAATCCACGTCGGCCTTTGGAAGCATCTGGTACCAGCGGACAGAAAGTAGTGCTTAATGGTGGCCTCAACTGCTCGATTCTCGATGGTTGGTGGGCTGAAGCGTACGACGGCAAAAACGGATTCGCAATCGGCAAGGGTCAAAGCCATGTTGACGATCGAATTACCGATCAGCGCGACGCACTTTACCTTTACGAAACGCTTGAGAACGAAGTCATCCCGACCTTCTACAATGTTGACCGCGACGGTCTGCCTCGTAAATGGATTAAGATGATGATGAACAGCATCAGTAGCGGAGCTTGGCGATTCAGTAGCCACCGCATGGTGATGGACTACACCAAGCATTCGTATGTTCCTGCCGCAGGCGGTCTCAGTTGCGACATGTGATCATCGCCGTAAATGGCATTTGATCTACAAGTCGATTTATTCATTGTTCCTCAGTCGCGTTGCGACTGAGGATCTAGTTCGTGCGGCACTGCCATTGGCGTTTTTCGATGCTTCCGTTCCGTCGGGGACAGCTTTTCCATTGCCCGGCCTAGCGCGATTTCTTTAGGTTCTATCGCTAGTTTCTCCCAGCAAAGCTATACGCCGCGCGGTCAGAAGTGAGAGACGTGTTGTTGAGTGAGCCGCAAGGCGCTAGCTCAATGCCGCTGACTTTGGAGAATTGTTTTCGAATCGTGAGTTTTGGCATAGTAATTGCGCATGCGAGGTAGGTTCGCTACGAATCTGCCATTATTGCTGAGTTGTGTTTATGAGCAAGCCTCGCGCCAAAGTTACGTCCCGATCGAATGCTACGTCTCCTCCAAACGAATCAAAAAACGAGGAGCAATTTATTGCTGCTCGTGAGTTGTTGAGCAAGCTAATCGGTTTGCCGGTGATCCAAAAAACGTTCAATCCAGATGCTCCTCCGAACTCGCGG
>JANMGV010000098.1:0-3396 GCA_031374825.1 Pirellulaceae bacterium
TCGTGATGTCGATCCAGGGCACCGAGTTGCACGTCATTGACGCGCAGGCGGCAATCCAGGATCAATTGCGCTGGATTCCCGCCTGCGCGGGAATGACACCAATGCTCCAAACACGGAAATTATTTCGGGACTGTTCCTTAATGCTTTTGTTCTATCTTGAGCCTGAGGAGCAAGCCGATCTTCGAGATGGTTTAGAGGAAAATCGGCTAGCGCCTCAGGTTCATAAAACACTTTTCTTACGTGTGGATTAACTTGAAAATGCCAGCACCAATACCGGCGATCAGCGAGTAGTGTCGTATTTTCTGCGATATTCCCAATCCCAAAGCACCGGGCTTCTTTCTGATTTTTGATTTGAATCGTGTGCTGGTGACATGCTTCGACGGTTGTTCGTTTGAATGCGACGAAGAACGCGAATCCGATGTTTTTCTCTCAATAATGAACCGCAGGGAATCGCAAATGTCTTTTCAGGGAAATCTTCTGAAAACAATTGCAATTTTCAGAAATTGCGGGTTAACTGGATGTAAGTGCTTCAGGGGGTGTTGCCTTAGTTTTTGACGCATAAGCGGAGCAATAAAATGTTTAGTTCCAATCTGGCGGGACGCGCGAGCAGACTCGCAAGAACAGTGAACGGATCATCCAGTCGAGTTCGCTTGAGAGCAATGCGTCATCGGCAACTGGAAATTGAGCTTCTCGAAAGTCGGCGGTTATTGGCTGCGACTATCCTTAATTTTCCCGGCATGAATTCCCCGTTTAACCCTCCGGATACCGTGGGTGACGTTGGGCCGAGACACTATGTCCAAATGGTGAATTCCACCCAGTACCAGATTTGGGACAAAGCCGGCAATTCGCTTGCAGGCCCTTTGACGTTGGGCAATCTGTGGCCGGTTGGAAACGTTTGCCGAAGTAATGCTGGAGATCCGATTGTTGTGTACGATCATTTGGCGGATCGCTGGCTTCTAACGCAATTCGCTTTTCCAAATAATATGTGTTTTGCAGTTTCACAAACCCCGGACCCAACAGCGGGAACATGGTTTGCGTACACGTTTGATACCGGCGTGTTTCCTGATTATCCAAAGATTGGTGTCTGGCCAGATGGTTACTACATGTCCAGCTATGAAAGCCCTAACTTGGGCATCTACGCATTCAATCGAACCGCAATGTTGGCTGGTGGCGCGGCATCGTACGTCAAGACCACGTTGCCATCTTTGGGGGCACCATCAGTTCGCGACACACGAATTCTGCCGGCAGATTTAGACGGCGACGCACCGCTTGTTGGAACACCCAATTATTTTGTGCGAACGGTCGACGGCCAACAGGATCCCGCTAACCCGGTCGATCGCATCGAAGTGTATGCCGCGACGCCAAATTTTGGTGCAGGCACAATTGCTTTCCCATTGGTCGATACACTCTCCCCCGCTGCATTCGACATGATGACTTGCAACCGAAATGGACAAGGAGTCCGCGATTGCATACCACAACCGGGCACCGTCGACACAATCGACGCGCTCTCCAATCGCCCTATGATGCAACTGCGTTATCGCGACTTCGGAAGCTATGAAACGATGGTGTTCAACCAGACGATTGATGTCGAGCCCCTCATTTCAGGTTTCGACGCAGTTAACGAAGTTGCTGGCCTACGATGGTATGAACTAAGAAAGCCCGCAGCAAATTGGAGTATATTTCAGCAGGGCGATTACTTGCCTCAACCAGCCGGACTAACTGCAGAAAATCAAATCCAACATCGCTGGATGGGCAGCACTGCAATGGATGGGGCAGGAAATATTGCGACCGCATACAGCGTAACCAATAGCGACGCTGCGAATCCATTATTCGCTGGCATTCGATACGCTGGCCGGTTCGCAGGCGATGCTGCTGGAACTCTGCGCGCTGAAAATCTAATCCAGAATGGTTCCAACGCGCAAGGTGACGCCGATGCATTTGTCGAGCCACAACGTTGGGGAGATTACGCGACGATGAGTGTCGATCCCTTGGACGACAGTACTTTTTGGTTCACGACGCATTTGGCAGGAGTAGGCGGAACGGGCAGTCGTCCCACGCGGATCACATCCTTTCTCTTGAATCCAGAACCTGCCATAAAAACTGGAGACGGCAACGACAATATCGTTTTGAGAAAGAGTAGTTCTTCCCCCGATCTCGCCGAGGTCTTGATAGATGGCGCGGTAACCAATGTCTACTTTCTCGACGACTTGGCCAAGTTGACGATCCGCGGCGGCGTGGGAACGGACAGCTTGACTGTGGACTTTACAAACGGCAATCCAATTCCTAGTGGCGGTCTTGTCTTTGCAGGTCAGGGCGGTGTAGGCGATAAGCTACGCATCCTTGGCGGCGATTTCACGAAAATCTTCGAGACCTTCTCGAATGTTTCGGACGGAAGTATCCGCTTGGAACAGTTGGGAGGGGTGTCACGACTCATTTCCTATTCAGGTTTAGAACCGGTCGCGATTGACGTCAACTCCGTAGCCGACTTGGTATTCACTTTACCTGCTGGCCCGAACACGGACGTAACTGTCGGGGACGATTTGGCAACCGTTTCCAATGTATCTGAGATTCGCGGATCTACGTTTGAATCTACGACGTTTACGAATCCAACGAATACACTACGCGTGAATTTGGGGGATCTTGGAGACACGATTGTTTTGCAAACGATGGACGCCGGTTTCTTAAGTACTGTCTCGACAACTATTAGCGGCGGAGACGGAAACGATTCCATTACCGGCAATGCATTGAACAACGTATTATTGGGCGGCAATGGCAACGATACGCTTGTCGGTGGACTCGGTAATGATCGCTTGACCGGTGGCGATGGGAACGACACTTACCGATTCGATTGCGATTTTAGTCTAGGTACAGACATCCTGAACGAGTCGGGAGGCGGAGTCGATACATTGCATTTCGGCTCAACAACCACTCGTAACATTGCTATAAACCTAGCGTCGGCTGCGGCTCAAGTGATTAACGCTGGCTTGACGCTTACTTTGGGATCGGCAAGTGCGTTTGAAAACGTTATCGGATCGAGCTTAGCGGATCTCATCGTCGGTAATTCGTTATCGAATTCCCTCAACGGAGGACTTGGCAACGACACACTCACCGGAGCGGGTGCGAATGACATTCTCATCGGCGGCGCGGACAATGATCTCTATTTGTTTGATACGGATTTGCCTCTTGGATCCGATATCTTGAGTGAAGCTGGTGCAGGCGTGGATACGTTGTCATTTATAGCCACAACCACGCGAAGCCAGGTCTTTCAAGCTTGCATTCTTTCGTTATTGAGTATGATTTGCGTGCTGATATGTTGTTTAGTACCGGTTCGAATGGGCGGTGGTTTCTTGGGGCCGCGGGTGGTTTTTTTGTAGCGGCGTAATTCGACGTGCTTTG
>JANMGV010000100.1:0-14364 GCA_031374825.1 Pirellulaceae bacterium
TCGTGATGTCGATCCAGGGCACCGAGTTGCACGTCATTGACGCGCAGGCGGCAATCCAGGATCAATTGCGCTGGATTCCCGCCTGCGCGGGAATGACACCAATGCTCCAAACACGGAAATTATTTCGGGACTGTTCCTTAACGCATTTCGGCGGTTTAGAAAGTTGCGAAAGTCCTGCAAGTCGCAACGGTGCTTTGAAGGCGAGCTAGCTTGGCAGCAGTTCTCGTTCGACCCATTTAGTGTCGACGGTGCCAGCGAGAAATTCGGGGCGGCGAAGGACGCGTTCGTGGAAAGACGCAGTCGTCTTGATACCATCAACGCGCAATTCGGCCAGGCAGCGCAGCATGCACTGAACGGCTTCGTCGCGAGTTGGGCGATGGACGATCAGTTTTCCGATCATGGAATCGTAGTAGGGTGGTACCGAGTAACCTGCCAAGGTATGCGAATCCCATCGGACACCGAGACCGCCGGGGATAAACATTCCGGTAATGCGACCGGGGCAAGGTTGAAAATTCTTGGCTGGATCTTCTGCGTTGATCCGGCATTCGATCGCCGCACCCTTGGGCTTGATGTCGGCTTGTGTGAAGGGCAGCGGTTGTTTCGAAGCGACCAGAATCTGGCTCTTGATCAAATCGACGCCGGTCACCATTTCCGAGACGGGATGTTCGACTTGGATGCGAGCGTTGACTTCGATAAAGTAGAATCGATCTTGTTGGTCGACGATAAACTCGACCGTAGCAGCATTCTGGTAATCGGCTTGCCGGACCATACGCACGGCAGCGTCGCACATCGCTTGCCGAGTCTCGTCTGGCAGCCGAGAGGACGGGCTTTCCTCGATCAACTTTTGATGTCGCCGTTGGACCGAGCAATCGCGCTCTTGCAGGTGGATAACATTGCCGTGGTGATCGGCGATCACTTGGACTTCGACGTGACGCGGGCGATCGACGTATCGTTCGAGATAGACACCGGCGTTGCCGAAAGCGGCTTTCGCTTCATTGCGAGCTTGACCGAGAGCCGGCAACAGGGCCGCTTCGTTCGCGGCGACACGCATACCTTTTCCGCCCCCGCCAGCGGTCGCTTTGATCAAAACGGGATAACCAATTTCGCTGGCGATACGAACAGCTTCGGCGTCGGATTCGATCAAGCCTTTGCTGCCGGGAACGACGGGAACATTGGCGGCGATGGCCATTTCGCGAGCTTGGTTTTTATCGCCAAGCTTTTCCATGGCTTCGGGGCTGGGGCCGATAAATTCGAATTCGCAGCTTCGCACGACTTCGTTGAAGTGGGCGTTTTCTGCCAAGAACCCGTAGCCCGGATGGATTGCATCGGCATGCCCCAACTCGGCGGCGGCGATGATACGATCGATTCGCAAATAGCTGTCGGACGAACGAGCGGGCCCGATGCAGATAGCTTGATCGGCCATTCGCAAATATTCAGCGCCACGGTCGGCTTCGCTGAAAACGGCAACGGTTTCAATACCGAGCTCCTTGCAAGCTCGGATGACGCGCAAAGCGATTTCGCCGCGATTGGCAATTAGAATTCGTTGGAACATGCTGTAGCGATTCGTGAGTTACCCGCGCGTATCGACTTTGAAAAGCGGTTTGCCAAAGTCTACGGCTTCTTCGTTTTGGACTAGAACGGCGACGATTTTCCCACGAATTTCGGCGGGGATTTCGTTAAACACTTTCATGGCTTCGATCATGCAGACGGGCGTTTCCGCTTGAACCACCGAGCCAACTTCGACGAACGGCTTTGAATTGGGGTTGGGCTTGGTATAAAAAGTTCCGACCATCGGCGACTTGATAATGGCGATGTGTTCACCATCCGCTGCAGGCGCTGCTGGTTGAGCCGCAGCGACGGGCGTTGCTGCCGCAGGAGCATGGGCGGCGACGGGCATGGCCATCTGCACTTGTTGTGACGTGCGGGTCAAGCGAATGCGTTGCTCGTCTTGTTGCAAGTCGACTTCGCCCAGATCGTGTTCCTTCATCAACTCGACGAGTCGGCGAATGCGGTCGAGGTCGAAAATATCTTCGTTTGTTTTCTTCGGATCCGGCATGAGTCTAGTTTACCTTCCTCAACATGTCAGTATTCAGCTGTTGTACGTCAACAGATCAGAAGAGTTGGATGGTGTTTGATTCGATATCTCGAGGGAGTGATGTGAGACGCTGGCAGCCATCGGCAGTGATCAAATAGTCGTCTTCGATTCGCACACCACCCCAACCGGGAATGTAAACACCGGGCTCGACCGTTAAAACCATGTTTTCTGCAAGCGGTCGGTCTTGGCCCTTAGCCAATCGTGTCGCTTCATGGATTTGCAATCCGAACCCGTGTCCGAGGCCGTGTGTGAAACGTTTGCCAAGGCCACAATCGTCTAGTACTTTTCGAGCGGCTGAATCGACGGCGGACATCAAAAATCCCGGCTTCAGCATTTTTGCTGCGGCCACGTGAGCTTCGAGAACGGCGTTGTAAATTCGCTCAAATTTCGCGGGTATCCTACTTGTCACTAACACCCTCGTCAAGTCACTCAAATACAAGCCTTCCCGTGCTCCCCAATCGATCAAAACAAAAGGATGTTCCTTAAGTCGGTAATCTTGGGGGACTCCGTGAGGGAGTGCGGCACGCGGTCCGACGCCGACGATCGTCGCGAAAGCAGACCCTTTCCCCCCAAGCAGTCGAATGGCTCGATCCAGATCATCTGCGATTTGCCGTTCAGTCGTTTCCTGCGTCAGCCCGTTTTTGACCGAAATGAAAGCCCGCTCAGCCATATCGATGGCCCGTTGAATTCTTGAAATTTCCCACGAGTCTTTAAGTTCGCGAAGACTTTCAACAAGTCCGCGACTGGTGCCAAATTGTATGTCAGGCAGAACATTTTTCAGCGTTTCATAATGGGCGAGCGTGATCGTATCGCCTTCGACCAACATGCTGACCATCCGGCATTGCTTTGCGACTTGTGCTGAGGCCAATAGAGTCGAGTTGGAAGGTTTTCTGATAAACGTTTCCAGGCCGGGGCACTCTTCTTCGATTTGTTGCTCGTACCGTGGATCGCTGATCAGGATACATTTGTCTTTGGAAATCAGCAACAAACTGTCGTCACCCGTAAACCCCGTGAGGTACGTGACGTTGAAAACGCTTGAAATTAGCAAGGCTTCCGCACTAGCGTCTCGCAATAATTTGCGGACTTGGTTTCGTCGTCGATCGTAGTCGGGAGCCCGCATCCTGTGGACTTTCAAGAAAAGTAGGCAGTAGAATTTCCTGGGCATTGTCGAGAAAGAGCATGCTTGCGGCAACTAGGGTAAGCTCGTCAGCGACACAAAAATGCCGGATTCCCTTGCAAATGAGAGGTTGTATCCGGGAGGTCCGGGATCACTTTGCCACGGTAAAACGCGAGGCGAACGTGGCTTGATGAAGTCGTGTCTATTTGGGGGGCTTTGCGAGGCGGCTGTGCGAAATATCGTTCCAAAACTGGGATTGATATCTTTCTGGCCCGATTTTTGCCCTTTCCCATCAAGGGGATTCATGTAAGATATTGGCAGGAATCTAGTTAGGGAATTGAGCCGGCAAAAGAGTTGAGAAAACATCACAGACTCTGTCATTGCACAATCCTACGTTGGTTTCAGTGAATCAAATTGCATGGATTCGCCGGTAGAAATCGGCCGGTCACCACGCCATTTTGGCGTGGAATCGCGTTTATTCATTGGCGGTCAAGACAAAGACTTGGCGGCCTAGCCGGTAGATCTATTTCCGACTTGAGCTAGAGGATGGGCGAAAGTCGAAACGATCACCACAGTCGATTTTTACCAACACAGAGATTTTTTCCAACACAGAACTTCGAAACTTGCCAGCGGTTGGCAGGGCTTTTGATTGTTCGACCACCCAATTTGTTGACGATCCCATCGAAAAGCTGGGGTACAGTATGGACCTTACCAAACTACGAAATATCGGAATTAGCGCTCACATCGACTCGGGCAAGACCACCCTGAGTGAACGAATCCTTTTCTATGCAGGTCGCATCCATAAGATCGAAGAGGTCAAAGGGGGCGGCGATGGCGCAACCATGGACTACATGGAGCTTGAAAAAGAGCGCGGCATCACGATCACTAGCGCTGCAACCCAGGTGCAATGGCAGGACAATACGATCAATTTGATCGATACCCCGGGTCACGTGGACTTTACAATCGAAGTCGAACGATCGCTTCGTGTTTTGGACGGTGCCGTTCTCGTTCTTTGCTCCGTCGGTGGCGTTCAAAGCCAATCGTTGACGGTCGATCGCCAAATGCGTCGTTACCGAGTGCCGCGTCTCGCGTTCATCAACAAGATGGACCGAACTGGTGCAGATGCGTTTCGCGTGACAAAACAAGTCCGTGAAAAGCTCTTAACGGACGCCGTCATGATGCAGATCCCAATCGGTGCTGGCGAGACCTTTGAGGGTGTTGTCGACCTCATCAAGATGAAGGCTTACTTCTTTGATGGCAACGACGGTGAAAATGTGCGTGAAGAAGCGATCCCAGCGGACTTACAAGACGACGCCGAATCCATGCGTCATCAAATGCTGGAAAGCTTGGCGATGTACTCCGACGAACTGATGGAATTGCTGCTGTCCGAAGAAGAAATTCCACACGATTTGATCCATGCGGTCTGCAAATCGGCCTGCCAGTCCCAACGCATCACGCCTGTGTTTGTAGGTTCAGCTTACAAGAACAAGGGCGTTCAGTTGCTGTTGGACGCTGTTGTCCGCTATTTGCCAAGTCCCTTGGAGCGTGAGATTTCTGCTCGCGTTGTCGGCGACGAAACCAAAAAGATGGAACTCAAACCCGATCCAAGTCTGCCGTTGGTTTCCATGGCGTTCAAGATCGTTGAAGATCCATTTGGTCAGTTGACGTTCACACGTATTTATCAAGGCAAAATCACGAAAGGTGAAATGTACGTCAATCAACGTACAGGCCGCAAAGATCGATTCAGCCGAATCGTTCGCATGCACGCCGACAAACGTGAAGAAGTCGATTCCGCAGAATCTGGCGATATCGTGGCAATCATGGGTATCGATTGCGCCAGCGGTGATACGTATTGTAGTGATCGCGATTACTGTACTTTGGAAAGTATGTTTATTCCCGAGCCAGTTATTAAGGTCGCTGTGACTCCAGCCAGTCGTGCTGACGCGGACAAGATGAACAAAGCGCTTCAACGTTTCCGTAAAGAAGATCCAACGTTCCAAGTCTTCGTCGATGAAGAAACGAGCGAAACGATCATCTGCGGGATGGGTGAATTGCATTTGGATATTTACGTCGAACGAATGCGACGTGAATACAAAGTCGAAGTGCAAGTGGGCGCGCCTCGCGTGAGCTACCGCGAAATGCCAGGCGAAAAAGTTCCGTTCAACTACAAACATCGCAAGCAAACCGGGGGTTCCGGTCAGTTTGCCCACATCGTGGGTTCGCTGGCTCCAATTACCGAGGGTACCGAAGCTTTCCAATTCGAAGAGAATATCGTCGGTGGTCGAATTCCAAAACAATTCATCCCGCCTGTCGAAAAAGGCTTCCGCGATTCGATCAAGCGTGGTCCTTTGGCTGATTACCCTGTTGTGGGTGTTCGGATCGAGTTGGATGACGGAAGTTATCACGACGTCGACTCCAGCGAACGTGCGTTCTATATCGCTGCTTGCGATTGCTTCCGTGAAACCATGCGGGCTTCCAAGCCGGTTTTACTTGAGCCAATCATGAAGTGCGATATCGAATGCCCCGAGTTGTACCAAGGCGATGTGGTAGGTGACGTAACCAGCCGACGCGGTATCATCACGTCGACCGATATGCGAGACGGACTATCCTACATCAGTTGCGAAGTCCCCTTGAATGAAACGTTTGGTTATGCGACCGATTTGCGAAGTATGACTAAGGGACAGGGTACCTTTGCAATGGAACTGGCAACCTATCGTCCCGTACCACGAAACTTGCAAGACGATCTCATCGCCGAACGCAAGAAACAACAACAAGAAATGGCCGGAGCCAAGTAAGCTTCGTCCGTTATTGCTTCAAAAAAACCAAACGGGAACGTCCAAAAACGTTCCCGTTTTTTATTGATTCACCGAGTGCATTGACCTCGCCCGATCCGGACGTACTAGTATCTCGAGAGCAATTGTCCTCATTGTAGAGCGATTGTCCTCAATCGCTCAGAGTCTGTAATTGTAGAGCAGTTATCCTCAACTGCTCAGAGTCCGCCATTGTAGAGCAATTGTCCTCAATTGCTCAGAGTCTGGTAAAGACAGCCATTCCCAACCCCAATCCCAAATTCAACTTAAACCATCCGTTACAAAATCCATTGCCTCAACATTAAAACACCGCCCTCCTGCCAAGTTCTTCCAAAAAACTCGCGCCTGTCACGTGCTTAAATTCAAGTCCCATCTCCGCCAGCACGCCCTTCCAAGTCTTTGATTCTCCGCCGTTCCCAACATCACCACCCGACTCCCTTTTGTTTTCACACTCTCCTGTTCACGACATTTTCATTTACAAACCCAATCCGTTGTCTCCAAGCATTCTTAGTCGTCGACGGTCTCGTTCAGCCTCAGAAAATTGCAGTCCGAACACTTGTCTGGTATTCTGCCCGTGTAGCAGATGCATTTAGCAGCAACACCTGGAATGTCGTCGTTCATTTCGCACAAATTAGACTAAACTCCGATCCCACCACGAACTATCCTCAGTAAATCCCAACTACTTTCCGAACGTGACCGCATTATGGCTGATGCGTACGCTACAAACTTTGCCGAATCCGATGAAGGCCTACATTGTGTGGCCGCGCCGATCTACGGTATTAACAAAGTCGTCGTCGGCACTCTTTGGAATTCCGGCCCCGACAAGCCAATGCCTAAAAGTCGATTTCGGAAATTGTGCGAGCAAGTCAATGCAGCAGCACGCCGCGTATCACGATTGATCGGAGAATTGGGATGAGATACTTCCATCGAATCCTTTTGTTTTGCTTCCTTGCGTCTACTTCTGTCCAGGTTCTCGCGCAGGAGACAGTGCCACTGGAGACTGACCTGCATCTCGCGACTAACGCTCACAAGTTATTCGAGACCTATTGTTTTGATTGCCATGATGGTTCTGCGAAAGAGGGAGGCCTGGACCTCAGCCAGTTGCTGGAAAAGGAAAGGTTCGATGGCACTCTCGTCTTCGAAAATTTGATAACCGCACGAATGCCACCCAAGGATGCGGAGCAACCGACTTCGGCGGAGAAACGCGTAATCTTGGATTGGCTTTCCACTCGTCAGGCTGAAGACTCACCTAGTTCTTATCGGCGGATTAGTCGGCACGAGTTCGTTCATAGCGTCAATGATTTGCTCGGGACGAAGCTGGATGTTGTCGGGGCGATTCCGGAAGACCGCGGTACGAATGCTTTCGATTCGGACCGTAGGATCATGCTGACCAAAGAACTACTGAGCGCGTACTTTACTGCCGCTGATGAAATGCTCGACTTCGCCATTCCCGAGAACGGCTTTCCACTAGAACAAACTTGGTCGACCAACACCATCAAGGACAGCCACGACACGTACAACGTTTATGTCCGCGATTACAAAGAGGGCCTGTTGTTTTCATGGACTCGCGCCAACAACGGCAATAGCTACTCCTATTTTTATGACAACTTCGAGCCACCCGTAAAAGGCTGGTACGAGCTATCGTTCGATGCGGCGAAGCTAGGTGAGTTCGAAGAGGACGTGAGCATTCTGGTCTATGCGGGAAAGTACTACTATGCGGATGATCGACCTCAACCGCAGCGCCTCTTGGGCGTCCTGTCAGTGGGTAACAAAGTTGTGAAAGCTCACACCATCCAGGGCTTTCTCTATCCCGGCGAAAATGTGTCGGTCCACTGCTATTCCAAACACACTTGGCGCCAGCAACAAGGCGAACAGGGAGCTTACATCAAACAGTTGAACGTGCGCGGTCCGCTACTTGAAAATTGGCCACCGCCATCCTATCGGACTGTCTTTGCAGAATTACCCTTGCATGCGCCCGATCGCGAAACCCAAAAAACAGACTCTTCATCAACAGCTTTACAGCAAATCGGTGGCCGAATCTCTGTCAGCAGTTTCCAGGAAGGAATGGAAAAGGAAAAGATGCAGGATCGGTCGAACAAGACCTTCTGGCATACGCGTTTTACACCGGACGTGGCTGCGCCTCCTCACTTTGTGATCCTTGAAAACCCTTCGCAAAGGGAAATTTACGGACTGTTGTATTCGACTTGGTCGGGAGGAAACGGAAACGGACAGATCAAGGGTTACTCTGTCTCTTTGTCGAATGACGGAACGACGTGGGGTGAGCCAATTGCCCAAGGGACGCTTGAGGTCATGTTGGCGGCTGAACAGGAAATCCCGTTCCCGGCGAAAACCGAATCGAAGTTCATCAAGTTCTTGGTGACTGACGCTGTTTCACTTGACGGAAAATCACTGGCTTCTATTGGCAGTTTGGATGTCCTCGTCAATTCTGCAGCGACTTCTCCAACATTGAAGATTACCGTTGCTTCGAGCTCACCGGACGATCTCAAGAATGTCATTCGGCGTTTCGCGGAAGTCGCATTCTCATCGACTCTCACGGAGCATGAACTGGCTCCTTACTATCAAGTGAGCCTTGATGCATTCAGCGAACATGGCGATTTCACACAAGCAGCCCGGCAAGGTTTAAAAGCCGTCATCTGTTCTCATCGCTTCCTGCTGGCTCCGGGCGTTCATCGCAACGAATCTTATCGAGCGGCCGCGAATCTTGCCCGTTGTCTTTGGCTTTCCGTACCCGACCAACGACTTTTGGATGTCGCCAAAGCGGATAAGCTTACGGCTGATTCGATGCTGGCGGAAATCGACCGTATGCTGAAGGACCCGCGAGCAATGCGAATGATCCACTCGTTTTGCGACCAATGGCTGAACTTGAGATCGTTCAACAAAGTGTCGCCGTCCTTAAAGCTGTACCCGGAATACAACGACCTGTTGAATTATTATCTTCCGCAGGAGACAGAGGCTTATCTATATCACTTGATTCAAGAGAATTTGCCAGTCAGTTATTTGATTGATTCGAACTTCTCGATTTTGAATCAACGCCTAGCTGAACACTACAACATCGACGGAGTGATCGGCCAGCAGATGCGAAAGGTTTCGCTCCCACTGGATACTCCGCGCGGCGGCCTGCTGACCATGGGCAGTGTCCTGAAAGTCACGACGGATGGTTTTCAGACGTCACCCATTTTGCGCGGCGCATGGGTTTCCAGGAACATCGCCGGCAATACACTTTCGCCTCCTCCCGAAAGTGTCAAGGCGATCGAACCCAGCGCCAACAAGGCGACGACGTTGAAAGAACAGATCGAGCAGCACAAACACAACGCCTCATGCTTTGCCTGTCACAAAAGTATCGATCCGTACGGATTTGCGCTTGAGAGTTTTGATGCAACAGGACAGTGGCGTACGAAGTACCGAGTCGAGACCCCGCATCAAGGAACGTTTTTGTATCGGCTGGAAGGCTACTTCGAGTTGGCCGGAGACGTGGATACGTCTGGACAGATCGGCGAGTCGGAGTTCGATGATATTATTGGTCTGAAAAACTTACTCCTCACCGACCATAAAAAGGTCGCGTACAATTTTGCAAAAAAGTTCTTCGAGTACGCCAACGGATACGAGCCGACGTTGAAACAACGCATCGAACTCTTCGAAATGATTCCGGACGAGTCCCAAGAGTGCCGATTGAAAGACTTGATCACCAAGGTTGTCTTCTATTCTTACAATGGATCCAAACCATGAAAAACACAAATAGGACGGTGGGCACAGTGAACGACGACCTTGCCAACTCAAAAAGACGCGACTTCTTGAAACTCGGTGCCGCTCTTCCTCTGGCCCTAAACTCGCTATCCCTGAGGGCTGAGGAAAAGAAAAAGCAACCGCCTCGCCGCATCATTTTCATCTGCAATTCGCTTGGGTTCTACGCACCGTACTTCTTCCCGAAGAGTCATGGCGATCTTGCGACATCTGAGTATCTAAAAGATATGAAGACGGTACAGAAGTTAACAGTCTTCGAGAAACTGTTTCATCCCGGCATGGCAACCAGCAACCACGACTCCGAAAAGTCTTTTCTGACTGGTACCCCAAACCCGGAATCGTCTAACTTTGTGAACGGCATCTCGCTCGATCAGGTGCTTGCGCGAGAGATAGGAACGGAAACCCGGTTTCCCTTCCTCAGTTTCAGCATCTATAACCGAGGCTGGGGTTGCAGTTGGAATGATCGCGGTGCGGCGATTCCGCCCATGCATAACGACGAGCAGATTTTTGATTTGCTTTTTGAAGAAGAGGACTTGCGATCAAAACAGATGCAACTAAAAAACGACTCCAAGATACTCGATTGCCTTCGTCATGACCTCGCCAAGCTGCGCACAGCAAACGCCGAACCAGGGAAACTGGATATGTACACAACCGTCATTCGAGAGCTGGAAGCTCAGTTGGAGCACGAAAAATATTGGCTGAATACTAAGAAGCCGCACGTTGAAAAGTCGCTGAGTTCGGACAGAGAATTCGAGTTCTCGACAAAGGTGAACAACCTGTTCGAACTCGCGAAACTCGCTTTTCGGACCGATTCGACGCGAGTCATCACTTTCTCGTTGGATTGGATCTACGGTGCCATTAAAGTTCCCGGTGCAACCGGTGGCTGGCATACGCTTTCGCACCACGGCGGTAATCCCGACGTACTCGCGAGTCTGAGTCGTGTTGAGATCGATATCCTCAAGCACTTCAATCAGTTTCTTTTCGACATGGACCAGATTCCCGAGGGAGACGGAACCTTGCTTGATCATACGACGGTAGTCATGGGGAGTAACTTTGGCAATTCCTCCGACCACATATGCAACAACCTGCCCATCATTGTGGCCGGTGGCGGCTATCGACACCAAGGGCATCGGGTTTTGGACCAGCCGACTCCGCTTTGCAACCTGTATTTAGAATTGTTGCATCAGCACAACATTGACGCAGGCAAGTTCGGTAGCAGTCAAAAAGACATGCGAATGCTATAAACAAGCGTGACAGATTTGCCCGCCTTGCTGCTAACTGCCAAGTTTCCGAAAGACGGTGCGTGGCCCATGCGATCAGACCCTAGATTATCATCCCACGAGAAAGCTCCTGAATCCATGAATCCAATCCCACGCAAAGTTTTTGCATTAACAATGATCGCGATCATCGCCATCTTTGCCACGCCGAGCCAAGTCCTCGGGAAAGATAAAACAAAGAATCAGTCCGCTCCCGACTTTACTAAAGGCGACAAAATCCCCGAGCGCGCGAAGCACGACTGGAATCTCGGTGCCACGGGCGTGCGCGGTTGGATTTATAGTGACAAGATGGTTACATCCGATGCCCGCCAGATCGCGATCACCGAGGTGGAGAAGGGCTCTCCCGCTGACGGCGTTCTCGCGGTCGGTGATGTGATTCTGGGCGTCGGCGGCAACCCGTTTTCCTACGACCCACGCACCGAAATGGGTAAGGCCCTGACTCTGGCCGAATCGGAAGCGGGCCAAGGCAATCTCAGTCTTACTCGATGGCGCGCAGGCAACTCGTCGGAAGTCATCGTGAAGCTTCCTGTGCTCGGAACTTACAGCGCCACCGCTCCCTTCGATTGCCCGAAGTCCAATCGCATTCTCGAACAAGGGTGCAGAGATCTTGCCAAGCGGATGGCGGATTCTTCCTATGCCAAGCGGCAGGATCCCATCCCGCGATCGCTCAACGCGCTCGCGCTGTTAGCCAGCGGCGACTCGATCTACCTCCCGCTGATCAAGAAGGAAGCCGAGTGGGCCGCGAAATACGCCGATGATGGGATGGCAACCTGGTATTACGGTTACGTCATGATGTTCCTGGCCGAATACAAGCTCGCTACGGGCGATGATTCAGTCATGCCGGGCTTAACGCGGCTCGCGCTCGAAGCCGCTCATGGTCAAAGCGCGGTCGGCTCGTGGGGTCACGGGTTTGCTCGGCCTGACGGTCGCCTCGGCGGCTACGGGATGATGAATTCGCCCGGTGTGCCGCTGACGATCTCGCTGGTAATGGCCCGCGAGGCTGGCGTGAAGGACCCGGCCTTGGATCTGGCGATCGAACGCAGTGCCAAGTTGCTGCGTTTCTACATCGGCAAAGGCGCGATTCCGTACGGCGACCATCATCCCTGGATTGAGAACCACGAGGACAACGGCAAGTGTGGAATGGCCGCCGTGCTGTTCAACCTGCTTGGCGAATCGAAAGGCGCGGAGTTCTTCTCGCGCATGAGCGTTGCTTCGCACGGACCGGAACGGGACACGGGGCACACCGGCAATTACTTCAACATGCTCTGGGCCATGCCAGGCGTTGCACAGTCCGGCCCGAATGCGAACGGAGCCTGGATGAGTGAGTTTGGAAGTTGGTATTTCGACCTAGCGCGCGGTGCGGACGGAAATTTCCTGCACCAGGGCCCACCGGAACTTGAAGAAGACAGCTACGCAGGCTGGGACAGTACCGGCGGCTATCTGCTGGCCTACGCAATGCCGCTGAAGAAGCTTTATCTCACCGGCAAAAAGCCTAGTGCAGTCCCCCAACTCGATGCCGCTGCTGCCGAATCACTCATAGTCGATGGGCGTGGCTGGAACAACAAAGACCGCAACAGTTTCTACGATGCGCTAACTGACGAACAACTCCTCGATCGCCTTAGCAATTGGTCGCCCGTCGTGCGCGAGCGCGCCGCGATGGCTCTGGGACGCCGCAAGGATGCTCACGTGGCAACTTTAGTCGAGATGCTCGATTCTTCCAGCCTCGATGCTCGTTACGGAGCCTGTCAGGGTTTGATCTTCCTTCGCGGTCGTGGAGCCCCTGCCGTGGATGCCCTGCAGAAGACGTTGTCGCATGAAGATCTCTGGCTTCGCATTAAAGCCGCCGAAGCACTCGCAGCCATCGGCGCTCCGGCCGCGAAGGCGGTGCCGCAACTGCTCGAACTGCTAGCTTATGTGGATGGGAAGAATGACCCGCGCGGCATGCAGCAACGATATCTTTCCTTCGCTCTGTTCGATAACGACGGATTGCTTGGCCGCTCACTGGAGGGCGTGGATCGCCCCGCGCTCTACAAGGCTGTGCGGGCCGGGCTAAAGAACCAGGACGGTCGTGCTCGCGGCAGCATTGGTTCCGTGTATCGCCTTCTCTCGTTCGAAGAGATCAAGCCTTTGCTGCCTGCCGTCCACGAGGCGATCGTCCAGCCCGCGCCGAGCGGCGAGATGTTTGCCGACGGGATTCGCGTGGAAGGCCTGAGTCTCCTGGCGCAGCATCACATTGAGGAAGGCATCAACGCTCTCGTGATTTACACCCGCGATCAGAACCCGTGGGCAAGCGAAATTCGGACCCCTGAGCTGATGAAGATCCTCCTCACTTACGGCACCCACGCCAAGGCGGTCATTCCAGAACTGACCAAGATCGCGATCTACTTCGAGAAGGATGAAAAGGACTTCCCGCCTCATCTGATGCGCATGAAGGCCAAGACCGTCCGCGATACAATCACCGCGATCGAAGCCTCAACGGACACCCCAGAACTCATCCGCATCAAATAGGACAAGATGGGTGCGATAGCGCAGGAATAGCGAACTTCGGACGAGCGGCCCGTGAAGCAACGTGAACGCAACTAACAAACTCTAAGGAATAACACAATGAAAACTAAAATACTCACCGCACTCGTCACTGGTTTTTTTGCGATTGGCATCTCCGCCGCCAGCGCGGACGCGAAGCCGCTCAAAGTCTTCATCCTCGCGGGCCAGTCCAACATGGAGGGACATGCGGCGATCAGCACTTTTGACTACATCGGCAAGGATCCGCTGACGGCACCCATTCTCAAGGAAATGCGCAATCCCGATGGAACTCCACGGGTATGTGACAATGTATGGATGTCCTATTTGACCGGCCCTTATGACGGCAGTGCGAATGGCGAGGGGCTGGGAAAATTGACCGCCGGCTTTGGCGAACGTGGAGATCAACCCACCAAGATTGGCGGCAAGATCGGTCCTGAGTTCACCTTCGGCATTTATATGGAGAAGGAACTGAAGGAGCCCATTCTGATTATCAAGACCGCTTGGGGCGGCAGGTCACTCAACACCGAATTCCGTCCGCCAAGTGCCGGGCAATACAAGCTGCCCAAGGAGATCCAGGAACAGTGGGACAAGCATCCCCAAGGCGCCCACGGGATTCCCAAAGCAGAGGACCGCAAGAAATGGCAGGATGACAAGGATGCCGCCTCGGGTGTGTTTTACCGAATGATGATCGAACATGTTAAAAAGGTGCTGGCAGATCCCAAGCGGGTCTGTCCGGAATATGACGAGCAGGCTGGCTTTGAACTGGCCGGCTTTGTCTGG
>JANMGV010000121.1:0-34665 GCA_031374825.1 Pirellulaceae bacterium
ACAGCAAATGGTGCCGTAATACAAAATCGATCCAAAACGTTTGACATCGCGAACCTCCTTGTTGCGTTAAACAAGAAGAATACATGAAGTTACCGTTCATTGACACCCTTAAAGCCCTGGGCCTGGAGACCCGTCCTACAGTTTTCGAACCCAAAAATTTAGTAGTGAAAGATCATTCGTCTAACGGTACAACTTTTTTTACCAGAGTCACTGAATTGCCTTTAGCATTATGCTCAACTTCATCCATGAAGCTTCGGATCAAAAGCAACCCACGACCACCCATGCGATCCATATTGATCTCATCGGTAGGGTCCCGTAGTTCCATGACGGCAAACCCGGGCCCTTCGTCGTCGATAACAAATCGCGCCTCTTGATCGGACAAAGAAGCGACCATTCGCACTCGGCGATCTGAATAAGGTTTTTGCGCCCGCCGTTCTTCCGCGATACGGTAGTACTCCGCTTCGTCATTCTGCCGCCATTCGGAATCGAGTTCCAAATTTCCATGATGAATGGCGTTCGTGAGAGCTTCGTGCAGAGCGACACCGACGCGTATCAATTGCGATTCATCGAAAAGCCGCATGAGGGACATCTGTTCTTGAAGATAGCCAATCAAGGGCGAAATATATGTGACGTCGTTGTCTAACTGAAATCGCGATTCGACGTTGGTCAAAGCTTGCAACACTCGCTGACGATTCTTCTTTCCTTGCGAAAGTGCGATTACATTTTCGGCTGTCTTGATCAGATGTTTGGCAAGCACCGCTTTCGGCACGTAACTCGCCGCGCCAGAATTCAGTGCTTGCAGCGCGATCTCTTCGTTGCCATAGCTGGTCATTAAGATGACGGGTACGCCCATGCCAGATTCTGTGACTTTCTCTACAAGCCCCAAGCCGTCCATCTCTGGCATTCGCAAATCGGTAACGATGAGGTCTGGGCGAACGAACTGCAAAGAATCGAATGCTACACGTCCATTTTCTGCGTACGAGATGGACGCCGAGTCGAGTCCTTTTTCAAAGAGGCGCCCCACGCGTCTTCGTTCCGTGGGAGAATCGTCGACCACCAGTATGTGCGTCATGTTTTCACCTTGACCACTCATCGATGCCGCACCGATGAGCGTCGAACGAATTCGAATCGATCAACCGCGTCACCTTTCGGGCAACATGCATTCGGAAACCTGTGAGCCAAATCTTCTTATTGATAACTTAGACTTACCCATCTACATAATTCATTCGTTCCGTGTTCTTGCGAATCCGTTCAACTCTTCGTTCTTGTAATATCCTCGAAATGTACTTCGGCCTTGTTGCAGTTCAACTACAAACGCTCGTTGTTGCAGCGCGTCATATCCGATAGTGGAATTCTAACCTGTTGCGAAGCATGAGTTGAACATGCTTAAGGAAAGAATTGTTGGGAAACCGCGTTTTACAAAACTGTTGATTTGTACCGATTAATTGACTTGAATCACATCAAAGAGCTTTGCGGGCAAATTTAGTCGTCCAAGGTTTGTTTCTTCTCTTAATTGCAAAGTGAGCGTGTTACGGAAAAGCAAGGATTGTGGGGCCACTTGTGCATTTTTGGGGCTCATGTTCGAATGACTTTGTCTAATAGAAATAGAACAAATGTCATAGGAAAATGAATGTCAGCCCGTTTTGCAGTCGGTATCGATTTGGGAACGACGAATTCCGTCGTTGCCTACTCGCCGTTACAAGCCGCCGAAGCTCAAGTCTCGGTACTTTCGATTCCCCAGCTCGTCGCTCCTGGACAAGTGGAGTCGCTGGACCATTTGCCTTCGTTTTTATACCTGCCCGCTGAATCGACTATTCTTGAATCTGCACGAATTTTCGACACCGGTGAAGTTGACTCCGTCATCGTCGGCACATATGCACGGCGGGTCTCCGCCGAACAACCCGAGCGGACGGTCGCCGCCGCCAAGAGTTGGTTGTGTCACCCGCACGTCGATCGACGAAGCCCGATCCTACCATGGGACGCACCCGATGACGTTTTAAAAATTTCGCCCGTCGAAGCATCCACAATCTACTTGCGTCACCTCGTGCGCACTTGGGACCAACAGTTCCCCGACAGTCCGCTTGCTCAACAGCAAGTTGTCTTGACGGTCCCAGCATCGTTCGACGTCGTCGCGCGCGAGCTGACCCGCGAAGCAGCTATTCAGGCCGGATTGCCCGAAGATTTCGTTTTGCTCGAAGAACCCCAAGCCGCCCTGTATCACTGGATACTCAATGTCGGCGATCAATGGCGCAAGTACATTGCTCGGGGCGACGTGATCTTGGTCTGCGACGTTGGCGGTGGAACGACCGATTTGACTTTGGTTGTCGTCGACGAAGCAAGCGGCGAATTACAGCTACAACGGCAAGCTGTCGGCAATCACTTGCTGGTTGGCGGCGACAATATGGATTTGGCTCTGGCTCACTTCGCAGCCAGTCGCTTTGCAGAACGCAATATCAAGCTTAACCCTTGGCAGTCCGTTTCGCTTTGGCATTCGTGCCGCGCTGCAAAAGAGTCACTCCTGTCGGAACAAGCAATCGATCCGCAAACCATTTCGATACTGGGGCGGGGCAGTCGGCTCATTGGCGGAACACAATCGATCGAAGTTTCACGAGCTGAGGCAACGTCCTTGTTGATCGACGGTTTTTTTCCGAAGTGTGATTTGAGCGAACGAGCTAACCGCAATGTCCAAAGCGGCTTCCAAGAACTCGGCCTCCCGTTTGAAAGCGACTCGGGAATCACGCGTCATATTGCGAGCTTTCTGACAGACTCACTTCCCGATAGCTCGACATTGGGACAGATCAAACTGCTGTTCAATGGTGGCGTGTTCAAGTCCCCTGCATTTCGAAATCGTTTGATGGAAACGATGGCTTCATGGGCAAATGACGGCGGTTCACCCAGCGTCTTAGGTGGTCCCGAGGATCTCGATCGTGCTGTCGCTAGTGGTGCCGCATTTTACGCTTGGACCAAACAGCATGGCGGACTCCGAATTCGAGGCGGTGCCGCTCGCAGTTATTATGTCGGTATCGAAACCGCTGGGCTTGCTGTGCCAGGCATGCCGCGTCCTTTACAAGCCCTCTGCGTCGTGCCTTTGGGTATGGAAGAAGGAACCGAAATCGAAGTGCCCAGCAAACAAGTCGGACTGGTTGTCGGCCAACCCGCGCGATTCCGATTCTTTTCAAGCTCCGTCCGGAATGAAGATCAACCCGGTACGATGCTCCGATTTATCGACGAAGAAGAATTGCAGGAAACGGCTGCTTTGGAATTAGCCCTCTCGGTCGAGGAGACGCCAGACGAAGGTTTTATCCCTGTGCGGTTTCATTCCAAGATCACGGAGTTAGGCGTTTTTGAACTTTGGTGCCACAGCATTCGCGATGATCGAAAGTGGAAATTAGAATTCGATATCCGCGAAGCTTCCAATGCACCTTCGTAAACTCCGTATTGCAACCGAACGATGAGCAATCCCGTCAATCAAGTTTCCCTCGAATTAGATCGTCAGCCAAGTCGTTACGTAGTGGGTATCGATTTGGGAACGACCAATTGCGCCATGGCGTATGTCGACACGGAAAAGCTCAACGCTACCGTCGAGATTTTCCGCATCCCGCAACTTGTCGATTGGGAAACAGTCGAGGAACGCGATACGCTGCCGTCGTTCTACTATCAACTGACCGATCAAGAAGCCGCCTCTGTTAACAACTCTTGGGTACAAAATGATGCTGGCGTGAGGTACATCGTCGGCGTGTTGGCACGCGATCGTGGCCTACAGATGCCCGGACGGCAGATCGCTTCGGCCAAGAGTTGGCTGTGCCATTCTGGTGTAGACAGAACCGCTTCGCTGTTGCCTTGGCACGGAGATTCAGATGTCACGACTCTGTCGCCTGTCGAAGCTTCCAGTAGATATTTGACGCATTTGAGAAAAGCTTGGGATAGGCGGTTCCCGCATCATCCACTGGCCGACCAAGATATCGCATTGACGTTGCCCGCCTCGTTCGACGAAGTAGCGCGTGAATTGACCGTACAAGCTGCCAAGCTCGCTGGCTTGGAACGCATCGTTCTGATCGAAGAACCGCAAGCTGCTTTTTACGCTTGGCTGGCGCGTCACAGTAAAGATTGGGATCGAATGATCCACGCCGGGGAATCTATTCTCGTCTGCGATATCGGTGGTGGGACGACGGACTTTACACTGATCCGCGTCAAGTCTCACGAAGAAGCAACCGCAAAAAGCTACGAACAAGCTGGCGTGAAGCAATCCTTGGTCACACTTCATCGTGTTGCCGTCGGACAGCATTTGATACTTGGGGGCGATAACCTCGATCTGGCCCTTGCAAAGACCGTCGAAAGCCAGCTTGTCGGCGGCGAACAGAGGCAGCTTCCCGCACGCCAATGGGATGCCCTCCGAATGCATTGCCGAGTCGCAAAGGAGACACTTCTGGGAGCCAGCCCGCCGGCCAGCTACACAATCAGCCTGCCCGCAACCGGATCAAGACTGCTCGCGCAATCGATGTCGACTACCGTTGATTTCGATACCGTTCGTCAGACTTTGCTTGAAGGATTTTTTCCACAAGTCGAATTATCGGCCAAGCCCGCGCCATCGCAGACAGGATTTCAAGAGTTTGGTCTGCCTTATGCAACCGAGCCCGCGGTCACTAAACATCTTGCCGCGTTCTTGTGGGAACATCGCTGGGCTGGTCGCATCGAGGAAGATTCATCGCGACTTTCAGAAAACGCCGCCGCCAAACCCGACTGGGTCCTGTTCAATGGCGGAGTGCTCGAAGCGTCACAAATTCAGTCCATGTTGATCGAGCAAATCTCCAACTGGTTTTCCGAAGACGGTTCTGATTCCACCAAAACATGGAAGCCGAAGATCCTTGCCGGTAATCGCTTGGATTTAGCTGTTGCTATGGGTGCAGCATACTTTGGACTGGTGCGTCGCGGGCAAGGTGTTCGAATTGATGCGACGCTGGCGCGTGCTTACTATCTTGTCATTTCCAACGATCCACCCAAGGCCATGTGCCTCGTGCCAGGCAACGCTGTTGGTGGTGATCGTTTCGTTTTGGACAGTCATCCGTTTCAGTTGACGCTTGGACAACCGATTCAGTTTCCTCTGCTGGTCTCCAGCACACAGTTGGCCATTGAACCGGGTGCCATCGTGGACGTCGATCCCGAACTGATGAAACCGATGCCGCCGATTCGCACGGTCCTTGAGTTGCCTAAAGTCCGTCGACAGCAGATCGCACAAGTGTTCCTCGAATCGGAATTGACCGAGATCGGGACATTGGAGTTAAGCTGCGTTACAGTGGATCGCGCCCATCGATGGAAGTTGGACTTCGATGTGCGGTCCACAACCGAGACTGACCGTACTGCACACACGGGCCGATCCGAACAAGCTGGCATTGTAGAGCAATCGACGATCGATGCTGCAGCGAATGTGATTCGCCAGACTTTCTCTGCAGAAGGAACATTGGATCCCAAGTTACTTGTCCGATCGCTTGAGGACGCTGTCCAACAATCAAGATCCGATTGGCGACCAAGTTTATTGCGGGCGATTTGGGACGAGTTGCTTGCGATGGACGACGGTCGCCGGAAATCATCGGCGCACGAAGCACGTTGGCTTAACATGGTCGGTTATTGCCTGAGGCCCGGCTACGGTTTTGCGGCTGACGATTGGCGAGTCGCAACGACTTGGCGACGTGTCCAAGGCAAGCTTGTTTTTCGTTCGGCTAATTCCGTTGCCGAAGCCATCATTTTATGGCGTCGCATCGCCGGGGGCTTTACGGCAGGACAACAGCGAGCCTTGTATCAAGACGCGCTTCCTCGAATACGCGCCTTGCTGGGCGCTGATCCCAAGTCACCTGCATCGATCCCCAACCAAGAAGCGATGGAGTTACTGCGTCTCGTCGGTTCGCTCGAATTATTGCGAGCCTCGGACCGGGTACAAATTGGCCAATGGTGCATGGCCGCTTTGCAAAAGAAAAAACTCGAAGCATTACATAGCGCCGTCTTTTGGGTGCTCGGAAGAATCGGCACACGAGTACCAGCGTACGGTCCTATCAACCAATTGGTCAATGTTCCCAAAGTAACCGAATGGCTGACTCAACTTATCAAGCTTCCCTGCCGCCTAAGCGAACACCGATTCGCAGTTGCGCAGATGTGCCGGATGACCGGCGATCGCTATTTAGATATCGACGCTACAACTCGCAATGAAGTGATCCATTGGTTACAAGCCAACGACGCTCACGATCATCAAGTCCAATCCGTCCGCGAGGTCACCCAACTAGACCAAAACCAACGCTCCCAACTTTTCGGCGAATCGTTGCCTTTAGGACTAAGCCTTAGCATCTAAAACTTTATTCGTTCATCCACGCCGGGCTATCAACTCGATTAGGCCAGAAGAGCGAGCGCTCAGTTTACCCACGCGACGCGAACTATCCATTTATTTGCCGGGCGAACAACACCATACGCCCCCGTCCTGATTCGATATTCTTCCAGCCTCCGTTCGAACTGTTACGAAATACATCGAACCTGCGTTCCATTTTCCGGTCTCTTGAAATTGACGCGATACTATTCGCTCGCATTATTTTGTATGCGAACCTTGTTATGATTGACGACGCGTATCATGCGAATATCTTGAAACCTAAAAGCTCTCATCGCGATATGGCATTTGTACGTTCGACCTGACTTGGATATTACGTTGATGAAAACTAAGCCATTCAAATGTTCGGTTTTGAATCCATGCATGCCTTCCAATTGCTCATATGAAGAAACGCCAAAGGCATGTAATCGCGTGAAGCGGAGACGTACCTTTCTCGCAGTCTTGATACCATTATTTGTTGCCACGCTAAAAGTCCCATACCACTGGATTATTGGAGAGAATAATTTGGGAGGCGAAGTGTGGTTTGCCTACTTTCTATTCATTTTTTCTGCGAGGTTCCGACAGGGGACGTTGCCATTTGTTTTCGGGCATGTGGTTGTGGTGGTCGTAGTTTCGTGGTTGGTAAGTTTGTTAGTGCATCGATCGCGTACGCCCACGCATAAGCCCAGCTCGATGGATCAGCGGTAAATTATTTTATCGACGGCGGCCGCTGACAGGATCAGCAGTGATCATTGATGATGCCACCCATGTTGTGCAATGGAAATTGTCTTTTTGGAATCGAGACAGACGAAAAACTTTGCAGGTAAAATGGAGTGGACTCAATGACTTGCAAAACACGCAATGTGCCGCGAATTAAGATTGTCGTGGAGACGACATTAGGGCAATGAGTGATCGCCCAGAGATGATCTAGCCTTAACTGGGCATTCTTCTTCAATTTGAATTGCAACGCTATGAGATGAACCTCCTGCGCATCTCTTTAACTCACCGAAAACTTTCGGCAATCGACTACTCCCTCTCCTTTTCCCGGCGAGTGCAAAACGGCTTGCCGCTTTACGGTATCCTTCTCGACCGCATTCTTCACGCGTTGCTGGGCAGTCCAACGCTACAGTTTGTTAGAATCACCACATTCAAGATTGAGTAGTTCGATCTCCCTTATTGTGAATCTTGGGATTGCGCGAAGTGTCGTTGGTCGTCATCGGTAAAGGTGCCCGCCAGTTATTCGGTAAGAGACGCTTTCAGGGCGGATTGCGATGCTTTACGGGAGACTGTTTCGGTGGAGCTCATCGGGTTCACGGGCCTAGCAATAGATGGTTGGACGAGGTTGCGATCGGCAATTGGGGCTTGCTGGGATAATTTGGTGGAAGGCACATGGAATGTGCCTACTACTTTGGTTTTGCAGCCATTTTTTGGGTTTTTTTAATTAAATCATCAAAAACTGTGCAAAATAGCGAAGCGGCTCTTGATACTGAGTCTCAGTAGCGATATCGTGTTGATTATCGGTTTGGAATGACTCTTTGGTTACAGATCTGAGTTCAAGCTTTTCCGACGAAAGCGAATTTAGAGTCCTGGTTTTGACTGAATAAAGATGGAGTTTTGAATGCGAATCGAACATAAACATACGCGTGGTTTTACCCTGGTCGAATTACTTGTTGTGATCGCGATCATTGGAATTCTGGTTGGATTGTTGTTGCCCGCGGTCCAGGCCGCTCGCGAAGCGTCCCGTCGCATCTCTTGCCGCAATCAGCTTCACCAACTGGGGCTTGCGATTCATAACTATGAATCAACGTTTCGAGTGATTCCACCGAGCACGTTCAGCGAGGGCGGCGCGGCCAGCCAGCCTTGGTCTGGTCAAGCGATGTTGTTGCCATACTTGCAATCGACCAATCAATACAACTTGATCGACTTCGGGCGAGGCTATCACGACGGTGTCAACAAGTCCGCGTTTCCGCCGAACGGCGTCGCGGCAATGAAAATTTCAAGCTTGATTTGCCCAAGCGAAACTAACGATAAGCCGCGTCTCAACAGCGTTACGCAATTGCCGGAGCATTTCCCGCTTTGCTATGCTCTCAACGTAGGCAGCTATTTGATTTTTGATCCGCAGACCAAGATGGACGGGGACGGAGCTTTTAGTCCCAATAACCCAATACGGCTTGCCATGGTGACCGACGGTTTGACGAGCACAATCGCGATGAGCGAAGTCAAAGCGTACACTCCTCGGATTCATGACGCGACTTTACCTGCGGAACCTCCCTATAATCCTGAGTCGGTTGCAGGCTCCGTTGTCGGTGGCGATTGGTCCCCAACGAGCGGTCATACAGAATGGGTCTGCGGTCGTGCCATTCATTCGGGTTTTACAACTTGGTTTCCTCCCAATACTTTCGTGCCCTATGTTCGCGACGGTCGCAAGTACAGTTTCGATGTGACCAGCATGCGTGAGGGCAAAAGCACTACGTTGCCAACGATCGCAGTTATCACGTCCCGCAGTTATCACTCTGGCTTGGTCAATTCACTAATTCTCGATGGATCAGTGCGAAGCTTCTCTTCGTCAATCGACCAAACGACATGGCGTAATTTAGGCTCACGCAGCGGCGGCGAGTCGATAGGGCAAGTTGAATAGTTTGAATAATGCATCAGCCGATTAATATCTTTGATCGGTGGCAAACGGGTGAGCCGTCTCATTTCTCCGAACCAGGCCTGGCGGATCTAGTCGCTCGGAACTCGTTTATTTCCGAGCGGCTTTTTTGATTGCTAACTGAGCCGGGAAACGAAGACAAGAACTTGCGTTAAGCTAGGTGAACGAATGATCCTACGCGGTGTATTTGGTCGAGGAAAATGCTCAACGGAGAATTATCTTGCTGAGCCATTCAACAAACAGGGTGCCTACATGGCATTCAAAATGAATGTATTGATAAACGGCTCGTGAAATCGGTTTTAACTCTGCGTCGTGTAGCGAAACAATTAAGGAATCGTTTGAAGCTCGTTGGTTTCTGAGTTCCATCGAAAATGATTCCCGCTTAGCTCCATCGACTTGTCGTCCTTGGTTGGATGTGAGAAATGTCCTTGTCCGATTAGTTCGAAAGATGTTTCGTTGCTCACTCGAATACAATCGGCAGTGAGCAAGGCTTTATTGTCATCGCCTGTGTCGACTGTCAGGTTAACGTGCCCTTCCAGAACGAACGAGTCTTGCCGTATCTGCAATCGATCGGCAGTTCCAGCGACCTTATTGATTTGGATTTTGACGTTGCCCTCGAATTTTGCAGTCAATGATTCTTTGTCCATCATATTGCCGCTTTCGAAAATTGCTTCATCACCGTAAATGCTGAAAGGTACTTCTAAGTCTGTGCCTTCGAGCCGAGCAGAGACGGTTAATTGGGGCGCACGGAATGAAAAACCTTCAGCATTGGCACTGTACTGCACGTCTCCTTGGACTTCAGCGAATATCCCCATTTGTTTTAAAGCTTTCTGTAAATCCGCGTGATTCGCATGGATGCTTTTTCTTGCAGAAGAAATAATCATCTTCTCTTCTGATTCTTTCACGTTCGAAGCCTTATTGAGCATTTCGACCATTCCTTGAAGTGCTTGTTCGCCGATTTCATCATTCGAGGCGTGGACAATGGATGTGTGAGGAACATTGCCTTCGAGAACTTCATAATCGGTGTAGCCGATCTTCGCAAAGTACGCTTTGACCTTGGTCAAGTCCTCGTCGCTGAAAACAAGAGATAATTGCGAATCTGCCTTATCTACAGACGCGATTACATGTGTCTGAGACGCGCCGCGAATCGTCGCCGCGTCAAGCACTTCGCAGGAGACCATCACGACTAAGACGTTCTCCGCTTCACCAGTTTTGCTAGAAAAAGCACCGCTAATTACAGCCGCTGAATCTTTCGGCAATTTGGTTTTGAGGCCTAACGCTTTGTTGCTCAAGTCGGGTGACTGAATCGTTAACCCCGAGGTTTGTCTCGGTAAGCCGTTTGGATCTTTTTCGCCGACGGTAAACTCACCTACTTCTCCAATCCCCTTGATGTTCATTCGCATTTCTAACTCGACACTGCCATCTTGGTTGATTACTGGCCTAACTTGGACTCTGCTCCCAGATTCTGCAACTCCGATCACGGGTTGATAGCCTGCAACCGTTCCATCCGCGTTCTTGATCGCTTTCGCTTGGACAACAAAAGGGGTTATTGTGGTGTCGCTGATAAATGCCGATTGCCCGTTGAACATGGTGATTCTAGGCGCTTGCATGATGTTCGTACGTCGATCGCCTTGGGCGTTTTCGGTCATTTCCGCTACTTGCTGCGAATCGAGAATCGCATAAAAAGTTGGTATGGCGACTTCGGGAACAGTCATCATCTGCAGTTCTTCGGATTTCAGATTAGTCGGGCCTTCGATGAATTTCGCTGGCTTTGCATTGCTTAGATTTGGTTGAATATCTGCCGAAGCAAAAGATGTCGTTAAGTTAGGATCAAAATCAACTCCTATTGGTTCGGTGGACTTGGACGCAGTCGTTGTGTTTGATTTGGATCGTGTCGTGTTTGGATTCCAAGCAACTGTTGCATTTGAATCAGGCGAACTTTTCAGGTAGGGTGGAATTGGTTCGGCATTCGCGAAATTCGAGTTTGGCTCATTCTCGGCAAGCGAGGCCAGCGATTCTGTTGACAACGGATCGGCGGGAGTCCATTGAAATGGCAGTTTGTTCAATTGTTCTGCTGGGATCGACATGTACTTTATGCTAATACAAACTTGATCAAAGCCGTATTTTCGTAAGTACTCGAGAGCGGACTCAACCTGTTTGATGTCCTCCTCGCTTCCTGCCACAAACAGGTCGTTCTTGAATACTTTTATAGGAAGATTTTCCCCGCCAAGCTGAATATGCCCATGTTCGGCGTCGACAAACTCGAAGAAATAGTCATTACGTTTCGTCGGTTCAGACAAAAGTCGAACTCCATGCAAATGACCGATCAAGAAATCGCTTGCTAATCCTTCAATCTTCATCGGAGCAATCTTGGCAATCAAATCGGTCACGTCAATTCTTTTGAGAGTGTGTTTCAATTGAGTGTTGGGTTTCAGAGTTCCCGGCTGTTGCAGATTTGTCTTGGGTATTATTGGTATGGGATTCGGGTATATCTTGCCCTGAACCGGAACTTCTGCTTTGCTGTTCTTAGATTTGTCTTGAGCCATCATTGGACCGGTACCGGGCAGAATTGTAATAACTCCAATCACTAGCACTGCGATCGTAACCCATGAACCATGACGTCGACATCCTTGTCCCAATTGCATAATTCGCTCCAAACGTTTCCGCGTGATATCCACCGGTCGCACCCCCGGCAACGCCGGAGCAACACGCAACTGGTGTTTTTGTTCCAAAACATCCAATAAACTGCGAGCGTAATTAGCGGGAGAGCAGCCCAATCGAGCAATCGTCTCCTCATCGCAACTTCGCTCGGATTCTAGAGTGAGCATTCGTGCGGCGAACCATATCAGGGGATGAAACCAGAAGAGGCTCGTCGCCAATGTTTGCACTAAGGCCCACCATAAGTCGCCGCGACGAACGTGAATTAACTCATGCGCGATCAGTGGTTCGATTTGGTCAGTTTTCTTTCCATGGACAAGCAAGGCTGGCAAAATGATTGTTGGTCGCAGCAGTCCAAATACCGCCGGGCCAACGGCTGCATCTACGATCGAGATTTCCACGCGTCGTCGAACTTCAAGCTTCTTTTCGAGGCGTCGCAGCATTTGCTGTAAGCAGATCTCTGCCCGGTCTTTTTGGTCAAGAGGGGTAAGATTGCATTGTCGTTTTCTCTTCACCCAACGCCCAAAGAGGTAGAGCCGAATCAAAGCGACCAGCAAACTGACTGCGCTGCCAGTCAACCACGCAGTCAACAAGAAGCGTTGCAAAGTCCAATTGCTTTCCGTAGTTACGAAGGTTGTGATATTTTCCTTCGTCAGAGGATTCGATTGAAGCGTTGACGATAACGGATTCTTTCGATGTTCAATCCGAACTTCGATGGGGTTAGGCCAATATCCCGAGCTGTTAAAATTGCTCGGCTTCGCAGTAATCGGCTTGATAGGCTCTCGGTTTTGGCTGGCCCATTGACTGGCGGTCAAACTGAAGACACCCATTGGACTGCTCAACACAGGTGGTGTTAAGCATTTTAGTAACACGAGCGCCCAGAGCACATGTGCTACCCGAGGTTGGATATTGCGGAAACTGCTGATGATAATCCAAACTCCAAAGGCCACGATCGTGACTTGCCAAGTCTGGGTCCACAGAAGCGAGATTGCATCGTGACTACTCATCGCTCTGCTCCTTGTAATCAAGCCGCGCAACGAGAGCTCGGAGTTCCCTTAAATCGTTTTCGTCGATTCCGCGTTCTTCGATCAAATGGCGAACCAGTGGCATCGTTTCGCCGCCAAAGAGTCGATCAACAAGATCATCTACCGTTTCTCGGATGACGGTGCGAGGCTTTGTTCTTGCGGCGTAGACTCGTATACGTCCTTCGAGCTTTGAGCTTGCGTAGCCTTTGGATTCGAGACGCCGGAGGTACGTCTGTACTGTTGTAAAATCGATGGCGCGATTATCAGAAATAGCGGCGTGGATATCCCGCACCGATGCGGGGCCAATGTTCCATAAAGCTCTAGCCACTTCCATTTCGCCCTTGGACAGAGCAGGCCGTTCAGTCATATTGAAACCACCGAAAAGAATCCATTCAGCAAGTACGTCTGTACGCGAAGAGTTTATACGTACAAACGTACGCTCTGCAAGCCCAGAAATACCGCTACTCTGTTTTTTTCTGGTTCACGCAGTATCCGGAAATGCCAGCAATGCCGGCATGGAAATCTACCAAATGAGTTTTGGTGATCAACGAAGATGAAAGCGGCCAATCGACGAGAACGCCACGCGTTTACAACTCCGAAGGTAGAAGAAAATCAACGACCAGCACAAATCACTGGCAGAGCAAGTTGTGTTTTTTCAAGTCAGGACACGGATATTCTGCGTGCGCGGCTGCATCAAAAAATTGGTGTCTACTGCTTTGCAAAATTATTCATGGCGATTTGTTTCATGGCGCGGAGGTCTAGTTTGCCGGAACCGAGGACGGGAATCTCAGGGACGTTGAGAAAGCTGTCTTCGGAAGGTAGATAAAGATTGGGAAGACCTTCGGCTGCCAGCTTTTTCAGGATTTCGCCGGGCGTGAACGGTAGTTCGGTGTACAAGACGATAAGTCGTTCGCCTTTCTTTTCATCAGGCACAGCCGTGACGACGGCCGACATCGCACCTTCGTCACTACAACCGCAAACTGAGCTGATCGTTTCTTCGATTTGAATGTGTGGAATCATTTCGCCGCCGATCTTGGAAAAGCGGCTTTGTCGTCCTGTGATGTGGATAAAGCCTTTGTCGTCGATAAACGCGACGTCGCCCGTGTCGTACCACTCGCCGTGCATGACTGCTGCGGTCAAGTCGGGACGTTTAAGGTAGCCTTGCATGACATTCGGTCCACGAATTTGTAACATGCCGCTATTGCCTGTGGCAAGAATTGTTCCGTCTTCAATCGAGACGATGCGAGCTTCGACGTCGGGAACCGGGCGACCTACAGAACCTTCGAGAAGGCCCGGGTTGGCTGGGTCGCTCACACCGCGATTTGGTGGAATATTTACAGAAACTAACGGGCTCAGTTCCGTTGTACCGTAGCCTTCGACGGGGCGAACACCAAATTGCTTTGCGAAGGCATCGATAAGCGATTGAGGGAGTTTCTCGGCGCCTGCGACGACAACTTGCAAGGTCTTGAATTGGTTTGGTTCCACCCGTCGCAGATACGTGCGCAAAAAAGTCGGGGTGCCCAGCAGCACGGTAGCTTTGTATTGTTCGGCAAGCTTTCCAATTTGACGTGGTTCAAGAGGATTGTAGTGATAGACGCCTGCTGGGGACAACGAAAGCGCAGCCCATAGAGTCACGGTGTAGCCGAACGAATGAAAAAAGGGTAGGACACCGAGCACAGTATCCGCTTCGTTCAATCCAATCGCAGTTTCGATAGCATGAACATTGGAAGCGATATTTTTGTAAGTCAGCACGACGCCCTTTGGTACACCCGTCGATCCCGATGTGAAGATGATCGTCAGCACATCGTTCGGTTGGATCTGAGCAAGACCTAATCGCGATTCCAACATCGAAATGGGCAGCAGTTTTCCCCAAAGCAACGCGTGGACTTTGTCCATCAAAGTGACTTTGTCTTTGTAGTCTTCGAGATAGATCATTTCGGCATTAAGTTTTACATTCAGTTTCTCCATCACTTTCCGGCTTGTGATGACGTGTTTAATTTCCGCCAGTTCGATGCACTGGTTGAGGATGGCTTCGCTGACTGTGTAATTGAGATTGACTCCGACACATCGAGCCAAAGACACAGCGAAATTGGCCACAACGGCCGGAGCACTTGGCGGCAGTAGCAGGCCGACATGGCTTTGTTTGGTTGCGAGGACCTCCTTGGGAAGCAATCGTTGCAGGACCAAAATGCGCATTAGCAGATCGACACCACTTAACTCGGCTCCTGTAGAATCAGCTACCTTCAATCGAGATCCACGCTGACGGCACTGGCGGATCAGCATCTTGGCGAGATTTGTTTCCATGGGCATCTACGGAGTTCCTCAGTAATTTCGCTGACAAAATCGAATTCTTGATGTCGTGATGATTGTACAAGGATATAGGATTCAAGAGGACGCGGAAATGCTGGACTTTGTTTACCGGAACTGATTTTGCAGATTTCAAAAATTCGGGGCAATCCTTGGGTTTGCATATTGGCAAGAGCCGACTTTTCCCCGCTTAGTAAAGGCAGTATCAATAGAGCCAACCGGCCTGAGTGGTTCTAGCACGAACCGCACCTGACAAGCTATCATGTTCAGTTTGCAGTCGGGTTTTTAAAGCATCTCGAACGCTTCAACAGCGAATGGACTTTGAATTTATGAGCAATCCTTATCAACCAAGTTCGACCGAGTACGATGCCATTCCTCCAGTTCCTGGGCAACGATCTAGTATCGCGATGATCTTTGGTATTTTGAACTTGTGCTTCGGAGCTCTCGGAATTTTTGGCACTTGCGCAGGCGGCTTAGTATTAGCTTTCGCACCGGCATTAACGCAAATGGCAGAATCGCAAGAAGGGCCCGATTTGAAGATTATTCCGGAAGGGCCTATGTTTGCGTTTTTCATAGCGAGCATTGTTTTAGGAGGAATACTTGCGATCGTTTTAATTGTGGCTGGTGTCGGTTTGATGAAGTATAAAAACTGGGGACGAACACTTTCGATCGCATATGCTTGGCTGAACATCGTTTTTACAATCATTTCAACCATTGCAACTGTCGGTGTTGCAGTCAACAAAGCCACGGGGAACGTTATCGCTGACCAAGAAAAAGCAACGCAAATTGGTTCAGCGGTTGGAGGTAGTATCGGAGGATGTGTTGGGTTGATCTATCCGATCGTGCTCCTCATTTTCATGTACAACCGCAATTTACGTAACTCGTTGGAGTAGACTTTCAACGGAAGTCGTTTCGCACGTTTAAGTTTTGTAACTGCAGGGAACTGTGTTCGCGATAACTTGTTCGATCGACGGAAGGATTGGACTTGAAAGCGACTTGTAGAAATCGAAACTGTCGTTGCATCAGAAATCCGTAGAAGTCAAGCGCTCAAAGTAGAAATGGTGAAGGGTTGTGAGTGCATGCCTTCGATCGTAAAACGTGTTTACGAAGCAATTGTAATGTAGAAGAAGCAAGTTTCTTTTTGTCGAATACTTGAGTCGTGGAAGCGGGAAAAAATTCGAATGGGGTCGCTTTCACGATGGTGGAATGAGCCAGCAGGGCCTAAGGAAGTTTTGGCACTCGCTTGGCCTCTAATGTTGTCAACGGGATTGTTTTCCTTGACGCTGTTTGTCGATCGCATGATGCTCTATTGGCATTCGGATGCCTCGGCATCAGCGGCAATGTCGGCTGGCAGTTTGTTTTGGGCAATCATCTGCGCGCCAGTGGGCATGATTGGCTACACGGGAACTTTTGTTGCGCAGTACTACGGCGTCAAACGCATCGACCGCGGAATTGCCGTGGTTTGGCAAGGCTTGCTTCTATCCATCGCGTTAGGACCTCTATTTTTGCTGGGCGCGGTACTTTGTCCATACATTTTTCAATGGGCGGGCCACGCGCCATCGCTCGTTGAAGTTGAGTCGGAATATTTCCGATGGCTCATGCCAGGCGCTTGGGCCACGGTCGTGGGCTCCGCACTTACCGGACTCTTTGCTGGGATGGGTAAGACGCGAGTCGTTCTGGCGTGTGACTTTACTGCGACCATCCTCAATGCCACATTGGACGCAATTCTTATTTTTGGATTGATGGGCTTTCCTCGCTTAGGAGTTATGGGTGCGGCTATTGCCAGCAGCGTTTCGTTGATTACGAAAGTAGCAATTATTGGTTGGCTCACGTATCGTTTTTATTCCCAGTATCGGAATCGAACGAATGCAGAATCGATAGTGGCGGATGATGTCGCTGCGCACGTTCGTTTGAGCGTTGACTGGCCGTTGATGAAACGACTCGTGCGTTTTGGTTGGCCTGCCGGCATTCAGATGCTTGCCGAATCATTGAGTTTTACTTTCATCATGTTACTTGTCGCTATTCTTGGTGAACGAGCGATGGCCGCAACGACGCTAGCGCTGGGTGTTAACATTGTTGCGTTTATTCCGATGACGGGATTGGGAATTGCCGTGGGTGTCCTCGTGGGACAGCATTTGACTGCGGGCGAGCCGCACTTGGCGCAGCGCGTCGTTCGATCCGGATTGGCGATTTCACTTTTTTATACATTTGGCTTCGTCGTGATGTACGGCGGATTTCCTGACTGGGTGATTCAGATTTACTCCTTTGGGGCCGAGCCGGAAAGGTTCAACGAAATGCGCCCGCTGCTCAAACCGTTGCTTTACTTTATCGCTGGCTATTGCGTTTTTGACTCGTTGCAAATCGTGTTCGTAGGGGCTTTGAAAGGGGCAGGCGATACGCATTTTGTGTTCGTGGCAAGCGTCTTAATCGGAATCTGTGTCGTCGCACTTGGGAAATTTGGGGCAGACTACATGTTTCCTGATATTGGCAAGAACGCGAGTGCAGAAATGATCGTTGCCAACGAGAAAGCTTTATTTTGGTGGTGGACGGTGATCACAATTTGGGTTTTGGGCATGGCTGTTGTTTTCTCGACTAGGTACCTGCAAGGCAAATGGCTCAAGATGCGGGTAATTGAATCGGGAATTGGGCCAATCTAGCTCAGGATGTAAAAAGATTCGTAGTCGGGCGGCGAATAGCGTCTTAATCGGCGATGGGGCAAGAGATTCGAAACTAAAGGATTTGTCAAAGAATCGTTAGTCGCAATAAAAAATGCTGTACCGTCCCAACGCGTAGCGAATGGCGATAAACTAAGACAGAAAATCACACCACCAATTCTATTTTTGTCAGGGAGTTAAGATGCTTGATATCCAGTGCTCGTCATGCGGGAATCCTTACCGAATCGCGGAAGAACATCAAGGCAAACAAGTTCGCTGCCCTGGATGCGGAAACGTATTTGTAGCTGTACGTCCTGCTAGCCACGAACCCCCAGTTCTCCAGGCCGCAGCGGTGACGGACGTTCCAGTCAAGAAACCCGCAGCCGACACGCATTACTACGCGCCGAATTCGTCTCAAGGCTATTCAACAGGCAAGCCACGCATTGCGGACGAGATCGATTACGAGATCTTTGGCGACGACATGCAATATGTCGAAGTGACGTTGGATCCGGGCGAAACGGTTATCGCCGAAGCGGGTGCCATGATGTACATGACAGACGGTATCGAGATGCAGACTGTTTTTGGTGACCCATCCAAAAAAGGCGCAGGCTTTTGGGACAAAGTGGTTACAGCCGGAAAGCGAGCATTGACGGGTGAGTCGCTGTTCATGACAACCTTCACAAATTCCAAGTCATCGCAGCGCGAAGTCGTCGCATTCGGAGCGCCTTATTCCGGCAAGATCCTGCCCATGCATTTGGACCAAATGGGAGGCGAACTGATTTGCCAAAAGGACGCTTTCTTGTGTGGTGCGAAAGGCATCCAAGTCAGTATCGCATTCCAAAAGAAGATCGCGACGGCACTGTTCGGTGGTGAAGGTTTCATTATGCAGCGACTGCTGGGTGACGGAATCGCGCTGGTGCATGCTGGTGGAACCATGCACCATCGGGTTCTCAAGCCCGGCGAACGATTGCGGCTCGATACCGGTTGTTTGATGGCTTTAGGCCCAACGGTCAATTATGACATTCAATTTGTCGGTGGATTCAAAAACACATTGTTCGGGGGGGAAGGTTTATTTCTTGCAACTTTGACTGGCCCTGGTCCGATCTGGTTACAAAGCTTACCGTTTTCAAGACTAGCTGGACGCATGATGCGAGCAGCAGGTAGAACGGGCGGCAAAGAAGAAGGCTCGGTGCTCAACAATCTTGGCGGGCTCGGTAATATGTTCATGAGTGGCGGTGGCGATTCGTAACCTTGAGCAAGCGTTTCAATTAATTTCTCAAAGCAGAATTCCATGGATCAAGCAAAACGCATTTTGTTTCGCGGAACCCGATTCAATGTCGAAGAAGTCTTTCAACGACTTGAGGATGGTTCGCATCACAGTCGTCAAGTTGTCCGTCATCCCGGCGCTGTGGTGATTTTACCGTTGGTCGATAATAACCAGGTTTGCTTGATTCATTCGTTTCGGCCAGCGGTAAATAAATGGCTTTTGGAATTGCCCGCCGGGACGCTTGAACCGAATGAACCGCCTGCAATAACTGCTGGTCGCGAATTGATCGAGGAAACCGGTTATCGCGCCGAGTCGATTGAGCACGTGCATACGTTTGTCATGTCGCCTGGCATATTGGATGAAAAGATGTACTTTTATGTCGCACGGGGACTTCGTGAAGGCGATCCCGAACGCGAAGTCGGCGAGCAAATAGAAAATTTGGTTTACTCGTGGGGAGAAATAGATAGGCTTTTGCGCGATGGCAAAATCGAAGACGCCAAAACTCTCGTCGCGTTGCTTTGGTACATGCGTTATCGCAACCATGCCTGAACCGTGTCTAGTGAACTTGGCGTTAAGTCAGATTCGGGTGGATCATTGAGTCGACGCAGGTGCGAATACGCGTGCCATTAACATTTCGAAAGCGACCGCCTCGTCTGATTCCACGATTGTCTAATAAAAAGAGAACGCATGCCAAGTCGCCGAATTCTGCTCATGCCCTTTGGAAGTCATGGTGATGTGCATCCTTTCGTTGGGTTGGGATTAGCACTTCGATCTCGCGGACACGACGTGACCTTCGTTGTCAACGGATACTTTCGTGAATTGGTCGAACGCGTTGGACTGACTTACGTGGAGCAAGGCAGCAAAGAAGACTTTCTGGCTGTTGCCAATAATCCGGACTTGTGGCATCCGTTTCGAGGCTTTCCTCATCTCGTTCGTAACGGTATCGCCAAAGTAATGCATGACCAGTTTGACTTTATCGAAAGTCAGTCCAAGCAGTCAGACATTTTAGTGGTTTCCAATTGCCTCGGCTTTGGAGCACGAATCGCCTCGGAAAAACTTCGTGTGCCGTTAGTCACTGTTCATTTACAGCCAGCGGTCATTCTTTCAACTTACGATACGCCTGCGTTTCCTGGGATGGTTTACGGGCGCTGGGTTCCTCATTGGATAAAGCGAGCTCAATTTCGATTGGCAGAATTATTGGTCATCGACCGAGTTTCGCTGCCTGTTATCAATCCATTCCGGAAGGAAATTGGACTTGCCCCCATCAAGAACGTTACCAAATGGTTTCATTCGCCCGACGGTGTGCTGTGTTTATTTCCCGATTGGTACGCGTCCAAGCAACCGGACTGGCCAGTCAATTCGCATTTGTCGGACTTTCCGTTTTGGGATGAAAGTACGCTTGGTTCTATGGATGAAGGGCTACAGCGCTTTTTGGAAGCTGGAGACAAGCCGATTGTGTTCACGGCTGGCACAGGCAATATGCTTGCTGAAGAGTTCTTTCGAGAATCGGCGGCGGCATGTGAATTGCTTGGTCGTCGCGGTGTGTTACTGACGAAGTTCAGTGAGCAGATTCCTGCGAAGCTAACTGACCAAGTGATCCATGTGCCGTATGCTGCGTTCAGTCAACTGCTGCCTCAGTGTGCCGCGATCGTGCATCATGGCGGCATTGGGACAACGTCACAAGCACTTCGGGCTGGCATCCCGCAACTTATAGTTCCCTTGGCGCATGACCAGCCAGACAATGCAAACCGAGTTAGGAAACTAAGAGTTGGCGATTCGATCTCGCCGCGAATGTACAAGGCGCAAAGTGCCTCAACCAAGCTGAACAATCTTCTGCGTTCAAGCAATACGCATGCTGCTTGTAGGAAAGTAGCCGGGCGCTGGAGCGGTCAAGTACAACCGTTCCATCAAGCTTGTCGAGTCATCGAAGACTTGATCGCGACCCTTTAATACTCCACTATTCGGATGTCCGCATGTTGTCATGGGCGACGACGTTTCTTCGGCAGCTTTCACGAAAAAACACGTAAATTGGAAGCGTTATTGGGAGTGCGCTGCGCGAATTGTGCGTGTTGACAATTCGAACGTGTTCGGCGAATCACTTCAAGAATTGATTGCATCTGCGAACTGAAGTGTATTAGCATGACAACCAATAAATGTACTCCTCGCGATACCATCTCTAGCGAATCCCTTGCAAATTCGGCTCAATCAGCGAACTCGAAATAGGATAATTCAATCATGGCCAAAGTCACCATCATTGCCCACGTGATGCATGAATCGGAAAAGATCGATGCAGAGAAAACAGCTAAGTGGGAAAACATGCGTGCTACGGATGCTTTCGTGACAGGCGACGTCGATGAAGGCGACATTGCAAAGCTTGAAGAGAAAGGCATCATCGTTCAGCGGGTCCCGTCGACTGCGGAGGTCGAATCGACGCGTCGAACGGTTACGGCCAAATCGCGACGAGCCCCACGAGCACCATCGGACAGCAAAGTTTTTGATCGCGGAGCAGGATTCTTGGAGTCCATATCCGATTCTCCTGACGGGCGGCAAGGTTATCTGCGAGTTCAGATGAAAGGTCCTTTGCTAAAGGAGATGAAAGATGACTTGAGGGAATTGGGAGCTCGTATTATTGAAGTCCGACCCGACAAGAGTTTGATAGCGCGTGCGGAGCAGGCTCAAGTTGAACAGATATCAGAATTGCCTTGGGTCATTTCAACAGAGGAAGAGGAAGGAGAAACATCCACCCCCGTTAGCCGAGAAATTGCCGAAGCACGCGTGGGGGGGCAAACGGAATTAGGGCTCGTCACCTTCGATGTCGTCGCCCACGAGTCAGCCGCAGTTCCCTTCTTGGAGACTTGGTTGCGTGAAAGGAATGTACAAATTGTTGGCCTCGGCCGCTCGAAAATCCGAATCGTATTGCCCGAGGACTCACCACTCATCGACGAGATAAGCATCCTGCCTGAAGTGGATGAAGTCGAACCGTGGATTCCGCCGCAACTGCACACGGAACGGGCGCGCGTGCTCATGAAAGTGGAATTGCTAAATGCGGCCGGCACCATTGTAAGGAGCCGGTTCGAAGGTGATGGGGAAATTATCGGTGTCGCAGACACAGGTTTGGACGACGCTCATCCTGATTTCCAAAATCGTATCAATGCGCGAATCGATTTAGGCAATCGTGGAACCGCCGATGATCCGCATGGCCATGGAACCCACGTCGCTGGTTGTGCACTTGGTGATGGCGCTGCATCCGGCGGTACCAATAAGGGGACCGCACCCAAGGCCAAACTCTACTTTCAGTCATTGTTAGACCCGAATGGAAAACTTGGCGGCCTTCCCGTCGACCTTAATGACTTGTTTACACCAGCTTATCAAGCCGGTGTACGAATTCACAATAATAGCTGGGGAGCACTTGCCGCTGGTAGTTACCGTTCAACGAGTCGCGAAGTCGATCAGTTTGTCTACGAGCATCGCGATATGGTTATTGTTTTCAGCGCGGGCAACGCGGGTCGTTCAGCAGAGCCTCTCCCGCCAGATCAAAAAATGGCCAAAGATGGTTTTGTAGATTGGCGATCCGTGGGCGCACCTGCAACCGCAAAGAACTGCATTACGGTCGGCGCATCAAGATCCGATCGCAAGTTAGGCGGCTATTCGACTTTGAGCTATGGACAAGCTTGGCCAAATGATTTTCCACCATCCACGAATGTACCGCCTAATATTACGCCGATAGAGTCGCAAACGGTTTCAGGAGATCCCGAAGCCATTGCAGGATTCAGCAGTCGTGGCCCTTCGGATGATTATCGAATCAAACCGGATGTCGTCGCGCCGGGAACAGATATCTTGTCTTGTAAATCGTCGAAAGCACCCATCATCAATTTCTGGGGTATGAGTACCACATCGGGAAATCAATATGCGTTCGACGGAGGCACGAGCATGTCCGCACCGTTGGTTGCAGGATGTGCGGCTTTGGTAAGAGAGTATTTTCGCAAGGAACGAAGTCACGACCCGAGTGCCGCGTTGATCAAAGCAACATTGATCAATGGTACGAAATGGCTGTCGGCACCCGATGCGACTGCTGACCATCCCGGTCAACCGAATTTACATCAAGGCTTTGGGGCGATTGACATGGAGTCGACATTGCCTAGCTTCTATATGGGTGGCTCGAACGGGACGAAAACGCTCGACCTCATCTTTATTGACACCTGGAAATCGCCGGACCGTCTCTTTAAAAATAGCGGCGAGCGACATCGATACTCTTTCACAATCAGCACACCGGGTGATTTGAGATTTTGTTTGGCGTATACGGATCGCCCCCAACGAGGTTTGCAAAACAATCTTAACCTGTTTGTGCAGCTCCTTCCGGATAATTTGAAGAAGAAGTGGTATGGCAATTCTCAGATGCCATTCAGTTTGGGAGGACCTGATACGGCGAACAATGTAGAAGTGCTTCGTCTTCCGAACGCTAGTGCGGGAGACTACCTCGTCCAAATATCCGCGCAGAACTTGCTTGGCCAAAACTCAAGCCAAGATTACGCCTTGGTCGTCACATCTACGTCACCGATCACCCAGACACAGGTCGTCAACTAAACATCTTCGACTTCGAAAACATTTAGGACTGTATCGACGACTTGATTGGGTGATCAACCTTGTGAACAAGAATAGGTAAGCCGGGAGGGCGGCTCCGCAGAGATCACTTAAATGTTGATGGGGAGCGTTTAGTAAGTGAACGCTCTGCTGGTATCCGCCCAATGGCACTGACTTTAGAGTCTGCGTTGTGGCGTAAGGGCGCGAGCCCTACGGTTTCTGCTTTATTTTTCGATGATTCACCGGACGGCTCGCGCCGTTCCGCTACTAAAGTCAGTGCCATTGGGTATCTGCCTTCCCTGAACCATGACGATTTAAAGAATTTTTTCAACAGACGCTTGAAAAACCACGGTTTCTATCGGGGGGTGAGCATACCCCCCGAGAGATTTTTTGACTTCCTATGGAGCTACGATCAAATAAGAGCTTAGTTGCTCAGCTGCAACGCGATTTGATATTTGGTTGATCTCCGTAACCTAAAAGATTTCCCGTAATCCCAGCGAACCGCGAGGAGCAAAAAATGTTCTCAAGAAGTTTGATTGCAGTCATGTTCGTTACTGTGCTGCTCAATTCATCGTGGTCTGCTGAACCGCAAGTTGTTTCGCAGATTTCAACAGTGAACATTGTTTTTCAAACAATCAATCCGCCAAACATGGTTGTCACTGCAACTGGGTTGGTTCCAACAACGGGCTTTACGGACGTTCGCCTCATTCGAGCGATCTACGTAATGCCTCCTCTGGACGGCGTGCAAGATTATTTTCTTGTTGCGACACCTCCAACTGGTCCGGCAACCACAGTGATCTCTACCGTCGCGGCTTCAGATACCTACCCGCAAGTTACGATCGCGGCACCTTGGCTCAAAGGGGTACGAATACACGGCGTGGGAGCAGGAGTCAAAACACAGTTCTTTGCTAATCAGCTTCGCGTACGAAAGAATGTACTCGATCTGACAGCATCGGAAGTCGCTAACTTAGCACATGGTGTCAGCGTCATGAAGTCTCGTCCCGCAACGGACCCGACAAGCTGGAGTTTTCAAGCGAACATTCACGGAGAGAACACGCCCGCAAGCAATCCTCTATGGAACCAATGCCAACACGGAACGACGCACTTTTTAACTTGGCATCGAGCTTACATTTATCAGTTCGAGAATATTTTGCGTCAAGCGAGTGGCGATGATTCACTTAATCTTCCGTACTGGGACTGGTCTACGTCGCCGTCTCTACCTGCGGCATTTCGAGATTCGACGAGTAGCTTGTTCGAAAGTAGTCGCTCGATTAACGGCGGCCAGATGCTTCCATCATCTGTCGTCGTTGATGATTTACAGGCAAGCACATCCAATACAAACTATTTCAGTTTTAGCAGCGCGCTCGAAGGATCTCCTCACGGAGCAGTGCACGTCCTGATTGGTGGTCGAATGGGCAGTGTACCAACTGCCGCCAATGATCCCATATTTTGGCTTCATCACTGCAATATTGATCGCGTGTGGGATGCTTGGCTGGCATCGGGCGGGGGGCGGGCGAATCCAACCGATGCTGCGTATCTCGATCGACAGTTCTCATTGATCGATAAAACGGGATCTGTGGTTGCGATGCGAGTTGGTGATTTTATCAAATCGTCTCAGCTTGGATATCGTTACTCTGGACTCTCGGGTTCTACGGAATCACTCCAAGTTACGCCACCTACAGTGGGCAGCGATGGCATGATGGAAACGGTCGATGTTGCTGCACCAAAGATAATCGCATCTTCGCGAGCAGTGGATGGTTTAGAAACGCCCGCCGCTGCGCAAACTTTGGGACTGGAAGCAAAACGTTTTAACTTGACGATGCAAGACACTGGTGCGGGAGCGCTCGAATCAGTCACAGAATCAGCTAGTCCTGCTGCAACAGAACGATTGCTTATCGATATTTATGGTCTCTCAGCCATAACCGCACCGCGATTTACTTACTCGGTTTATATCAATTTGCCTGAGAATGAAACGCGACCAGAAGTCAAACGCCTGTATCGCGTTGCCACGGTCAATTTGTTTGGAGTAGCTGCGAATGAGCATCAAGGCCACGACGCACACGCGGCACATGGTGAACACGGATCGCACGATGCACCAGAACATGGTGACTCGACCATTCAGACTTTTGATGCAACGGACACGGTAGCAAGATTAAGAGAAGCAAACCTTTGGAAGGCTGACTCAATCTCGGTGACCCTAGAACCCGAAACGCCTGTTTCCACGATGTTGGAAGATGCGACACTCGTCAGCTTGCTCGAGACATCGTCCGCCGAGAGCCACGTCACGTTTGATCGCATTGAGTTGAGATCAAGTCGTAAATAGGCTTTGAAAATCGGTTAATGCAAAGCGGAAACCTTTGAAAGGATATTTTAATGAACGACAAGACTCGCAAATCGCAGAATGAAAGCTCTTTCAAGTTGGAGGGTTTAACGGCTGAATGGATCGTTCCAATTCGGGTATCAATTCGGTTAGGTCAGCCAATCCCGGCGTCATCCATGTCGATGGAGCATCGCGACGCAGGCGCTCGGCCGGAAGGGGCCGTTGAGGGACTTTTTGGATCTGCAGAACCAGACATCGCGCCGGTAGCGTACTCGCGATTTTCAAAGGTACCGCTGTTAGCCAATGGACTCGATTGGAACACGGCTATCTCAGCAGCCGATTTGAGCCATTTATCGTACGAAGATCGTATCGAAGTTCAGCGTGTTTGCCGCGATACGTGGCAACTGCAAAACGTCAATTTCGTTCAAGGGGGCGAAACGCAGTGTTTTGTTGCGTCTACGGAAAAGGCTGTTGTGGTCGCTTTTCGTGGAACCAAAGAAGTCCTGGACTGGTTTAGCAACTTGAACGTTCTAGGAACAACAACCAGTTACGGGACTGTTCATCGTGGCTTTCATGAAGCCTTTAAAATCGTTCGCAATCGATTGCGCGATTTGATCGATCCGTTGATTGCGGGCCGCAAATTATTGCTCACGGGACATAGTTTAGGCGGTGCACTTGCAACGATCGCAGCTGCGGAATGGCGGGGTACATACGATATCGCAAGCGTCTATACGTACGGTCAACCCTGCGTTGGTGGATCAGCGTTTCAAGCATTGATGAATGATGAATTTGCGGGTCGATTTTACCGATTTGTCAATGCCGATGATATCGTCCCTCGCGTTCCACCAGGCTACAAGCATGTTGGGCGTCGGATTAAGTTCAACGATATCGGAGACGTGATTGGAGATTCGGTGGAATCGGTCGCCAGCGAAACGATCGTCGGTAATGATGAACAAACATTGTCGATGGCTGAGTTCGAGCAAGCCAAGGTTATAGCTCGCATGCAGCCTTCGGTTGCCATGACCGAAAGTAGCGAGCTCGAAGGTTTGCTGCCTAATTACTTTTCAGACCACAAAATGCAAGGATATCTGAGAAAAATACTTCGGCAGTTGCCGTCCTAAATCACCTGCAACACTCCCAAAATTTTGGCAATCAACCTTAAAAAAGAAAAATCAAAATGGAGCCATCATGTCAAGCGATCCTAGCCGACCAAAAAAATCGCCTCTATCGTATTTCAAGAGTTTGCTAAGCACACAACCGGGATCCCAAAGTGAGCGAACGGAATCTCTTGAAACATCATTTGCGCCTCAACAGGAGCCAAATCTAACTTCGGAGTCGATCAAAGAGCGAACTGATGTTGCGAAAAGGCATTTACGATCCTTCGTCAAGAAATACATGAATAACGATCCGAGCTTATTGCAGCTTGTTGACAAAGTAGTCGAGCAAGGTGGCGATGGGCTACGAATGGTCGCGGACAATAATGCAGCCTTGAACAATGCTCCACAAGCGTTGGAAGGACTGGAAGTTATTGTTCGCACCGATGGTACTCGGCCTTCGTTTTTGATAAAGAACGGCAAGATCGATCGGGCGAGCAGCGTAATCGGTTCATGGGATACTCTGCTGACGGATAATGAAGTGCGATTGAGCAGAGCTTTTGAGAGTGTCGGGCGTATTGATATTCCAGGAACGTCAGTTGGGTTCGTTGGTACGGGATTCTTGATTCATAGGGATTTGATTGTTACCAATCGACACGTTTTACAAGCTTCGGCGTTTCAACAAACGAACGGCGAATGGCGTTTTGCACAGAATGCGGCAATCGATTTTGGTCACGAACTGCAAGGGCAAGCGTCTGTTAATCCGAGAAAACTGAAGCGTGTCGTTTTTTGCGCGCCGAAAACGATCACAGATCCGATCGATCACACCAAGTTGGATTTGGTGCTCATTGAACTTGAACCCACCGACGATGCAAATGTGCCTGATTCACTGCCGGTTGTATCCTTTTCTGATTCCTGGATGATACCGTCGCGTGAGATTTGTACGATTGGTTATCCTGGTGCGCCACGACCTGGCACCTACCCGCCGACGCTGATTGAACAGCTATTCCAGACGACGTTCGGTTATAAACGAATTGCTCCAGGGACTTTGATTCAAGCTGCGGATAACGTCGCAAACTGGACGTTGGCTCACGATGCAACGACGCTTGGCGGAAACTCAGGTTCGATGATCATGACATTTGGGCCGGAAGGCGCAGCCGTGGGATTACACTATGGCGGCCGAGTCAGTGAGCCTCGCGAAAACTGGGGGCACATTTTGGGCAATGTTTTAGATGCAACGGATGTTACAAATACTAAGTTGCGCGACCGGTTGGCTGAATTTGGAATTATGCCATCGCAACCCCAACCGCCAACCATTCCAACTTGGAATCCAATGCCAAATGCGGCGGGGGCACCTCCTCCGCCACGCGGTCCTGTCCTGGTAAGTGCTCCTGGAAATTCACCGGATCCAAATCGAGCGCCGTCGGTTGTTACCTTAAAGATGATGCGACCGATCACAAATATCGCTGGGGCCAGCCGAATGGAATCGGCGGACTTAGAAGCTGCCGGTGATGGTGAGACGCCTGCTTCGCAACTTGCCGACCGCCAGGGGTACGTGGCGAACTTTATCGGGGACTGGAATGTCCCGTTGCCACAGCCGAGTAGTGACATGCGAAACATGCGGCGTGGGGGCTCGGGAGCTGAACTAAAATACGAGCATTTCTCAGTCATCTTATCGGCTTCGCGTCGCATGCCGATACTCACAGCGACCAACATCGATGGAGCCGAATCTCGACGGCTGCCTCGCATTCAGCGTTGGAGTTACGATGGACGACTTAACCAAGATGACCAATGGGGAAACGAACTTTATCAAAACAATGATTTGGATCGCGGGCACATGGTTCGGCGTGAGGACCCGGTATGGGGAAGCTTGTCGGTTGCCCGACGCGCCAATGTCGATACGTTCCATTACACAAATAGTTGTCCGCAGATGGCGGGCGTCAATCAGCAAATATGGCTGGGCTTGGAAGATTATATTCTGTCACACACTCGCGAAGACAACATGCGGGTAAGCGTCTTTACTGGACCCTATTTCTCGGACACGGACATGGAGTATCGCGGGGCGCTAATACCGAAAGCGTTTTGGAAAATCGTTGCATTTCAATTGGATGATGGACGACCTTCGGCGACAGCGTACGAGGTAAGCCAAGCGCGGGAGTTGGAAGAACTGGAGTTTGTCTTTGCGGGATACAAGACTTTTCAGATCAGCATACAGCAAGTTATGGATGCAACTGGGATCGATTTTTCGGCGTTGATTCCTTTTGACGGATTCTCGCAACATGAACGCGTTCATGGGCAAACGATCGTGGAACGGCTCGATAGTTTCAGCCAAATCCGAGTTTGATTTTCGTTGAGATATTTGGCAAATCGATCGATGCGATGGACGCGTTAGCGCAACTCGTGGAGTGTTTCTCGGGCAGCAGCGATCGTGCGGTCGATGTCTTCGGGGGCGTGTGCGCGGGAGATGAACATGGCTTCGAACTGGCTGCAAGGTAGATAGATTCCTCTGTCCATCATGCCCCAGAAAAAACGAGCGTACAACTGCCGTTGACTGCGGTCGGCGGACGACCAATCTTGAATGGGGTGGTCGTTAAAAAATAACGTCAGCATGCTGCCAACGCGTTGGACTTGGTGCGCGATTCCGGCTGCTTGGGCGGCTGATGCGAAACCTTCGGCAAGTCGGTGAGATTGTTGTTCAAGGTAATCGTAGGGAGGGTTGTCGCGCAGGAGGCGAAGCACGGTTGCACCTGCGGCGGTGGCAAGTGGATTTCCACTGAGCGTGCCAGCTTGAAAGACTTTACCTGCGGGTAGAACATGGTCCATCAAATCCACTCGGCCGCCGAAAGCACCCAGAGGGAGTCCGCCGCCCACGATCTTGCCCATCGTCGTCAGGTCGGGCGTGATCCCGTAAAGTTCTTGTGCTCCCCCAAGTGCCAATCGAAAACCGGTCATGACTTCATCAAAAATCAGCACCGCGCCGTATTTTGTCGTTAGTTTGCGAAGCCCTTGCAGAAAGCCCGCTTTGGGAATAACCAATCCCATGTTGCCTACAACGGGCTCGAGAATGACCGCAGCGATTTGCGCACCCATTGTTTCAAACGTACGCTGCACCGACGACAAGTCGTTGTACTCGAGGACGATCGTATCTTGGGAATTTCCTGCGGTAACTCCTGGCGAATCCGGTACGCCCAGTGTAGCTGCGGCGCTACCTGCAGAAACCAGAAGTGAGTCGACGTGACCATGGTAGTTACCAGCAAATTTGATGATCTTGTCGCGGCCCGTTGCACCACGCGCAAGTCGAATCGCGCTCATGGTTGCTTCGGTACCGCTGCTGACAAAACGGACTTTGTCAACGCTCGGAACACACTCAATTACGAGTTCAGCAAGCTCGGATTCTCTTTCGGTGGGTGCGCCGTAAGACGTTCCGTTTTCGGCAGCTCGTTGGATAGCATCGATGACTTGAGGGTGGGCGTGACCAAGGATCATGGGGCCCCAGCTTCCGATGTAGTCGAGATACTGATAGCCATCGATGTCGAATAGGAATTGATCTTTGGCGCGTGCAATGAACAGAGGATGACCTCCGACGCCACCGAATGCGCGTGCCGGAGAATTGACGCCACCGGGAATTAATTTGAGTGCTCGCTCAAATGCAGCTTGACTTTTGGGACGCGCGATACGACTAAACTTGCTCGAGTTCGACATGAAAATCTCTAGACTTGGATGAAATTACGAAATGGTCCCCAAAGATCGCCGCTTCGGTGACTTAACAATGATCGCAGACGCCCGTCTCGATCAAACGCGGCTACTTGGGAGTGCTTAGGAAATGGCGTTGCAATCGAAACAGCTTGGCCTTGCATGATGCGTCCCATCTCTTGTTCGTTGAGATCGACGCGCGGAACATGCGGGATCGCATTTCCCGGGGGCTGAATGTGTTGCAGTACATCTTCGTTCGAGATGAGCGACTGGATTGGCAAAGCGGACTGCGAATCAAAGGGTCCGACTTGGGTACGAAGGAGTGCTGTCATGATTGCATCGGAGTTGACAACTCGGGCCAAGTCCCGGCCAAGACTGCGCATGTAGGTACCACTACCGCACTGTACATGCAACCTGAACATCGGAGGCGAATATTCGAGGATATCGAGGCGGTGCACTTGAACTTGTCGAGGCGGTACGATGACCGCGACACCTTTTCGAGCCAAATTGTAAGCACGCTTGCCGCCAATTTTGACTGCCGAATACGTTGGAGGTGTTTGTTGTATTTTTCCTATGAACTGTAAGCTGGCAGTTTGTAATTCTTCGAAGCTTGGCATTTTGCAGTTTTCAAGAATGCTAACTGGCGTTTCGGTGTCTGCCGATTCGCTTGTCTTCCCCAACTCAAATTCGGCGAAATAACTTTTCGGAAGTTCGTGCATCCAGTCAACTAACCGGACAGCTTGCCCAATCGCAACAAGTAGAACACCTTGAGCCATGGGGTCCAATGTGCCTGCATGGCCAACTTTCTCCGGACGAATGATTCTCTGGATAATATTGACGCAGTCGCGGCTCGTCAGGCCACTTGGTTTGAAAATATTGAGGATACCGAACATACCGGGTTTAAGGTTTCTTTCTGGGACGGCAACATTTTGCTGGGGGACGGTTAAGTTCAGCAATTGGTATTAGCCCGTCGATAATTGGTTGATACCCGATTCTATCGCGGGTGGCTTGATTCGTCAGGCACACAGGCCAAGGACTGGCCAAGAGTTTTCATTTGACGCTGGTCCATTCTGAATTTGCGATATTGCCCAGCGAATGGGACGCAGTATTCCCGGAGGTCATTTCTCGCCGATGAGCACTTCTCGAAAAGTTCATTGGGATATTGCAGCTCTATTCATGGGCGCATTCGCTATTCTCGTGTGGGTATCGCTGCTCACGCACGATCCAGCCGATTCGATTGGGCCATTGATTGCTCCGTTCAATCTTTTGTATCAACCGGATCAAGTTGCCTTTCCCGAAAATGAGAAAATTCATAACTGGGCAGGGTATTGGGGAGCATTGATCAGCAACGTCTTATTCCAGTCGGTTGGGATCGGGGCATTTGTCGTCGGAGGCTTGCTCGTCCTGTCTGTTGTTGCCATGCTCCGACAGCGACCACTGGCTTCGCCACTATCGAGAAGTGCAGGATGGACCATGGTACTGGTCGCGCTGGTGACTCTGCCGGCTGTCATGAAACTGACTTTGGGGATGCCAGTTCCCATTGGACCAGGTGGCTTCGCGGGTGCGTTAACAAGCACTTGGATCAACGCGCACTTTGCATTCACGGGTGGTTTGATTCTCACGTTTTGCGTTCTCGTCGCCGGAATCCTGCTTAGCACGGAATACGCCGTTATTCGCGTGGGGCGCGTTTTGACGAACATGGTTCTGAAGTCCTTGGGGAGGAACATCCCCAAAACTGTCACTCAAATCGTTCCCGCCAAAGGGCTTAAAGCGGATGTGCCTGATAAGATAAAAATACCTGCAACTGCCGACGCGAGTAGTCCGCCCATTCGAATTCGAGGCAAAGACATTCAGTTGCCTAGCACCGTAGCGACTGCCTCCAAAGTGGAGACGATTGCACCTAAGGACCAGCCTGTCGTGGTTCCAGGCAAGATTGCAAAACAATCCGCTAAAGAAGCCGCCAAAGATGTAGTTCAAAATATGGCAGCCCCCCAGCCAGTCGTCAGCGTTGCAGTTGAGCCCGCGAAACCGGAAGCACCGGTTCGTGAGTTGAAAATTGAGGGTGAAAAAATCACGGCTCGCGCGGATGAGCCTCACGACGTTCGCGAGCCTCGAGTTCGCAACCGAGCAACCAAGAAAGACGAGCGAGATACACTGGATCACCTGGACGATACACGGTTACCCGAGGGTGCCGAAGAGTATGTATTGCCCGGTGTTGATCTGTTGTCCGAAAGTGACAGTGTGTGCTACGACGAGCAGGCTGTTGAAGTGCGACGTAAAGCGAAAATACTTGAGCAAACGTTTCTGGATTTTGGTTTCAATGTTCGCGTTGTCGAAATCGAAACAGGCCCTGTCATTGCGCAATATGAGATCGAACTCGAAGCAGGCCTAAGGCTCAGCAAAATTACAGGCTTGTCGGAAGACTTGGCAATCGCTCTGCGCGTCCCCAGCGTTCGTATTGTTGCGCCAATTCCTGGCAAAAACACTGTAGGTATCGAAGTCCCGAATGAAACGCGGCAAGTTGTTCGCATGCGTGAAGTGATCGAAGAGAGCGGGGCAACAACCAAGAAAATGAAGATTCCATTGTTTCTTGGTAAAGACGTCTCCGGAAATCCGTTGGTTGTGGATCTCGCCTCGTTACCACACTTGTTAATTGCCGGTCGCACGGGAACCGGTAAAAGCGTTTGTTTGAACTCGATTATTTCTTCAATACTCATGACGCGAAGACCGGACGAAGTTCGCATGCTGATGATCGACCCCAAAATGGTCGAGTTGAGTGGTTATGCGAGACTGCCGCATCTCATGCATCCGGTCGTGACGGATATGCGAAAAGCAGAAGCGATCTTGGCCTGGGCCGTCGACAAGATGGAAGAGCGTTATGCACTGCTTGCTCGCGTGGGTGTTCGGCACATTGTTAATTACAACCAGCTTGGCCGCGAAGAATTGCTAGAACGACTCACACCTGAAACGCCCGAAGAAGTCGAGATCATTCCAGACCACCTGCCCTTCATTGTCATTGTCGCGGACGAAATTGCGGACTTGATGATGACGGCAGGCAAGGAAGTGGAACAGCACATCATTCGACTTGCACAAAAGAGCCGCGCTGTGGGCATTCACTTGATCCTTGCCACGCAGAAACCAACGGTCGACGTTATTACGGGATTGATCAAGAGCAACTTGCCCGCTCGAATTAGCTTTCAAGTCGCCAGTCGCACGGACTCGCGAGTCGTATTGGATGAGATGGGTGCAGATAAGCTTTTAGGCAACGGTGATATGCTGTTCCTATGGCCGGGGACAAGTACGCTGCTTCGTGGACAGGGAACCTATTTGAGTGACGAAGAGATCAATCGGGTTTGCGATCACTGCAGCACAGGTGAGCAGCACTTTGTCAACGAATTAGTAAACTTGAAAATCAAGGCAACGGAAGAAGAAGGGGAGGCTGCAAAGCCAACGGCTTTTAAGAAACGCGATGATCTGTACGAGGCCGCCGTCGATGTTGTTATTCGTGAAGGGCGTGGCAGTTGCTCATTGCTGCAGCGAGCTTTGGGCATCGGTTATGGACGTGCCGCTAGGTTGATTGATTTCATGGCAGAGGATGGAATCGTTGGGCAGTACAATGGATCTCAGGCTCGTGAAGTTGTGATCTCCATTGCGCAATGGGAAACCATGCGTTCAAATGGAACGCCCGCCGGCGAAGTTCCCTTGGCAGGTCCTGGTGTAGCTGGACCGCGCAAAAATCGCATCACTCGTGAATCCGGCTGGGATGACGACCAAGGAAGCGAGGTCGAACATGGTGAAGACAGGTCGGCTTGGTCCGACGAAGATCAGCCTGCGGCTACGCCACCTGCGCCTAAAAGCAGTATGCCAATCCCGATAATCAATCGTGGTTTAAATGTGAATTCGTCGAACCAATCGATTGAGTCCTAGCCCAACTTCCCCAACAGGATTTCTGAGAATTTTTTATTCGGCGATCTATGTTGGAGATTCTTCCCGAGACACCATTAAAATTGGGGTTAAGGGATTCCGGCATCCGTGAAAGGGATGTAGTGGAAACGGCCTTGGTC
>JANMGV010000130.1:0-19220 GCA_031374825.1 Pirellulaceae bacterium
TGCAGGATAGCGCATCGTATGAGTGCCTCCAATCCAGCCCATGAACCGACTCATCTCGCCATCAACCAAAGGACGCAGCACCAAATGATAGTGGTTGGGCATCAACTGAAACGAAAAGAGTTCGACCTGATAGATTTGCAAACCTTCGTGGAGGATTCGTTCAAACGCTTCGAAGTCAGCATCATTGTGAAAGACGGTTGCTCGCAGGTTGCCGCGATTCAAAGCGTGGTACAGTCCGCCAGCTTCATCAGCTCGTGGTGGTCGTGGCATCGCCTTTCCTCTTCAAATCCAAACAAGGAAAACCGCATCCCACACCATCCCATCACCCAATCAAAGAGGCCTGACCCCTTTATTCCCCTCTTTATTCCCCTTCACGCTTCGAAGCCGAATTGCACCAGCACCGCCCACCAATACCCGACCCAAGCTAGTCGGCCAGGAATGGTTAAAAGCTAATTCGCATATTTTCGCAGAAAAACCAAGAGCCTGTGCGTTCCCCTGCGCCAGAATTGACAGTTACAACGGCTCGTCCCTATTCATTGCGTGTCCTTGCTTTTCTTTTTTAGGTGACGAGAAAGTCTGTATACTATAACTTGGAACGGATGTTAACTTTTTCCCTAGTAACTAATCCTCGGAAGAGAGGTTTATAGTCCCATGTCAGTCATCGCTTTCTGCAAGTGTTTTCGGAAAAATCGGTCAATGAGCAATTCTGCTCGCCGTCGGTTCTTGTCCGCGATAACCAGATATCGCCGTTACCTGCGATTCGAACCGCTAGAGAATCGCATGCTGTTGGCAGTCAACATAGCGGCTGCTAATGTGGATTCTCTCGTTAATGATGTGGATTTGGACGGAGAGGTGGACCCTACGCTGGCCTATAACTCCGAACCCACACTCGGACCGGGAAACGATACGAACGACACGCTGGACTTCGGATTTGAGATTTCGGTCACGGAAGGCCCCAGCTTCGTCGTGACAACGGCCGTAGACGTGGCTAATCAGTTTGATAACCTTACCAGTTTGCGCGAAGCGATAAACTACTCGAACAGCAACGCGGGATTGGACACGATAACGTTCAACATCGCCGGGGGCGGAGTGCATTCGATTTCAGTGACGAGCGCACTCCCGAACATAACCGACGCAGCGATAATCGATGGTAGCACGCAACCTGGCCTTGCAGGGGCGCCGCTGATCGAACTGAACGGTAGCAACGCTGGCGCCGGGGCCGATGGATTGCATATCACTGCGGGCGGTAGCACTGTTCGGGGATTGGTTATCAATGGCTTTTCGGGTGACGGCATCGACCTGGTGAACAACGGTAGCAACGTCATTCAAGGCAACTACATTGGTACCAATGCCGCCGGTACAGTCGCTTCGGGTAACGCGGTCAATGGAGTGTTCGTCAATGGCACGGCCAACAACACGATCGGCGGCACGACTGCCGCGACGCGGAACTTGATCTCTGGCAATGATCAATTTGGCGTTCACGTGAAGGGTGCAATGGCCACTGGAAACCTTGTGCAAGGCAATTTGATCGGCACCGACTTCAGTGGAACGGCAGATGTGGGGAATGCGCGAATCGGTGTGATCGTCGATGGTGCTGCCAATAACACAATTGGAGGCACGGTGGCGGGAGCGCGGAACGTCATTTCTGGCAACGATATTCACGGCGTTCTGTTGATGGGTGCCGGAGCAACGGGAAACCTCGTGCAAGGCAATTACATCGGGACGGACATCGACGGAACGGCTGACCTTGGCAACACGGTGAGCGGCGTCGTGGTCAACAACGCGGCATCGAATACGATAGGCAGCACAACCGTCGCAGCGCGAAACGTCATTTCAGGTAATGACCGGAACGGGGTGAATCTGTTAGGTGCCGGCGCAACGTCGAATCTCGTCCAAGGCAATTACATCGGTACGACTAAGAACGGGGACGTAGAGTTGGGGAACTTGTACAGCGGTGTTCTGATTAATAATGCACCTTCGAATATAATTGGTGGAACGGCAAGGGGCGCGCTCAACGTGATTTCTGGAAACGGTCAATACGGCGTTTCCATAGCAAACACGGGTTCAACCGGCAATTTGGTTCAAGGCAATTTCATCGGCACGAACGAATTAGGAACCGCCGCGTTAGGGAATATTTTGAGCGGCGTCTTGATTTCTAATGCGTCATCGAACACCATCGGCGGCACGATTTCCGCTGCACAGAATGTCATTTCCGGCAATAAGCAAAACGGAGTGTACATGTTCGGTGTTGGCGCAACGGGCAACTTGGTGCAGGGCAATTCGATTGGCACGAACTTGTCCGGAACCGCTGCGATTGCCAACACGCTTAGCGGAATCTTGATTCACAACGCGCCGTCAAACACGATTGGTGGAACGTTCGCCGGATCCACTAATGTGATTTCCGGAAACTTGACCTACGGTGTATACATGAGTGGAGCCGGAGCAACCGGGAACGTAGTGCAAGGCAACAAAATTGGGACGGACGTTACAGGAGCTATTGCCGTAGGGAACAGTCTGAGCGGCGTTTTCCTTGCTAATGCTCCCTCGAACACCACTGGTGGCACGGTGGCGGGGGCAGGGAACGTAATTTCGGGCAACAAGCAGAACGGCGTCTACTTGCTGGGCACCGGTTCTCAAGACAACCTCGTCCAAGGCAACTACATTGGGGTCGATGTCACCGGAACGGTTGATTTAGGAAATACATTCAGCGGCGTTCTCGTCAGCAGCGCCGGATCGAACACGATCGGCGGCACAGTCGCTGGCGCAGGAAACGTGATCTCTGGAAACAATCAGTACGGCGTGTATTTATTGCAGGCTAGGGCGACGGGCAATCAGTTGCAGGGCAACTTCATCGGAACGGATGCGGCGGGAACTGGAGCTGTGGGTAATACCATGAGCGGTGTCTTTGTTTCAAATGCATCTTCGAACACCATTGGCGGCACGGCGGCAGGCTCTGGCAACACGATAGCATTCAATGGTTCGGACGGTGTTCGAGTGAAGGGATTGTCGATTAAGAACGCGATCCTGCATAACTCGTTCTTTGCAAACTTCGGGCTAGGCATCGATCTCAACGGTGACGGCGTGTCGGCTAACGACTTAAACGACCCAGATGCGGGCGCGAACAAAACTCAGAACTTCCCTGTAATTCTGAGCGCGCAGGTGGCTGGAGCGAATTTGAGCATCACATACTCGGTGCCGTCGATTGCACCCAATTCGACTTTCTCGCTGCGGATCGAGTTCTTCATCGCTGATGCAGACAAACAAGAAGGTAAAATTTTCCTTGGTTCAGATTCCTACGCCGGTCCTGGTTCGCAGCTCGCCACGATTGCTGCTGGCCCCGCGATAGTAGGTACCAAAATCGTCGCCACTGCCACCGACGCCGATGGCAATACGTCCGAGTTTTCCGCGAACGTGACGGTCGGGTAACCAATACATAGTCGTATGGGTTCAAAGTGATTAGCAAAGCTAAATGTTGCCACGCGAAAAAGAAAAGGTGCCAGCGAAGGTCCTAAATTTTGGCAATAGCTGCATAAAAAATCTTTTTGAATTCCTTTCTGACTGAAAGTTGGTTGGTGTTGAAAGAGTTGGATTTCTTAGGCATGACTCTGGTGTTCAATGGTTTTTTTGGAATTCGGTTTTGTCTAATCGTCCAGTTCAGCGAAACGGAGCAAAGCTCTGTGGGGACACAACTTTGCAAGGGATAGCTGGGCCGATGGTGAGTCAATGGACTTCAGAGAGCGTTTCAGCTTTTTACTGAAGCGCTTTCTGCATTTTTCCAGACCTCGTTTTTCATGATAAGCAGATTGGGAACGCAAAGGGGTCAGGCCTCTTTGATGGAGGGGAAGTGGATCTGTTGGCGGCTGCGGGGACGCATGGTCGATTCTAGGTTGAGCCGACTTGCAATGGAGTCGACCCAGTCTGGGTCGCCAAGCGGTCTGCCCCGTTGGGCTGAAAGCCGGACTGCTGCCAACTCTGGTTCCGATAGCGGAGTGTTGACCCGCTTCACCCATCCCGGGGAAAAACCAAAGGGGTCAGAACAACAAAGGGGTCAGGCCTCTTTGCTTTCCGAGAACCGGGCTGAATGTCATAAGGCACTTCTTTAGATCAGCTCTGGTAGCGGTTGAAAATTGTCATCGACGAGATAATGTGGCCGACCCGTCAAGTCTGGTAGGGTTGTCGTTGTGGCGTTTATCCCGAGATTGTGATAGAGCGTCGAAATAACTTCTTGGAAGGTAACTGGTCGACTGGCAGCTTCGCCACCTAAACGATCGGTCGATCCAATCACCTGCCCGGTTCGCATCCCTCCTCCCGCCAGCAAGGCACAGGAAACGTTGGGCCAGTGATCTCGGCCTGCGTCTTTATTGATTCGCGGCGTTCTCCCGAATTCGCCCCAAGCGATCACCGTTGTATCTTGGAGCAGACCACGTTGGTCCAAGTCCTCGATCAGGGCACTAAGAGCTTGGTCGAAATCAGGTAAATTCTCTTTTGCGATCTTAAAATTGTTGCCGTGCCAATCCCAAAACGAATAGCTAAGTGTCACAACGCGAACCCCCGCTTCAACCAATCGTCGTGCAAGTAGGAATTGTTCGTTAAGGCGAGGTGCTGCGTCGCCTTGCACTTTATCTGTTCCTTTACCATAACGCTCTCGGACTTGATCAGATTCTTTGGATAAGTCGAGTGCCGTCAGCAAATCGTCGGAAGTTAGAATTCGAAACGCACGCTCTTGGAATGCATCCAGACCTTCCATGGCACCGCTTGTGTCAACGGTTCGACGAAAGGAATCTACGCTTGCCAGCAGAGACCTACGGTCCGACAATCGGTCGCTCGTGATACCTTGCAGGACCATGTCATTTCGAATATCTCCCGCCGGCATAAAGGGTGTGTGACCGATACCGACAAAACTCGACCGTCCGAAATTGTAGGGAGTATGTTGCATTCGCGGTGACAAGTTCACATAGGACGGCAAAGTTGGGTTGGACGCGCCTTGTAACTTGGAAATAACGGAACCAAATTCAGGCCAACCGCCGGGTGGATGACGTTCGTTCAGCCTACCAGTCATGCATTGGAAAGACTCATGGCGATCTTTGGCTCCCACCATGGAACGGATCAAAGCGAGTTTATCCGTGAGCTTGGCAAGTTGCGGCAAATGCTCGCAGATTTGGATCCCTGCAACGTTTGTTGCGATTGGGCGAAATTCACCGCGAATCTCCGAGGGTGCTTCTGTCTTCAGATCATACATGTCTTGATGAGCTGGCCCGCCGGGCAAGTACACCATGATCACGGACTTGTTGGAACTGCCTTGCCCCGATTTGGCTTCGGCTCGCAACAACTCTGGCAACGACAAAGCACCGATTCCTAACGAACCGATCTTCAAAAAATTGCGTCGGTGCAATCCATCGCAAAAACGACCAGAGGATGGTCCCTGAATTGTGAGCATGCCAAACACGCTTGTTGTTTGAGAGTGGGATAATTTGGTTGAGGTGACCAATGAACGATGTGCGTCTAATTGGCCAGTTGGTGCGACAACGGATTGAGAATTATCGCGGTAGGTATTTTTTAAGTATCGCTGTTAGCCAGTGCCATGTAAAGAGTAGTCACGCAACTTTGACGCCAGTTCACCCGACGAAAGCGTTTATGTTTAGCCGCCGAAGGCGCGTTGCGTGACGGACCAATCAAAACCGAACCAAAAAATCCGGCGAGGATCGTTGTTCGTTGTGGCAGTGACAACTGGCAAGGAGCGACGCCCTGCGTGGCTAAGCCGGATAAATTTGGTTAAACGATGCAGCGTTGTACTTCGGTGCGTAAGCTCGTCATTGGATCGCGGGTGGCGAGGAACTCGTGAGCAAAGTACCCGTCATAACCCGTTTCGGCAATTGCTCGTGCGATAGGTGTATACAGCAGTTCTTGTGTATCATCCATTTCGTGACGGCCTGGGTTACCCGCAGTGTGATAGTGACCGAAATATTGATGATTTTTTTGGATGGAACGGATGATATCGCCTTCCATGATTTGCATGTGGTAGATGTCATACAACAACTTGAAATTGTTCGATCCAACTCGCTTGCAAAGCTCGATTCCCCACTCGGATCGATCGCACATATAGTCGGCGTGATCGACGCGACTGTTCAGCAATTCCATGTTGAGGATAACTTTGTTCTTTTCAGCCACGGGAACAATTTTCTTGAGTGCGGCAACACAGTTCTTCATGCCCGTCTCGCGATCGATTCCGCGTGCATTTCCAGAAAAGCAGATAACGTTACGCCAGCCTTCCTTGGCCGTCGCTTCGATCATGGTATTGATTGTTTCTAGCGAGGAGTCTTGATACTTGGGATCGCACAATCCATCCGATAAAGGGTGCGACGAGACCATTGTGCAAACGAGTCCCCTTTTCTTGACCGTTTCAAACTCGTCCGGTTTCAGCAAATCGATTCCAACCAACCCCATCTTTACGGCTTCGTCGGCCAATTCGTCCAAACTCATTCCGGAAAAACACCATCGGCAAACAGATTGTTTCAAGCGACCCTTTTTAGCATCAACCGTTAGCACTTTCTCGTCACTCGCTTGCGAAGTTTGAACAAGAGCCATGCCCGCTGCGGCCAGACCACCAACTGCCATCATGCCCCTTCGAGACAGCTCCAAACGCTTCTTTTCGTCCGACATGGTTTTGTTACTCGCTTGTTAATGATTTATGAAACGTCGACAACCTATTTTGAGCTCAGTTCGCGTTGATTGCAACAGTCCAACGCCACGGAGCGACGATCTCTTGAAAGAAACTGGCAGTATGCGATTCGCCGCTGAAGCACTTATTGAAGTGCTTCCTTTTTATGTGACTCGGTCAAGTTGAAATCAACGAATAAGCTCGAGTATTCTGAAAGGTCGCTCAGCAAACTGCGAGCCTGCGTCGACGCATTGCTGTTCTTGCAGTCGCGATAGTGGGATATTACTCGCCGGATGATTGTTTCTAGTTCCGATGATGTCGGAAAGCCTACACTGGTATCTAGATGGTTCCTTTGTGCCATCGCGGCTTGCAAAGCCTGAACATGCTCGGCTTCATTGTGCAGAATAAAATGCAAGAGTGCTTGAATGTGAAACGCCCATGGATCGGCGGATCGATGTTTTGAATCGGAATATTTTTCAAGCAAATAGGTCGCGGAATTGGTCTTGCCGATTCGCATCTGGATTACCGCTAGCGTCAATTTGTGTTCGTGAATTTCCGGCGTAAGATGACATGCTGTTTCGGACATGGCTTCTGCAAGTTTTGGCCAGCACTGCTCAACTCGTCCATACATCAGCGACCAGCTCCAACGATCCAGTGAGTGTCCAAAGTGCGAGAACGCGCAGTTTGCGGACTTTTGAAATGCTGTTCGCTCCGCTTCTTCATTTCCCATTTCATGATAAATGCGGCTTTGAAAGAAATGCCATTTCAACTCGTCACCAATTGCGAGCATATTTTCGGGCTTGAGAGATAGAAGATCCTCAAGAGCGCTCTCGGGATTTCCCATTTGCCAGTGCGCATACGCTCGCCCCATTCGCGCATCAAAATTCTGATTGTCGATTTCAATGCACTTGGTAAACGAGGAAATTGCACGTTCCCAATCTTCCATTTGCACGTCGATCGCACCGGCGAGACAAAGCTGCAAGGCTTTGGCTTGTCCAGACGCGATAACTTCGGTTAAACATTGACGCGCACTTTGCCAATCAGCCACATCCAATGCCAACTGCAAGTTGTTTGTTGTGTCGTAGCTTCCGCCGTAATGCCCGATACGCATCTTTGCCCAGAGGCGTAATCGATCGAATTGAAGTTGGAGAAATGGGTTATAGGTCAGTCGAGGGGAGCTGGACGGTCGAATCTCCAGTTTACTGACTCGGATACGGGCATCGGCTTCCTTGGTCACATCACCTCGATCATTCGAAGCTTGCAGCCAATCCGCAGAGGTTCCCAAATCGCGGAGGCTTGCAAAGAGAGGGTCGAGGTTGATCGACCTTAGGATGTTTTCGCTCGAACCTGAAGCGACGAAGTAAAGCTGCTTTTCGTCTGCTGAAAAAGTTAGCGACTGGCAAAAAATACTTTTCGAGTTGGCCTCGAAACACACTAACGACTGATTACTTTGTAAGTCAAACAATCGAATATATCGTTCTTGTTCAACGACCGCCAAAAAATTTCCGGTCGGAGAAATTGCGCCAACGGTCGCTTCATCGGGCAAGTCAAGCAGAACTTGCCAAGTGCCACTTTTCAAAACGCGATTCGTTGGTGAAACAAAGATCAGCGAGTCATCGCCATTAGCTGCCAGAAAATGATCCAATTCAAAATTGACAGATAATTCATTTTTGGTGCAGTCGAAGATACCAATTCCACTCTTGTTCATCTTCAGATAGATGTTTTGACCATCATGGCTTAACGTCAGCACTTCAATTGCCTCGTCGGTCGGAAAAGTTGCAATTTTCTCAGGACGAAGTCTGGGCCACCAAGCTATTTGATAATCACCATAGTTTGCAGCGAGCCATTTTGAGTCGCCCGACATTCGCGTATGGTATGGCGTGACTGCCAAATGCTTTGCCTCACCGGGAATGAATTGCAACGAATTGCGTTTGTTCACCTTCGCAATATAGTTAAGTTGCATTCGCTTCTGTTCATCTACAGTAACAATGCCTCCATCGTCGTCCCAACCCACAATTGTTCCCTCAAGCCCGCTTCGATCCCCGTCAAATTCGCGTCCCGTACTCGCTTCATAAAAGGAAAGTCGGCCATCGGATGAAGGGAAGACGGCGACATCAAATTTGGGATGTGCCCAAGGTGCGAAAACCACGCCAGGCTTGTTAGGCTCGGGATCTCGATAAATAGAAACCTCTTTCGACTCCTCGAATTGTAGACGTCGCATCTTGCCATTCTTAACGACAACCCCAGCGTACCGTCCATCGCGTGACCACGATTGCGCGTTTCTATTCTCACTGCCTCGAAGAAAGAACGTTTGTTCCGTATCGACGTTGCGAATCAAAATGCCGTTAGACCAACCACAAATCAGCAAGTGCTTTCCATCGGGTGAGTATTCCGATCGCAAGCCCGGCCAATACAAGTCAATTTCCTTTACGGAACGTTTTTGCGGCCAAGAAAATATTTCGAGTGTGCCCGAGAATTGAGAAACCAGAAACTCATGTCCTTCAGGATGCCACGCTAAACCTCGAGGGTAAGACTGGGGCGAATGGCGGAATAAGATGTCACCGTTTTCTAAGCTTCGAATTTGTACTTCGTGATAGAAATAAGATGACACGCCAATAATGGGTAGAGAAGGGTGCGGGGATAATTCCACTTCGCGAAGCGGTCCGCTTGGAGCGATCTCGAAAACGGTCTTTCCAGAATCGGCCTGCCTGGCGATTATGGACCCGTCAAATTTCACTAAATAGAGCTCAGGTTTGTTGGGATGCCACTGACAACGCTCGAATCCAAGGTCATCGGCAGTCCAAATAAGTCGCGGTTTGTCGCGGATGTCCCAACATTGAGCACGAAACCGCAGCCCGTCCACGCGGCCCAGGCCAAGTGCGATGAAGTTCCCGTCAGCCGAAAACGAAATATCGCCAACATTGAATTCCTGAGGCAACGCAGCCAGCAAACGTCCCGTACCACATTCGTGAATCGCAACTTCACCTTGTTTCGTCGCAACGGCGTAACGCCGATGATCGCTGTCAACGCAGTAACGTGCATCTTCGTAATTTGTGGGGACAGGCCAAGATTCGCCGTGATCGAAATCAGACAGTCCAAAAATGGAGACGGCTTCGCAAAGAATATCGTCAAACAGGTCGCCGTTTGCAGGCAGTTTCCGTGCAAGTCCGACGGCCTCTTTCAATTTGCCGATGGCGTGTACTCGTTGGCCGGGCTGAGACGTTGTCGCGATTCGTCGCGCATCGAGAATAATTTCTCGAACGTGATTGGTGTCCGCATCGAAGGAAGCCCTCTCCCAGCCTGCAAGGTTATTTTTGGAAGACTTGAGTGCCCGAGACAGATTGGCAGCATACAACGACGAGACAATCGTTATCGAAACCAGCAGTAGCATCGCCGCCAACGAGATCGCAGCTAAGGCCTTGTTTTGGCGAGCCCATCGCCAAGATTGCTCGATCGGATTTATACGACGCGCCAAAATCGGACGACCTGCCAATAATCTCCGTAAATCTTCCGCAAGACTCCCCGCCGAATCGTATCGATCCTTCGGTTGTAATGCGATCGCTTTGCAAACAATGGTATTCAGGTCGCGAGGGAGTGTGGTATCAATAAGTCGCGGAGGAACAAAATCTCCATTGACGATTTGTGCGACCAAGTGACCTTGCTCGGTCGAAGCAAATGGCGGACTCAGGATTAACAGTTCGTACAAAGTCGTCCCCAAAGAGTAGACGTCGGACGATGCATCCAATTTGCCCGAGAATCTTTCCGGTGCAAGGTAACGCAATGTACCCGCCACACCTCCCTTACCAGTCAATGTTTCGCTGCCGATCGACTTCGCTAAACCAAAGTCCATTAACCAGATCGCACCATCTCGATCAAGGATGAGATTCGAGGGCTTGATATCGCGATGCAGCACACCACTGGAATGCGCATACTGAACCGCGTCCGAGACTTGTACCATCCACTGAACGACTTGTCGCCAGTCTTTGCGAGTCACTAGACTGGGAATAGGTTGGTTGTCGACGACGGCTGTCGACGCAATCAGTGCGTGGCCGTCCCAATTGGTGACGGTCAAGGCACCGGCGTCAATCGAGATATCTGGTAGACCTTCACGTCGACCTCGCTCTCGCCGCCAATTTTCTATTACGACGTTTAACGATTGACCATCGATGAATTGCATTGCAAAGTAATGCATTCCGTTTTCTATTCCGACGCTATGAACCGGCACGATGTGAGGATGGTGTAGTCGCGACGCAATGCGTGCTTCGGCTTGGAATCGAGAAAAGGACTCATGGGCTTGTCCGTGCGAAGGCAACATGATCTTCAAGGCAACTTTCCGGCCCAGAGATAGTTGTGTCGCCAAGTACACGACGCCCATACCGCCGCGACCGATCTCCCGTTGAATCACGTAATCGCCGATTACAGAACCGATGGGAATGGTTGACGAGAACGCGTTTGCGTACGGCAAATCGTTCGCTTCGCCATGATCCGTACGATGGACGCTTTCAATTTTTGCCAGCATGGGAAACAGAGCCGCAATGCGATCAGCAAATGCGGGATAGCGTTCTTGGAAATCCGAGATACGGGGAGACAATCCAAGCCTACATTGAGCGACGAACTCTTCCAAAATGGAATCGAGTGGATCAAGGGGTTCATCGCCAGAATCAATCATGACTTTTTTGAATCGCTGTACCTTTCGCTGTCGAAATCATCAAACCAAACTTCGCGCAGTTTTTCCAGAGCCTTGAAATACCGTTTGCTTGCGGCTCCTTGGCTAATTCCCAGCGTCGCCGCAGCTTCGATGTTGGATAAGTGCTCAAAATGGCGAAGCACGAGCACCTCGCGTTCGATGGGATCCAATTGATCTAGAGCAGTAATAATCCGTTGCCGACGATCATTTAGTTCGACGTCTTTTTTGAGATCTTGTGCGTCGGCGAGCAAGTCCATCGCGATCATGACGCTCGAAGCTTCAGGCAACGAGCTGACATTCGACTGCACTTCGCGTTTGACGTCCCGTCGTTGGGTATCCAAATGATATCGATGCAGTTTCGTCAAGCAGCCTCCGGTAACAAATCTTAACCAAACGAAAAATGGGAATTTCCGTTCCTCCAGATATTTAGGGAGAGCCGACGACGCCTCCGTCATGGCTTCTTGAACCACATCCGATGGATCAACGCGTGCGTTCAGCCGAGGATCCATCCGGAATTTGACCATTCGCTTGAGTTTTGCTCGATACAAAATATCGATCGTCTGCCAAGCGGCTTGGTCGCCTTTGGCTGCCTTGCCCAACAGAACTTCGAATTCCTCGTCCGTCATCATCACGTACGCTATAGAGCCCAGTTAGGAAAAATCCGTCTCCCGATCCAAACATTTTGGAAGCCAATGTACAGGAGAGCATTATCATACAAGAGATGATCATACAAGTCAGAACGAACACGCGTCGCTCCGATGAGCAACTCAAATCCCATTCCTTCGGAAATACTTCGGCATTGTAGAACGGAAATTAACACATCGCAAATAGTGCTTGCGAACATGTAACCGTTTATAATGCTTAAGGTGGTCGAGGTCCTTTTTCGCCGAAACTTCTTCAAGTTGTACAAAATCCGTTGATTACTGCCTTCGTGGGCGTTTACGTTATACTTGGTAGGCATCGCAGCGGGTCATACCGTGCCTGCAAACTGCGTTGCTCAAGTTGGGATAAGTCGTGCTTGGTGGCAAAGCATGTTTTAGCAGAGCGTTTCCAAGGGGAATCGTTTTTGTGGACGTCCGACGATACCAGTTGGCGACCGGTTTTCACGATCAGGGCTCGACGCGTGCGCGCTCCCGCTAGTCCAAAGGCCTAGTTTGCCGATTACACCGGGTTCGCACCGCCAAGGCTATTTTTCAATCTTTTCACAGAAAGTCATTGCATGAAGTCCGCACTTTTCGCTGGTTGCTTGATGTTGATTTGCTCTGATACCGGTTTTTCTCAACAAGTTGGGACGTCGGGTCTAACTGCAGAGGAAATTACTTTTTGGCGACGACAGACAGCGCTTGTAATCGGATCAAACGAACGAAGGCAGGAACTGATCGAAAAGATCACGGAAAAATTTCCAAACCACGATGAGCCCGAAGTTTTACGAATGCTTCGAGTGATTCTTGGGAAAGGAGCAGCGATGGGGGGGAACGACGGATGGTTCGGTCCCGCACAACGCAAACACGACTGGACTTGGCTAATTCAGTTTCATCATGTCCCGGCCGCAGCCGCAATCGACAAGCCCAACTTTCTCGGCAGCGAAAGGCTTTTCAAGCGACTCGATCGGAACCTCGATGGCGTGCTCAACCAAGCCGATTTTGACTGGAGCGATCAGAGTCCTTGGGTTCGTCAAACATCGGTGTTGAACCGAGTCTTTCGTACGATCGATTCGGATGGCGATAATCGAGTGTCCAAAAAAGAGATGGAGATTTTTGATAGCGGGCTTCGCGGCAAAAACGAAAATTTTAGCATGGAGGAATTTCGTAATTTTATCGTCGCCGGTCCTCCGGGCTCAGTTCCCGGAGACGAGCCTTCGCCGGAAAAACTCCTGCGAGGCCTTTTCAATGGCGAATTGGGGTCTATTTATCAAGGACCGAAGGTTGGTGACGACGCACCCGATTTTACACTGACTACCCAAGACGGATCGCAAACTATTTCTTTGCACGAACAACACGCCAACAAGCCCCTGGTGCTCGTCTTTGGGAATTTTACTTGCGGTCCCTATCGTCGCACTTACCCGGAAATCGAAGACATCCATCAACGATTCAAAGACGTTGCCAACTTCCTAGCGATCTATGTTCGCGAAGCACATCCGGATGATGGATGGAAAATGCAAAGCAATCTTAAACAAGGCATTACGGTCACACAGCCAAAAACTTTCGAAGAACGCGTTTCCATTGCCAAACAGTGCCAACATAAACTAAATTACACCATGCCTTTGCTTGTCGATCAAATCGACGATACCGTCGGTAATGCTTACAGCGGAATGCCCGCACGATTGTATGTCATCGACCGGCATGGCAAAGTCGTTTACAAAGGCGGCCGCGGCCCCTTCGGCTTCAACAGTGGCGAAATGGAACAAGCCTTGGCATTAACATTGCTCGAACAAGAAAACTCCCAGCCGTAGCCCGCACTGCTACCCAGTCAGACAAGCACCTCACAGTCTTTACGGCCCTCCGATTCACTTCCCAAGACACCCTCCTTTCTATTTTGAGTTTCACAATGCATCTGTTTTCGAAAAAGTCGATCCTTCGTTTAATCGGCCTCATGTTTTTTGTTGCTATGAATCTCAAGGCCCAGGATAACTCGGGCGAAAACCTAGAGGCACCGATCGAACCTTCGACGCCTGCTGAATGGTTCGGCGAAGGTGTCCGCCCAACGGACGCTCGCACACCTGAAGAAGAACGCAGTGGATTCCACTTGCCCCAAGGATTTGAAATCGATTTGATTGCCGCTGAGCCTCAAATCGCTAAGCCTCTGAATATGGCGTTTGATGCTCAAGGCCGTATCTGGTTAACGCAATCGACGGAGTATCCGTTTCCAGCCAAGGAAGGGGAGGGACACGATGAAGTCAAAGTGCTCGAAGATCGCGATGGCAATGGCTCCTACGAAACCGTTCGCACCTTTGCGGATGGGCTGAATATTCCGATAGGCATCCTTCCCTACGGCGACGGAGTCATTTGCTTTTCCATTCCTAATCTATTATGGCTGCGCGACACAGACGGCGACGGGAAATGTGATCGCCGCGATAAGATCCTTGGTCCTTTCGATACGACTCGAGACACGCACGGCATGGTCAATTCGCTGCATCGAGGTCTGGATGGATGGATCTATGCATGCCATGGCTTCAACAACAATTCAACGGTGGCTGGCACAGACGGTCATCAAGTCTCCATGTCCTCGGGCAATACTTTTCGATTCCGCCTCAATGGATCACGCGTCGAACACTTTACCATTGGGCAAGTCAATCCATTTGGAATGGCCGAAGACAAATGGGGCAATCTCTTTACCGCAGATTGTCACAGTAAACCGATCACACAGCTTATCCGCGGCGGTTGTTTTGAAAGTTTTGGAAAGCCTGACGATGGCTTGGGGTTTGTCCCCCCCGTCATGGAACATTTGCACGGCAGCACAGCCATCTGCGGCTTGGCGATCAGTTGGAATAGTCCGTTCCCCCAAGTCTTCGAAGAAAATTTCTTCAGCGGCAACGTCATGACTAGTCGCATCAATCGCAATCGAATCGAACGCCATGGTGCTTCGGTGCGGGCCGTCGAAAAGCCCGACTTTCTCACCAGCGATGATCCCTGGTTTCGGCCAGTCGATCTTCAATTTGGCCCCGACGGAGCGCTCTATGTTGCGGACTTTTATAACAAGATCATCGGCCATTATGAAGTGCCTCTCAAACATCCCGGCCGAGATCGTTTTCGCGGACGCATTTGGCGAATTCGTTATGTTGGAACGGAGAGTGCCGCGACCGCCAAATCGGCTCTGTCATTAAATTCCTTAAGCGAGTGTATTGCAGCGCTAGGGAATCCTAATCCCCTGATCCAACGATTGGCGCTAAACGCTATTGAGGATCGCTATGCCAAGGAAGCGATCGAGGAGTTGCATGAAATTGCGCAAGCAGAAAAAACGAATCCCGCCCAACGCGCAAATGCTATGTGGGCTCTGGTTCGCATCGATGGCACGTTGCCTCCAGCATGGACGAATCTTGCTCGTTCCGAAGACGCGTGGCTGTGCAATCAAGCGATGATGGCGGCTTCGGGCGCGTCATTTCCGGTAAAAAAGGGAGTGGAAATTCGGAACGCTTTCGAGTCACCCAAGACCAGGAAAGCCACTTCGTTAACAGATCAGAAAAACGATGGCGATGTAGAGTTGCTGCCAGCGGTCTTGATTCGTCACGCGATGTCCTTGGACTCAGCCGAAAAAGACTTTAGCATTGCGCGACGATCAGCCGTCGAAGCAATTTCACGTCACGGCAGTTCTATCGATGTCGGTACTCTGTTGAAAATCATTGAAAGCGAGGAAGCGACCGATCCGGTTTTGGCACAGTCCGCCAAGATCGCTTGCCGTGATCTTTTGCGCAACGAGAAAATTCGCGAAGACGTTTTATCTAGCTGGGCAACCGGCAACAAAAAAGCAATCGTTCCGATCGATTCACCTCTCGCCCATCGCTTGATCCCTATCCTGCTAACCCTAAAAAGCGATTTGCCCGTCGAGCCCATTCTCGCTTACCTCGCTCGCCAACAATCCCAAGGTACGGTCAGCCCCGAACTATTATCGAACATCGCTGTGTCGTTGCCGCTAGAACGAACACAAGACGCTTTGGAAATTCTGGCAAAGACTTATGGCAAAAATCCCGCTGAACATGTTCGAATGATTTTGGAAATTGCCGCTGGTCAATTGGCTCGGCTTGGAAAAGTTTCGCCGGCAATTGCGATTTCAGCTAGTGAGCTCAATAAAGCTTTGTTGCAGGAACTTGTAAAGAACTCGAAAGAGTCACCAGCATTCCCACTCTACTCCTGGCTAGAGTCACGGCCCGGTACCGATTCAGCCGAACCGTGGCCGATTCGTTCAAGAAACATCGCCGACAAAGAAGCACCACAAAATCTCTATGACAGTATCCAATTGGGTGAAAAGTATATCGGAAAAATGACGGCGACCTTTACTGCTCCTGCATCCTTTTCTTTTGTTCTTGCAGGCCACAATGGTCAACCTGATACGCCGGACAACGGTCGTAATTACGTTCAGATCGTCAACTTGGCAAACAACGAAACGCTGTACCGAATGTCGCCACCGCGAAACGACATTGCAATGCGAGTGGAGTGGGATTTGTCGGCAGTCGTAGGAAAAACCGTGCGACTCGAATGCGTCGACGCGGACGATCAAAACGCTTACGCCTGGATCGCAGTTGGCGATTTTTCGCTGCCTGGCCTGAGCCCGTCTCCGCAATCAGAATCGATTGCCAATATCATGAAACTCAATCGGTTGCTTTCTGCAACAGAATCGCGAGCCTTTGCACAACCATTAATAGATGCGAAATACCTGGATGCTTCTTGGCAATTTGCTTTGGCAAGCTCTCTTGAATCCAACCGCAATCCGCTCACCAGCGACTTGCTGACATTTGCTCGTGATCGAGGCTGGGCACATCAACTCATTCTAGAGCCAGCTTTCGCAATTGCGATTAGCGAGTCCGTCAGAGATGGTAAGAGCGAAGAAGCCGAGTTGCTCAAGTCCATTGCGAGACGATGCGATGGCACTCAGCAAAGAACCCTCATCCGCACGCTTTCCAAACGCCTCTCTCGCCTTGATCTACTTACTCAAGCAATCGAACAAAGCTGGCTTGGACGCGACGCTCTGGCGAGTCTCGACGAAGCTTGGTGGAACTCGCTGCCAAATTCGGATATTGCTACGAAGCTTAAGTCCCTCAAGCCAACCGATGCGAGCGTTGCCGAGCAAGTCGCCGCTGCCGAAGCCCGTGCCAATGTTGTCGTGGCTTTACCATCCAGTGTCGATCGTGGGCTGGAAGTTTTCAAACAGCGTTGCGCTCTTTGCCACAAACTTGACGGCCAAGGAACCGTTCTCGGTCCTCAACTAGAAGGTGTCGGCGGCCGTGGCCTACGACGATTAGCCGAAGATGTTTTGCTCCCCAATCGCAACGTCGACGAAGCTTTCCGAATGTCCAGCGTCCTCCTCGATTCCGGCACCGTTCTCACCGGACTAATCCGCCAACGAACCGATGCCGTTCTTGTCATCGCCGATCAACTGGGCAAAGAATCCACCGTCGAGTTGTCCGAAGTCGAAGAAGAAAAACGAAGCGAACTGTCCCTCATGCCCGGCAATTTCGGTGAAGTATTAACCGACCAAGACCTCGCCGATTTGCTGTCGTATTTGCAATCGTCGGCAAAGAAACCTTAGGCGTTGCACAACAATAAGTTACCGACTTGGAATCGTAGCGGCTGGGCGCGAGCCCTCCGGTTTGCTGCACCGGACGGCTCGCGCCGTTCCGCTAAAACGGTAACTTATTGTTGTGCGATACCTTAGGACCAATTTGCACCAACGCGAACCAGGCCGCTACAGTTCAGGCGGGCTTCAACGACCTCGTCCTCCTTGGCTCCCAAATTCCAACTAACGCCGATTTCCCTTTTCCCGTACTATGTTTTCGTACAGCGTCTCATACTTGCTGAGCATCGCGTTGAGTTCATGATGCTCTCGGCAATATGCTTGATTGGCAGCGGCTAGTCGTCGGCGGGAGGAGTCATCCTTGGCAAGTTTTATTACCAAGTCGCGCCATCCGTTCCAATCGCCCGCTTTGACCGTCTGTTCCGAAGCATTCACGCCAAGCACTTCCGCGACGCCTTCGACGAGTGTCGAAGCGATCGCAACGCCCTCTGCCATTGCTTCCAGCAACACATTCGGCATGCCTTCATAACGAGCGGGCAGCAGAACAAGATCCGACGAATGAATCCAGTCACGGGGATTCAATTGCCAACCGACAAAATGCACGCGAGATTCTAATTTCTGAGTATGAACTTGGTCGTGCAGTTTCGATCGCAGAGGACCATCACCTACGAGGACAATATGATGCTCGGGCAATTGTTCGAGGATGCTCGGGGCCGCATCAATTAACCTGTCCACGCCCTTTTGTTCCTCCAGCCTACCTACAAACGTCAACAAGGGAACGTTTTCTGGAATGTTATGATCCGCGCGATTGATGGCGATAGGATGGTGACGAAGTGTGACGCCATTGGGAATCGCCATCAACTTGCTTTGCGGGATTTTTTCGACGGCCGATGACCACTCGGCGACTGAATTTGACACACAAACCATTTTTTCCATTTTGGCCGCGGCCCATCGCGACCATCGATGACGCCATCGACGGGGTTCGGCGACACGTGCGCCGCCTACCAGCGGTACACCCAATCTCGGATAGACCGCTGCACAAACGACGTTAGCGTGAAAAAGAAAGGACTGCGCAACATCTGGCCTCTGCCATTTCACAAATTGCTTTAGTCGCGAATATACAAATGGCAATTGAGACAGACTATGGCCACCTAAAAAATGAAGTTCTAGATCGGCGGCTTTCAATTGATCGACCAGGACACCGCGGGGTCCGCCGGTCGGCGGACCAATCGAAATCACGCGAACTCGGTGCCCCCGATCTGACAAATACAAAGCCAGATTTACGAAACAACGTTCCGCCCCACCCATATCCAATTCAGTAATTATTAAATCCAAATTCATCTTGACTTTTCGTTGGTGGGAATAAATTGGCGGTGTTTACGTAGGTGTTTCGAAGCCGATCGGATTGAGTCGTCGTAACATCACCACGCCAGTGAGCAAATACGACATAGTTTGTCCCGCTGATCGCAATCAAAAGCATTGGCCCGTTGGAACCTGAGTCTGGGCATAGCTAGTGTCTGTTCGTTTTCGCCGAAGTCGTTATGCGGCAAAGTGTTGTTGCAAAACCTTCGCTTGAAGATTTCGGTATTGATTTACATCCTTCTGATATGTATGTCGGAACACTTTTCGTGTGGTTTGATCGACCTG
>JANMGV010000178.1:0-49281 GCA_031374825.1 Pirellulaceae bacterium
GAGAACTACCAAGCAAGATACGCCGGAAGACACCCCTTGTATCTACTTGCCGCCTGAGAAGAATGGGGGTTATCGCGTCAGCATCCAGTCGCTGCTCATGCTAGCAAACTGGGTGCAGCAGCGACTTCTTGCCAGCCCAACGGATTCAACGGACACAGGAGGTTTGTCATGCCCAGACCAGAAGTCCCCCCCCGCGCCGACCTGTTCAGTCGATAACGCAGACCGACCGTCAAGCCAAGACAGTTCGGCTGAACAACCTTTGGCCTCAACTGCTCCAAAGCCAACGTCAAGCAATCGTCGATCGACTCACAATCATGCTTGCGTCACAAATGCCTCCTCACGAAAAGGAGGCAAGTCATGAATAAGGCAACTGCGAAACCAAAATCAAAAAATAGATCTGACCACGCCGAGCAATCGCCAAGGAAAGCACTTGCGAACCTGATCTCCCCAAAACTAAAGAAGGTTCACCTTGATCGATTGGCCATAGTTTATGTTCGGCAGTCAAGCCCTCACCAGGTGCGAGAACATCGCGAATCAACCGCGTTGCAATACGCCTTGGTCGATCGCGCGATCGAACTTGGGTTTCACCCAAGTCAAGTCATTGTCATTGACGAAGATCAAGCTCAAAGCGGGACATCGATTGTTGCTCGTACGGGATTTCAACGATTGCTCACGGAGGTCAGTGACGACAAAGTTGGGTTAATCCTTGGCATCGAAATGAGTCGCTTGGCAAGATCATGCAAAGACTGGCATGCGTTACTGGAGATCTGCGCGATCTATCAAACTCTTCTGTTAGATACCGACGGGATTTATGATCCAAGCGATCACAACGACCGACTGCTGTTAGGACTCAAAGGAACCATGAGCGAAGCGGAATTGCATCTGCTGAGAAATCGAATGTATCGCGGTCTGTGCAACAAAGCCGAGCGCGGTGAAGTACTCAATCATGCGCCCATTGGTTACGTCCGCACACTGACCGATAATTTCGTGATTGATCCAGATGAATCAGTTCAAAGTGTAATTCGCAGTATCTTCGATCGGTTCGCCAAGTGGGGCAGCATCAGCGGTCTACTGAAGTCTTTGGTTCGCGACCAAGTTCAGATCCCGGTACGTCCTCACTTCGGAAACGATCGAGGCGAACTCAGGTGGCGTCGTCCCAATCGCGTGACGCTGCTGAACATGTTGCATCATCCCATTTATGCAGGTGCGTATCGCTGGGGCCATCGCGACGTCGATGCGAGAAAGAAGATCCCCGGTCGTCGGAGTACTGGCCGAACATTGCGAGATTACAAGGAGTGCCGAGTCTTGATTCAAGATCGATTCGATGCCTACATTAGTTGGGCACAATTCGAGCAAAATCAGCAAAAACTACAGGAAAACAGTCGCAAAGGAGGTCGATTCTCCAGTCCGGTCGGTCGTGGAATAAGCCTCTTGGCGGGACTGCTTGTATGTGGTCGTTGTGGTCGCAACATGAGCGTTGGCTACAGTGGCACGCACTTGCGTTATACCTGCCAGCGAGGTGCGATCGACTATGGCGAGGAAATCTGTCAGAGCCTTGCCGGAAGAGATCTCGATGAGTCGATTGGTCGCGTGCTACTGGAAGCAATTCGTCCGGCATCGTTGGAACTGAGCCTAGCAGCAGCAAGTGATATCGCTAAGCAGCGAGCTGACAAGGACCGTCAATGGAAACATCGGTTGGAGCGGATCGACTATGAAACTGAGTTGGCACGGCGAAGTTACGCCGCAGTCGATCCAGAGCATCGACTGGTAGCAAGACAACTTGAGCATCGCTGGGAAGAGAAACTTTCTGAACAAGAAACGTTGCATCAAGAGTATCGACGATTCATCGTAGATCAGCCAAGCGAATTGTCGACATCGGAGCGAGAACAAATACACTCGCTATCGGCAAACATCGAATCACTGTGGCGAGCGAAGTCGACGACCTCGGAAGATCGCCAAACGATTGTACGCCACTTGTTAGATCGAGTGGTCGTGTTGGTGAATTCTACGAATGAGCAAATTGAAATAGACGTTCATTGGGTCGGTGGATTCAACAGCCATCATCACGAGTCGCGTCCCGTAGACAGCTACAAACAACTAAGCAACTACGCTGAACTTGTTGCACGGGTTATGGAGTTGCAAGCTGCAGGTAATTCATCAGCAGAGATAGCCGAGTGTCTGAATGCAGAAGGCTATCGTCCCCCAAAAAGATCGAAAGCATTCGATAAATGGATGGTGACAAGACTGCTTGCCAGTTTACGACTTGAGCGTGGCGACGCGGGCAGGTCGACATGCGACAGAACCCACTTAGTTGCCAATGAATGGTGGTTGAGCGAGTTGGCAATGGAACTGAAGATGCCGATCGCGACGTTGCATCGCTGGATTCGCGTCGGCTGGGTCCAAGCGCGCAAAGTATCTGAAGCACGTGGCCAATGGGCACTCCATGCAGATGCGCCGGAGCTTGAGCGTCTTACCAAACTGCGCGACTATCGTCGTGGCTGGGGTGAAATAAAAACACCGATCGAGCTGACGGCTCCTGGGCCACTCAGCCGATAAAGAATCAACAACGAACAAAGGATGTTCACTGTTATGTACACCAAATACAAGCCGAAGCGAAGGAGCGCATTGTGAAAGGGAGATCGAGACTGCGTTCAATGTACTCCAGATGACTTTGACTTGTGAACTCTCTTCCGTTGGTCACCCCAACGCAGCGACGTTTTTGTTTTGCATGTCTGTTCTGGCGTACAATCTTCGGCAGACAATCTTCGCTGCTCTATTTGCGGCCCATCCAGAAGAAGAGGTACTTGAAGTGAGTCACCTCCATGTCTCCAAGAATGTTTCCGACTATACTCCAGGCATGCTCGTATCGATTACTCCTGACCAATGGAATGACTTTATTCCAACAACGATCAAGGGAGTAGCGGCGCTACTGAAGCGAATAGCTAGTAAGATTTCACTAAGCGACTTCAAGAAGTCCACACGGGGACCCAAGAAGAAAAAACCGTTCCGATCTCGAAACGTGGCATCAAGCCACGTCTCAACTGCAAAGTTGCTCGGTATTACGTAAAATAGACACCCTTAAAGCCCTGGGCCTGGAGACCCGTCCTACGTTGGGTGATGAAGCCCTGCCAGTTCCTGCATTCCGGTCCAGCGAGCATTGGCTGCCGTGTCCCTAGATCGCGTGCGTCAATCTGTCTTTCATTGATCCCTGGCCCATTTCGTAATGCGAAAGACGGATGGATCGTAATTTGCTCAAACATGCTGAGGAAATTGGCAACAAAAATTTCCCCGACCACATACTCTCCGCAGCCCCGGGTATTTCCGACAGCGTGCTGCAGGAAGTTGGAATGATTGACGATCGATTACCGCTCGATCAATTACGCAAATGTGCAAAAGTGAATGCACTGGCAAAGCAATATCGCTGCGATCCCGATTTTTCTCGCAAGATTCGTCGCCTGCCGTAGCCCGGACCGTTAAAAATTCGGTATTGACATGTCACTTCGACACGTTGCTTTTGTTCCTTTGCATATGTGATTCATCCGCACCCGTGACGCGAGGCGCGGCGATCATTCAGGTTGGCCGGATTAAGATGATTGTCACATTTTCATCGGCACAAGGCACGGACGATTTCTTGGAGTCAAACTCCCGCAAATGAAAAATTGCGCAACGCCGGTTTTTTAAAAGATCAGGTCGAGGCCGATCAGTCGCTTGCGCGCGCTGGGCGAAACTGGGCCTCGGGCCCATGTTTCGCAATAGGTTTGGTGTGCTAGAAACAGGCCATCCGTGCTCGCGAAAGCGGTCAAGGGCCTCGGGCCCGAAGACCGCAAAGGTTTGGTGGGCTAAATCGCGAGCTAGCACGCCAAACCTTTGCGACGGAACGGGGCGAGCCCGATCCGTCGCTGGCGCGCTTGGGGGGCGAAACTAGGCCTCGCGATGGGATGTGCTATTGTGCGAATGGGACGCGTATGAGTTACAAAACCTGCGCAACTAACTCCTGAGTCAAACCCGAATGTTTAACAGCCCTGCCGTAGCCCCCACCCGAGCTTTAAGGCTACATTCTTGCCAGAATCCCCAAACATTCTTGCCAGAATCCCCAAACGGATTAATTGGCAGACGATAGGCCCAAGACGAAACGCCGGGCGAGTTGGCGATTTCGCATTTATTCGCGTGTTTTGCCTTCATTTCTTGGCCTAGTCGGAAATCTTGATTTCGTGACTATAATCGACAGTAGGAACGGGAATGGAATCGCTTCGTCGAATCGTCGCCTTTGGGTCGACGATGGCGTAGTTCGGACATGATCGCGTTAGAATCGCTGCGGTTCTTCACAGACAGCAGCCTTTAGAATCCGATCCTGTCCGGCTATGCTGGACGAAATCGTCGGCGGTTGACCCCGTCTTTAACTTGCGTAAATTCCTAAGTACCCCATCCAAATACGCTTGGAACGGCAGTTCCCATCCCACCTAACCGCTGCCGAACTTAACCCACCCCAAGTCCACGTAATGGCAGTTTCCATGAAGCAAAAACTACTGTGGTATTTCTCCGGCTTTCTAATCGGGCTCGGTGCTGTTACGTCCGTGCAACCCGCGTTGGCACAGATACCGTCGCCGGAACTCAATGCATTGCCGCGCGCAGGCGGACAACCTGGTACGACATTTCCCTTTCAAGCTAGCTTGGGCGCAAATCTCGACGAAGCCGATCGGCTGGTCTTTACGCACGCCGGCATTACAGCCACGCCGGTGACGACCGAACCGTATCCATTTACCGAGGCGCCGCGCATCAATTATGGTCAATTCCAGGTGACGATTGCTCCAGACGTACCCGAAGGAATGTACGAGGTCAGTGTCGTTGGCCGTCACGGCATTTCCAATCCACGGCCATTCGCCATCATTCAAGCCGAACATCTCGTGGCAACCGACGAACACTCCGCAGTAGAAAAAGCCATCGAGCTGCGACCGAATCTTGTTGTTTGGGATCGCTGCCGCCCTCAGCAAAGCAAATACTTTGTAATACACGCGACACAAGGACAAGAGTTGTGCCTTACAACTTTGGCGAATGCCATCGATTCGCGCGCCATGCTGTCGGTAACTTTGGTGGGGCCGGATCTAAAGAATATTCAGCATCGAATGGCGACTGCACTCCACGATTTGCATATCCACCACGTTTGTGCTGTCGCAGGGGATTATCGCGTTGTGGTTCGCGACCATCTCTTCCAAGGCGGCGATGACTTTACGTATTTGATTCGCTATAGCAACTCCGAACAAGCGACGAAAACTACCGAACAATTGCTAAAAGAACAATCCGCTCTCTTGGCAAGATATCAACGCGGCGAAACCGTTAACGCTCCGAGCCTGCAATACAGTTTGCCCGAAACAGCGAGCTTGCCCAGCGTAGCCGCAGATCTGGCTTCCACGGTTCACGACGAAGCGAATTTCCCAGGTACTAAAGCTGTTGCCATCGCAATTCCAGGACTAGCAACCGGCGAGTTTGCCGACGCCAAAGATCAGGATTGGGTGCAGTTCACAGCAGCAGCAAACGAAGTCGTTTATATCGAAGCCATCTCACAGCGATTGGGGCAACGCACCGATCCGCAAATTGCTGTTCATCGCATCGATAACCTTGGAACCCCAACCGAAGCCAACATGTTTATCGCTGAGCAAGACGACGGGCTGGACTTGAACAACCCTGCATTTCGCATTCGCAGCAAAGACCCGATCTTTCGATTTCAGGCACCTGCCGAAGGAACGTATCGAGTTCTTATTCGCGATCTCCAAGCCGACGACGGTGGTCCGCAAGCGAATCGTTGGGCGCTAGTAATTCGCCGTCCCGAGCCCAACTTTACCTTGGTTGCCTACCATCCCTTTCCAACCAACAACGCGGCTCAGTCGCGGCCCTTCGGTATCCAACTGCGAAAAGGCGGAACAGAGGTCTTGCAAGTTATGGCGATACGCCGCGATGGTTTCGACAAAGCCATCGAATTGTCTGTCGAAGGATTGCCTCCCGGCGTCCAGGCTCGCAATGCGCTGATTGCTGCTAACCAAAACGATTGTCAAATTATTTTCACGGGCGTCGACGGAATTACTAACTGGAACGGGCCGATCAAAGTTGTCGGTCGCGAGTTTGGTTTGCCCGGCGACGTGCCTCGAGTTGCCGTCCCTGGAACGCTTGTCGCCGCCGCGAATGGATTTCGAAACGCGGTCATGTCGCGTCTCAGTTGTCAAAACCTTTTCTCGACAACTGATCTAGACGTCGTGCCCCTCAGTATCCAATTTGGTGACGCAAACGTCCCTGAAATCGTAAAAGGCCAAAAGATCTCTGTTCCGATTAAATTGACAAGACTTCCCGGCGGTCAAGATAAATGTGTTCTTCGTCCACAACATCTACCCGCCGGCGTTACCATGGGCGAAGTTCCCTTAGAAGGCAACGTCGCCGAAGGTACTGTCGAATTGCAAACGCAAGCGGGTGCCGCAGCGGGTGATTACACGATTTGGTTGCAGGGTGAAACGAAAGTCAAAATGACTTGGAACCCACAATCGCTCGCGCGGGCTCAACAACGATTGATGGCGCTCGAAGCTATCTTGAACGATCCCAACCGCGTCGCCGACAAACCTGTCGTCGAACCGGCGATCCAAAAAGCCAAAGAAGAAATCGACCAATTAACCAAAGCGACTGCCGAACGTGAGTTTGCCTCGTTCTTAACGAGCACACCCTTTCAGTTTCGAGTCGTGGAACCTCCAAAACCATGATTAAAATGAATACACACAGTTACTTGAACTTGCCAAGGAATCGCAATATGTGGCTTTCTCGTTTTCTCACGTTCTCGATCGGTTGCGTTGCGTTGCTCAACGGTAGCGTTGCGCTGGCTGATGCCCCGCTGACGTATTACAAAGACATCGATGCAATCTTGAAAAAGAATTGCGTCGCTTGTCACAACGTCAAGAAAGCCGAAGGCAATCTCATACTCGAAAGCTTCGAAGCGTTTGGTAAAGGCGGCGATTCCGGAGCGTCGTTCACGGCGGGCAAGAGTACTGAAAGCGAAATTTTAAATCGCGTTACGGCGACGGACGATACATTCATGCCGCCAAAGAATAATTCGGCTGGTGCCATGCCGCTGACCGCAGAGGAAATCGACAAGCTCCGGCGATGGATCGATGCGGGCGCAATTCCAGGCGAGATGGTTTCTCGCGGTCCCTTAAAGTGGCAGTCAATTCCCGCTTCGCTGCAACCCATCTATTCAACCACCGCATCGCCCGACTACCAATTTGTTGCTTGTGGACGTGCAAATCAAGCGATCATCTATCGGCTCGATAACGCCGGAACGCCCATCGATCAAATGCTCTTGCGCGATCAAACCGACGCGCCGACTCATCTGGACATGATCCAAGCTATGGCATTTAGCCCGGATGCTTCGCGACTGGCGACCAGCGGTTATCGGGATGTCAAAATCTGGAGGCGTTATCTCGACCCGATTCCACGCGAAACTGCTCCTTGGGCAACCAATACGGGCGTTGTTGTAGCAAGCAAAGATGGAACGCGAGTCGCCGTCGCGCAGAACGATGGAACAATCGATATTTGGAATCTGACGACCAACGCAAAACAAGTCGTTCTTAAAGGACACACTCAACCGATCGAATCGATCGCTTGGACAGCTTCGGGCACTCGCCTATTTTCCAGTGATCGCTCAGGTTGGCTCGTCCAGTGGGACGTTGCCGCCGATGCCGCTGGCGAACTTGTTGCCGTTCGCGATACACCCGCCCCGCTGATTTCCTCCGTGCAATGCCCCAAACCATTCCTTATTTTGAAAGCTCTTTCTGAAGTTGACGTTGCTGGTCTAACCGATGAAAAGAAAATTGAACGTTGGACGCTTACGATTCCAGCCGATGCGACTATGCCACGCACAATAGCTGTTCGCCCGTTTGCTGCTGATCTAACGGACGTAACTGCGCTGGAAGTCGTCGTCGCCGAACCGGCGTTGATCGTTCTCGCGTCAGGCAACGGCTCGCTGCGCTGGATTGACACGAATTCAGGACAACCCGTTCGACAGTCCGAGCACGGAGCACCTGTCCACTCGATCTCGATTTCACAAGATAATGCCAAGGTTGCCAGCGCCGGTGCTGACGGCAGCTCGAAAATATGGAACTTCGCCGATGCACAACTTGCCGCAACGCTTGGCGGTGATTGGATGGCAGAATCGCTTGTTCTAAGAAGTCAGCGTGAAGCGGCCCGCCGTCAAGCTTTCGTTGATCGCATGGCCGCTCGCATTCCTGAGCTTGAAAAAGCAGTTCAGGCCGAGGTTGACGCGAAAAAGAAAGTCGAAGAAGTTCGCGTTAAGGCTGTCGAAGTTGTCACTGCGAAACAGCAAGAACTTGAAAAGGCGATGGCAACTGTTGCCGAGCATGAAAAAATGATCGCCGATGCCAAGGTCGCCGTCGAAGCCGCTATGAAACGCGTCGAGCAGCTTAACACGGAATTGGAGCCGAAGAAAAAGGCGCAAGAAGCGGCTCAAGTCGCAAAAGCGGCTGCCGATATGGAAGTTGTAAAGCACGATCAAGCTATCGCTGCGTCTGACGAGGCTATCAATCGTGCGACCGCGGCTGTCCCTGCTCAACAACAAAAAGTCGAAGCCGAAAAGCAAGTTGTTCAAGCGGCATTGGCGTCCGTTGAGACAATTAAGCAAGAAGCTGCAGCAAAGCGAAAACCGATCTTGGCATGCGCTTTTGATCGCGACGGACGTACCCTCCTCACGGCACAAGATGACAACACGTTGCGTGCATACAGCGTCGACGGTTCGCGGCAAACCGCGCTCTGGCAAGGGCTAACGTTTACACCGCGTCAATTAGTGACTTTGCCAAGTGGCCTGATTGTTGCATCCAAGCCGGATGCACAGCCGAGTCTTTGGAACAGCAAAATGGAATGGCGATTGGAACGCGTTATAGGAACGCCCGATGAGTCGCCTTTCAGCGATCGCGTAACGGCCCTCGACTTCAACCCAGACGGCAGCCTGCTCGCAGTAGGCGGTGGAGCACCAAGTCGTTCTGGCGAACTCAAAATCGTCAACGTCGCGGACGGTGCGATCGCTCGCGATCTTGGTCCCGTTCACAGCGATACGGTACTCGGTGCAAAATTCTCGCCCGATGGAAAACAAATTGCGACGTGCGGTGCCGATAAACTTGCAAAGATATGGGATTTTGCAACCGGTCAAGCTTTAAAAACGCTAGAAGGCCACACGCACCACGTCCTAAGTGTCGCTTGGCAAGATGATGGTTTTACTGTTGCTACCGGCAGTGCCGACAACACGGTGAAGATTTGGGACCCTGCAACCGGTGAACAACGTCGAACCATTACTGGATTCCCAAAAGAAGTTACCAGCATCACCTACGTTGGACAATCGGCAAACTTGCTGTCGACGTGCGCCGATTCCCAAGTCCGCTTGCACGACACAAATAACGGCAATGCAATTCGCACGTTCGGAGGTGCAACCGATTTCTTGTACTCGCTGACCGTAAGTTCCGACAATCGATTTGCGGTGGCAGGCGGCCAAGACGGCGTGCTACGCGCTTGGAATGTGGAAAATGGCCAGTTGATTCAGCAATTGAAATAACCTTCAATTGCGATTGGCCAATTCCTCTGGGAAATCGCTTGTAGGATTTGAAGCCGTTAGGGTGATATAGCTCTCGAGAATTCGAACTTCGTCTAAAACGTAGTTGGCGTCTCTGCTATAATTCATTGTCCAATCATGTCGTTCAATTGGCGATTTGCAGTTCTCGCGGTGAGCACCAGCAACTCTATCTTTCATTATCGAAGAGGAAGCGTGCATTTTGAAACGATTAACTTCTCTGAGCTGGCTTGTTATTCCAGCTTCGGTGTTTCTTGGGTGCGACGCCAAAGAGAGTACGATGTCGGCTGGCTCGGAAAAAACTGCAACGAAGATCGTCGACGATTCAGCGGCAATGGAAATTACCTTCGGCGGCTCGGCGTCCGCCAAGCAAGTCGATTGGGGCGTGGCCCCGGTCAAGCAGCTGCATGCTTCGAAGAGTTTTTACAACAAACCTGCCCCGAAACTAATTGTCGAAAAGTGGCTTGGACAAAAACCTTCGCTCGATGGGAAATTTGTGCTCATTGATTTCTGGGCAACTTGGTGTGGGCCTTGCCTAAAAGCGATTCCCGAATTGAATTCACTTGCGAAAGGATTTCCAAACGATGTCGTCGTCTTAGGCATTTCAAGCGAATCGGAGGCGACGGTTCGTGGACTTAAAGAAGCTAAAATCGAATACTATTCGGCCGTCGACACCAAAGGCCGCACGAAAAAGTCTGTAGGTGTTTCGGGCATTCCCCATGTCGTACTTGTCGATCCTTCCGGTACCGTTTGCTGGCAAGGTTTCCCATTTGAAAATGGTTTCGAGTTGACGGCAGAAGTTATCCAAGAGCGAATCGATCATTATGCGAGTCAAGATTCGAAGTAGTTTTGATTTTGCAAATAGAAAGGTCAACTAAGAAGCATGGCATCCGATTGGAGTTCTGTTCGAGGAAATTATCCGCGTACGAGAATGCGACGACTAAGGCGACATGCTTGGTTGCGCGACATGGTTGCCGAATCGACCTTGTCGGTGAAAGACCTGATTTGGCCGCTGTTCATTATCGAAGGAAAAAATTCCGTCGAGCCAGTCGCGTCGATGCCGGGTGTTGAACGCATGACCGTCGATCGAATCGTTCAAGCCGCCGAACAAGCAGTAGAGCTTGGCATTCCCGCAATCGCACTATTTCCAGTCACGCCAGCAGCAAAAAAAACTCATGATGGCGGCGAAGCAACCAATCCGCATAATCTCATGTGCCATGCGATTCGAAGCATCCGCAAGAGCGTTGGCAATTCCATCGGTATCGTGACCGACGTCGCGCTCGATCCGTATACGACGCACGGTCACGATGGCTTGCTCATCGACGATTACGTCGTGAACGATGAGACGATCGAGGTCCTGTGCCAGCAAGCTTTGATTCAAGCTCAAGCCGGCGCTGATATCATTGCGCCGTCAGACATGATGGATGGCCGAATCGGTGAGATCCGCGACACGCTCGACGAAGCAGGCTTTTTAAACGTGACCATCATGTCCTATGCAGCCAAGTACGCTTCGGCTTTCTACGGCCCCTTCCGTGACGCCGTCGGGTCCGCATCCAGTCTCGGTAAAGGCGATAAAGCAACGTATCAGATGCCATCGGCGTCGACCGACGAAGCGATTCACGAAGTTGCTTTGGATCTTCAAGAAGGCGCCGACATCGTTATGGTGAAGCCCGGCATGCCCTATCTCGACATTGTCCGGCGTATCTCGGAAACCTTTCACGTGCCCGTGACCGTTTACCAAGTCAGCGGTGAGTATGCCATGCTCAAAGCTGCTGCGGAACGCGGTTGGCTGGACGAAAGAAAGACCGTACTCGAAAGCCTCCTCGCCTTTAAACGCGCTGGCGCATCGGCCATCTTGACGTACTTTGCCAAAGACGTCGCACAGTGGTTGGCTGCGAAGTAGTAGTCATATCGCGTCAAGCGAAATGCGTCATTCAGCATTCAGTCGTTGAATCCGAACGTATGCGCCTCCGGCAGCAGATAACTTAAGTTGCAGTTTTTCGCCTTGATGTAACTCCGTCTCGTTGTTTGCCAATCCGAACGGCTTGGATTCATCATCGCCGTAAACCGTGCATCGATAATTGCCTTCGCCTAGGAATTTTGTATCCAAATCCAACGTTCGTGGCTGCCGATCCGTCATCGCTCCGATATGCCAATCGTCACTTGATCGCCGTGCAATCACGATATGTTGACCAAGCTTGGCCGACAACACGCGTGTGTCATCCCAAGTGGTCGGAATCGCAGCAAGCGCAGCAATCCCCGGATGGCCGCGATACGCCGACGGATAATCGGCGACCATGGATAAGTGATTTTGGTAGACAACGTAGCTCGCCAAAGTTCGACTTGGCGTACCAATCACCAACGGAGCGGCCATCTGCGGTTTAAAATCTTCCAGCTTTACAGTGCGGAACGAACCTTGGTGAAAATCAAGCGGGCCGGCCAGCATGCGTGTAAAGGGAACAGTTACTTCGTACTCGGGCAATACGCCTGTCTTGTCCCATTTGTCATATTCCAAGTTCATCACGCCTTCGTGGGTCAGCAGATTGGGATACGCACGCTCGAGTCCGGTCGGCTTCGGGCATCCGTGCAATGTAATCGACAAATGATGTCGAGCGGCCAACGCGACCGCTCGCCGGACGAACGCGTTCATTAGCTGGTCGTCGCGATCCATGAAATCGAGCATCACGCCTTCAATGCCCCATTGCTCATATTGCGGGAACGCTGTTTCCATATACTTCTCCGCAGCCTTCCAATTCATCCACAAACGAATGCGGACACCTTTTGATTTTGCGTAAGCGAGTACAGCTTGCAGATCGAGTCCATCGATTCCTTTCGTCGGTTCGGCACCTTGATAAGGAACGATTGGTCCGCCGTACCAAGCCGAGTTGCCCACGCCGTCGAGCGAATGGTACGGAATCCCTGCCTCAGCGCAGAAATCGATATAGTGCTTGGCAGTTTCCGTATTCAGCCCAGGTTTGAAGTCCACGCCGGATTCGTAAAAACCATTCCACCACGGGAAAGTTGTCTTGCCGGATTTCACCCACGATGTATCCGCAATCTGACAAGGCTGGGCCAGTGCCAACACCAAATCCGATTCGACGAGCCTCCCGATTTCTTTGGCAAGTAAGATGACTCGCCAAGGCGATGTATGAGGCCGAGTCGTTCTCACAGCGACAGATGACTCAGCGGGAAGTGGCGAAAGTCGCGAAGTAAGCTGGTTGTCTATTTGCTGCAAGTACATTCCCGCGTATTCATCGACGTCCGATTCCGTGATCGCGGCAAATGAACCTGAAGGCAGTTCGAATAACAACGGTAACGCTAACAAGGAATCTTTGGGTAATTGGTTCGCGGGCAAAGTCTGATAGCGAGTTTCGTAAGACGTGGTAAAGTTCTTGAGAGGCAATGCCTGCACTTGGGAGCTTGGCGTTATCGCGAACTCGGTCGCTTCATCCACGATGACGAGTTCCTTCGATTGTCCGTCATCTTTGGGAAACTCATAACGAAACGCAACGCCATCATCGAAAGCGCAAATCGCGATATTCCAAGTTTGCTGTGGGTGGTTGGCGTGCTCGAGTCGAATCGTCTTCTTGTTCCCAACCACGTGCACTTGCCGTCGTTTGCCAGTGACTTGTTCAAAGTCCTCTCTCACTTCCGCGCTCTCGACATTCAGTATCGTCACAGGACCGCTTTGTACGAAACCGCCCGTAGCATCCTCGCTGGGAAATTTGAGAGCCAACGCTGACGGCTTGATTACCTGCTCGCCTCGAAACGTGACTTGATAAAGCGGCGAACTATTCAACGGGTCAAGCAAGAAATCGATGGCCACTTCCCGATTGGGTGACTCCACGCGAACTTGTCCGAACGCGCAGCTTGACTCCAGGAAAAGCAAAGTTGCAAAGGCGTACTGCAACAGTTTTTGCATTTTTCCAATCCGCGCTAGTACTGGACAGGCAATTCGACTGGGGGCTGAAAGACGTGTCAAAGCAAACATCGCTGGGCTTTCGGAATTCGGAGGGAATCGGCCGGGCGGCACACACTCACTCATGGCTACTTTGTGCAGGCCGTGAAACTTAAGTATACTATTGGGCGATACTAAAAAACGGCATCAAATCCCTCCAATCTCAAAACCTACCTAAACGCGAGAGAAAAACTATGGCTGCAAAGGCAATCGAACGGCGATCCTTCCTTCAAACGGCTGGTGTAGGCGCTGGGGCGATAGTGCTCGGCTCGCGAATCAAAGCGGTTGCGGCAAACGATCGGATCAACGTTGCATTCATTGGAGTGGGTGGTCGCGGGGGTGGGAATCTTGACGAAGTCACACGCGATTCCAAAGTCAATGTGGTCGCGATTTGCGACGTCAACGCCAATCATTTGGATCGCGTTGCCGAGCGATTCCCACAAGCTCGCCGCTACAAGGACTTTCGCAAGTTATACGACGACACCACCAAAGACATCGACGCCGTTGTCGTGAGTACAACCGAACACACGCATGCATTCGCGACATTGCCCGCACTGCAGCTTAAGAAACACGTCTATTGCGAAAAACCCTTGACGCACAACATTCGCGAAGCGCGTCGGATCATGCAAGCTGCCGCTGAGGCGAACGTAGCGACGCAGATGGGAACGCAAATTCATGCTGGCTCTAACTTTCGCCGCGTTGTCGAACTCATTCAAACCGGCGCGATCGGCGCTGTTACCGAAGCGCATGTGTGGACGTCGCGCGCTTGGGGATTGCAAAGCCGTGAAGACGCGACCAAGCATGGCGATATCGTTTATGTAACGGATCGTCCCAAGGAAGCGATGGAGCCGCCAGCAGGATTGGATTGGGACCTTTGGATTGGCCCCGCGCCGATGAGGCCGTACCACGAAGTTTACTTCCCGGGGCCCAAGTGGTATCGATGGTGGGATTTTGGTAGCGGAACCATGTCCGACCTTGGCAGCCACTTTAACGATTTGCCGTTCTGGGCATTGAAACTTGATGCTCCTAAAACGATCGAAGCCTTTGGCGACGCGCCGCATGCGGAAATCGCTCCGGCATCGATGTCGGTCATGTACGAATACGGACCACGCGCCGAAATGCCCGCTTGCAAAGTTGGTTGGTATCAAGGATCACACAAGCCAAAAATCTGGCAGGACAATGGCATCCCGCAATGGGGAGATGGCATGCTCTTTATCGGTGACAAAGGCATGTTGCTTTCGAATTACGATAAACACATGCTACTACCCGAAGACAAATTTGTCGATTTCAAACGCCCCGAACCCTTCATTCCCGATTCGCCCGGCCATCAACAAGAGTGGCTGAATGCGATCGCCAACGGAACGCCAACAGGAAGCCCATTCAGCTACGCCGGGCTGCTGACCGAAGCCAATCATCTTGGCAATGTCGCGTATCGTGTCGGCAAGAAATTGGAATGGGACACCAAAAACCTCCGAGCCACAAACTGCCCCGAAGCCGAAAAATACATCGGCCGACAACCAAGATCAGGCTGGTCACTGGGCTGAATAGCGGAGCAAGCTTGGCCAAGACAGGCCCGAAACCAACCAATACTTGCCGCTATGGCCAATGCACAAAATTGATTGCGGTGGTCTTAACGATCATCTCGTTTCATGGGACGCGAAAATGCCTGAATTACAAGTTCCCAACAAACAGCGATCGCGGCGATTATGGAGTTTCTCGCTCCGCGCACTAATGGTCATCGTCACCATTATTTGCTTGTTACTCGCCCATGATCGCGCGGTCATGAAGCCTCGTCGAGAACTGAATAACAAATACCGGGCGTTAGTTGGGCATTCGCTGTGGAAAATTCCTCCGCGATTAGATCCCGATTCAACTTGGCTGCAAGCGATAGGTAGGCAATTACCTGCAAGTTTTGCCGAACCCGCTTTAGGCACCGTGGACAGCGTGGAAATAAATGATGATTGGACTGACAAAGAAATCGAATACATACTCTCTGTGATTTCCTCCCCATCAAATATCACCGTCAAAAAGAGTAACTGTGATTCGAGAGTACCTCGGTATGCCAATTCGCGACTCCGAGAAATCAAAGCCATCGATGATGGCGACGTCGCATTCGCACTGGAACTCGCACAGGCCGCGGGACCTTCGCTCAAGACGATGCGATTTATTGGCAGCAATTTAGGCGCACAGGAGGCAGACCGGTTCACTAGACTAAATGGAAAGGATCGGCTTGCTATCGAGTTTGACGCATGTACCTTCGCCGACGATTTCTCAGACTCGTTTGGCGAACTCTCCAGCATTTCAAACTTAAAAATAATGAGTGGCGAATTTAGTAATGATGAGACAAAGCGAAGAGGTCGCGGAGCAAGCGAACTAGTGTCCTGCTTGCCAAAATTCTCTGAGGTTGAGCATTTTGAGTTTATTGAAATGAAGGACTCAAATGGCCTACATCTTTTATCCGCAATGCGTTTGCCGCGAATAAAGGAACTTCGGTTAGATACGAATCTTGCCTCTTTTACGAACGATGGAATATTTCCTAATCTAGAACGAGCTTCTTTTTATTCTCACTTCTCGAAAACAGATGTGATAAACACAATAGAATTAGCAAAGTCACCGAACCTTCGAGTAATTGAGTTTAGAGGCCAGAAGATTTCGCCAGAACTTATGTCGCCATTAGCCAATCTGGAACGCTTAAATCGTTTATGTTTTTTCCAGTGCGAACTTAAACGAGAATCATTCAAACCGCTTCAGCAACTCAAAGAAATAAGCTGGTGCTTTGTAGATCCGGATATCACTGCGCAAGACATGGAAAAGGACATTGAACTATTCAATGATATCCGTGGCCTAGAAAGGCTGACGCTGAGCTGCTTCATGTGTTCGCCTTCTAAAAAAGTAAACCTTTTCGCCAACCTTGACCTGCCAAATCTGAAGAAGCTGACAATTGAAGGATTTGATACGAGCCTAGATGGAATTGACAAATTTACTTCGCTTTCTTCTCTCCGTTTTCTATGCGGAACTTTCAATCAGCAATCGATCGACGCGCTTGCCCAGTCCTCATCGCTAAAAAAGCTGTCGGTCGAAGTGCAGTTTATGAACTCGCAAGAAGTCGCCGCGTTGACACAACTAAAGAAAATGGAAAGCATCGAGCTTTACTGCAAGTATCCTCCAACCGACTATCACGCAATCGTTAAGCAGATTCCAAATGTACGTATAATGACCGACCATCGGCCTTACAGTTCACATCGTGTCATAGCGTTCGATGATGAGCCCCAGGACGAATAATTACGACGGATCGTGCATTTCGACATTAAATTTTTTTGCTCAACCTTTGTATCGCAGCGAAAACCGCAAGTCGAAGCCGCCAAGCCCAACGATATCACACTCGTTTTTCTTTCTCCCCTTCTCTTCGGTACTCCGAGGAGAAGGGGTCGGGGGGATGAGGAGACAGGATTTAGCAAAGTAGTTTGCGAATCGCAATTCATTGTGCACAGAGGGATGTTCGATCAGGCGACCAATTCGATTCTGATTTCTCAAACTGTTCCTGGTAATTTAAGAGCTGGACCGCAACATAAGGATCGCAAACTTTCATTAGTGTGCGACTCCTGTATCACCGAGTAGCGCCGACCGATTACGAAGAACAATCTCTTGACGGCTTTTTTTGGTCAATCGCTCGCATTAAATTTTCTACTGATTCGAAGCAATCTCGTTATCAATTTTTTAGCGAAACAATCGAATAACTCGTCCCCCCTCATCCCCAGCCCTTCTCCCCCGAAGACGGTGGAGAAGGGAGCGAGAGCTTTGCGAGGCTGTCGTGCTGTTCTCCGAAGACGGTGGAGAAGCTAGCGAAGGCTTAGCGGGACTGTCGTGCTGCTCCCGCGAAGACGGTGGAGAAGGGAGCGAGAGCTTAGCGGGGCGGGCGTTCTTTGCAGTTTATGTGGCGATGGTTATCGGTGGGAAGATTGGAAGGCTCAAGGCCTATGCAGACTTTTCCCTAAGCTTTTTTGAAGATCTTGTTTCAAAAAATGGCGAGGGACCACAGTGGGTCGTGAGGTATCGGTCCAACACTTCTTTCTCGCGTTCCCTTTGGCACTTCGCGGACGTATTAAACGGGAGTGTCGATTGTTTGGGGAAAGTATTGCTCGACGACGGCGTGGAACTGGTCGGGGGTTTCGACGTGAGCGATGTGGGTTCGAAAGTGTCGTGCGCCGGGTTTGCCTTGCGCGTAACAACAAGCGTACTTGCGCATCAACATCGTCCCTTTGTTCGGTCCGAATCGTTCGACAACCAAATCGTAATGCCTGAGCATGCAGGAGCGTTGCTCGTCGAGAGTTGGTTCCGGCGGTATTGGAAGGCCTTTGATGGCTGCGGCGGCTTGTGCGAATAGCCATGGTCGACCGAGACTCGCTCGCGCGATCATGATCCCGTCAACTTTGTAGTGTTCGAACGCATACACAACTTGTTCGGGAGTTTCTAAGTCCCCGTTACCGATTAAGGGAATTCGTTCAAGATGTTGCTTGATCTCAGAGATGCTGTCCCAGTCAGCCGAGCCGCGAAAGAAATCTTCGGCCGTGCGACCGTGGACCGTCAAGGCAGCGGCACCGGCGCGCTCGACCGTCTTGGCAACTTCGATAGCGTTCTTCGTTTTGCGCGTGCAACCTAAACGTATCTTGGCGGTCACTGGCGTTGGCGAACAGACTTCAACCAGTCGCGAAATGATTGCGTACATTCGTTCGGGGTCCCGGAGTAGATACGAACCGCTGTGCGCTTTTTCGGTCACTTGTTTGACGGGGCATCCGAAATTGATATCGACCACAGAGACTTGGTATTCTTCGACCAAGCGTTTCCCAACCTTGGCCATGATCTCCGGGTCGTTGTCCCAAATTTGAACTGCCAGCGGTCTCGCTTCGTCCCGCACACCCCAAAGTCGTTCCGGATGCTCGCAGTCGTGTTCGTCAAGCCAAACGAAACCGCGCGCGTTGACCATCTCCGTCGCTTGCAATCCTACGCCTCCAAAGTCGCGGACGACTTGCCGGAAAGCATAGTTCGTAAACCCAGCCATCGGTGCTTGGAGGATGGGTGGGTCGACCGTGAAATTTCCAATTTGCAGAGGTTTTAGATTGAGCATAATTTCTGGGATTGCTATGGGAGTCGCTCCAGGCTCGCTTGGGCTGAACGCGAGCGAGCTTTTGTGATTAAGCAATTAGTTTGGTGCAACCGCTGCAAATCATCAAGGCCAAGCGGGTTTCCAGCCGCCATTGACTGCGATGATTTGGCCATTGATAAAGCTTGCTTGGGGCGATGCAAGGAAAATTGCTGCTTCGGCGATGTCTTGCGGAGTTCCCCATCGGCCCAAACTACTTTCGCCACGTGCTCGTCGATCCCAATGTGGCGATGCTTTCTCACCCCAAGCCGTTTGAATCCAACCTGGCGAGATACAATTGACGCGAATTTCAGGACCAACTGTTTTTGCAAGACTCTTGGTAAAACTTTCGACGGCCGATTTGGTTGCGGAGAACATTTGGCCGCTATCGCCTTCCATGCCTGACGAGGATTGGTCCCACCCGATGGTGAGAATTGTCGGCAAGGAATCGCGTTGGGGTTGCTGTTGCATTTTCTCTGCAACACGTCGGCAGCCAAGTATCGTGCCTCGCACATCGACTTGCCAAAGCTCTTCCAATTTCGTTTCAAAATCTGCATCGGCATTGACGGTCAGTACATCTGCACCAGCGGCGTGAATCCATACGTCCACGTAACCACGCCAAGCGAAAGCATCATCCACAAGATTCATGACGGAGGCGGGGTCTCGAAAGTCCGATTTCAAGGCCAGCGTTTGATCGACTGCAAACTCCGCCGCAAAAAGTTTGATCGATTCAAAGTGCCTGTTTCCCTGAAGCACGCAATAATCGCCGAGCGTTAGAAAAGCGCGAGCAATCGCTTGGCCGATTCCCGACGAAGAACCAGTTACGACGACAACTCTTTTCTGTGACACAGAAGCGGGCATGTTGTGTGACTTTGCAACGAAATCTTGCGGCGCTCGATCAGTCTATAAAAGCGAATTGCGCGAAACCAGTCGCTTGGTTAATCGTCACCATCGGAGGGAGGCGGTTCGTAGTTGAATTCCTGCCACTTGACTGCGTGATCCATAGGTTCGATTCGAAGGACGAGTTCCCCGTTTTGGAATAACCGTACGGTACCCGAGGATTGACTGACCACGACAGCGATGGCTTTCGTTTTTTGAGAGATCGCAGCACCGGCCCAATGGCGAGCACCGAGTCCTTTGGACAGCGATAAAGAGTCGTGGGACACTTCGATAATCTGCCGTGATCGCTCGACGATACCTTCGGGTGAGACCACAAAAGCACCGTCCATTTGGGCGATCTCTTTGATGTCTTCGCGAACTTTTGGGTCATGCAAATTTCGAGACTTGCGACCGTATCCACGCAAGGGATCAAACCCGCTATCTTTGCAATGTTGCAGTACTCGGCGTGTATCGCCAACGACAAATATCGTTCCGACTTTTTTTCCTTCGCGGCCTTCGCGGCCAATCTGAGTTGCGAGGTCTATGACAATTTTTAAGTTTTTGAGAGGGACGGTGCTCTCCAGCTTTTGAAGATCTCGACTAGTCAGACGCCGCATGCGATCATCCAACCGAATGATGGACATACAGTCCATCGCGTTTTGCTCGAAACCACTGTAGATGGCGACGACATCGCAATGGTTTTTGAGTATCTCGTCCGCAACCGATTCGAGCAGGGCGTTTTGCAATCGTTCGAGAAGCGGCGATTTTTCCTCGCTGAGCGAGATCGGAATAAAGCCTTCGGCGGCAGCGCCTTCCATATCGACGTCTTGATCGCCGGCGACAATGACCTTTGGGTTATTGCCTGGAATAGCTGAACGCAATTTCGACCAATCGGCGTCTTCATCGAGCAAAATCAGAATGGCGTCCGCTTCAATTTCCGCCGCTAATGATGCAGCAGCAGTCAGCATCAAAGCCATTTGGCGTGTAAATTTCTGCGCCGTCATTGATATCGATCCGATCTCACCATCTAAATTGTTCTTGGACTAAGGCAAATTATTCCGCCAATAGCTTGAAAAGCTGCAGATTTCTCTACGTGAATCCGGGAAACGCCCCTCGCAGGACTCATCTTTACTTCGAACGCCGTCCTAGGAGAGACGCCATACCAAGAAAATAACATGGCCACACGGAAACTCGCAATGCGACATACTACCAAACGGGAAAGCTTTTTGGAATTTGGCAAAAAACCTATTCGAGTTTTTACCATTGCGTCGCGAACCCATCACGAACGAGTAACGCGCAAGCACGAGGCGGCATTGAGAAGGCGTGCTTCTCCCTACCTCAAGAAAAGCTTCTGGTTGATTTCGGCAAGTACTTCGCGGCGCTGTCCCGGTTGGCCATCAAACATTTTTTGATCGTATAGCGACAACGCCCGAAGAGCATGGCTTCGCGGACCAATCGACCAATCGTGATTACGATTGTCAAGTAAATTGGCGACGAGGAAATCGATGGACTTTTGAACTCGTTCGGATTCCAGCTCTTTAGGATTCAATGCGAAAACGAGCCATTCAAGGATATGCCCAGTTGTCTGCACTTTGCGATCGACATCGTTTTCGTTCCCACGCGACTCGAACCAATTCGTGCTAAAGCTGCCATCGGAGTTTTGCAAAGTCCACGCGTAGTCAATGAACTCATCAATGAAAATCGCTGCTCGCAGGAAGGAGCCGTCGATCGGTTTTTCTTCACGTTGGCGTTTGCGAACAGAATACGTAAGGCCCATGAGGCGATGAGTTCCGCCGCAGGCCGAGCCGACAATCGGCTGGCTCAACTCTTCATCGATGAGTTTATGGATACTCCATCGGTGGCCATTGCTACTTTTCCATTGCTGATCCGTGTTCAAGTAATGTGAAAGGCCAATGAGTTTGAAAGTCAGTTCGGATTGTTCGATGCATCCCGCCATTTCGTATCGAACCAAATTCGAAATGGTGAACTGATTGCTTCCGACTCGAATGGGATAATCCGCGCTCACGTGCGATTGTGCAAGCATAGCGAGGAATTGTCCTTCGTGGCCTTGGAATCCGGGCCCAATATTTGCCGTAAAGCCTTTTGGCGTTGGACGGAAAAGCTGTTGCGTTCGGCAGCGGCCGTTGTAACAAAGCCACCCGATTGCGTTCACTCGCTTGTTACCGGCAATCAATTCAGCATCCACGCCGAATGGTAACATCGAATGCATGGCTCCCCAGGGACTGCGTTTGGAGGTCGACTCGGGGCGGAACATGTAGTACGCCAGACACGAGCGAATTCGCTTTTGACGGTCAGTTTGCTCGGGCGTCAAAACGATATTTTTTACTTTTTCTGTATCCGGAGAGTCGACTTTCTTGGATGTACTAACGATTGGCTTCTTCGGCTCATCGGTGAGCGTTACTTTGTCCTCGATAAAACTTAGAGTCGAATCAGTTGGCAGATCAGGGGCTTCTTGTTGATCTTCTTGGGCTTTGCGCGCAACCTTTTCCGATAATTTATCTTTGCCGTCTTTTGTGGAGGATTTTTCTAAGGGAAGTTTTGTCTGGACAGCGTTGTTGATGGGTGCTGTTTTCCCAATCACGGTCGACTGGCTTGAAATTTTTTCCGCCGAGTTTGCCGAAGTTGGCGGCGTGCGACTATCCGTTTTCAGATCGATACCTTTGCGCAATGGATTTAAGGATTTCGACGTCGTGGGCTGTCCGTTGGCGGGATTGACCGTAGAGACACTGGGTGTAGGCGGTTGTCCAGATTTAGGTGCATTGCAAATGGTCGGCAATGGTACCCCATCGATTACGAGTTCATCAAAGGACGCAGTGATAACGTCAATATCGGAACCGATAACAATTGTTTCGTCAGTTGATGCCGGAGGTTCTTGCGAATGACATACTGAATTCACGGCGATTGATGTCAAGAACGCTAGGGCAGAGCAAGCGAAGAATCGACGGTGAGCAGAGCGATGCAGCACGATGGTGAAACTTTCAGTCCAGATGTTGTTACACTAGCAAGAAAACGATACTCAAAAATCAGCGGTTCAAGGGAACGAGTTCGGAGATTCGAGCGGAAACAGTTTTTACTTTCGGGGTGACTGTTTCACCCGCCAAATATTTCTTCCAATCAGCGACGTCACCACCTAGATTCAGTTGGGTCGCTTTATTGAGAGCTACCGTACATTCGTATTGAATTGATGGCGAACGATCGGTGATCAAGTTGGACATAATCGGTTTGATCTCTTCAGCCGGAAAACTGCCGATTGCTTGGATTGCGGCGACGCGAACGCTCGTCGACTGTTCCTTTTTGGCCAATTCCGACAAGATTGCGAGCGAGTCACCGTCGGACCGAGTCGCGAGAGCTTCGCATGCTGCCATTTGCACTTTTTCGCTCTTGTCGTTCGAAGCGATTTTCAGGGCGGGCAGTGCATTGGGAAGCTTGTTATCTTTTAGTGCCAGGACTGCAAAGCGGCGCATCTCGGGGCTTGGATCGTTCTTGACGATTTGTTCGATGGACGCCATCCACCTCAATTGATCGCTTTCGGGCATTGTTTTTAACTGCCCGGCGAGTGCTCGAATCTCGCTTAATCGATCATCGAAGGTGGGGCCTAGTTTCCGGTCTGCATTCCATTGTTTTCGATAGTAGGGATTGATCTTTTTAAGTTCGTAGAATGGCCCGTCACTACATCCCAAAGTGCATAGAAACAAAGGGATTACGAAGCAGCACAGCGCGAAGTATTTTTCGCGAAGGTTGGCTTGAGTGGGCGATTTGAAAGCGGATTGCATGTGCGATTCACCATCCGAAGTGACGTGTCTGCCGTTGGTACTTCTGGCGGGAAATTATCATCATCGTGCATCGATGACCAGTGCAATTCACAGAGCAAGCTTGGCGTATGCTAGCACGGTTTTTCGCGAAGCAAATTGGATCTATACTCCGCGCGGTCAGAATTGAGGTTTTGTGAGCGGCAAGGCGCTAGCCGCCGGGGCTGACCGCCGGTGCTGACCGCCGGTGCTGAACGCCGGTGCTGAACGAATGCACACCCCGCGGCTAGCGCCTTGCGGCTCACTCGACAACACGTCCCTCACTTCTGACCGCGCGGCGTATAGCGGAACGGGAAAACAGAGGCATAAAAAGAAAAAACGCAGCCCGCCGGTTAGTGTTCACTAATCAGCGGGCTGCGTTTGGCTCGAATCGCTTTATAGCAAGGAGCTTATCGGTTTACTTCAAATCCGAAAGTAAATCCGGGCATTACTAAGGCTTGGTTGGTCAAGTTAGGATTGTTGTTGGATGCGACCGTCGCTCCTCGCCAAATCCCTGTTCCGAAGTAAACCAAGTTGACACCGCCTCGTACCTGAAAATTCTTGGCAATCTTGTATGCTGCTTCGGCCCGAGTATCCAAACCAACCGTGGTTTCGCTATTGTTCTTGCTAAAGTTAAAATTCGTGTTCCGGAATCGTGTTGGATCGGTTCCGATACCGATTGCGGTGTATTCCGTGTTGAATGTCGAGATATCGACGATCTGTGTTTGGTAGTTTTGACCAGCAAACGCTCGGAATTGTCCACTCAAGGTCCAACGCTCGGCGAATTGAACGTAACGGAATCCGATTTGGCCCAAGAACATCTTGTTGTAGGATGTCGCTGTATCGATCGTGAGCGTCTCGAAAACGGCACCCGGTAGACCATCTAAGTCCGTATTAGTTGTCGTGTAACTATCGTCTCGTGCAATGTCTTTAAAATCCGAGAATCGTAGGCCTACGAGAGGTTCCAAAACACCACCGTAACGATAGGGCGTCATTCGCCAAGTCTTGCTGAATTCAACGTTCGAATAGGTCCCAGCGTTTACGGAATTCTGGAGAATATAGGATCGTTCACCGCTCTGAGGATCATTTCTGAAACCTGCGGGGAATAATGGATTCGTAGGGTCTCCATCATCGTCTTCGTTGAAGACGTTTATCCGAGACTGAAACAGCCGGTCGTAGTTGCTCGGTCCATTGACTCGAGTCACGGACGCTAGCCATCCGCCTTTGTCGGTAGCAATGCCGACGTCCCAGCGATTGCCCCAAGCTGAATCGATGCTGGATGTGCCGCCCTCGTTACGAGGCCGTGAAAAACCCTGCATCATCCGATCGTAGGACAAGAACCATCCTTGGTTCATCCGCTGTCGCGGCGTCAATTCCTGGACATCTTGAAGATGTACCGGAGCAAATATCTGCCAGTCCGGATCAAATTCAAGGGGTTCTGCAAACGGATGATACGCTTGCCCAAACAACCAGCTACCAGACAAACTTGCAGCCGCTAACACACAAAATCGAATGGTACTTTTTAAGACCGACATAGTCATCTTCCACCGTTGCACAGAGGTCTGGCTTGGTCCCCACCTGGTATGCTACATCGCCAAGCTATTGATGCCGCCAGGGCTTCGTTGCCCCGAACTACTTGATTGACCTAGCACCCGAAGCCCCACGCTCATCGTAACGATCAAACGCAAGACTCCGGTTATGGTGGTAGTATCGGAAGAGCCGCTTATTCGAGTTGAATCGGTTTAGGTAAACCTTACGGGAAAACCCGATTTTTCGATCGCGGAAAATGGTCCGAATCGGACGTTAGATGGCTATCATTTCTTCCCAAGCCGCCTTTTCCCGTCAAAGAACTCCGTCAAGACACGTCCACACGCATCGGCCTTGACCCCAAAAAGTACTTCGACCCGATGATTCAGCCGCTCATCTGTCAGCAATTGATAGAGAGATTGCACCGCACCGGCCTTCGGATCGTTCGCACCATAGACAACTCTCGGGATACGAGACTGAATAATCGCCCCAGCACACATGGGACAAGGCTCGAGTGTTACATACATCGTGCAATCTGTAAGCCGCCAGGATTTCATTTCGGCAGCCGCTTGAGTGATGGCAATCATTTCCGCGTGAGCAGTCGGATCCTGCAACTGTTCTCGCTGATTGTATGCCGCAGCGATAATTCGCCGCTCATGAACGATGATGGCTCCAACCGGAACTTCATCCTCTTGCATCGCTTGATAAGCTAGCTCAAGCGCTCGCTGCATAAACCACTCTTCACCCAATAGCTCCATACCTACATCCATTGATTCCTACTTTCACTTTCCAAGCATCTTCACCGGCTCTATCTGGCATCATCCCAAGGCGAAATGAGGCAATACAGCACGTTCTGGTTTCTATTTCGACTCGAGCGCTCGATATTCAAGCCCCCGCAACTCGACGCGAGTCTCGAATACACAATATCCAAGCGGCCGACTCTCACGAACCTCGTTTCGAATGCTAAACCGTTTGTCACCGCGTTCGACTTTAACCAGCTCTTTACCGTCGATCGTGACAATGATGTGCTCGGCAGTGAGCCGCAAATGGAATTTGTACCATTGGCCTTTTTTATAGTCCAAGAATTGGGTTGTCTCGTTTTCCGACGCGTCATTGCCGTTGATCGAACTGATTCCCGTCACACCCCCACCCCAGCCACCGGCAATGAAGGAACAATAGCTGTCGCCGATCGGGAATGTCAAACCTGCTAAAAAATCTGAGCCATCGACGCGACGAGCTTCCCATCGAATTTCAAAATTGTCCTTGGGGAATTCTTTGCCGTAAGTGATCCCTGTCAGCGGATGGCCTGTTTCGAAAAGAATGACGCCATCCTTATCGCATTCGACTTGCCCTTCACCACCAAAATTCGTCGCCTTCCATCCGTCTAAGGAACCGGGCACGATCATCGAAGTCCATTTCGCTTTGTCCTTCTCCTTTTCTGCCGCATCATCTTTGACCGGTTCATCCGACCAAACTAATTGACATGGAATCGCGGAAAAGCAGAAGTAAACGACTACGACCGACATAAAATAAAGTAATCGCGAGCGCATCTTGAAATCCTGGAAAGATGGAAGGAAGAATTGGGAAGCGAACGTCAGCACCGTCGTTTGACGTCGATGGATGGATTCCCTCTAAGTCTAACCGGTCAGCCCCATCATTGGCTACAACTGCAGAGTCAATTTCCAAGCCAAATAGACTGCACTCCCAGACGATTCACGTATTGCCTCGATGACGGCTTTATTAGTCGGGCTGCATGTTTTGATTTTGAACAAATTCAACGCCCGCGTTGTATTGCTCTGCGGCTGCCGCTGTTTTGACTTGGGAATTGGCGAACGGATTTATGTATCCAGGAAAATCCCCGAAGGAAATCCCTAGAGCTTTTGCCGCGATCACGGTCGAACCACAGGGATCGACGGTCGACAACCGAACAATGGCTTGCTCGATGGAAATGCTGCGAATATCCGGCGGATCGTTATAGACCATTTCGCCAAAGCGACCTTCTTCGACCAAGCGAACCGCATGAGCGCCAAACTGCGTGGCAAGCACTCGATCAAAGGCCGTCGGTCCACCTCCGCGTTGCAAATGACCGAGCACCACGCATCGCGAATCGACCTGCATACGTGCCTTGACCTCCGCCGCCACGATATCACCTAAGCCACCAAGTCGGGCTTGCTGATTGCCGTGGCCAATTTCCTGCATGACTAATCGTCCGCCCGGCAGCTTAGCACCTTCGGCGACGACGATCAAAGTAAAAAGTTTGCCCATGTTGCGACGGTGCGCGATTTTGGCGCAGACATTTTCAAATGTCCACTCGATTTCGGGAATTAAGATGACGTCCCCACCTCCCGCAATTCCGGCATAGAGCGCGATCCATCCGGCGTGACGCCCCATGACTTCTAATACCATCACGCGATTATGACTGGCCGCAGTCGTATGCAGCCGATCTAACGCATCGGTCGCACAGGCAACCGCACTATCAAACCCAAAACTGTACGCAGTACACAACAAATCGTTGTCAATCGTCTTTGGAACTCCAACAACGGGAATGCCGTATTCGTGCAATTGCTGGGCGATTGCTAGCGAGCCATCGCCGCCGATGCAAACAAGTCCGTCGATACTCAAGTCTTGAAGATTGGTTTTAACCTCGGCCAACAATTTCGGATCGATCCGCAGTCGATCGGATTCACCGCACGTGGCCCCGAAGCGGCCTTTATTCGTCGATCCCAAAATCGTACCACCACGCACTAAGATGCCAGCAGTATTTTGAAAATTCAGCGATACATAATGGACTGGATCGGCTAGCCCTTCAAAGCCATTCAAGAATCCAAATACTTCGTAACCCAAGTAATGCGCCGTTTTGACAACTCCGCGAATAACGGCATTCAAGCCTGGGCAGTCTCCACCGCTCGTCAATATTCCAATCCTGCGTCGCGAGTCTTCCATATGTTGATCCTGGATGCTATGAATTTTTTGGGCACTGTAAATGGGGTTACTGCAAAAACAAAATGCATGCCCTCGGCCTTTTCCGTGAGACGCTTTTGATTCTGTGTTCGCTCCCGTTGCCAATGTCATTATCTTAGCGAGTTTATTCGACAAGTATTTGGACTACCGACTGGCCAACTCGCATTTCCTTGGAACATGACTTAAACTGAACGGTTCTAAACCTCACGCCGTTGTCAAGTTTGCGTAGTTGTCAAATGTAGGTAACCCCGCCATGCCAAGTCCCTTGCCCCGCCTGTCGACCTTTACAGCCATCATTTTCTCACTCGCAATTATTGTCTGTCCCAAGGCCAGTATTGCATGGGAAGAGAATAGTCTTAAAGCAACCGCAAAGAATTTGCCTGTCCAATGGGCATGGTCTAACGACGATGTTGCCCAAGCTGGCGAGGGTTTTTGGCCTCAGTTTCGCGGGCCAACCGGCGATGGCATTAGTCCGGCCAAGGACTTGCCTGTCGAATGGAGCGAAAACAAAAACATTGCGTGGAAAACTGAACTGCCCGGGCGAGGTTGGTCCTCGCCCGTTATTTGGGGCGACGAGATCTGGATGACGACGGCCACCGAAGATGGCAAACGCCAGTCCGTATTAGTTGTCGATCGCCGCACCGGAAAACTAATTCGCAATCAACTTGCCTTCGAAAACGAGAAAGCCCAACCCGACCACCACTCGACAAACAGTTACGCGTCGCCAACGCCGGTTCTTGACGCACAAAATGCCTACGTTCATTTCGGCGCATACGGAACAGCAGCCATCTCGCGCAAGTCGGGCGAAATCATCTGGCAGCGGCGCGATTTGCCGTGCAACCATTTTCGCGGCCCCGGCAGTTCACCCATTCTGTACGGTGACTTGTTGATTTTTCATATGGATGGATTTGACCATCAATACATCGTGGCATTGAACAAACACACTGGCAAGACCGTTTGGAACTCGCCTCGAAAAATCGAATACGGTACTGACAATGGCGATTTCTACAAAGCTTTTGCAACACCAACGCTCATCCAAGTCGGCGAAACCGTACAACTGATCAGTCCGACATCCAAAGCTACTTTGGCAATGGACCCCGCGACTGGCAAAGAACTGTGGCGGGTGATGTACGAAGAATTCTCCGCGACCGCTAAACCGCTCTTTGACGGACAACGCCTGTACCTGAACAGTGGCTTCAGTAAAGCACGCCTGATGGCGGTTCGTCCCGACGGAGCCGGTGACGTTACAGCTACGCACATCGACTGGAACATCGATCGAGGCATCGGCAGCAAGCCTTCGCAGTTGCTTTACAAAGATTGGATATTCAACGTCCTCGATTCGGGTGTTGCAAGCTGCATTCGCAAATCGGACGGCGAAGTTATCTGGCAAGAACGTCTAGGCGGCGATTTCAGCGCATCGCCTATTATGGCCGACGGAAGAATCTATTTGTTCGATCACGACGGCAAAGGATACGTATTTGCTGCGGATGACCAAGGCAAGTTGCTTGCGACCAACCAACTCGACTCAGGCTGCATGTCCTCACCAGCCGCCGTCGGGAATAGTCTCTACGTGCGAACTCGAACCCACATCTATTGCTTGTCGCAAAAATAGCGGATGAAGATCGGCCCCCGATTAAGCAATCACAGCGCAAATACGTCCTATCTCGACACTTCTCGCTAACTCTAAACCAAGCCCAACGCGTAACCCTTCCCCCGTTGGAAAAATTCTTCCCCGGTGAAAGAGAATTCCCCCTGGGGAAAAACAATTTCCCCCTCTCCCCGCACATCAGCTTCGCGTAACCAAAATATTTCATTGCGGGGAGATGGGGGTTAGGGGGTGAGGGGAAACCAAAATGCCCAAATACCATTTCTCGCCGACCACTCCAGCAGCTTTTACGTACTCGAACATAACTCCCGATCGAGTACGAGTACGAGTACCGTTTCACCGAGTACGAGTACGATTTTTATAAGATCGATACCGGCTTTTATAAGATCTATACCGGCGATCAACAAGAAGTCTCCCTATCTCAAAACCAACCCCAACGCGCAACCCTTTCCCGTCTGCAATCCTCTTTCCCCCTCTCCACGCACATCAGCTTCGCGTGACCAAAATATTTCATTGCGGGGAGATGGGGGTTAGGGGGTGAGGGGAAACCAAAATGCCCAGTTACAACTCCTCGCCGACCGCTCCAGTCGCTTTTACGTACTCGAACATAACTCCCGATCGAGTACGAGTACGAGTACCGTTTCACCGAGTACGAGTACGATTTTTATGAGATCGATAGCGGCGATCAACGAGAAACCTCCCTTTCTCGAAACCAAGCCCACGGTGCAACCCTTGCCCGTCTGCAATCCTCTTTCCCCCTCTCCCCGCACATCACCTCCGCGTAACCAAAATATTTTATTGCGGGGAGATGGGGGTTAGGGGGTGAGGGGAAACCAAAATGCCCAATTACCATTTCTCGCCGACCACTCCAGCAGCTTTTACGTACGCGAATATGGCTCCCGATCGAGTACGAGTACGAGTACCGTTTCACTGAGTACGAGTACGATTTTCAAACGATCGATACCGGCGATCAACGAGAAGTCTCCCTCTCTCGAAACCAACCCCAACGCGCAACCCTTTCCCGTCTGCAATCCTCTTTCCCCCTCTCCCCGCACATCACCTCCGCGTAACCAAAATATTTCATTGCGGGGAGATGGGGGTTAGGGGGTGAGGGGAAACCAAAATGCCCAAATACCATTTCTCGCCGACCACTCCAGCAGCTTTTACGTACTCGAATAGGGGCTCCCGATCGAGTACGAGTACGAGTACCGTTTCACTGAGTACGAGTACGATTTTGATGCAATCGTTACTGGCGATCAACAAGAAGTCTTCCAACCTCTACGCATTTCACATACCTAGACAGTCACCTATAAACTCCCATAACGTATTCACAAACTTGACGGTGAGTTGGACTCCATTAAACCACCCGTCTCGAACAACACACTTGATAGGAAAATGTAACCATGGCCGAATGGATCGAAGAAGGCAAAAAAGCCCCTGCATTTTCGTTGCTGGACGACAACAACCAGAAAATCAAACTCAGTAGCCTCAAAGGCCAGTACGTTGTCTTGTACTTTTACCCCAAAGACGACACCCCAGGATGCACGACCGAAGCGTGTGCTTTCAACGCAGCACGTGCCAAGATCAAGAAATTAGGTGCGGTCGTACTAGGAATCAGTCCGGACACGGTCGAGTCGCACGTCAAGTTTCGCGACAAATACGGTCTGAAATTCACGCTGCTTGCCGACGAATCTCACAAAGTTGCCGAGAAGTTTGGAGCGTGGCGAGAAAAGAATATGTATGGCAAGAAAATGATGGGCGTCCAGCGCAGCACTTTCTTAATCGATCCAACCGGAAAAATCGTCAAAGTCTGGCCCAAGGTCTCCGTCGATGGACACGATCAACAAGTTCTGGCCGCGTTAGAGCACTTCAAATCTTTCGACCAAGAGTCACTTTCGCGGGATTGAGAAGTTCATCCCATAGTACAAACGGTGTGATCGATACAGACTCAATAGGAAAGTAGAGATTTTGCACCTCCAAAAAGAATAACTACTCTTTACAAACGCATGCGAGGCGGAATTGACATACGGTTTTGATTAGACCTAGCTCAACTTCGATTCTCAGCTTTGAAAGGGTATTACACATGCGAGCTTTATTTTTGGGTGCTTTATCATCCCTACTTCTTGGAACTTGTTCGGCCGCGATTTTCGCAGATGACGATAACGAAATTGTTCGCGTCGAAGAAGATTGGGTGATGGTCGTCAATCAGCCCAATGGGTACGAAGATTCCCCACAAATCAGTACTTGGATGAGCCCAACACAGAGTATTGATGGCCAATGTTTTAGTGTCGATTTCAATCACGCGCAACGGCCTGACTTTTCCGCTGGCGGTTTCCAAACAAAAGCCATGTTCGGCAACGATCTTCAAGACGATGTTTTCAGTGAAAATGGAGACAATCTACTAGTTGAAAACGAAACAGTTCAATGGACACAAGTCATGTCGGTGAAAAACAACAAGCTGTATTTTGCAGTCAAGAATGGAACAAGCCAGTCATGGGGTACTTTCGGCGGAGCCTATACCGCTGTCCGTTTCCAACAGGCGGAGGTTGAAAATCTGAACGATTACAGTTATGAAAAATCCGCCGAATGGTCAGGTATTGGCTACGGAAAAAATCGAGTCGATTCACTTCGGATTGTCGCCGTCCGGTACTACACGGAAGACGGTGAAGTCATCACGGTTACTCCTAATGCAGATGTCCGATAGTGCTCGAATAATGATTTCTCTTTTCCGTCGATAGTTCCGTCATGGCATCTTTTGCCTGGAGCCCAACATGTTCTCTATCAAGTTCAAGCGTACTGTTCCTCGAAATTTGAGTAGCAATTCAACGCGCAAGGGTGCAACGCTCATCCTTGCTCTGATACTCATGACAGTCCTGATCGGCATGTTGGCGTTTTCGGTGGACATCGGATTCATGGTTTCGTCGCGGTCCGAACTTCGCCGCACGGCGGACGCCGCCGCGATGGCAGGGTGCTGGCAGATGATCGATAGCATGTCGAATAATCAGTCGGAAACGCAAACACAAACTTCGGTAGTATCGGCTGCTGCAAGCACCGCCCTGTTAAATGCGGTTTGCAACCAGGGCCCCACTTTAACAACGAGTGGAGCCCAAACCGATGTGACTCAAGGCTATCTCGCATCCTACAGTTCCTCCGCCCTCTCCGCCGTTCCCGGAACAAACCCATTGCGAGCAGTTCGTGTTCGTGTACGAAGAACGGCCGACTCGAACGGCGCAGTGCCTCTGTACTTCGCAAAAATATTCGGCCAGTCCGGTCGAGAGATTACCGTCGAAGCGACCGCAGCAGTCGCGAGACAGATCAAAGGTTTCACCGTTCCTGCAACGGGGAATCTCAATGTCATGCCGTTTGTTGTCGACGAGGCTTCCTGGAATCAATGTATCGCAGGGATTGGGCCCGATACAAAATCCTACAATCCAACGACCGGGGCCGTCACCAATGCGGCGGACGGGATCGAAGAAGTCAATATTTATCCACAAGGTCTCGGTGCACCAGGAAACCGAGGCACAGTCGATATCGGTGGAGCAGGTAATAGTACTGCGGACCTTTCTCGTCAAATACGAGATGGCATTTCCGCTGCGGATTTGGGTGCTCTTGGGAAACCTTTGGAAATCCCAGCAACCGGTGGATTGACCCTAGGTGGTGACCCCGGTGTCAGTGCGGGGATCAAAGACGATCTGGCTGCCATCATCGGCCAAACCCGTGTCATTGCTGTTTTTTCAACTTTGACAGGGAACGGAAATAATGCGGAATACACGCTTGTCCGTTGGGTCGGAGTTCGCGTGATGTCAGTCAATCTGACTGGCTCCTCTGCTTCGAAGAATGTAATGGTTCAGCCCGCAACCGTCATCATGCGTGGTACCGTCCCCGCAATGGATGGAACAAAGACCTACAGCGACTCAATCTTCTCGCCAGTTGTTTTGGTTCAATAAACTCCTCTGACAATTTTGATGCGATCCAAATCAATCTACAGCTCTCTCGACAACGCAACATGAAACGCAATAGACAAAAAAGAAGTTGGAAGAAACGAGCCGGTGCCGCTCTCGTGGAGTTTGCCGTGGTAAGTCCTGTCATGGTCCTCTTCACTTTCGGTCTTATCGAAATGGGACGCATGACGCTTGTCAAGCAGATGATTACCAACATCTCGCGAGAAGGTGCTCGCATCGCGGTCTTGCCGGGTGCGACGAACACCAGTGTCCAGGCTGCGGTTACCAGCCAGATGACAAGCGCAAGTTTCACTGGCTCCACAATTACAATCACCCCCACGGATATCGCGACTGCCGCAAGTGGCTCGAACATTACCGTCTCGGTCAGTATCCCTGCGGCGAATGTTAGTTGGCTGCCGACTCCCAAATTCATGCTGGGAAGAACGCTCGTTTCCGCGACGACTATGCGAAAAGAGAGCATGTAGCCGAATCGCTTGTAGCACCGCCCGCCAATAGCGAGTAAGTTACATCCAATCGGATGAATTAACTTCGCTTTCCATCGTGACCGGGCAAATCATGTTGCTATATCGCCGCTTGCGCTTTACTGGCATATCTCTAACACTCTGCCTCATTTCCTTCAGTCCCAATTTCGCAGGCGACTGGACGATGGCGCCTGCTCCAATTGTCACTCGTTGGGCTAAGGATGTTTCTCCCGCAAATCCATTACCCGAGTATCCTCGTCCGCAAATGGTGCGTGACAATTGGCAGAATCTCAACGGGCTATGGGATTACGCGATTAGCGACGTCCATTCAGCAAAGCCGTCCGAATGGCAAGGATCCATTCTTGTACCATTTGCCATTGAATCGGCTTTGAGTGGTGTCGGCAAAACCGTATCGGCGCAGCAGGCACTTTGGTACCAAAAAACTTTCGAAACTCCCCGTTCCGACGACGAAAACCGCATAATCCTCCATTTCGGAGCGATCGATTGGCTGTCGCGGGTGTGGGTAAATGACCAATATTTAGGCGAACATCGTGGCGGATTCGATGGCTTCCATTTCGATATCACCGAAGCGATCGCCGGCCGCGACAAGCACTCTCTCGTTGTGCAAGTTTGGGATCCGACGGACGAAGGATCTCAACCTCGCGGCAAACAAGTCCGCCAGCCGGAAGGCATATTTTATACTTCAGTAACCGGCATCTGGCAGACGGTTTGGCTTGAGATGGTTCCGGCAAAGCACATTCGCTCGATTCGCATCACGCCCGACTTGGATAATTCTCGCTTTATGGTTGCCGCCGACGTCACCGGCCAAGGTGACTTGAGCGCAGAAATCTTCGAAGGTGCAAAATCAATTGCCACTGCAACTGGTGCAGCCAATGGTGTGCTCGAGCTTGTGATCGACCAACCAAAACTGTGGTCTCCGGAATCGCCACACTTGTATGACTTTGTCATCCGCTTCGGCTCAGATGAAGTGCGATCCTATTCTGGCATGCGTAAAATCTCGATTGGTGCCGATAACGACGGCAAACTGCGAATGCTTTTGAACAATAAACCTCTTTTCCAAATGGGACCACTGGATCAAGGCTGGTGGCCTGACGGGCTGTACACCGCTCCTACAGACGAAGCTCTCAAGTTCGATGTCGAAATGACTCGCAAGATGGGTTTCAACATGGCCCGCAAACACGTCAAAGTCGAGCCCGATCGTTGGTACTATTGGGCCGATCGACTGGGCTTGCTGGTATGGCAAGACATGCCTTCGCTGATGGCTCGTGGCCACACCCATCAAGTTGGACCCGGTCAACCTGACGATATTCTGCTCACCGCACAAGAATCCCACCAGTACCAAACCGAATTCCGCTCCATGATGGATTCTCTCTACAATCACCCATCGATTATCGTCTGGGTCCCGTTCAACGAAGGTTGGGGCCAGCACAATACGAACGCCATGTTGCAGTGGACCAAAGCACTGGACGCGACCCGACTTGTCGATGGTCCTAGTGGCTGGGAAGATCGTGGCTGGGGCGACTTGAAAGACATGCACAATTACCCCGGTCCTGGCATGTTTCCCGCTTTGCCGGATCGCGTGAGTGTCTTGGGTGAGTTCGGCGGACTGGGATTGCCTCTCGAAGGCCACCTTTGGCAGAAAGATCGCAATTGGGGCTATCAATCTTTCAAAGGACAAGACGAACTTGGCCGACGATATGAAGAATTGATCAACGGCGTCCACCGTTTGATCGGGCGTGGTTTGTCCGCCGCCGTTTATACACAGACGACGGATGTCGAAGGCGAAGTGAACGGACTGATGACATATGATCGCGAAGTGATCAAGATCGCACCTGAAAAATTAGCCGCTTGGCACGCCCGTCTGCATGAACCAGCACCGATAGAAATTTCGATCCTACCAACCGCACAACAGGATATTGTCGAGTGGTCGTACACGACAGAAAAACCAATCGGTAATTGGCAATCGGTCGGGTTCGATGACAAATCTTGGAAACGTGGTCCGGCCGGTTTTGGCGAGAAATCAACGCCAGGATCGTCGGTGAGTACAGAATGGAAATCCGGCGACATTTGGTTGCGAAAAAATTTCAACGTCACGAATGTCGATGAAGCTGACTATTGGCTGTCCGTTTATCATGACGAAGATGCAGAGATTTTTCTCAACGGTGTTGAAGCAGCCAAACTGTCTGGTTTCTCTGGAGCCTATGTCCAAGTCCGCATATCCGATGCCGCGAAAAAATCACTCAAAAGCGGCAACAACACCATCGCAATCCATTGCCACCAAACCGCCGGCGGCCAATACATCGACGCCGGAATAATGGTCATCAAGCCCGCAAAGGCTAGTCCCAAGTAGAACCATCGCGAAAGCTACAATGGTTTTGCAAACATTCTCCAGTAAACGTCAGTCAGCAAAGGTTGACGTTATTTAAAAGACGCTCACGAGCACTACTATATTCGCAAGTGATCGCGGAGTGGCCAAGCTGGTGGCGGTAGTTTAACTCCAAGAAACGCCATTCATTTTATGTTCGCACGGCCAAATGTGGCCATGCTACGGGTTGCGATTTCCATCGCTACCGATTGTGAAGCTACAACAAAAACAAACCCTCAAATTCATTTCTCCCCTTCTCCTTCCGGTACTCCGGAGGAGCAAGGGGTCGGGGGATGAGCTGGTGGCGGTAGTTTAACTCCAAGAAACGCCATTCATTTTATGTTCGCACGGCCAAATGTGGCCATGCTACGGATTGCGATTTCCATCGCTACCGATTGTGAAGCTAGAACAAAAACAAACCCTCAAATTCATTTCTCCCCTTCTCCTTCCGGTACTCCGGAGGAGCAAGGGGTCGGGGGATGAGGAGGTCTGTTTTCGCGTACCCGAGCGATACTAAATGCGTATCGATCACGGTCGCGATTCAAATTGGAGCCCATACTCTAGCCCAAGGAACGCCAATCCATTCACGTCAAAAGCCACGAGGCGTAAACTCTTGCGCGCTGCGTTATCGGCTCGGATGGACCGAGCAGTCTAAACCGAAGCCTCGTTCCCTAGTACCTGTAAACGGGTCAATAATTTTTACTTGACCGTGTAGAAACGCAATGTGGTTGTTTCCTTGAACGTTTGCCCGGGCTTGAGCAAAGTGGTTGGAAACTTGGTTTGGTTCGGCGAGTCGGGGTAGTGCTGTGTTTCGAGGCAGAAAGCTTCGTGAACTTTGAACCCACCGTTCCCTTCGCTGCCGTCTAAGAAGTTGCCGGTGTAAAATTGAACGCCGGGTTGTGTTGTACGAATTTCCAAAGCTCGACCCGACTTGGGATCGACGACGGTTGCGCATTCACGTAACGTTCCAGCTTGACCGTCTACTGCGTAGCAATGATCGTAACCATTGGTTTCGGTGAGCTTGGCGATGCGTTCGCCAATTTTATGAGATTGAACAAAATCCAGTGGCGTGTCTGCAACCGGAACCATCTCGCTTGTCGGAATCAACGTGTCATCGACACCCAAATAATTCTTAGCAGCCACTTTCAGTTCATGGTCGACGATCTCGCCACCCTTCCATCCGCCTAGATTGTAATAAGCATGGTTCGTCAAGTTCAGCACGGTTGGCTTGTCCGTCGTCGCGGTAAATGTGTTGGTGATGCAGTTATTGTTATCCCAAATATAATCGGCTACTACGTCGAGATTTCCTGGGTAACCTTCTTGCCCGTCCGGACTGCGGACTTTGAAGCGTAAGCCGATGCCTTTGGTGTTACTCAGTTTAAGCGATTCGACTTTCGCGGCATCCAACTCTTCGACTTGCCACATCAGTTTGTCAAAGCCGACGACGCCACCGTGAAGATGATTGGGGCCGTTGTTCGTCGCTAGAGTGTACTCTTTGCCGTCGATTGAAAATTTTCCTTTGGCAATGCGATTGCAGAATCGACCAACCGTGGCACCGAAGTACGGATGGCGTGCCAAGTATCCATCTAGCTTGTCAAAGCCCAAAGTCACATTGGCTCGATTATTGTTTCGGTCGGGAACTGATATCGAAACGATGATCGCGCCGTAATTGATCATCTGGATCTGATTGCCATTTTCATTCGTGAGCGTGTAGAGATCGACGGATTGCCCGTCGGTTGTTTTTCCATAGGCTGATTTTTCAATCTTCATAGATGCTTTTTCCTTTTGTGTTTGCTGGGCCGTAGATGTGCCAAGCAGGAACGCGAATGCGAGTGAAGTAGTCAACAGCGGTGTAGCAATTCTTTTGAGTCGCATGATGTTTCAATGGTCACTTGAAGGCAATGAATCATATCGTGGGCCGGCGACAATTCGCGGCAGCATGTAAACGAATGATTCCAACGCTACATAAGTTACCCGCAATTCGCGATGGACAAAAGCTACCCAACTGCATCGACAATTCGTTGGGCAAACGTCCAGATACCAGCGTGAGTTAGCAAGCCCCACGGTTCCGCAGTTCCCGCTGCGATTCACTGGTCGACCTGTGCTATTTCGCTAGTTTTTAAAACGCTGAAGAAACTTTGAAAAACAACTAAGCCGCAATCTTCAGTGCGGGCGTTGCCGAACTGCCAGGCTTCAATTGGTGATCGCGAACTTCGTAAACCACATCGGCCAGTTCCAGCAAAGCTTGTCGATGCGTGATGATGATCATCGTACGCTTTCCACGATGATGCTCCAGCGAATCGCGAATGAGTAGTTCGCTGTACATATCGATTTGGCTAGTCGCTTCATCGAGAATGAGAATTTCTGGCTGTCGCAGGAGAGCGCGAGCCAACGCGATCCGCTGCCTTTGACCGCCGCTCAATCGATGCCCATTTTGCCCGACGCGCGTTTGGTATTTTTCAGGCAACGATGTATCGATAAATTCATGCGCATGAGCTTCCTTGGCCGCTTGCACGATTTGCTCGTGTGTCGCCCCCAACGTTCCGTAGGCGATATTGTACTCGACAGTTTCGTTAAACAATTCGGTGTTCTGCGAAACAATCGCCAATCGTGAACGAAGATCCGCCAGTCGCATATGGCGAAGATCAACACCGTCCAGGCGCATCGCACCTTGGCTTGGATCGTAAAATCTACAAAGCAAATTGATGAGTGTCGATTTGCCGGTTCCGTTTTGTCCCACAATGGCGATGGTCGATCCAAAAGGAATATCGAGCGACACATCCTTTAGGACGGATTGGTCCATCCGATACGCAAAAGTGATGTGATCGACTTTCAACAATTTATGAGGCGTTGGAACCGTGACAGGAACCTCAGGATCGCGAATCGTACTTTGTTGATCAAGCAATGGGTATAACGAATTGGCTGCCACCGTACCGGTGTATATGCTGGAGTAAACCATTGACAGTTTGCGTAGCGGATCGCTTGCTCCAACCAATAATCCAAAGAAAATGAGCATAGCCGTAACTGACAAAGGTTCGTCTGTCACGGTAATTCCAAACAAAGTGGTTTGGTGATTGAGAACCAGGTAACTGCCCACGACGATCGTCGTGCACAACATGCCGAGTCCTAGAAATTCAATAACTGGTTTTGTCAAAGCTGTATAAAGGATGAACTTCAGTCCATTCTTCTTCATCTCCGCAGTCGACGCCGCAAATCGCTCATTCTCGCGATGTTCCATGCAGTAAGATTGAACGGTTTGCACATTCCCTAAGGATTCCAACATCACTTCATGGAAGTGCGAAGATTTCATGAGCACGTCGCGCGACGTCTTCTTCAGCTTGCGAGTAATCCACACCAACAAGAATCCGACTACCGGCGCAACGACCAAACTAATGAGTAACAGCCTCCAGCAAATCATGCCGGCAGCAATCAAGCAGGACAAGATTTTCATCGGCTCGCGAACTGCACCGCCGAGCGTATTCATTAAGCCTTGGGAGAGCATTTCGGTTGTATGCGTGATGTGAGCGGTGAATTTGCTCATGCCCATGTAGGAGAAGGTTGCACGATCGATATGCAACGCTTTGTCGAATATCTTCATGCGCAGATTTCGCGAAATATCGATGGCTACCCGGCCAACGAGTAATTCGTTCAAAACAAGAAAGGCGTGCTTGATCAAGGTACTTGCAAGCAAAATTCCAACTATCGCCGCAACCGTGTTAAATGGCGAACGCGGGACGTAACGCTCTATCCAAGGTCGCATCGATTTGTAGCTGGCCAACTTGTTCTGCAAAACGAGAAGTTCCGTATCCATGCCTCCCGCAGCGTTCTCGCTTGGCGATCCAGCCGTTTCTACTTCCCGTTTGGCCTGCAACGTGGCGACTTGTTCTTCGTATCGGATCACTTCGCCGTCCAGCCATTGATGCATGGACTGGTTTTTTAGCGTGATTTCCAGAATGGGATAAAAGGCAGCAATGTTCCCACCCCATAGAGCAGCGACTGCAATTGAACACAGCGTTGCCAATGTGAGCGAAGGCCAGTAGCGCATTGCATCTTTTAACGCGCGGCGAAAATTACCCATTCTCTGCCAATCTCCAACAGACGGAAAATCCAGTGCGGCTTCACTCGGGACTTATCGGCAACTGACTATCGTTGGCTTAGCATGAGACTGCGAGCGCGGTCGGCAATTCAAATGGGGAGGCGTTACTTTTTGCGTACTCTACCCATGATCCCGCGTTGAGCTGCCGTTATTAATGATGGCATTCGGGCAATTGAAAGTCCGGAGTGCTGGCGAAGATTTCTTGCATGCTAGCGAATCGTTCCGGCACTGGGCGACATCGTGATCGTGTGATTTGTCGTCAAGTCATCATTGGGATCGATACGGATCCACCGATCGTTTGCAAGCATTTGATACTGCGGATGATAGACATCAATCTGTTGGCTTCTCCCCACAGGCAATTCTGAGAGCGTTGCTGAACCGTCTCGATCTGTTCGTTGAAGATAGCAAGGCCGCAATTCGTCAAATGTCGATTGGACTTGCGATCGAAATCCTCCAATAATGTTGCGAAGCTGCACTTGCGACAGTATACAACTCCCCAAGAATGCCGAATCGCCTCGCAAGAATTGTTGCCGAGGCTGAACAGATACAACGGCGTTTTCGATTGGAGCTCCTGCGGGGTCATGCACAACGACACGTACTGTTCCCGTGCGTTCCATGTCGGGCTCGAACGACATATCTTCGCCGTTGACATCTACGATTTGCCCCATGATCAAACCAGTGTCGCCGACATTGGTTGTCGACATCCAACCATCGCACATGGCCAGCAGTTGTATTCGTCCACTTCGCGGCAACGAAGCAAAATGAAAAGTTCCGTCCTTGGCGATTTCGACTCGATCGTGCCAAACCAAGGATGGACTAATTTCGTCCCAAACTTCTTTAGCTGGACGAGGCAAGCTGACAGCGATAACTTGTCCGTGACCAACGGGCCTTGGTACATATTTGGGCAACAGACCGGTGATCTGCATTCCAGGAGTCAGTCGCATGTCGCGCAAAGTCAATGCTTTGCCCGCCTGAGCTGGCAGCAGGAACAAATCGCTAAACAGGATGCGTCCATCCGTATTTGGTTTTGCCAACATCGATTGCCAAGTGCCAGCCGCAACCGATTGCGTTCGCAATTCGCCTGCGTCGTTTGAACGCCATTTTTGTGGCGCAAGTTTGCCTGCGACAATTGCACCGAAATCATTGACACGTCGGCCGTCTTCGTCGACGGCGGTAAATGCCGTTTCACAACCTCGACTCAACGACACGACAACTTTGTCATCCGCCACCGATGGCGCAATGCTCTTAGAAACAAAATCGAAATGACTGAGCACAAGTCGAACTGCCGTTGTCCGAAACGTATTGGATCCTTGCCGGATCTCTTTGGGATAAGCAACATGCAGGATACCGGAATCGTCGCTAACAACGATCTTGGCTTCATCGAACTCCGGCGGGATCGCAAACCAACCATTAGCTTCATTCGAATGCAGGCCTTGCAATTCGCATTGAACTCCAGGAACGCTCTCGCCCAGCGCGTTCATTACCGTGACTGGCAATACTCCGCTTTCGGATTTTTGAAGAGCTTTATCGAATCCGCCGACGATGATTTCCTGGGCGAGTGAATATGTTTGGCAATGATAGATAGAGATTGCCAGCAGGATTGCAAAGAGTTGCGTGCGTTTGCAAAATCCTAACATTCATTTCTCAGTCGTTGCGGGTTGGGAGGGCAGGCAGAATCTACGAGTATAATCGTAACGCCGCCGCCTCAAACCCTACTCAGGCCAAGAATCGCACTCTCCCAAGCCCGTATTTCGACTACCACCACTCACAGTTCAAGGTCGGAGACGTGCCACCGCAGTCGATTTCGTCGTCGAGTCGTTCAAGCACCACGATTAAAACTTAGATCGAGAGAAACACCCCAGTGCCAGTCGCGGACTCGTCGAGAACAATCGGATCGCTAGTAGTTTGGAGTCGGTGGTCGGTAATGATCGAGATTAATCGACTTGAACCACGATATCGTTTTTTGTAGGCCTTCACGCAACGGGATCGTAGGCTCCCAGCCCAGCTTTTCTTTTGCAAGTCGAATATCGGGTCGTCGACGCGACGGATCATCTGGCGGAATAGGTTTCTTGATAATTTTGGATTTCGTGCCGGTCAATTCGATGACCAATTCGGCAAGCTCACGAATTGTAAACTCTCCCGGATTGCCGATATTGACCGGCCCGACAAAATCATTCGAACAATTCATCATGCGAACAAAGCCTTCGACCAAATCGTCGCGATAGCAGAATGAACGCGTTTGATCGCCTTCGCCGAAAATCGTAATGTCCTGACCCGTTAAAGCTTGACGGATGAAGTTTGAAACGACTCGACCGTCGTACGGGTGCATGCGAGGACCATAGGTATTGAAAATGCGAACAATGCGGATGTTCACTTTGTTCATTCGGTGGTAATCCATAAACAACGTTTCAGCAACACGTTTGCCTTCGTCGTAGCAAGACCTTAGTCCGACTGTATTCACATTGCCCCAATACGATTCCGGTTGAGGATGAATTTGAGGGTCACCGTAAATTTCGCTGGTGCTGGCAAGCAATATTTTTGCACCGCAGCGTTTTGCCATTCCCAACATGTTGATCGAACCAAGCACTGAGGTCTTGATCGTCTTGATCGGATTGAATTGATAATGGCCTGGAGCTGCTGGGCAAGCCAAATGATAGACTTGATCGACTTCTAGGAAACTGGGGAGCGTCACATCATGCCGAATCAATTCGAAATTCGGTCGCGACAAGAGATGCGCAACGTTTGATTTTTGACTGGTAAAGAAATTATCGAGGCAGATAACGTCGTGGCCTTCTGCCACAAGTCGCTCGCAAAGAAACGAGCCCAAAAAACCTGCTCCACCGGTTACGAGAATGCGATGAATTGCTGCCATCGGTCGGATTCATTCCTTTAAGAATATCGAAAAAGCAAACGGACAACTTACGGCGACAACTTGCGTTTGTGAAATGCACGCCCTAATTACAAACTGATTAATACCGGGCAGTTTAGGGGCTTAGATGGCTTGGGAAAAGATCAATGCTGTCGAATTTTCTTTGAGAAGTCCGGATCGTCGTGATAAAGATGGGCCAGGGTATTGATGCGCGATTGAGCTTTTAACTCCGCGAAATTTCCATTGGATTCGATCATTCCCAATTCGAATGCTAGTTTATCCGAATGACCCGGCAACAAAATGCGAGGATCCAGCGGAATGCGTCCTGGCCGCAATCGATTGACGTGGCGAACAATATTTGTAGTGCAATTGTTAGTAAAAGTTTCATAAAACTCGGGCTGTCTCGCAATCGCATTCACGCGAGCCAACATGTCAACCAGGAGATCCTGGACTTGGTCGGGTTTTGCACTAGCGCGATACATGTAGACGTCCACCTTGCGAATTTCAGTTCGCAGAGCAATCATGTCTCGCTCCGAACCAATAACGTACATCAATTCAAACTCGTCCTGACTTCCCTTGGTGGGCGAATAGGACTCGCCTTGTTCCAAACGAGCTTCGACGGAAACCACAAAGTACTGATCGTCCTTCAATCCAAAACTGAGCATGGTGTGTGCCAGCGAAGGAGCATTTTGAAAGGGCACAACGATAAAGTCGACCGAGCGGACATCATCCAGCCGAAATGCGAGATCATAGTGCCGCACGTCGTAGTCGTCTTCCGTTCGATATCGACAGTCGCGGACATTGCGAATCGTAAAATTGTTATCGTCAAATTCAACGTAAGGTAGAATCGCCAAGTCCGGTCGCCAAGGACGATCATGGGACGGATATTTAAGAGGCAGAAGGTCTTTCAACGAGTGGAGAAAGGATTCGGTGCCCGTATTTGGTTGATTGGCCTGGCGACTCAACACGCCCGTTCGCAAAGGCCCACATCCCGGCATACTAATCATCAGCAGTACGATCGCAATCGATGCAAGACGAGCAATCGAGCTGCGAGAAATGTGCTGCATGACTTGACATTGACTGATCAATTGAATTCGCGAAGTCGGTAAAGGGACACGAGCACGTTGACGCTGGACGATTCAACGCGCCACATCAAGCTGCGATTCGGCTAACACCAACCTTCGATGTTCGTTGATCGATTTGACGCACCAATTCTCGTGCAGAACCGAGTTGCTTGCGGCGCTGAACTAGTCGATTGAACTCGTTTTGGAATCGATAAGGGAACACCGTCCAGTAGCGCTGATACCACGGTAATTTATGGTTTACACGCCCTGCGATCTGTGATCCGAAACCATGATCGACTTGGGAAATCGGCAACGGCATGACGGCCGAAGCTCGCAGGCCGTACACCCATTCTCGATCCAACGCATGATCGATCGGCAAACACATCGGCATCAGCTTATCGAGAAGGACTTGTGCGGCATGCCGTGTCAGGACATAAGCTCCCGTCCCGCAAAGTCGCGTAAAACAAGTTGCCAAGCGATATTCGCCGACAAGGTTTGCATATTCGACCGGGTGCGGATCATGAAACCCGCACAGTCGCAATATATCCCAGCAGTCTTGATACTTGAGCGCGGCGTCCACGATTGCCTTAAGCTCTGGAACTGGACGGCCATCATCCTCGGCGATCATCGCAGTCTCATCGTCTGTCGCGAGAAAGGCTCGCATGCAATTAATATGACTCAAGTAACATCCGATCGCTCCCATATTGGTTGTCTGGCCATGCCAGCGACGCAATCGTGCTTCGTCGTATTCAGGAATCGGCAATTGAATGTTCTTGCCGACGACACCAGAGACTCGAGTAACAGGCAACCCCGTTTTCGCAAAATGCGATTGGACAAAACTCCAGCGATCGGTGGCCGCGTCCATATTGACAATGTAAACACGCATCTATTCATCCCTGAACAAAATTCGAACGGGCACACACTCGGGCAACGTACCATCCTGTACGAACATGAAGTTCTGAAAATGCAAGCGTACCGCTGCAACTCCGCCCGCCAAGTTTCGATTGCAAGCCCATCCAAGGTCAATACCAGTTTCGAAAAACAGCTTTTCCCAAGCCTTTTTTCAAATGTTCACCCTTTAGCAAGCTTCGATTTGTCCACTTTCAACCAAAATCAACCTTGGCCATACCACCGGGTCTAGCGACTTACCCTAAAATTTTCAGCCACTTACAAACGTCGCTTCAACGAGCCGTGGGGAAGAATACCGGCAGGGCCAGTTTTCCCTGTTTTGTGTCTGCTGCGGATTCGCGAGGTTGACCACTTTCCGGAAGAGTCTATGGCAAAAAAATTGAGGGCAGAAAAATGTACTCGATAAGCCGTGAACAAAAGTCATTCAAATCTTTTTGCCCTACATTTTTTTGCCATCAACTCAGGCAGCTTCAATGAGCCGGGCGAAGGAACTGGATAGGTCCAGTTTTAAGTGTTTTGTGTCTGCCGAGGTTTCGCGATGTTGACCACTTTCGGGAAAAGGCTGTGGCAAAAAAATTGAGGGCAGAAAAATGAACTCGATAAGCCGGGACCGAAAGTCATTCAAATCTTTTTGCCATCAACTCAAGCAGCTTCAATGAGCCGGGGGAAGGAACCAAGTAGGTCCAGTTTTAAGTGTTTTGTGTCTGCCGAGGTTTCGTTAGGTTAACCACTTTCGGGAAAAGACTGTGGCAAAAAAATTGAGGGCAGAAAAATGAACTCGATAAGCCGTGAACAAAAGGTCCTCGAAATCTTTTTGCCCTACATTTTTTTGCCACAAACGCACGCAGCTTCCATGAGCCGGGCGAAGGAACTGGATAGGTCCAGTTTTCCGTGTTTTGTGTCTGCCGAGGTTTCGTTAGGTTAACCACCTTCGGGAAAAGGCTGTGGCAAAAAAATTGAGGGCAGAAAAATGAACTCGATAAGCCGTGAACAAAAGGTCCTCGAAATTTTTTTGCCCTAAATTTTTTTGCCATCAACTCAAGCAGCTTCAATGAGCCTGGGGAAGGAACCGGGTAGGTCCAGTTTTAAGTGTTTTGTGTCTGCCGAGGTTTCGTTAGGTTAACCACTTTCGGGAAAAGACTGAGGAAAAAATTGAGGGCAGAAAAATGAACTCGATAAGCCGTGAACAAAAGGTCCTCGAAATCTTTTTGCCCAAAATTTTTTTGCCATCAACGCACGCAGCTTCCATGAGCCGGGGGAAAGCAACTGGGACACACCGAGAAAACAAACCTGGTAGCCATGGCCATACGCGACTCGGCCATAATCCTTCTGCCAGCGTGTTCCATCCGTGACTCTCAATCGCTACAGGAACGCCGCCAAGTATCTCTCGACATTTGGCCAATGTACCAAGAGCCAATCGTTTGACCAATCCGGCGAAAACCGGCCCCGCCCTGTTGCTGACACTTTTTCCTCGGTTACCAATCTATCTAAAGATGACCAAACGATTTTCGCTTCTTTCGAACATTTCCAATTCCGTTCCGCCGTCTTCGAGGAGCAGCATTGACAAAAAACACGCAAAGACATATCGTATATCGGCGATACACATTTTAATGACAATCACCAATTCAACGTGGAAGGCAAAGAAGGATGGTCCGAACGAAGGCAGAATCTCAAAAGTGTTGCACCACCGGCGAGAAGATGTCGCTACCGGATGTCGCTTGGGCAGAAGATCTGGCCAAGCTGACATGGGCGATGGCTCATCCAGCTCGCGTACGGATTGTTCGGCTTCTATTAAACAGAACGTCGTGTGTGTGCGGCGAAATCGTCGAAGAGATGCCGTTGGCTCAATCGACTGTATCACAACACTTAAAGATCCTGAAGGAAACAGGTTTGGTGCAAGGCGAAGTCGACGGACCACGGGTTTGTTACTGCATTAACAAGGATGCGATGGCGAAGCTCAAGAAACTGATTTCAAAACTGTAGCGGTACGCGGACGTCTCGTCCGCAAACTCCGGAATGCGGGCGGGACGCCCGCGAACCTCTTCCGTTTCCAATAGTTCTACCCAACCTCGAAGGAAAAAATCATGAAAACTGTTCAAGTTTACGACAAACCAATGTGCTGCTCGACTGGCGTCTGTGGTCCTGAAGTGGATCCTGTTTTGCCACAATTCGCAGCGGATCTCGATTGGTTCAAGAGCCAAGGCCACAACGTGGAGCGATACAACTTGGCTCAACAACCTCAAGCGTTCATTGAGAACAAAGCCATCCATCAAGTGTTGAGCACTGAGGGAACAGAATCACTACCAGTGGTTGTCATCGACGGCGAAATCGTTAGTCGTAAAGTCTACCCAACACGCGATGCGCTCTCTGCCTTGATCAGCGGCACGCCATCGAAGACACTGCTGCCTGTTGCTAAGGCAAGCGGCGGATGCTGCGGAAGTACAGGTTGTTGTTAGATAACGAATTTCGGCCCGAAGGGCTAGGCCTGGGGGGCTTAGGGCCAACGGCCCGACCGTTTGTTCATAAGGTCCAATCGAAATGCCGCAATCACTCGCACAAGTCTGGCTTCACGTGGTTTTCTCTACCAAAGATCGACGACAGTTCCTAATTGACGAATCATTCCAAATCGAAATGTTTCGTATGCTTGCCCATCACGTCAACGAGGCCGGGTGCGTGAGTGCTTCGGTTGGTGGTCACATCGATCATGTTCATCTTCTGGTCGGATTATCACGGACGATAACCATCGCAAAATTGATTGAGAAAATTAAAACGGAGACTTCGAAGTGGGCTAAAAAAAATGAGAATTGCTCGTCGGCGTTTAGTTGGCAATCGGGATATGGTGTTTTCTCCGTAAGTCATTCGAATCGCAATGCAGTTGACGAGTATATTCGCAACCAGCGAGAGCATCATCGAAAGTTGTCCTTTCAAGTTGAATTTCGTGAATTGTGTAAGCGGCATGAGACCGAAATCGATGAACGGTACGTGTGGGATTGAGTCGCATAAACGGCCGGACCTTCGGCCCTAACGAACATTTACACCAACCTAAACCCAGGCCTACAGCCTGGGCTAGGCAAACACCGGGCCGTTGGCCCGAAAACCAACACGCCCCAGAAGGCGTTCCAGTCACCTAGCACAGCCCAGAAGCCATTACGAACCAGAAGCCATTACGGTCCAAAGGCATTACGGTCCAAAGGCATTACGGTCCAAAGGCATTACGAACCAGAAGGCATTACGGCCCGAAGGCATTACGAACCAGAAGCCATTACGGCCCGAAGGCATTACGAACCAGAAGGCATTACGGTCCAAAGGCATTACGAACCAGAAGGCATTACGAACCAGAAGGCATTACGAACCAGAAGGCATTACGGCCCGAAGGGCTAACCGTTTACCTAGCCCAGGCTGAAGGCCTGGGTAACCAAGCCACAATACCAACCAGAGGGCCAACGGCCCGACCGTTTACCGAAAAGACTATCAATCATGAAATACTTAGATCATCCGACCCACAACCTGTTCTTCACGGGCAAAGGCGGCGTCGGCAAAACGTCGGTTGCCTGTGCGACCGCAGTAAAACTCGCTGATGCTGGCAAGAGAGTATTGCTCGTTTCCACGGACCCCGCGTCGAATCTCGATGAAGTGTTGGGAGTCACACTTGGAAACCATCCCACTGCGATTCCAGCTATTGCCACACTATTTGCGATGAATCTCGATCCTGAGAAGTCAGCAGCTGAGTATCGCGAGCGAATGGTCGGCCCCTATCGCGGTCTACTACCCGAGGCAGCAGTGAAAAGCATGGAGGAGCAGTTCTCTGGCTCTTGCACGCTTGAGATTGCAGCCTTCGACGAGTTCTCTCGTTTGCTTGGTGATCCCAAAGCCACCGCGGAATTCGACCATGTGATCTTCGACACAGCGCCAACGGGCCACACATTGCGATTGTTGACACTGCCATCCGCATGGGCTGGCTTTATGGAACAGAATACAACTGGCACTAGTTGCCTAGGCCCCCTAGCAGGTTTGCAAGACCAACAGAAGCTGTATCAGGAA
>JANMGV010000184.1:0-59938 GCA_031374825.1 Pirellulaceae bacterium
CTCCAGGCCCGTCCGAACTGACTGGGACGGGCCTGGAGACCCGTCCTACGTTGGGTAAGGCAATTCTTGCCGCTCGCCTTAGCAAGTATCCAAACTTATCCAGCGAATACGATTTCGAATAACCAAACGCGAGGGAGGCGGAAATCCAAAAAATTTAGGGTAGTCCAGATCGACTAGTTCTCGTATTTATGCCAGAGCGGCATAAAGTTGCGACTACTCCGTCGCGTACGCTGAACGGTGCATTGTGTTCCACGCACCGTTACAACTTAGACGACGCGAGAAGTGCATGAGAGATTGATAACGGGCTTCGAGAGCTGGCCAAAAGGGCACGCCAGAATCTGATCGCAAGGATAAGCTTTTCGTAGTTACACGTAACTTCGAGTTGCCTGCAGAAAGTTGTTTCCGACGGAACAAGCCTAGCAAGAGCCTTCGCAGAATAGAACAACTCGAACAGTTTTAAGCAGGATGTACCAATCCAACCAAACGCTCCAGTTGCGAACATAATAAGCGGCGTAAACCAGACGAGCTTCGTAGGCTGTTTGGTTTCGTCCGTTTACTTGCCACAGTCCCGTGATCCCCGGCTTCATTCGACAGTACAGCGGAAACACGTCGCCGTACTTTTCGTGTTCATTCATCAAGATGGGACGAGGTCCGACGATGCTCATGTCTCCCAAAAGCACATTCCACAATTGCGGAATCTCATCGATGCTTGTTTTTCGAAGGAAACTGCCAATCCAGGTTATTCGCGGATCGCGGGCCAACTTGTGATGGATTCGATATTCCTCAAGTAGGTTAGGGTTCGCTTCGAAATGCTGAACCAGAACAGCATCGGCGTTTTCTACCATCGATCGAAATTTCCAAATTCGGAAAACCTTGCCTAAGTATCCGTATCTCGGTTGCGAGTAAAGAACTGGACCGCGAGATGACATCTTAATGAGTAGGGCAAACCCAACGAGGAACGGGGAAGCGATAATGAGAATCGTAGCAGCGACGAAGACGTCAAAACTTCGTTTGATAAGACGTGGAAAAAACATCTGAAGCCGATTTTCGAAAGCAATGCCGGGAAGACCTGCGCATTCTGTCCCGTGAACCCACAGCGTCGGGCTGGTTTTGGCGTCGGTAATTGTCACTATTTTGGGAAGTGTAGCTAAGTGTCGATCGAGAAGTTGGCTAACTTTTTCTGAGCGGTTGTCGAAACCGTCAGCGATTCCCCAAAACACATTGTTTCGAACAGCGAGTGGTTGGACGTCGCTTTCAACACCAACGTAGCGATGATCCAAATCTGCTGATTTGTCCCATTCCGAGAAGAAATCTTCGATAATACCAACTGGCCGCCAACCCAGTGACGATTGCAAACGGAGATTACGCCAGATCATTTCCGAGCCTGGGCCACCAGCAAAAACAAACACAGGAATTGGCCACCATTCAGTCGATCCCAGATATTGCCTAACCAATTGCCTTGCAGACGGAACGACAACCACGGCGAGTAAACCAGAAATAACGATGGGCAAATACGAGTAAAACGGAGGGTTCTTAAATGCGCCAAACATGCAGATCGTCGCGAAATGGGAAAGCACAACCGCGTAGACTGTTTGACGCAGTTCAATAACGGGCTGCAATCCGATTCCAGGGTACAGTCGAAGGAACAATCCAGCCACGACGGTCATAAGAATAGGAATGACCGAAGTTTGAACAATCCTGGCGGCATTGGATCGTTCTAGGAACATCTCCATAAGTGCAACCACGACCGCATGGCAGCAAATGAGCGCAATGATGTCTGCGAATAAAAGCGGCAAAGTAAACTTTGCATTTTGCCACCAGTATTGAAAATGACGACTCCTTGACCAAGCAGTGGTTTTAGCGAAATCGACATCCAGCTCAGGCTTTTGCATCAAGCCATCGGCGATGTCCGTTTTATCGCTGTTCACCAAATTGGAGTTATTGATCGTCGTCATTACTACTTTTAGGGTAAGGCTAGAATTCCAAGGTTAGATCTGCTTGAAAGTCGCGGCGGAACAATTCGAAAAAACAAATTACTCTTTCGTTGATTTTCGATTCTTGGAACGCGAAGATGCAACACGCTCGGTGTAGTAACCGTTAGCTCGTTGTCCATACGTTCCGTAACCGTATCCTACGTAATAGCCATCCTTGCCGATTGCTCCGTCATCCTCGAGATGACTAGCATTCACTATCGTTCCAACGATTGTAGCTTGAACATCCCGGAGCATCGATGTAGTTCTTTGCAATTCAACGCGACTTTTCGGGTTAACGCGTACTACAACAATAACACCATCGGATACATCGGAAACTATACAGGGGTCAGACACTGCAAGAACTGGAGGACAATCGAGTAATATGAAATCGTATTCCTGTTCTAGCTTATCGATCAAATCTTTGAATTCATTCGATCCTAGGAGTTCTGCGGGATTTTCCGGTATGGTACCTGCGGACAGGACAAATAAATTGTTCGCTTCGCAGGTTTGGATCGCATTTTCAAGAGACACTTTATTATTCAACACGTCCGTTAATCCACTTTTACTACCGCACCCCAAAAGGGCTGCGACCGCTGGACGTCGTAAGTCACATTCGATCAACAGAATTCGACGGCCTGCTTGTGCCATGCAACAAACGAGATTGGCTGTAATCGTCGATTTTCCATCCCCGCTATTTGAGCTAGTGATTGCGAAAACTTTGCCTTTGATTTCCGCGCTTTTGAAAAATATGCTGGTTCGCATTCCGCGGAATATTTCGGACTCTTGCGATTGAGGGGTATGAACGGTGTAGACAATTGGGCTCACAGTCGAACCACGCTGTTGTATTTCCCGAAGCGTTTTGCGGTCTTCATGCTTACTCATACGTGGAACGTAAGAAAGAATCGGAACTCCCGTCAATGCTTCAATATCCTGGGAGGAACGAAGCGAGCGGTTTTTCAATTCAAAAAACAAAATACCCGTTGCCGCTGCCCCAAGACCGCCGAGCGTCCCAAGCACGAGGCAGATTGCCATACTTGGCCAAACTTCTTCTCCTACGTCGGCATCTTCTAATATCTCGTTGATAAAGCCAGCGTAGTCTTTCGTCATGTTAATATCACGAAGACGGTCCACGGTTTCTTTGAACAACTCTGTTTGTTGCGCTACTTTGGATCGCAAAGCTTCGCCTTCAATTTCATACGAGATCAATTTCTTAGCTTCGTTTTCCGCAATAGAACTTGCGACCGTCAGCGATTGCTCTGAAATCAGATAAGTTTGCAAGTCGTTCTTGAGCAAACGCACATAGGCATCGACAAGCTTCTTGGGTTCTATGATGGACTTTTCAGGGTCGAAAGCAACATTAATCCCCTGCTGCTTCAAGTAGTCTTCGATCTCAGAAATAGATTCCTTAATAGCCATGACCCGGGGGTTGAGCTCACCTAGTTCTTGAACAGCAGATCTGTATTCCGCTCTTAACTTCAATAAGTTGGATGCTTCCGTTGTCGCGAGAGCAACACGTGTCGGCTGCTCTGCCATGAAACTTGCAGTTTGGGATTCGTTGTAAAAGATGTCCAAGAATATCCCAACTCGCACAGCGCTGGTGGGGTCGATCAGCGCCATACGTTCAAGGTCCGAACCGTTTCTCGCATCGATTTCCTTCAGGGATTTTTCAACCAGATCTAAACGAGAGGTCACTTCCGTTTTCTTTAATTGCAAGTCATTCAACTCGGTTTGGATTTGCTCGTACTTCAACTTTGAAATATTTGTGCTTTGTTCGTTGCTCCACAGCATGGGCGCGTTTTGCCGGAAGGTCGCATACGCTTTTTCCGCTTCGTTCAGCTCTTCCTCTAGTTGTTTAGACGCTTTTGAGATTAGCTCGGCGGCTTGGTTGTTCTTGTCAGCAAAGTTCTCATCCAAAAAATTCTGAAAACTATCGATGATCGCTGCAACAACTAATTGTGCGTCCTCTTTATTTGTGTGTTGGAAAGCGATCGTGATTGCCTGGGCATCTCGGCTTTGCCCTTCTCCACCCCGAGTCACTGTCAGATTTCGTGCGACATAAGCGGCGACGGACCTATCCTTGGGGGACATCGCTTTGCGTAAGCTGTCCAAATCTTCAAGCTTGATTAAGTTCAACGAAGGGTCGTTGTTTTGAACAATTTCTAAAGCCGATTCTTTAGGAGATACTGCATCCGTTGCTGGCAATCCACTTGGATTTTCATTACCAGCCGGCAAATCACTTGCAATTTGCGTATTGGTAGCCGCAGGTTGTCCTTCGAGCGTTAACGAGGGTTGTTGAGGAGATGCCTGAGAGAGTGTGAAGCTTGATTGGTCGGTTGGCGATGCAGTTGACTTATTAATATCCGATACCGTACCCACTCCCTGGGAATTGGAAGAAATTGGAGTGTTGATGCCTTGGGGAGCCGTCAATCGAGTGGACGTTAACGATGCTTGGGAGTCTGACGTTTCTCGCAAAGAAACCTGTCCAATGGCTTCCGATGTCACGAAATTTTGTAAAGCACCAGCGTTCGCTTGAGCATCGAATGTGTTGGCTTGCGTAGCAACTTGATTCTTAGGTTTATCTGCCGACGCAGATGCACGCTTCGCTACGTCGTCAAAAACGATTTTTCCGTCGATTTTTCGATACTTTAAAACCTTCGAAAGGGTATTTGTTATTAGTCGTGGACTTTGCACTAGCATCACATGCGTCGCTAGGATGTCTTCGTTGATAACCCCGCCCGTGTCACGGGTCCCTTCGACCCCTTTGGCCGCCAGGTTCGAGTCTTTGGGGATAAGCATGATGGAAGCTTTTGATTCATAGATCGGTTCTGTCAATACTGCGTAGGTGCCCGAAAGCATCCATCCGATAAAAACGCAGCAACAAATCAAAAGCCAATAACGGTTTAAAATCCGAACGATGTCAAGCTCGAATTTTTCCGTCTTGGACCGAATAGGCTTCTGAACGCGATTTGGTCGAACATTGTCAATCATGAATGGTCATTCTCACATTACGTTTTCATCAAATCGTGCACAAAGTCGCGACACAGCCAGCTCACTTTGCAAACCTGAAAAACTACTTATCTCTTGCACCGTTATCGCTGGCGGTTTGTCGTCATTCTGGATTGCCGACGATTCTACCAGAAAAGGGCCCAAAAGGGTAGCAAAAAATGGATTTTCAAGAATAGAAGCAAAAGGCATTAAAAGACGATGCCACTCGTTTCAAAAGACATAAAGTAGTCTTTTTCCCTTGATAAACCAACTTTCACATACCAATCCATTGGTTCGACAGTTTTTGAGCTGTTTCGACATGCCTACGCAAAAATTAGTTCCGGCAAATCAAGCACCAGCCAAAAATACAGAATAATCGACACATTCCCACGCTCGGACGTAGCTAGCAAACGTGGAGCCCGTGGAATATTCGTAAAATCCATGCGACTTTTCGTCTCTTTCCCAGTCTACGAAGTAAGAGTTCTTTTCGTTTAACTTCCGATCGTTCGAGATAGACTGTTAGCCGCTGAACGGCAATTTTAGATTGCAAAGGTGCCCCGAAACCCCTCTAATGGAAACATTGCTGATTAGTAAGGTTGGCGTTGTCTGTTAGGTGTTTCAACGCGAGCGACTTACCTTATCCGCAAAGTTCGTAAAATCAACATTAACCGGTATTAACACTAGGCTCCCCATTTTCACGGTTTAGACTTCCTTGATCTCGACTCCCATTGATGACAACGCAATTCTGCTGACAGGTGCTACTGGCTTTGTTGGCCAATACTTGCTCCTCGACTTATTAGATTCGGGAAGACAGGTTGTCGTTCTTGCGCGAAATCGTCAAGCACAATCGGCTGCATTACGAATTGAGTACATCCTCCAGCATTGGGAGAAGAAGTCGAATCGACTATTTCGTCGACCTCGAGTCGTTGCAGCGGACCTTCGCAACGATAGCAATAGCATTTCGAATGAGGACAGCGACTGGATTGGTCGGCATGTCGGCGTGGTGTTGCATTCGGCGGCAAGCGTCCGATTCGATGCGGACGAACGCTCAGGCGAGCCGACTGCTACGAATTTCGAAGGCACCAAACGTCTTGTTCAGTTTGCAGTCCAGCATTCCATCCCACATTTCCACCATATATCGACTGCTTACACCGCAGGTAATCGAACCGGAAGAGTGTACGAATCTGATTTGGATATTGGACAGAGCCTCAACAACGCCTATGAAGAATCCAAGTTTAATGCTGAACTTTACCTCCATGCCCAGCGCAAACAATTTCAATCACTGACGATCCATCGACCTTCGATCGTTGTTGGCGATTCCCGAACGGGTTTTGCGCCAAGTTTCCATACCGTTTATGTGTTGTTGCGATTCGCACGCGCCTTGTGTATCGAAAGGTCGTTCGAGCATGCATTCTTCGACCTAATGAACCTGACAGGCAATGAACGAAAAAATCTGGTCATGGTCGATTGGTTGTCAAGGCAGATTGTCCATATCGTCAATAGGCCCAATCATTGGGGCAAGACATTTCACTGGACGCATCCTGAGCCAGTGTGTGGTCGTACACTTTTCAAGTCTATTTGCGATTCCGTCGAAGCTTGCTGGTCGGACTGGGAAGTTATCGGGCGTTGGATCCCCAAGCTCGAACTTTCCTCGGCAGTAGCTACTCACTTGGACGTCTACCGAGAATATTTCCGAGACGATCCAATATTTGATCGAACAAACGCCGAAAGCTGTGAAAAACAGCCCCCCCCGTCAATCCAACAAGCCGACTTAATGAAGCTTTTTTCTTACGCCGTCAAAGAGCGTTTGCAGTCGTACGTTTTTCGACCGGACCCACAGCGACCTGCAAATTCCGCTCCTCCAAAATTTGAGGCAAGCAGGAATTCCGCTCGGCCAATTAGTGTACCGGTGGATTACGTTCAAATTGAAATCAGTGGCGAAAATGGTGGACAGTGGATTGTCGATCTTGACGGTAGAATTCAAACCGAAAGCAATTTGCCGATTGCCAAAGTTCACGTTAGTGGCTGGGCTTGGGCCGATTTGGTAGCAGAGCGAAATACCGTGGAAAATTTGCTGCGGATGTCGCGTATCTTGATTTGCGGTCCAGACTATATCCGCCCGCAAATTGCTGATCTCATCGAGCGACTTGCACGAGGAAAACTTGCAGGATCCCAGCCAGAGTTAGAAATTAACGGCGGGCGAGTAGGCCCTGTCGCTGGAGAGGCCTCCCATGAATGAATCTTTGGTTCAGAGCCCACTTGCAATTGTTGGGATGGGGTGCCGCTTACCCGGTTGTGATGGTCTCGCAGATTTTTGGTCCATGCTCGCCGAAGGTCGCGACGGGATCGTCCCGTTCCCCGACAGTCGGCTAGATCGAGATCTTTACTTCGATCCTAATAAAGGCGTTCGCGGCAAGACGTACACACAGCTCGGTGGAATGGTCCCCGATCGCCCGCTTGACCAAAATTTGATTCCGTGGAACGATGCCAAAAAACAAGATTGGGACGATTGCCACCTGATATTTGGTGAAGTAGCCGCCGCCGCTTGTCGGAACGCAAAATTAGATGCTGACTATTTCCGAAAATCCCAAGTCGGCATTTTCATTGGTCATAGCGGCGGTAGTCGCACGACGGGCGATCTTGTCTATTCGATGCTTGCCGAACAGACCGCTGAATTATTGAATGACATTCCCCTGTTTCAATCGCTCGATTCCGGCAAACAATCATTGATTCAAAATGAATTGATTCGGCGGATGCGCGCCGGTCGGCCCTTTCGACGCCCGGGCGGCGCGCCTTTCAGTGACGCTTCTTCGGTAGCCCGGCTTGTTGCCGAATTATTAGGTGCTCACGGGCCACAACTTGTACTGGATGCTGCCTGTGCGTCTTCGCTGGTGGCACTTGGCTTGGCTGCTTTAGAATTGCAAGCGAACAAGATTGATGCCGCGATTGTCGGTGGCGCGTCCTATAACAAGGCCGATAGTCTGGTCTTATTTTCGCACGCGCAATCGTGCAGCGCAACCGGGACACGACCCTTTGACGATTCAGCAGATGGTTTGATAAGCGCCGAAGGCTATGTTGCTCTTGTCATCAAAAGACTCGATCGTGCGATTGCCGACAAAGATCAAATTCATGGCGTCATTCGCGGCCTTGGAATTTCCTCTGATGGAAAAGGCAAAAGTTTATGGGCGCCTCGTCGCGAAGGTCAATTCACTGCCATCCAACGCGCATATAACGACGATGTTCGCCCCGAACACGTGCAGTTTATCGAAGCGCATGCGACGAGTACACAAGTTGGCGACGCGACAGAGATGCAAGCCTTGGCCGATTTCTTCTCCTTGCAAAAACGTCCGGAGAAGTTGCCAATCGGTAGCGTCAAATCTAATCTTGGTCACACTTTAGAGACAGCCGGTTTAGCTGGCCTGCTCAAGACTTTACTTGCCATGCAGAATGGCACGATTCCAGGGACTGTCAATCTTAAGAATCCAAACAAAACGATCCCCTGGGACACCCTCCCATTTGAAGTCCCGCGTGAAGCAACAATTTGGTCGGTACCAAACAATCGGCCGCGTTGTGCTGCCGTGAATGCTTTTGGTATTGGTGGTTTGAATGTCCACGTCGTAATCGAACAATATCAAGAAGAATTCCATCGCAAAGTGCTCAGCAAACATAACGCTGCAGCCAACACCGTGCATTCAGGGCCTAACGTAGAAAACGCGAAAACCGTTCAAGAACCGATTGCAATTATCGGGCGAGGCGTTATCGTTCCAGGCGCTACCGGTTGCAAAGAATTTGAGACATTGCAATCCAGCACGAGCAGTCAAATTTGCGATGCGCCTGAGGACAGATGGCACAAACATATCGGCGTGGACGCAAAATCAAATAGCGATTGGAAAGTTCCCATTGCACGCGGTGGATACTTGTTAAATTATGCCTACGACTGGCGTCGTCATCGGATTCCGCCCAAGCAAGTTGAACGTGCAAACCCGCTACAATTCATGCTGCTTGATGCGGCAGGTCAAGCTATCGAGGAAGCCGTAGCGGATCTTTCGAAACTCCCAACGCAACGCACTGCTGTTGTGGTCGGGAATGCATTTGGCGGAGAGTTTGGGCACCAGCTTCAACTGGGACTTCGCATAGAAGAAATTCGGCGCGATCTTCGAGAAGCATTCGCTCAACAAAATATTAAAGGAGAAGCTTTTACCGATATCTTTGTTGCTTTTGAAGGACGTTTTTTTCAAGTCAATCCCGCACTGCTCGATGAGACGGGGAGCTTTACAAGCAGCACATTGGCTTCCCGAATCACAAAACAATATAACTTCATGGGCGGTGCGCTAGCGATTGATTCTGGTGACGTGTCCGCCATCGCAGCGCTGGCGTCATCCTGCAACCTGCTTCAACGCGGCGCGGTAGACGCTGTCGTTTGTGCAGCAGGTCAACGTGCAATGGACCTGCCTTCATTTAAAGGGTTCCAGACGCGAGGTTGGCTCGATCCGAACGCAACTCCGCCTCACTTGCCGGGTGAAGGCGTGATCGTATTCTTGCTCAAACGACTAAAAGACGCCCAAAGAGACGGCGACAAAATTTTCGGTGTTATCGATGACATCCAATGCGATTACCAATCGGACTCGCCGCAATCTGCAACAGAACGACTATTAACGCGATTGCAAATTGATTCGCCGGGTGCCATCTCCCATGTCGAAGCCGGATTTGCAACGAGCGTGCTTCACGAAAATGAGCGTAGCGTTCTCTCGAAACAATTTCCGAAGGCGATCGTTTCCTCGACAAAACTGGTTGAGAAGATTGGCGACCTAAAGCCAATTCAAGGATTCGTTTCACTGCTCGACCGACTTATTATGACCAACAAAGAATCTGACAAAGCAACTGGTCCGGAACTAATCAGTGCCGGGACAATCGCTGGCCAAGCCTACACGGTTCTGTTTCGAGCGTCGCCAGCGATTCCATCACCGATGCTCGTTACTACATCAATTTGTCCTGAACCCATCGCATCAGGCCCGGATCTTGCAATTACCACAAACCTTGCAGCCAATCTCCAGAAAGCTGCCATCGCCATGAGCCATTCCGAGTCGAGTGATGCACCCATCTCTATTTCACGTATGTCCGCAGATTCGTGGAGCGACTTGGTCAAGCTTGCTCGGATCGGATCAGCCGATATTTCGTCTGTTGGAACCTCAGTATCCCACTCCAGTCGAAATGTGATTAACGCGGCAATCGTCGCACGTGGAGAAACGGAATTACGCGAGCGATTGAACTTATTGGCTGCTTCTCAACCCGACAATTTAGATCGTCTCTTTCGACAAGGCGTCCTTGTTAGTATGCCGGACTGTTGCGGTCCTCGTGCACTTGTCGCGGCGTTTCCGGGTCAAGGATCCCAAAACGCGAAAACGCTTGATGGCTGGCTCAAAATCTCTACTGCTGCACGCGTCACACTCGACGAAGCCGAACACATTCTTCGCGAAATGGACAGCCCCAACTATCGGGAACTGGCAGCCGCAGCAGGCAAAGTTGGTCCTACCACTTGGCCAACACAGGCTTGCATGTTGATCACTGAAGCCGTACTTTGCAGTGCGCTCGGATTCCGAGATATCGCCTGGTCGGCAGCAACGGGCCACAGCATTGGCGAACTCGCTGCGATTCTCGCAGGAGATGCCTGGGATCTGAAATCGGCACTCATGTTTTTGCGAGCCCGAGCAAAGTCGGTCGATAGCGTCGAACAACGCGGAAGTTTGCTCTCCATCGCGGCCGACGAAAAACGAGTACGACAATTACTTTCCGCCTATCCCGCTCCGATTTCAATTACCCATGTCAATTCGCCCAAGCAGGTTGTAGTTGGCGGGCCTTCGGACGACATCCAAAAATTTACTGAGTTCCTCAAGCTCGAAAATATTGGTAACACCGTCCTCGCTGTTCCCGCAGCTTTTCATACGTCACTGATGGCAAGTGCGCAAATCGCCTTAGCTCCTGCCGCGCGTCAAGCGAACATCTTGCCATCGCGATTGCCTCTTCTAAGTACCGTTTCGAATCGATACGTCTCGGACCCAAATGAAATCAAGCGGAATTTGATCGATCAGTTGACGACCCCGGTTCGGTACCAAGAAATTGTTGAACGTCTGTATGCCGACGGCGCACGCGTTTTTGTGGAAATGGGACCAGGACAAGTCCTCACTAACCTGCACCGAGTCATCTTGCACGGTCGACCTTGTGTATTGTGGTCTGCAGACCGCGCTGACGGCGACTGCGAACGAGCGGCGGCGGAATTTCAGGTTCTGACTGAACTGTTTGGCGGGAGATCGAGCACGATGGGAGCAAGTCCGATTGCCATCCATTCAGGTTCGAAAACAAATGCGACTCAAATTAGCAGTGCAAAAGATTTGAAGGTAATTGATGCAACCGAGCCTCGCAGGAGAAAACGACGTGAAACGGCATCGCAGCAGCACCTAACGGCTTCTGGACCGATCGCGCGAGCACAATCTGTCCAGCCAAGTGAGCGGTCCATCGCCGAAGATTCGATCACAGCTAACGAACGCTTGCCGGAAGAATCCCAGCCGATGCAAGTCAATTCGAGTTCCAATTCCGCCGAGCTTGAAAAATTCTTGCGAGACTTTATCGTCGAGCACACAGGCTATCCTGCCGATATGATCGAGATTGACTGGGACCTAGAAGCCGACTTGGGAATCGACAGCATCAAGCAAGCTCAATTGTTCGGTGAGTTGCGCGAGATGTTTGAATTCGATATCAAACAACTTGCGTCTGGTAATGTCCGAACCCTTCGTCAAATGATTCAGTTACTGAGCAACTCTGGCGGGAAATCCGAATGGTTGGATTCGGAGGTCGAACAAAGCCATTCAACGGAAAACGATTATGAAGGTTTGCCTTCCGGGTTATCCGAACCGATGCAAGCCACGACTACTGAATCTTCTGCGATCAAAGTGTACATTCCATCCGAGCCGAATGTGGATTCCATCTCGAGCATTACCCGAGCCGAAACGTATTCGAACGACGGACTGTATGCAAGCACTCTGTCCGCGCCGATCGAAAATACATCGCTTGCAGAAACCAAGAAGGATTGGAAGCGAGTCCCTCGTAAAGAGTTATCGCGATTCATGGTCGATTTCGTCGTTGAGCATACGGGATACCCACCGGACGTCGTGGCTCTCGATGCGGATTTTGAGGCTGACTTGGGTTTGGATAGTATCAAACTGGCGCAACTGTTTGGAGAATTGAGAAATCACTTTCAATTGCCAATCGATCTTTCCAACCGTGAGGTCCTTTCGCGCTGTCGTGCTCTGAATGACATTCTTGATCTATTTGCTGCCAACGATACCAATCATCCTACCACTGTGACTTCACACCTGGATGAGCAGTCCAAATCGAATTCTACTCCTTCGCTTTTTGTAGTAGAATCCGAGGAGTCGACCGAAGATTCTGGCGATTACGATCGGGCGTTTTCATGGGCTCGCGATCATTCGAATTTGATTTGGAACCGTTTGGTCGAGATATCCGACCGAGCGCCGAATGGCGCATCCACTCAAGTCATTTCGCCCGTAGTTTTGTCTGACTTACCAAGATCACTACAGTCCAAAGTTCGTGGACTAGCCGACGGCGCAGGCTTCGAAGTCGACAACATACTTAATGCCGTGTTTTGTCCAGAGGTCTTCCCCGAACTGCAAGAAATTGAAATTGCACCGGCTGGAATGTTACCGCTGATCGTGGATCGTCCAGTTACTGTTCGTCCCGTTACGTTGTCAACATTACCGACCACCGATTCGGATGTTTGCCATCGTTATCAACTGTTTCTCAAAAAGATGATGGCCGATCCGCAAGCTGCCACGCAACCGACATGGACGGGGGCAGCAGCGGTGCTTGGCAACAATGCAATCGCAGACGCAATCGTCGCAAGGCTGACGCGCGAGGGCGTCAAGTGCTTGCGACTGGGCGGCGGCCAGACAACGGAACAACTTGTGGAGGAATTAGATCGCTTTTGGCAACAGCATCCGATTCATCACATGTTTTTGACTTCCCCTCACGATACTGCGGCGAAAACGCAGTTCGATCCTGCTTGGTGGCAGTTGCGTCAAAACAGCGGGCTCCGCTCTGCTTTTTGGATTTGCCAACGATGGATGCAGAAGTTGACCGAATCGAGCTTGATTCCAGATTGCACGTTGGTCGGATTTGCAAATCTTGGAGGCCAATTGGGATTGGATGGCCAAGTCGTATCTGCGGAAGGTGGTGGGATTGCCGGATTGCTCAAAGCCATCTACATCGAATGCTGGGTCAGCGGCTTTCGATCGCTTCCTATTAAACTCATTGATACGGTTGAAGGCGCAACGCCAGAACAAGCGGTGCGGGCTGCGTGGTACGAGTTAGCCAACCCCTCCAGCGATAATGAAATCGCTTGGACCGGTTCTGAACGGTCAGTCATTCGCGCAAACCTCGCGCCAATCAATTCGACCAAGTCGCATCAATTCTCACCGAATGGGAATTGGATTTTGACCGGTGGCGGCCGCGGCATCACTGCGTTGGTAGCCAAAACCGTCGCCAAACGTTACGGCGTGAAGGTTCATCTGATTGGTAAGTCCGCGTTGACGGAGATTCCGGACACATGGCGAAATCTCGATGTCGACGGCACACGTCGGCTAAAGCTTGAGATCATGGAGCAAGCGAGAAAGTCCGGCAAGAATGCTATCCAGGCTTGGCAGGACACGGAAAAGCTTATTGAAGTTGCTGAAACTCTAAGGCAATGCCGAGAGGACGGAATTCGCGCTGAATATTATGCTTGCGATGTTTCGGATTCAAAGGCGTTGGTGGATTTGATCGATCACATTCGGCGTCAACACGGCCCAATCACGGGATGCATACACGGAGCTGGGGCAGGGCAAGACGCGCGTTTTGATCGCAAACGACGAGACAAAGTCGAACAGTGCCTGGGCAGTAAGATCGAGGGCGCATTAGGTTTGATGTATGCCACTCGCAAAGACCCACTCGAATGCTTTGTGGGCTTCGGATCTATCAGTGGGCGTTTTGGTGCGAATGGACATACTGATTATTCGTCCGCTAACGACATGCTTGCCAAGATCGTCGATTGGTATCGAACCGTGCGCCCTGAAGTCCCTTCCGCTACGTTCCATTGGCATGCGTGGGACGATGTTGGAATGGCTACAAAGCCCGACACGCGTCTCGCTTTAGAAATGGTTGATATGCAATTCATGCCGGCTCGCGAAGGAGTCAATCATTTGATGCGTGAGCTGGAAGCGGGCTTACCGGAACGAGAAGTTCTCATTACCGACGACCGATATTATCGACTGTTCTTCCCACCCGATGCGGCTCAAGGTGATTCGCAAGGAAGTGTTTCCAGCAGCGCTCGATCCTTGTTGGTGTCCCCGCCAAGCCAGCTTGACGAAGAGACGACGTTAGATCGGTGCATACTCGATCCGCTTAAAGAAACTTTTCTACGCGAGCATTGTTTACAAAATCGCCCACTGCTCCCAATCGTCGTCGGCCTTGAGTTGCTCACGGAGTCCGCCCTGGGAATCATCGGATTGAGTAACTGGATGTCGAAAAAACAGCCAGTTCAAATCGACGAGTTGCGTGCTGTGAGAGGCCTGCGGTTTTTCGATGATCGGCCTTTGCATGTGGACGTGATGGCGCGAAAAATTGGCCCCCAGACATGCGAATCGACCTTACAGGCTGACTTTCATGCAAGGAATGGCACGTTAATCGAACGCGCACGACCTTACATGCAAGCTGTCTTTTCGCCAGCACAACATGAGTCGCTACTTGGATGGCCCGCTCCTGACGAAGCAGGATTTCAGTGGGAGAATGTTCAATACCCGTCGACCGATAACGCGTTTTTTGTCGGACCGGCGTTCCAAGTACTAAAGAAAGCCACGCTCCAAGGTGATCGCATATTCGGTCGTATTCTCGCGCCTGCACTTGTGCATTTAGCGGGCGCTCATCGCGATGCTTCGAGTTGGCAAATCCCCAGTGCAGTGATTGACGCCTGTTTATTTACAACGGGAATTCTAGCTTGGAAATCCGTTCGCCCCGGAATCAGTTTACCCGTCGGCATCCAAAGACTAGTCCTTCGTTCACAACCTGTCCCCGGCCAGTTACACACCGTCGAATGCCGGTTGAAACGAAACGACGCAAAGAACGCATGGTTCGATTTTTGTTTGCGTGATCAGCATTCGCAACTCATGTTGGAAGCGTTCGACTACCAAATCGCTTGGATCGAATCATAAAGAGCGGAGCCCTAGTCCATGGATGATCTTGCTGGAAAAGTTGCCGTCATTACTGGCGCGTCGCGAGGAATTGGTCGAGCAACTGCTTTGCGATTTGCCCAAGCTGGCGCTGATGTTGCTATCAATTTTTTGACCAGCGAATCCGAAGCTCGGGCTGTTGCTCAAGAAGTCATGGCCTTGGGTCGCCGCGCGTTGCTAGTCAAGGCCGATGTTTCAGAAGAAGAGGATGCTGCGGAACTCATTCAGACGGTTGCCCGTGAGTGGGGCCGTCTCGATATCGTGGTCAGCAACGCTGCATCGGGTGGATTTCGGAATGTCATGGATGCCAATTCTCGACATTTTGATGCGGCGATGAAAACGAATGTACGCGCGCTGCTAATTCTGGCTCAACAAGCCGCGCCGCTGATGAAGAAAGCTGGAGGCGGAAAAATTGTTGCCATCTCCAGTCATGGATCGCATCGTGCACTACCCGCTTACGGATTGATTGGTGCTTCGAAAGCTGCCTTAGAAAGCCTAGTCCGGCATCTCGCTTTAGAGCTTGGTCCGTTCGGCATCAATTGCAATTGTGTTTTGGCAGGACTGGTGGCAACGAACTCAACAAAATTGTTACCCCAAGAAATATTTGCCGCAGTCAATGAAAAGCTGCTTGTCGGTAAAGGCAAAACGTTGGGGCCGGAGCATGTTGCCGACGCGATCTATTTCTTGTGCTCTCCCGCAAGCGATCTGGTTCAAGGACACACGCTGATCGTCGATGGCGGCGCCTGTTTGCATGGTTAAGTTCGCCGTTCTTGAAAAATTGTGGCAAAGTTTCTCTTGCTAGCGAGGCTTCATTTTTGCGACAATCGCAAGCGATACGTCTCAAATTAGTCTGTACCATTATTCGTTAGCATCATTATTGTGGGAAGTCAGATTGATGGATGCTTGGAAAGTATCTGTTCCACGAAGTGAAATATTAGGGCAGTCGTTATTCCCGCTTGCCCTGGCGCGCATGGAGCGTTTTATGATTTGGGATGATTCTCCGAGATATCCCAAACGTTTTCGCATCGGCATGCAGTTTGAAGGTGAAATCGATGGTCCCCGACTTCGGCAAGCTGTGGAAGTCGCGATTCGTCGACATGCCATGTTGCTTGCCAAACCCGATCATGCGATTCGTCCTAAGCATTGGGTCTTGGAAGATGTCGCAAGCTTTCAATTTGCATGGGGCCGGGGCAATTTTGAGAATGCGCCGGAGGGTTTTGAAAAGTGTTGGAAAGCGCCTGGTCAATTTATCGCGTTAAGAATATGGGGAAGCAATGAAGTCGGACAAGCCAACTTGGTTTTGGATTTCCATCACGCAAACTGCGATGGGCTTGGCGCTCGTGTATTCTTGAGAGACTTGATGCTGGCCTACGATCACCTAACCTCTCAGTCATCGCGTCCAGCGGCCATAGAGGATCTTCAAGACCCCAGTGAATTGGATGGCGACTGCGAGGAGCCGGATTGGCCGAGACTTGAGCCGAAAGATTTGGTTGATCGAGATTGTTTTTATCGACCCAAGCCGGATGAGAATTCTCGTCCGACGACCATTTGGGAAAAGCTCCTTCATGCATACCGGTTTCACGTTTTAGGACCTGTCGCGATGTTTGGCGTTGCGGGCGAAAAGAGAATTAAGACTTCACGGTCCCTGAGCGTTGTCTCGTATCAGCATCGAACTTTATCGCAAGATGTTTCGACACAGATATTGGAGGCGTGCGAAAGACGTGGGGAACGGTTCAACGAAGTCGCGATCGCTTTATTAATGCAGACCATCGCCGACTGGAACGTGCGGCATGGACGATCGAAACCAAAACACCGACTTCGGATATTGGTGCCAACCGACCTTCGCACGCTTCGCGACAAGACGTTACCAGCAGCGAATCGATTTAGTTTTGCTTTTGTCGGAGCGCAAATTTGGGAGACTGCCGACTGGACCATGATCCATGGCCTGACCCATAAACATATGGAAATCATTCGCAATTTACGGCTTGGTGTTGACTTTGTTGATATTCTTGGGTTATTGCAATCCATCCCGTATATCTCACGAATTGCAAGGCAAACGCTTCGAATTCCTTTGCCAATGGCGACGGCGGTATTGACGAATCTTGGTGACGTCACGCGGCGTCATCGGAAACGTTATATGCACCAAGATGGCTGTCCAGTGGTCGGTGGTTTGGTTCTAAAGAGTATTGTAGGGGCGCCGCCTTTACGACCCAAAACGGCTTTAGGCGTCGGATTGAGCTTTGCTGCCGGAAAGCTTACGATCGGTGCTGCCTTGGATGTTTCTTGTCTTGGTCGGGAGACAGCAGCGATTCTTGATAGCTATATTGCTGCGTGGCAAAATTGGTTGACCAAGGACCAAACGGTTTGTGAATCTTACGGCCCGCAACCATCCATTTTGCAACATCAGCAATAAAGTGAGCGATAAATGGCAGTTTGGTTGGGAACGATTCTCGTAATCGCCGTGATCTGGTTGATTGCGTCTATAAAAGTTTCACCGCAATTCGCGATGGGCTTGGCAGTGATCGTGCTGATGCTGGTGCCTGCGTGGTGCAACGTCGAGTTTCTTCGATTGCCGTTTTACGTCAGTCATGCAGCGACAATCGTTTGTTTGTGCATGTATTGCGCTCACCCTAAAGCGACTTTTCCTCTACGACTGGGTATCGTCGATTATTTTGGTTTGACGTTCTTAGCAACGCATCTCATTTCCGACACACTAGTCGAAGGATGGAGTTGGGTTTTCTTACTTCGAGCTTACACCGAATGGGCTTGCCCTTATATCGCTGGCCGATTGGCATTTCAAAAATGGTCTGACGTTGAAAAACTCGTTCCATACGGTGTGGCTGTAACGACCATTTTAGGAATCGACAGCGCGATTGAAGCCTTAATGAACGTACATGTCTTTGAGTGGATTCACGGATTGAGGCCCTATGAGAACTTTGAAAGAAACGCAAAGCGATGGGGATTGTTTCGTTCCTGGGGAACACGCTCGCACTCAATCTACTTCGGCAACATTCAACTAATGCTGATAATTTGGCCAGCTTTTGCTTTGTATAAAGCGATTCGAAAAGAATGGTCGCATCTGATGATTATCCCGATCATCGTTTGCTGTCTCGGCATATTCTTCACTATTTCACGTGGCCCCATGCTGGGTGTGGTACTGTTCGTTTCAATCGCTCTATTTCTTCTGGTTCCTAGGTCTAGAATACCAGTCGCCGCAGCGACGGCTACGCTGGTTATCGCTACCTTTCTATTCTGGCCGATGGTGCGGGACATCATGGTGAGGACGGGGCGGATCGACTCAACTCGCATTCAGGGACCTCTCATCAAAGAGGACGGAAAATACGTTGAATTCTCAGGGACGATGACGCGATGGCACGAACTCAAGCTCTACTTGCCATCGGCCATCCGTGGTGGCCTTTTCGGATACGGCAGCACTGCCACGCAAGACTTTCCTCCCCGTGTTGGGATTCGTACAGAAGACGTCCAAGCACTGAAGAGATGGAAATTTGTCGACAACTCATACTTGCTCATAATGTTGCGATTCGGATGGATTGGATTAATTTGCTTCTGCGGAATGGGTATTTCTGCCGCTGTGAGGCTCGCTGCCCGAGGAAACTCACGTACCGAGGGTGTTTCGTTGATGTCCCTTTTGACTTGTTCCGCGCTTTGTTCAATACTAGTTGTGATTTCGACAGTCTGGTTAGCACCGGATTTTCAGTTCTTGTTGTTTTTCCTCTTTGGAATTGGTTCGACGCCAAGCATTATGGAAACACAACGGTCGCGGGATTAGAACGACTAAAACGGAGCAAATCTTCCCGACTTCCGACCGACTACGAATCCGTGAGAAACCTGTCAATAATCCGAACATCTTATTGTTCACGCCGACATTCGTCTCGAAGATACCCTGGTTAACTATGAACAAGAAAGCAATTTTGGGACGATGCCAGATTGCTTGGTGCTGCTTGCCTCCACGCCTCAGCGAGTCTCCCGATGCACATTACGTCCATTCACTTTTGCACAGTGATTTAACCTGGCCTGCAACTGCCAGAGAGAAGCGTCTCTTAATCGTTAATGCGGCGTACGAAACGGTTTAGGGTTGATTGTCTAATGATGAGTGTCGGCGAAGTGCGTTGTAGTAGTTGATGTCATCTGAGATTTCTTGTCGAGCTTGTGATAGATCGTCATAGTTGTTGATTTCAAGCTCGGTCTTGAGCGTGCCAAAGCACGACTCCATGTATGCGTTGTCGTAGCAGTCCCCAGCGCGACGCATACTTTGTTGCATCTGGGCGCGCGCGAGCAGTTTGCGATACTCTAACGATGCGTACTGGCCACCGCGATCCGTGTGGTGAATGAGCTGCGGGGATGGCTGCCGAGCTTTTATGGCTTGCTTGAACGCTGCGATCACAAAACCCTCGTCCATACTTAGCTCGATGCACCAACCAACGATTTTCCTTGAGTAACGATCCATCAAGAAAGCCAAGTAAGCGAACTGCGATGTCAGACGTATATACGTACTTTCAGTGGCACAATGTAGAACATTACTACAGCTCCATCGGGTACGTTTCTCCAGCCTCGCTTTGCTACGAACAGTCCGAAAGCACCATCGCTTCACGCGCTGAGCCGCTGAAGCTCGAATTGAAAACCACAAGCAAGCGTTCGTCGTTGAACACGAATACGAATCCAAGCATCAAGTATGCCAGTGGCTGGCCGAGTTCGATTACCATCCGATCAATTGCAATCGATCCTATCGCATGATCGTCGTTCGCAAAGAACTCCAAGTGAGCCGAGGTCAACAATGGCTGTTCGATGACTCGAAGTATTTTTTCTACATCACCCATGAACCCAGTGCGACATGCTCGTCGCGACAGGTAGTGTTTCACGCAGATGATCGCTGCAATCAAGTGAACGATATGAGCCAACTTCACGCTTGCGGGGCATTGGCTGCGCCGCTGGACAATTTGACAAGCAAATGGGCGTACATGGTGATCGCGTCACTTACCTGGAGCTTGAAATGTTGAGTGGCCTCGTAATTCGCCCAACAGGAACCGCACGGCAAAAGGAAAAACAGTTGGCAGTAAAGCAGCGAATCGTACGTATAGAATTCCAAACCTTTCTGCAAACCGTCATTCACATCCCAGCGCAAATCATTCGCACATCGAGCCGCTTGATCTACCGACTACTGAGCTACCGCGAGTCCGTCGAAACGCTGCTACTCATCCACGACAACGCGTCACGCCCCCTGCGTTGATGAAAAAGAAAAGCATGAAGCCGAAGTCCGGATGCTTCGGTACCGCATCCACGCCAATCCCAAGAAAATTATTAAGTCTTTGCAGACCATCACCCCGAAAAAATCGTCCCCGCACCATCCAGCCAATGACTTCGTGCACAAAAATCCTGGGAAACAAGTCACTACAATCCCAAAAGAAATCACGGGACCAAGGACTTTCTAAACCCTCGCAATTTCCAAATAATTCTTCATTTCTTTTTCCTAAACGGCCCCCAGATCCACTTGCGTTCATGTACACTTGACCGATTCTTGCTCGGTTTCTCGCGTTTACCATCCTGATTTCTTTCCTCTCATTGCCTCTCTCTCGACACGAAGTCTTGCTGTCCCGCTTTCGACATGAAGTCAAATTTATTCGTGTATTTGAAATATGAAAACGCAGCCCACCTCGCGCTGTTTCTCAAATAAAGTGTATAGCCTGCCTCATTGAAGTTTCGCGAAAGGAAACATCTCATGTTGATCCGACGGACGAATCAGAGCGAATCGAAACGAAGATCTCGCGTCAAGAAACTCCGAAGGCAAATTCGTCGTTATTTCGAAACGCTTGAACCGCGACAACTGCTAACCGCTGGTCTCGATCCGGTGATCGTCATCCCTGGATTCGGAGGCACGTTTGCTAGAGATGAATCGCAAGCTGGCGTGACCGCATGGTTGACTAATCGTGGTCAGTCGCCGGACAAGTTAGCGTTGGAACCCTTTGGCGGTGTGTATCAAAATATCGTCAAGTCGCTTGAAAACGTAGGTTATGTCTCGTCTGGCGCAAACCAGACCTTGTTCGTTGCTCTATGGGACTGGCGTTTGCCGGTAGCACCTGTCGACGCAAACGCTTTGACGAGCCCGAACGGAAACTTGAGTTCGGTCACGACAGCCAGCATCACCAATACGGTCTATGAAACTGGACTTGATTACTTTGGTAAAGTCTTAGCCGACGTTAAAGCGCTCTATCCAACGCTGACAAAAGTCGACGTCATCGCCCATAGTACTGGCGGGCTTATCGCGCGAAGTTATATCCAAAGTTCTGCGGCTTATGGCAAGAATGGACTGCCCAAGATCGACGACTTGGTGCTGGCAGGTGTGCCGAATGAAGGGGCGACCGATCCATTTAATTTGTCAAGCAACGATTGGAGTTCCAAGGCTGCGGCTCGCGCCGCGGCTCAGATGGTTAATCGCGCGTTTGAAACTATGAATGCAGGCGCCGGAACGCCGATCGTCGGTCCCACTGGTAACATCACCAAAGCGGAGAATCTCACAAGTGAACAATTCGTGCAGCGTTACGTCGGATCGTTGCGTCACTTGGTTCCTACCTACGATTCGATCGATACGAACGACGATGGTAATTTCGAAAAAATCACCTCCACCAATCCAGCGGGCAATGGAATCGTCAATGACTTGTTAACTGACCTCAATGGCGGTGCCCTTAAGAACGCTTGGCTTACTGGCGTAGGCAAGACCAACATTGTTTACAGCACGGAGGTCGAAACACATGATCGACTCGTAAAACACACAGGGCCATTGGATAGTGGCTTTTTCAGAGATGAAATTCTGCCTTTCACCAACTTTATCGGACGACGACCCAACGCTGCTGAAGTTTGGTATGACGACATCGTGTCCGGGCACGGCGGAGACGGAACCGTTTCCAGCTTTTCTTCGATCGATCCCTTTATCGATGACCCACGTATCGGTGCCAAACTAAATCTCCTGCCGATCATGGGAAGTGCGGCAGGTGTTTCTTCGGTAAGCCACACGGACCTTGTAGTGAATCGGTTTTCACAAACGAAGATCCTCCAAGCGGTCGGTGCCACGAACATCACCACGGCGAACATCGAAACCACTCTAACGAAATCCAAAGCTGCCTCGGCATTGAAGGCGATTACGCTTGGTATTGTTCGTCCTGTCGACGCACTTCAGGAAGCGTCTTCGCGTTTCAAAGAACTGTTGACGACGACGAAGTCGCAAGGGGTACTCGATACTGTCTTGGCGTATACCAGTACCAAACTGGGTACGTTGCTTCCCGTGGATACGTTATGGCAAGATCGTGTGGTGACGCCTCTCACGAATCTTCTGGGATCCAATCCCAAGGCGACAATGGCTCAGATCGCTGCTGCGCTTGCGCCGATCGTTACGGTTGAGAATGACACGGCCGACGAAAAATCTTTGCGGTTTACGTTGAGCGCGGCCAACTTTACTGGAGGAGTGCCAACCGCTTCTGGCACACTCAACTTGGGAAGCAATTTTGTACTCAGCGCGGGCGGTAACTATACCTTGACGGGGAACGTTACTTTGTCGGGTGTGTTGGGTATCGATTTGACTCAAGGCAATAATTTCGGCGACGGACTATTTGTTCGCGACTTAAATCTCGTCATGGGTGCTTCTGGTTCGATCAACAACCTCAACGCCACCATCAATATTGGGGCAACCAGCGCCGGCATCGAGAACGGCAATTTCAGCATGAGCGCCAATGCCGCCATTTCGCTCACGAATCCCTCCGGTGGTCAAAAACTTTCTCTGAACCAAATCATCGATGGCCTTCCGCAGTTCTCGGATATGGTCCAGATTACCCCCACGGCGTCGGTCAATCTTGTGTTCCCGTTGAACATTACCAATACGACGACCGGTTTTAACCTTGCCGACTTTGGTACGCCGGTCATCTCGGTCGCCTCGCAAAACTTGTTCGCTGGACGCCCCGATGTCATCGTCGACGTAGTCTTGGGCTCCGCGCTCCAAGATCAAGTGCTCTCCATCCTTTCATCGCTTGACGAGGCTGCCGATAGTGTTTCGAGTACCAGCGCGCTCAACCAAGTGATACCGGGAATCGGCAAGAGCCTGAATGGTCTTCTTAATCAAGATGCAAGCCCAGACGGACGTCGATGGGGCGACTTGGTTAAATTCGAACAAGCTACTGAAGATTATTTTGGTAGCTTTGATCCGACGAGCTTGAAGTTTCTTCCTTCCAACGTTGGAAAAAAGCCTTCTGCGCTTGGTCTCCGCAATACGATTGCCCATAAGATCGATGAAGTAACCAAGAACCTGTTTGCTTCGACTGGAGGTTCCTCGCCAATCTCGATCAAGGGCGGCGTCGATCTCGAAACAAATCGAATGGTTTTTGATTTGGTTGTCAAAGGGAGTTTCAATAAGGATTTTGATCTCGATCTCAATGCGCTAGGATCCGAATGGAACGACATTGGTGTTTCATTCAACGCTGCCGCTACTGTCGATGTTGCCGCTAGCGTTGACATGGCGATGCAGTTTGGAGTCGGGCTCAGCAAGTCCACTGGCATCGATCCCTTCTTTACGCTGAACCGATTCAATTTGGGTGCTAAAATAGCTGGTGACGGTGCATCGCTTGGCTTCACCCTGGGGGATGGCATCATAGGCGGGACGATCACCGCCAACCAATTGTCCATCGAAGCGGGCGCCTTGATCGCCCTCGCCAATACGGCAGGCCCCATCAAGAATCGACTGTCGATCACGCCATCCGGCAAACTGGATATCGACTTTGATTTCAATGCAAGTCTGTATGGCACCAACATTGGAACGGCACCCAACTTGCCTTCGGTTGGAATTCACGATCCAAACCTTTTTGATTCCACGGCGCCTGTATTTACTGTCGATATGTCCCCGTTGACATTGAATTTGTCATCGGGTGCAATCGTCAATGGCTTATTGGCACTCGCGAATTGGCTGAACGATGCAACTGGCAGCAAGGCGCTTGACGTTCCGATTCCGCTTGTTAACAAAACGATCGGCGAAGTCCTTTCCTCTCAAGCTGAACTTCGGTCCTTTGAACGATTCCAGATTCTCAGTATTACCAGTCCAACCATATCAGATGGCTTCAAACGCTTTACGGCTCATTTGAATAATGCAGGTGAAGACGCGTCGTCGATCGGAATTAAACCCAATGACAAAATGACCTTTCTTTCGACGACGGGCGAACGATTCGAAGGCATCGTCGATACGCTGGACGGCGAAACCGTCACGATCAAGTACGATGAGTCGCGAGCCGATAGTCCGGACGTTACGAATCCGTCACTTCGATTCCAAGTCGGCGGTACGCTGGCCGATAACTTGAAAGCGGCGCTGGAAAAGTACAGCAAAGCAGAGACGGCACTGCCATCGCTTGGCGTTTTGCTGAATGATCTTGCTGAGCCGCTCGGAATTCGCTTTGAAGACATCAATTACAGTCCCGCCACGAAGTTGATGACGCTCACGCCGACGTTCACACCGAAGCCCATTCAATTTGAAACACAATTGGACTTTGGCGACAAGATCGCAGGTCTCTCGTTCAACGCCTCGGGGAATTTTTTGGTCTCGGCCGCGCCAACGATTCGGTTGCCACTCGAGATCAATCTGGCTTCGGATGCGGCCCTTACTCCCGGTAACCGTGTTGCGGTCATCGATGACGCAACTCCCGAAATCAACTTGGCAATCACCGCACAGTTGGATAACCCTCGAGCTCGTGCGTCGCTCGGTTTCTTGTCGGCCACCCTGGCTGAAGACTCGACCGTTGCGGTCAATGATGGAATAAAATTCACGACTGCATTTACACTCAATATTAAAGATCCTGGTACGGGTCCCAACGCGAATAGCCGAGCCACGATCACGGAATTGACAACGGGAGCAAACCTCGCCACATCGTTCGTCCCTGGATTCAGCGGCGATGTGGACATCGACGGATTGGTCATCAAGCCCGAAATTGCTGGTGCCCCGATTCCCGGTCAAATCGACATATTTACAACGACAACTGCCAATGGTGCGACGCGGGGACTCGCTCATTTCAATAATTTGACCGAGCTCAAGTCACTGCTTAGCAAAGTCAAGGTCACCAACACGATCGGTACTTTTGACTCGCTCACTCCCGAGTCCATTGCGACCATGTTTGTCCAACTGGGCAACTCGGTGCAGTCGGTCGCTTCTTCGCTGGATATTCCCGCTGGCATTCCCTTTGTCAAAGATGCAGTTAGCGGCGTTGTCAATTTTGCCAAGACAACACAAGAGTTTGCACGCAAACTTTACTTTAATCCCAAGTTGGTCGGTGCGGAAGACATATCCATTACCGATGGCCGTTTGAGCGCCGATGCATCCTTTGCGGTGCGGATCGAGGGTGGTGATCCGATATTCGTGACGATTCCGGCTAGCATGACGGAGGACAACGACTCCATCGATGATTTGTACGACGACATCAATGCCAGATTTGCAGTTCTCGGCCTGGACGATCAACTGGTTGCGGAACGCCAAGTGCCACTTGAGGGTGCCGCAATTTCTTCACTCGTCAACACCTCGCTCATTGCCGTGGGAGCGAGTATTCCGGTATTGCCTACCGGTTTTGCCCGTTTCAAGGCGACGCTTCCTGCCAGCGTGAACTTATTCAATTTCGGGATGCGTGTGGGCGACGTCATCGAGTACCTGGATACGGACGGAGAATGGCAAAAAGCCTCCGTGGACGAAATGGGTTTGTCGACGGTTTCCTTCCGATTCGATACAAACAATCAAGCCCTTCCCGATACGACAGTCAATCGAAGTATCAACCTTTTCGATCCTGAGAACGCCAACAAGCTGGCGATTCGCACGACCAGTCCAACCGCTGGCATATCACTCGAGCTCAATACGGTTCAAATCACCGCGCCTGAGGACTTGCCGACGCAACTCACGACTGACCTGAATTTCACCTTGACCATCGTCAACGATGATGGTGAGTTCACTGTCGATGTGACCGTCGCGGCAGAATCGACAAAGGATAATGCTAAGCCAGCCGATATGCTCACCAGCCTCAATCAAGCATTGGGTGAAACGTCCTTCGGCGGCGGCAAGCTTGATCGAAGGTTTCAAGCCGTGCTGGTTGGAATGCAGGTACGAATCGTGTGTCTCGATAGCACGACCAAAGCACTCACCATCGAAGGCGCATCGATTTTGGGCTTTGACACCACGCAAGAGAAGGATGAAAACACCGCGAGTACCGAGCTTGGACTGGTCAGCGCCGTCCCTGATTCCGAAGTCGAAGGCGACGTGCAAGATGGCATTCTGGTCAGCTCATCGTTCCGCGTAAAGAGCATCCAAGACTTGATCCACGTTCTCAACGGAATGATCCAAGAGGAGTTCGCGGGCCAACCATTTACGGCTTCGCTGAACTACACGCCTGCCGCCGGTTCGACGCCACGTTCGATTTCTTTTAACATCGCCCTGGGAACTACATTTACCAAGACCATCGGACTCGATTTTAATAAAGGCCTGGATGTTGGCTTCACCGAGCTCAGCATTGCCGGTGGTGCCGAAGCGACCTTTACGGCAGCCGCAGGTGTCGAGCTTACAGTCGGCGTCGATATCGACCGCATCGGGTCCAATTTGACGATTAGCAACACTACAGCGTTGAGCACACTGGACAAAGGAAAGGGTGTAGCGCTAAAAGTAGGTAGGCTGAGTAATCCCGTCAACTCAAGCGGAAAGAATTCGCCAGCAACCAACTTGACGCTTGCTCTCAACGTTCGGCAATTTGGTAACGTTCAAAACAACATCAGCGTTACGATTCCTGCTGCGAAGGTCGCCGACAATACGAGCTTAAGCGATCTTGCAACGCAACTGACCACCGCGTTGAAAGCGGTCGTTATTCCGGGACTCGCAGTGGTCGATGGAATTTCGCCGTTGGAAGTTCAGGCAGTGGACGGCAAACTGCTGTTGATCGCCAATTCTAAGAAGATCAACGGCTTTACGATTAACGCAGGCACGACGCCGTTCCTCGGTTTCGCTACTGGGGATGCCAGCAATCAAGCCGACCTCGAAATCACGCTTCGAAACGGACAAAAATTTACTGTCGATCTGGACTTCAGTGAAACACTGGGCAACGTCAAGAACAAGATCGAAGCGGCTGCGGGCGGCAACACGGTTCTTGAAGTAACGTATGTCAACGATCAGATCGTGTTGACCGACAAGACCCAGACGCTGACGAGCGCGATTACGGGTGCGACGAATGCAAATCCGATCGTGATTACCACTACCGGTGCGTCAGGACTAGTCAATGGCCAATCGATCACAATTACAGGTGTCACCGGAAACACCAATGCAAACGGCAAGTACTTTGTTAAGAAGATAAATGCGACCAGCTTTGAGTTGTATACTGACGAAGAGCTGACGACGGGACGTGAAGGGAACGAAGCGTATGTCAATGGCGGCAAATGGAAGGCAACGATTGTCGGGACAATAACAAGCGCCTCGAATGCTACGCCAATCGTCATCACCACGGCGAGTACGGCAGCGCTCCGCGATGGACAGTCGCTGAAAATTAGCGGAGTATTGGGTAACACCAATGCGAACGGCGAGTACTTTGTCAAGAAAATAGACGCAACTAAATTTTCGCTGTTCACCGACGAAGCACTTACAATTGGCGTCGCAGGTAACGCCGCCTACACCAGCGGCGGTCAATGGACGACTGCGAATAAGCTCAAGGTTGCAGCGGTCAGCGATAACAATAGTATTAGCCCAGTCGGCAGTATACTCGGTATACTCGCCGAAGTTTCTGAGGCACCCGACGATGAATCGACGGCTGAAAATGAAGCCAACGCCGGCGATGTTCTCTTGGGTACATCGCTTTTCAAAGCACCGATTACGGATCAATTCTACGTCAGCACGATTGGCAGTAAAGTTTTTGCCAATCTGTCGGTTGACTCTACCGACATCAACTTGATCGCTTCTTTGGGATTTCTCGATCTGGGAATCGTCGATGGAACGATGGACTTCAGCATCGATGCAAGTGTGGGACTGAAAGATGTTGACAATCCGGATACGACTGCGGACGAGAGCACCGATAGCAAGTTGCGCCTGAGCGATTTTTCAACGGCTGGCTTTGCTGATATTCTCGCTCCATCGTTCACTTATGGCGGCTCGGTTACACTTCCGATCGATGGTTCCGCATTGGTGTTCTTGCCTTCAGAATTTCAAGCGGGTGGTTCCAAGCCGCTCTCCATTACCGCCTCGCTAGCCAATAAGCCTGGTTCGCTAAAACCCGATCTCAATTATACTGTCAATAATCTTCAAGAAGCACTATCAAGCTTCAAGGATTTTTCGCTTAACGATTTGCTTGGCGTGATTCAACGAGTCGTCGATTTGCTGCAAAGCAGCGACATCGATGGACTCAACACACCGATTCCTGTGGTCAACAAGACGCCCAATGAAATCCTCGATGTGGTCGATGGGTTGGCAAGGGCGGCTGAAAAACTGCTCGCCGGGCCTGACGTAGAACTGATCAATGAGAAGATTGGTGAGTTGGAAGATCTGCTTACCAAGCTCGGCGCTGCACCTGATCTTGCCGATGAGATCAAGGACCTGATTGCCAAGGTAAAATCGGCGGCCGCTCCGAACCATGTCTATCAGCTAGATCTGCCCTTTACGGGAGCTATCACGGCTGCGACCAATGCGAATCCGATCGTCATTACCTCGTCTGTGGCGAATGTGGCCAAGATGAATAATGGCCAATCGATTACGATCGAAGGGGTCAACGGCAACACGAATGCGAATGGAACGTTTTATGCCAAGAAACTGACAAGCACGACGTTCTCCCTGTTTACGGACGCAGCGCTCACCGTAGGTCAAGCCGGCAATGCGGCGTACACTAGCGGTGGTACATTTTCATCTGTAGCGACGGCGGAAATTACTTTTGATGCAACCGCTGCCGAAATCAAAGACGCGCTCGACTTGGCACTCGGTGCCGGAGTAATCGATTCGGTTACGGGATCGCGCAAAGGGCCCTATACGGTCACGTTTAACAAGACCAAGGGGAACGTGGTCGATTTTAAAGGCAACAGCGCCACGGGGCTGACCGTGCAAACGCGGACAGAAACGCAGGGTGTTGCCAATACGACATCTGAAGTCCAGGTCCTCACGTTTGTTTCAACCGGCCAGTTGGTCGCAGCGATAACCGGATTGCGCAAAGCCGTTGCGAGTTTGGAAAGCGATATCGAAGGCAAAGCGGACATGTTGGCCAAGGTCAACCAAGTCGGTGATTTGGTCGCGTCGCGAACCAACCTTGGCAAGATCATCGGCGATGCGATCAAGCAAGAACTGGGTTTGTCCGACGATGCTTTCGATTTGATTGTTGATTTTCAAGATGCCGATGCCAATGTGCCTGGTTTCCAAGCCACCGCCGTTGTGAAAATCGACATCGACAAATCGGTTACTACTACTGTCGGATTCGATTTCAACTTACCCGATCTTGGTCCCATCACCGTCTCGACGGGGGCCAATATTGACTTCACCGTAGGAGGTCATTTGGACCTCGACTTCGGTTTCCGATTTGGGACCTTTACTCCGTACCTCTTCAATACGACCGGTCTCACACTGACAACATCGATCAATTCCGACATCAATGTGACTGCCGGGATAGGCGGGATTTCTGGAAGCCTGCTTGGTAAGTTGAAGTTGAAGGGTTCGACCATTCAGAACATCGGCAATGCGCTAACGCAATTCAAGTTGCCGACCGTTGCGGTGGATAATCTGGTGATCGTCTCTCGCGGGAACACAGTGCTTAAACGCGGTAACGCTTTGGCGGATTTGGGTGTTGATGGTGTTGATTACGTCTTGGACAAAACGACGACGCCGGCAACTATTAAGTTCAAAGTGGCAACCACGGCAGGCACACAGGTTGAGTACGAATCTGCTGCAAGTTCGCCCACCGCAAGTCTGAACATCGATATCGATCCTGTATTTGCTCCGATCGATAACAACACGATCGGCGGCATCCCCTTCTCGCAGTTCTTATCTTCCTACAAGATTTCGGGCGCATCCAACACAAATCCTATAGTCATTACAACGCCAAGCACTGCGGGCCTCGTCAACGGACAAACGATCACGATTGCCGAAGTGGGTGGCAACACGAATGCCAATGGAACATATTTCGTAAAGAAAATAAATGCAACGACGTTTGAACTCTACACCAATGTTGGGCTGACAATAAGGCGGGCCGGCAACGCGGCGTATACGAGCGGTGGAAAATGGTCGTTTACGGCTGCAGACAAGTTTAACTTTGGAATCAATGGCCTCGCGAAAGCATCCCTCAGCGCTAACATCGCAGGGCTTACCATCCCGAATGCGGTGACGGTCATTGTGGGACTCGATCATCCGACCTCCGTCGACCTTCGGTTTGACGGAATTAAGGATTACTTGTCGAGCTTGACTGACCTCAAGAATATGAACCTTTCGCAGTTGATTTCGGGTACCCGATCACTGCTATCGATCGTGGAGTCGGGGCTAAAATCGGATTTGCTTGAAAAGCTGCCTTTGATCGGTGACGGACTCGATCTTGGCTCAAGCTTTATTGGCAAATTGAATGGAATGATAGGCGAATTAGAAACTCTGATCAACAATGCCAGCGGTTCGATCGACGCATTGCGTGGCCAAATCCAGTCCACGATCTTCAATTCGATAGGACCAGGGGGCAATATAAAGATACTTTCGCTCAATCCACTGTTCCATGACGATCCGAACGTGCCTAATGAAACAGAGACGCCAGATTTCCGGGATGTCGAAGTCATTATCCCCGATCCATTCACGACCACCCCGGAGAATCTGGAGCTTGGAATCAATCTAGCAATTGCTGGTCGCGATCAACTCGATGTTGCGTTTGACTTGGGAGTCGATGCATTTGCTTTTGACCTAAACACGCAAGGTGGTGTGCAGGTCAATTTTGGATACAACTTTAATTTCGGTATTGGCGTCAGCCTGCAAAAGGGATTCTTTTTCAAGCTTAATCCGAACGTTACCTATACCAATGGGCTGCCGACAGCGGGTACACCGGAAATCGGATTGTCGGTCGATGTTATTCTGCAACCGGGAACGTCGCTCTCAGGCTCGCTCTTCTTCTTGAACGTAGCAGCGGTCAGCAACCCCATCGAAGATTACAACCGAGACGGTATCATCAACGACGGAAGCGCTACGGATGGTCATGGACCTGTGCTGAATGAAGCGGTAAGCAAATTTGACTTCAACCGCGATGGCGACATGACGGACGTGTTATCGGAATCGGATAGCGACGGCAATGGTCGACTGTCGAAGGGAACAGGACTGGCTGGCAATATCTTTATCGACATCAACAATCCGGATGCCGACGCGAAGAATCAATTGAGTTTTGCCGAGATTAAGGAAACGCCATTCAAGACTTTGTTCAATGCGGGGATCACCACCGAAGCGTATGCGGATTTGCATCTCACCGCCGACGTGAGTTCGTCTGCGTTGCCGAGTATCAATGCGGACTTGACGCTCGATTGGGCGTTAGGTTTAACTACGCGTGATGGACTAATCGGGGGTGGCTTGCCGGATATTGCGATCCGCGATGCAAAGCTCGACATGGGAAGCTTCCTCTCGACCGTTATCAAGCCCGTGCTCGATGCCTTCGACAAGTATATTGGCCCCGTACGGCCCTTGATCGATTTCTTGGCTTCGCCCGTTCCCGGACTCAACGATCTCTCACAATTGGTCGGCGGACCGGAACTGACATTTGTGACCCTCGGTATCCTGGGTGCTAGTCGCACCGAAAAATCTGTTGCGCTCGCCAAGAAAGCGCAGCAGGTCATCGGTCTGATGCAAGAAGTTTTTAAGTTGATCGATGCCTTTAACGCCATGGCAGCTGACGGCAACACGATCGTCGTCAACTTCGGTACGTTCTACATCACCGGTAAGCCGATCCCAGTAACGAATGCCGCAACGACGGGCACAGGACTCGAGCGAATTCTGCCTAGCAGTCCACGCACGGGAACTCCGGTCAAAGTCTCCAGCAATGGCACTTTGGTCGCCTCGAGTCTCTACAAGCTAGTCAGATACAAAGAGAACGGACTTAGCAAAGCGAAAATTGTCTTTACCACGGCACCAACCGGTACGATTACCGCCACCTACACGACGACCGAAGGTGGCACGATGGACTTGTCCAACAAGGACACGCCCATCCAAGTCAAAGACAATGCGCTCGAAACCACCATTCCGAAAGACGCAAATGGCGGAGTCTCTTCTGGCGTACTCAATCAAACGGGAAGCGCTCCAAAGGCTGGTGCTAGCAAGACGAAGTCCTTGCTCGGCAGACTCTCAGGTTCTCCCGATGCGAATGGAAAAGGCGGCCTCGGCATCAAGATACCGCTGCTTTCCAATCCATCCAATATCTTCAAGCTTTTCACTGGGGAAAAAGCGGACATCATTCAATGGAAGATTCCCAAGCTGGAATTGGATGTTCCGTTTAGCATGCGGTTCGGGCAGATTCCATTCCCACCCATTCCGTTGTATGCAACGTTTGGCGCAAAGCTTAACGCGTCCCTCGATTTTTCAATCGGGTTCGATACTCGCGGTATTGCCAAGACCGGTAATTTTATCGACGGATTCTATTTCGGTGACCTTGAAAATGTGACTTCCGGTCCCGACATCGACGAAATCACGTTGGGATTGGAAGCGACGGTAGGCGCCGTGATCGATCTTGGAATCGCCTCGGGTGGGATCGAAGGTGGTGTTCGCGCGGACTTGGGGTTGAACTGGAATGACCTCGATGGCGACGGCAAGCTTTACTTGGATGAACTCCGGGACTTGTTCTTCTTAAAGCCAACGCCGTCTACGGGTAATGACATTCCCGGCATGTGCGTATTCGATGCCCATGGATCGATCCGTGCATTTGTCCGCGCATACTATGAATTGAATCTGTTTTTCTTTACCAAGCGTGGCAGTATCGACATCGCTGAAGTCACCCTCTTTGAATTCAACCACCATTGCGTGGCACCGGGACTTGGCGAAGTCAGCCCCGATGGCACTCTGTTGTTGTATGCCGGTGAGAATGCAGGTCCACGTGGTGATTTGTACGGAACGAATGTCAACGAAGAGTTTGAAGTCAAACAAGTTGTAGACAACGGACAAGATGCGATCAGTGTTACCTTCAAGTACATCAATCGCGACAACGACCCCGATTCGACTACTCGCATCTATCCTGGCGTTCAACGCATCGTGTGGTCGGGCGGCAGTGGCAACGACAAGATCACGATCAATCCCAACGTTGCAATACCTGTGAAGTTGTTCGGCGGTGAAGGCAACGACATACTGATTGGTGGAAGCGGCGACGATGCGCTGGTCGGGGGCGATGGTAACGATGTTCTCAATGGCGGTGCCGGTACCGATCGCTATGTCTTTGCAAACAATTGGGGTGTCGACTCGATCATCGAATCGGCAACCGGTCCCGATACCGATGACACTTTGGACTTTGGTTCGGTCACAACCAATATGACCATAACGACAGGTAGCATCCAGGTTACGAGCGGTTCCAATAGCATCAACGGCGGCCCAGGTAGTTCAGGACAGACAGTACCCGTCGTGGGTATCGAACATCTGATCGCAGGTTCAGGAAATGACACCTTGACAGCCACGTCCGTCATCGGTGGCGGTTCCGTTAACAATTGGAACATTCAAGGAATCAACAGGGGGAACATCAACAATAACGCGTTGGTATTCGAAGGAGTTGAGAACCTCGTCGGTGGCAGCCAAGACGATAATTTTATTTTACATTCAACGGATCGAATCGACGGAACCATTGACGGTGCAGGCGGTTCTGACACGCTCGATTACTCTTCCTTCGGTGCAACCAATGTTGTCACCGTCAATCGCCAAGCATCGACGGCAAATAATATCGGTCGGTATGCCAATATCGACGTGGTACGCGGTGGTGCGGGAGTGAACGATTTGATCATCGGTCGCAACATCAACGCGGCTTGGTCGTTGAATGCGGTCAATGCAGGTAGCATTTTGGACGCGGGTGCCACAACGGAATTCACTTTCGAGAGTTTCGAAAATCTGACGGGCGGCAACGCCAATGATAACTTTGTCGTTACCCCAGGCGGCAAGCTCACGGGAAATTTGATTGGCACGGCATCCGTCGGATTGGCGGATGCAGACAAACTCGATTTGGCATCCCAAACAATCGCTTTGCGCGTTCAAGTCAACGAACGAAACAAGGGTATTGTCAACGGTGCGACTCAGTTGGTGGATTACACTTCGATCGAAAGCATCACGACGGGTTCCCAAGATGACACGTTCTTTATGGCACCTTTGTCGGGCATGACAGGATTAACCGACGGTGGCGATGGCGATCGCGATTTCCTCGATTACTCCGCTTGGACGTCTACCATTTCGGTCAACCTCAACGCCGGTACCAACAATATTGGCACGGTCGCTGGTATCGAAGATGTCACGGGTAGTTCGGAGTCAGATATTATTACCGGCAACAATCTGGATAATCGAATCCTGGGTATGGGGGGTGCCGACACAATCTCGGGGCTCAACGGCAACGACGTCCTCATCGGCGATACCGCCTTGATCAATATCGTCAATGGAGGCATCGCGTCGATTCGTCTTTTGGACCAATATGCTGGCGACGACAGGATCACTGCGGGTAACGGCACGAATTACATTCTGCCTGGGTTAGGAAACGACACGGTCAACGCAGGGAACGGTGGAAACTTTGTTGCGGGCGATTTGGCCTTGTTGACGATTAGCGGTGGTGCTGTGACCTCGCTGCAGGGACTCGTCAGCGCAGCGGATGGAAGCGATAACATCACGGTCGGTACCGGCAACGACAATATCGTTGCAGGTAATGGCATCGATTTCATTACAGCTACGGGCGGTAGCAACGTCATCATTGGCGACCGTGGAACGATCGAATTCGTCAATGGATTGCCAGTTCGAGCGAGAAGTGGAGTTTCGGTCCTTAGCGGAAGCGACACGATCAATACTGGGCCTGGTTTCGACGTTATTATCGGTGGCGGTAAAGCTGACCCGATAAATGCCGGCGGTGGAAACAACTACATCCTCGGCGACGATGGCACGATTAATTTCACCGATGGCAGCGCCACGTCTTCGATTCTTACACCGGCGGCCACCGATGGAAACGAATCCATCACGACTTTAGGTGGAAACGACATCATCTACACAGGCGACGGTGACAATGTTGTCAACGCTGGAGACGGCGATGATGAAGTATGGGCGGGTATCGGCATCGACAGGCTTAACGGACAAGGCGGAAACGACTTCTTGGTCGGAGCGCTAGGCAACGACATTATCAATGGCGGTGCAAACAACGACGTCATGTTCGGTGGTAATTCAGTTGGTGTGCGTGCGGATTATCAATTCGGTACAACCGACTTTACAATGCCGGCAAACTATCAAGAAATGGAGGTGCTTTTCTCAAGCAGCAGCATGGCAAATTTTGGTAAACCTGACATCGCGTCGGGCGGCTATGTTCCCTCGGTTCTCGTAACTCCTGCCATTGTGCAGGGACTATCGATCGACGGTGCCATACAAGATGGACGCGACCAACTGATCGGTGAGGATGGCAATGACGTGATGTTTGGCGGGTCGGATGTCGACGATCTGCGAGGTGGAGTAGGGATCGACTACCTCGATGGTGGTGCAGGAAATGACTTAACGCTGCTTGGCGGACCCGATGATGACGTGGTTCGCGGTGGTGCCGGCAACGACGTGGTCAATGGCGACTCAGGAATCGATAATCTTTATGGAGATGATGGCGACGATCAGATTTTCGGTGGCGAAGGCAATCCGCTGGATGGACGACAAGCGGGCCAACGTCTGTTTGGCGGTGCGGGCCGCGATACCTTGTTCGCGTTTGCACCTGCTATGACTGCGTTGGCGGCATTTACGGCCCAGACACAGCTTGCCGGTGACCAACTATTCGGAGGTGGGGGCGGTGACTTTGTTTATGGCAATGCACGTAGAGAAGTCCTCACCGGTGATGATGGCAACGACTATGTGGCTGGCGATATTTTTGTAGGACCCAACTACCTAACTCATTCGCTCATGGGCATCGGCACGCAAGCCGATTTCAATGGTGCTGCGGACGTACTGATGGGCGGTAGCGGCGAAGATCAACTTTACGGCGGTGGCGGTAACGACAGGATTTGGGGCGGAGCCGGCAGCGACTTGATCGAAGGCCAACGAGGCGCAGACACACAATATGGTGGATCGGGTATCGACCTGTTTACCATTCGAACAGACGAAACGTTGCTCGACATCATCGATGGTCACTTTGGAAATGCAAAAGAGAAAGATATCAAAGACGACAATGCCACGGACATTGTCATGGTCAACGGCAGTACCGGTAACGATACGATCCTGATCGGTGCGAACAGCGCGAACACCAATCAAGCGTTCGTTCGATACAACGGTACCAATTTGCCTGTTAACATGCGGGATCCGATCACGGGTAATTTGCTCGTCGAACAATTCCGTATCGCAGGTTTGGCCGGAAATGACACGATCGGCTTCTACACTTTGGCCGCCGTAGATGCAGGCATCATCAATCCTGCCACGATTCCGCCTAGTTTTGTTCCGATTGACACCACGTCGCTTTCGAAGCGATCTCGAGATTACGTCGGTGTGTTTGATGGCAATAGTGGCGATGACAAACTGATTGGATCTGCTGGTCGCGATCAACTTGACGGTGGACTTGGCAGTGACTCGCTCTATGGCTTTGCTGGCGATGATCGTTTGTGGGGAGATATCGGAAACGGCAGTCCATCGAATAACGACACACTGTTTGCTGGCGCTGGCAATGACGACTTGATCGGCGGCATGGGTACAAACAGTCTCTATGCATGGAGTTTTGATCCATTGCCGTTAAACGATACGCAGTTCGGCGTCTTCGTTGACAGCAACGGTAGGTTATTCAACAACGACGGTGGCGGTACTCGACAGTTGGAGAGCACCGGGCTCAATCGAATGCTCGGCAGCGAGAAAAACGACAAACTCTTTGGTGGAACGGTTGTCGATTTTATGTACGGTAATGGCGGCAACGATACGTTGTATCGAGCCAATGGAACGACCTTTGAGTCACAAGACGGCGGATTGGCAGGCGACGAGTGGAAGGAATTCGCTCGCGAATCCGATCAAGTTTGGTACATCGGTGGTACCAACGCCGACGATCAAATCGACATCAATTTCGTGACGGAACCGGGCTTGATTTCAGATCATCATCTGGTCACGCGATTAACCAATAATAACGGCAACTTCAGCTTCGCCGCCCAAGTTCGCCTCGACTTCGCAGCGCTCGATAGCTATGGCAACCTCGTTTGGGACGCCGAAAATCTGAAGTTCCGCGTCGATGAATTGCTCGCCAAAACCAATCCTGCGGCTCGCGAAGCCCAACTCACGAAAATATCGACCGCGACCAAAGACAAGACGAGCTTTGAATTGCTGGCCAGCATCATTCCACCGGAAGGGGATTTTCAAGTCATCCTCGTTGATTCACTCGGTGGCAACGACAAGATCACCGTGGGACCGACCGTACAAAAGACCGTTTGGGTCGATGGTGGCGCAGGGGACGATACGATTGAGATTCTGTCCGGCAACGCGATCTTGGTCGATAAAACCGAAAGCGTAGCGGGTGGAGGCTTACGAGGTCGCAATGATATTCCGACGCAATCGTTCAGTTTGACCAAGTTGGTGGATGGCGCAATGCTCGCCAGCGACGATACCATTCCGACCATCGATGGTCTTGAATTCAATGGACTGACGATCGATAACCCCTCCGACGTCGATTGGTATCGCTTGCAGTTCGCGACAGCACCAGGCGCGCTCGCCGCTATTCAATTGGCAAGCGGTTCACCGATCGACTTCCTTGGAATGGAACTGTATCTCGAAGGTACCGACACAACCAATACCGCGAATCGATTGGCCATTGGAATTCCGACAGGCACGGCAGGTAATGCGGCAAGTCTTTTCCTTGCCGGATTAGCGGCCAATACGGAGAGTACAGCTTACCTCTTAAAAGTCACCACTCCGAAAGTTGTCCCCACAACGTACAGCTTGCGGCTTAACTTGACCGGCACAACCGACGATGGGGACCTTAAGGACATTCCGAAAATCAAGCTCGGCAATGCAGGCAGTGCTGCCGAGCGTCGCGATGTTTTGCTTGGTGGATTGGGTGACGACATCTTGCGCGGCGGTGCAGGCGAAGATTGGATTTTTGGAAACGACGGCAACGACGTCTTGACCGGCGGTAAAGATCGCGGCGCGAGTGACTTAATGTTTGGCGGTGCTGGCGACGACACATTCCAAATCATCCCGGATGCGCTACCGCTTTTAGGTAATCAGCCCAATACGGACTTTGATCCGGCTACGCAAACGTTCTTGCCTACATTCAATGATCAGATGATGGGCGGAGATGGCGGTGACCGGTTGTTCTACCTCGGTGGCGACAAGGATCGACGTGGCTTTGACGTACCTGATTTTGCGGCGATCCAATACAACACGCTGCTTCATCGCTACGAGTTTGCAAGCCTTGTGTGGGACATCGGCGCTCAGAAGTTTAGAACAAAAGTTGGAGCAAACGGCGCGCTTGAGTACGAGCAAGAGGTATTGTTTTTCCAAACTAGGGACATCGAACAAACCAATGTGAGCCTGCGTGGCGGGAATGATGTGTTCCATGCTGATCCAGGATTCCAATTCCTGCCAATAGGAATTGCACCGGACTCAACGGCAAGTTTGCATTTTTCGTTCGATGATAACAAAAAGATTGCGTCCGTTGATTACACCAATGATGTTTCCGGACACGGCATCACAGGAAAGCTTGAAGGTTTTGCAACCTTTAAAGAGAAAGAAAACTTCATTTTTGATAGCGTGTTGTCGTTGAATGGTACTTCGTCTCGCGTAACGGCGACGAACCCCGCCGTTCCTCTGGGAAACAGTTCCTACACGATGGCTGCCTGGATAAAGCCTACAGCCATGGGCGATAGGGGAATCATCGGTTGGGGCAATTATGGCACTACCAACCAATCCAACGCGCTTCGACTCACGTTGAATGGAATAGTCAACGAATGGGGGGGCGGGAATGACCTTGCGTTTGCCACGACAAATCTCGTTGGAACTTGGCATCATGTGGCCGCGACGTTTGATGGAACGACGCGCCGCTTGTTCCTCGATGGTGTCGAAGTAGCGAGCGATAATCCAACGGGGCACAACGTTCCGAATGCCAACAATTTTGCAGTTGGCAAGACCAACCTCGGCGTCAACAGCCAGTTTTTTCGCGGCTTGATGGATGATGTGCGCGTTTACGGTACGGCTCGCTCGGCAGCAGATATCAAGACCGATTTCGATGTAGGAGTCATCGGGTTTGCAGGTGCCGGACAGTTCGATGCTTATGGCATGGAGTTGGGCGATTTCCAACAAGGTGCTACGGAGACCAAATTCACGATTGACGGCGGACTTGGAAATGACAGTTTGTTTGGCGGCGTGTTGGCTGATACGTTGATTGGTGGTGAAGGCAGAGATGTCCTTGTCGGTAATTTGGGTGACGATACGCTACTTGCGGGCGGTGGAAATGATTTCCTTTATGGAAATGAACCCGATGCAACGGTAACAGCGGGCCTAACGCCAGCGAAATTTGTGCTGCCGCCAAGATTCCCGGTTGGTACACCCAGCGAACGGTTTGAGTACGGACTCGCGTCACCTTTCTTGGACCTCGGAACACCCGTTCGTCCAGGAATCGATATCGCGATTCCTACACCGATCTTGTACTACACATTCGATGCTGCAAACGACCTTGGCAACGATGTTTCGGGGTATGACAACGATGCAACAAGTTTCGGTGTTACCTCGGTTCTCGGCGGAGTACGAGGAAGAGCAGCCCAGTTCAGCGATGGCAATGCCGTAATTCAAATCGGCACGGCCGGGGTGGACCTTGGTTCGACTTGGACCGCAAGCGCTTGGTTTAAGGGCCTGATTGCCGACGACAATTGGAATACGCTCTTCCGTGGTTTTACGACCGACCATCAGATCTTAGTGGAGGAAACTGGTTCTAGCCTTGGCAGTTATCTGAACGCTGATCCTGTTCCATTCAAGGATAGCGGATTTGATCTGTCGCCCGCTGCACCGGGCAGCGACTGGAATCAACTTGTTGCGGTCGGATCCAATGGAAAGACGCAGTACTATCTCAACGGACTGTTTGTCGGCGAAATTGTTGGTCAGGCGAGCAGTAACTTCTTCGCCATTGGGAATAATTTAACTGGCGGTCAACAATTCGCCATCCAACTCGACGACGTGGCGCTTTACAACCAAGCACTTTCTCCCACGCAGATCGAGCAATTATTCCAGTCCTCTCCGGTGATTGGTCAAAACATAAATAACGATGCCTTTGTTATTTCCAACGACATCAAGGACTCGCATTTGTCGAACCTTGTGTCGGTCGGTGACTTCAACGGCGACCAACGAGCCGATTTTATTGCGACCGACAATGCGCATAGTTATCTGATCTATGGCCCGATGGATCTGAAAGATGTCCACTTGGCTATCGACGAAGCCGACATCGTTATCGACATCTCAGCCTTGGGAGTCCCCGCAAGTCGATTTGGCGATGTCAACAATGATGGTTTTGCGGATCTCGCATTTGTTCGAAACGACGGTGCTGACTACCTGATAACGGTCGTGCTGGGTGCAGAAACTGGTGGCATTGTAGCCGGTGGTTCCGTTCCATGGCCGCGTTATTGGAATAGCTCGTTTGTCGACACGTACTTGGTAACGGCCGGAACGGGCAGCAATGCGCGGACAATACGCGTTCCTCAGAACTTGCTTGGCCAGTACGGAAATCTTTCGCTGCAAATGGGTGATCTCACGGGCGACAAGCTCAGCGACATCATCTTGTCATCCGATACGACCTACGGTACCGAAGCCACAATCGACGGGCAGCGCAAGATGGGATTCGTGTTTGCTGGAGAAACAATCAAGTCCTTTATTGCAACTTCGGGTAAGCCAAGCCTTTTGACAGGAGATAGTCTAGGGTCGATTGAATTCTCTTCATCCGTTAACAATGAAGTTCATTTCGAAACGCTAGTTGCCGGCGATCTTAATGGCGATGGCATTGAGGACTTGGTATTCGGCAACAGGCAGGCTACGGTCGAGTCGAACAAGGTGACCCAACCGGTCTTCTCGGCACCCAACGATAACGGCAACTTTGGAGCGCCAGCAACGATCAACGTCATTCTCAATTCGCGTTCTGCTAGCTTGACCGTCACCGTGGATCCGAAAGAGGTTGCACCGGGCAATAAGTCGCAAACGGCAGATGCCTTTGTTGATGGACTTAATCGTGAAATTAATAACTCGTCGCTATCGGGTAGGGTTTATGCTCGCAAGAATGAAGCCACGAATCGGATGGAAATCGTTGGGGTCGATGGCGGGGTCGGAATACAACTCACGGTTACCGCCGGTGCCAACGGTGGGCAGATGGGCTTTATTCCAGCCACTATTTCCGAAACACAATCTGAATCGGTCAACATCCTATTCGGCAACCCTCTTCCCAACCCAACCGTTTCGAGGACCAAATTCGTTTCCGCTGCGGGAAAAATTACCGACGTAAATGTCCGATTGATCGCTAACCACACGTTCGTCGGCGATATTGTTGGAACGTTGATTGGTCCTGACGGAACACGGGTTACGATTTTGAATCGTGTTGGTGGTAGTCAAGACAATTTTTCCGACACAACCTTAGATGATCAAGCTGCCACGCCAATTAGTGCTGGATTGCAAGGGTTTATTGGGTCCTTCCGGCCCAGCAGTCCGTTGTCGGCATTTAATGGTCGAGCATCCAGTGGCAACTGGACGCTGGAGCTAAGCGACAATGTTCCTTTGGATAGCGGGACCTTATTTTTCTGGTCAGTAACGGTAACCACCGATACAACAACTGCCGTCGGCGGAGATGCAACTCCGAACCCATCGCTATCCAACTTCGCGCCGATTATGACGCGGTTCATCGATGGCGAACACACGCGAATCACTGTATCGAGCGATAACCTGCAACCGACAAAACCTGTTGCCCTGGGTGATCTCAACAACGATGGCTACGACGATGTTGGATTCATCGGTGCGACGGGCATGTCGGTCTATGGGGGCGATGCAACTGTTGAGAAAATCTTCGATGCTATCGACGTGACCGTGATGGGCACCGATTTGAGTGCCACGGCGGGCGACTATGACAATGACGGCATCGGCGAACTAGCAGTAACCGGTCGACCTTTCCAAAGCATTCCGCTGGGCAATCTGTTTGATGACGCGAAGGGAACGAATCTTACGTCAGCGATATTGTCCGACGCGATGTATGCTGAAGGAGATGCTGCGGATTTAGGCGTGCATAGCGTTGTGCGAGGCAACGCTTCGTCAGTCTTCAGTATTAATGGCGGCGTCGACTTCGACTTTGCGAATCTTGGATGGGCGGGAATCTTCCATCCTGGTCCAGGGAACGATGCGATTTCGAGCGTTTCTGGCGATCCGGGCATTCGCACGCTTGCCAATTCAGAAAATTTCGATTTCGCCGGGGTAGAGTTGGAGGAAGGGATTGGCCTCCACGCGAATCAATCCATCACGTTTGACCTTGCTGAAATTCGCTCGGCAGCGGGGTTGACTTCTACGGATGCCATGCGATTTGTGGTTGATCGCATGGGTATCAATGATTCCGCAGATTCCTCTGGATTAAATTTGGCGGTACTTGTTAGCAACGCGACCGGAGTCCTAGCTGGATACGTCAATGGCCAGTTAGTAGAAGTGACGAATAACGCCGGAACTTGGTCCTTCACCGGCGCGCTACCGACGGCTTTCTCCCCCGGGGTCAACTATTCGCACGATTTGTTGCTCGGCACCGATGCGACGTTCCTTACTTTGGTGTCTGCGGAATATGATATTAATTCATTTGACCAAGGGGTCTTTTCTGGCGCTCGTATTGAATACGGCACTAGGACTGCCGATCAGGAACGAACGACGCATGTCTTCCAAGGCTTCGGGCAGAATCCGACTGGAACGGTCCTTAGCTTTCCTACGTCAGGAGCAACGTTAGCACCTGCTGGTCTTGATCCCTTTGTAGCTGGTCTTGATTTTGATGGCCTGGACGACGTTATTTATCTACCCAACACGATCAATGACGGATTGGGTGAAATGACAACATCGCTCTCGTTCCGAACGAATCATACAGGCTATCAGACGCTACTTCAGAGGTACGAGTTAGACGAGAACGATCCTACTCTTAAATCAACCCAATTTAGCATCGATTTGTATTCGGACAGCAGGATCGAAGTAGGTTTGGGATCCTTGGTTCCAGATCCGGATGTTTCCTTCGTCGCCGAATTTCCCACCCCGCAATTTGCAGACGGGCGGACGCATACGTTGGATGTCGTTTCCAGTGATGCCAATAACTCGATTACCGTTTATCTTGATGGCAAGTCGCTCGGAACCCGGTATGGAAATGTTGTGCCGCTCGGTGTCTCGCTAGGTAACGTCGTTATCGGGCGCAACGAAATCGATCTAACCGGTTCGTCGTTCATCGAAGATAATGCTGAAAATTTCAATGGCGTGTTATCGAATTTTGCCATCTTCAATAAGGCACTATCGGCGGATGAAATCCACACGCTACGTCAAGGAGATCTATCCGGTGATGAGATTGGACTTACCGCATTTTATCGATTCAATGAAACGACAGGGGACGGAGTTTTCGATGCAACGGCAAGGAATGTACCGGGTACTTTCGGTATCACCAATGTAGCAGGCTATACACCTACTCCTGCTGCCTTCTATGACGCATCGCGTTATGTGGCCTCAGCATCGAGTATCGACCTCAACGATGACCGCATCGACGACTTGGTGATCAATGCACCTCAAGCGACAAGTCCAGCCGAATTGACGGGTGCTGGTGGTTTGTTTGTGGCCTACGGTAAGCGGGCGAAGATTGCGCTACCCGCCGCTTTTGATGTACTCGAAAACGTATCGGTCGCGGGCAGTGGTTCGTTCGTTGCCGATGTGGGAACAGGACGAGCAATTGACTTTGACAATGGCGGAGCGCCGTTCACATTCAACCGCACCATATTGGGCAGTTTGACGGATCCGGTGGATCCAGCAAAATCCTCGCACATCGACATACTCGGCCTGTCCGCCACCTTGGTCGGATCGGATGAAATGCGTCTGACGGTAACGACCCGAGGACCGACATTGCCGGAAGGAGATCCGCGATTGCCTGGCATGACCTATCGCGTAATCGTTGATCGCACTGCGCCATTCCAACTTGATTTTGGTGGTCCGCAGGACTTGGCCTGGAGCGTGAATACGGATGATTTCGGCAGATATCAAGTAACAGGACTTGGTGTCAATTCAGGGCTTACATTCCAAGGCAATAAGCTGTCCTTTACGGTTTCGTTGCGTGGTGCGGGCCTTGCTGGTCTCACCCAATTTGGACTTTCCATGGATAGTCCCGATGATTCGGAACAGGGTCCCAACTCAAATTGGTTCGACCAGACGTCGCTGGTTGTTTGCAATCTGCCGGCACCGCAAGACCGAGTCGGGATCAATGATAAGTGGTTCCAATTTGCTACGCTCGGCGATGGTAAGTCGGGGGATGCGATTCGCGTTGTTGGCGCGGATACGCGAGCACTCGCTGGCGTAAAGCTTGACCTCATCGATTTAGAAGGAGGCGTTATTCTCCGCGACGTCGGTGCAGTCGACTTGAGGACCATCGTTGCCGGTACGTATTACCTCCGTGTCCATGACGATTTAGGCTTGACCAACGCGTTCCGCTTACAGTTTAGCGCGCCCAAACGTGGCCAGACCCACGCGACGAGCACTTTCCCGGACCGCGACGTATTGCGCGCCGGTGATGGCAATGACATCCTCATGGGCAACGACGGACTGGATTCTCTATTTGGTGAAAGCGGTACCGATCAGTTCACGGGGGAATCGATTGAAATCCATGATCGCGATATCTCCGACAAACCAGATCGCGTCGTACCCGTGAGCCAAACAACCTATGGCAACATTCCTCCGGTACTCGATCCGATCATCGGATTTACCAATATCGATGTTTTTCATGACGACTTTGAAACAGGAAATTTCGATTCGACCAAATGGGAAACGCCCGTCAACGCATTCGTTGTTAGCAAGAATAATACGGCAGGCCGTCCTATTGCGCCGCCAAGCGGTGAATTTGCAGCGAACTTTAACGGCAATCCGGGCAGCAACGATGAGGTTGTTTCCAAAGAGATCGACCTGTTTGGTGCTTCGCGCGCCACGCTTGACTATGCTTTCCAGAAGAAGGGTGGAGGCGAATCGCCTGACCCAGGCGAAGACTTGGTACTCGAATATCGCGTTGACGGTGGGCTTTGGAAAGAACTGGATCGGCAATTGGGTGCCGGGGCCAACATGCGAACCTTTTCAAAGCGTTCGATCGCGCTCCCCGAAGAAGCCTTTCGGACCACATTCCAACTCCGATTGTCGAGTACCGGCACCGCGAGCGCGACAGTCTACGATGACTGGTTCGTCGACGATGTGACCGTCACAAAGACATTGGGGTCGCCGGAAATGTTGGCGGCAGCAGCAGAAAGCCTTGGCATTCCAGTGACTGCCTCCGGCATTCGACCGGGCGAATTTTCTTTGTCGTTGGATGGGGTCGATGATCACGTCGAAGTTGTTCAAGATTTCTTCCTTAACCAAGAGAACTTTACGGCGGAAATGTGGTTCAAGCAGGAAGGCAACGTCGGCCAGTTCCAGTCTTTGATCGAGTCGTCCGTCGAAAATGAAACGGAGATCGAAGGTTACGTCGTCACGATTACTCCTTCCAATACCATTCAGTTTTGGACCGGCAATGGCAATCCTGAGATGGGGCAAGCCTTCTGGGAAATCCTTGATGGACCAACGGTAACACCCGGCGTGTGGACTCATGTCGCGGTGAGTTTTGAAGTAACAGGTGGGCCAGACGTTAACGGTGCAGTCACGGGCACGAAACGGATCTTTATTAACGGCCAACAATTCGGTCAACCGGTCGAGCAACTCTACAAACCCAATACGATTAACCCCTTGCGCATCGGTGCTGGCAATACGCAAGGACCAGCCGACTACTTCTTCAACGGCGAAGTTGACGAAGTGAGAATTTGGAGTACGGTTCGAACGTCTTCGGAAATCGAGGCTCTCTATCGGTCGACGGTTGTAACGGAACCAGATACGCCGACATTCCTGGAAGCTTATTACCGAATGGATGAAGAAAGTGGCACAACGGTACCCGACTTGGCATTTTTCGATAATGACGGACTCATTATCGGGGCTGCGTCACCGGAATGGAGTACCGATTCATTCAAGCAAATACCTTTGGTTCGACAAAATCTTTACGCAAGCCAATTCGCATCGATCGCCGATTTCAAAGCGATTGGCAAAGGACTATCCAATCTCAATGGCGCTGAGTTCCTCGTCAATGCCCGATCGATCGACTTGTCCGACAATAACTTGGATGACGCGGATCTCGCCAATCTGATTCCTCGACGCATTACGTCAGGCCAATTCGCGGGAGAAATCGTCGGCGCATCCCAATTGCAAACGCTTGACCTTTCTGGGAACAAACGCATTCGGGATATCTCTCAGCTCTCTGCGTTCCGTGATCTTCGAAGCCTCGATGTATCGGATACAAACGTCGACTCGAATGCGGGAACAACCATTAGTACTCTTAGTACTTTAAACAGTCTCCAAAACTTGAACCTCAACGTGGATGCTCTTGATGGCGGTACAAACTTGGTCGTATCCGAAGGGCAATCGTTGACCATTCCTTACACTCTGCGGTCAGGCGACTTTGATGGTGTCGATGACTACATGCAAGCGGGTGATTCACAATCCTTGGGATTCCAAGGTAACTTTACAGCGTCGGCTTGGATTAAAGCGGACACGCTGGAAGATGGCGATCCGGGAGTAAAAGATAGCCCCATTTTTGGTGTAGGCTCTTTTGATATAAACGGGGGAATGCATCTTGTCATTCGCAACCATAAGGCGTTCTTTAGTTTCTTCGGTGACGATGCGAACGATTTGAGCGGTAATCAACTCCTCGCTACGAATACGTGGTTCCATATTACGTGGCAATTCCAAGACGGAGTGAAAAGAATCTACGTCAATGGTGTCCTCGATGCGGAAAAACCCGGTACATCTCCCTTTGTCGGAACAGGGGTTGTTACTGTGGGAAGTTGGCCATTAATTCAGCGATACTTTGATGGGCAACTCGATAACGTTCGCGTATGGAGTCGCGCATTGTCGAGCGCCGAAGTCATCGCCAACATGAATGGGACATTGACTCCTGATAGCGATCTCTCGGCGGATTGGCGGTTTGTCGAAGGTTCCGGTACCGCCGTTCGCGACTTTGGCCCGAACCATCTCGATGGCGAATTGATCGGCGGCGTGGCTTGGGCGGACAGTACCGGTCAGAATACCGGCTGGACGGTTACGGGCAGTACGAACGCAAGTGGCAATCGATCGCCAATCTCGTTCATCCCGAGCGACAACGGCATCGCTCGCGTCACGTTGCGAGGCGAAAGTTTTCCGATCCTCGTTCGCAATGTTGCGCCTACGGTGACCCACGCAGCTTCGCTCGGCAATTCGGTCAGCGAAGGGCAGACTGTAAAGCTCGGTCCAACGCGTGTTTTGACTAATGGATTGAACGAGTACTGGTTCGACGGTAGTTTTAGCGATGCCAATATCGATCCGATCGCGCCGAGCTCGAATGACGCTAGCTTGCTGGCGTTGCAGTTCGGGTCCAAGAGCATGCTCGATGCCCCATTGAACTTCAATGGTGCGCAAATGAACACGAGATCGGGTGGTATTACAGGAATCGATACCTTCGCCGCCGCCTGGGTCGGCAAGATTGTCATCGGAAACGCAAACAGCACTGCACCGCTTAAGGCAGGCGCGATCACCTTGGGAACGCAAAGCGATGCAGGCTCAGTTATTTTCGTCGACAGGAACAAGAACGGAATTTTCGAAACGACCGATTTGGTGGTGAACAACAAAGGTACCCACCTTGTACAGGATGCGGTCGGTACCGTCACGTTAAGCGCTGGTAGCTACAACATTGCCATCGCGTACTTCGAAACAACTGGCCCTGAAAAGATGGAGGCTCGGTTTGCTCAAGGAACCGTTACGCTTGCCAACTACGGCACGATGACGATCATCAATCCGTCGGATACGCTGCAAAATGGCCTGTGGAAGCCCCTAAAGGACTTCCAGGTCGAAGTACCGGTCCTTGTTGGATTTGGCCCAACGTTCAATGAAGTAGACAAGTTCATTACGACGGAGGCAAGCGATCCGGACTCGCAGAATCTTAACCCGGTTGTTTCGATCATCGCTCCCGACGGATCGATCACCGATCTGAACGGCCGCGCGCGTCAATTTTCCAATGATGCACTAGTGGTGTCCGGCAATGCACTCGATGGTGTGTCCAACCTTACGGCCACCTTCTGGTTCAAGACACAAAAGCTAGGTGAACAAGTTGTGTTTAGCGCAGTGAGTCCGCCAAACGCATTAGGCGTTACCTACAACGAATTCTATGTCTCTTTGTTGAACCAAAATACGATTGCGATCAATGATCATGGTCACATTACAACTTTTGCAAAACCGAATGCGATCGCTAGCTTGGCCGATAATATCTACCATCATTATTCCGTTGTTCGTGACGCGACCAACCAACGCTACGAGGTAAAGGTCGATGGCGACGATGCGCCATTCATCAGTTCTGTTTCCAATCCAGATTTCCAGCGATTGTCCGTCGACATCGAAGGAATTGTCATTGGGCAATTGGAGGGCCAAATTGTAAGAAGCGGTTTGAATGAACTATGGTTCGATGGCCCATTTGATGATTCTAACATCGATCCAATCGACCCAAATGTGAATCCAATTAGCCTGCTGGCGACGTCTCCCGGTCCCGATGCGCAAAACATCCTGGATACGCGACTGAGTTTTGGCGGTATCGAGATGAATACGAGGTCCGGTGGCGTTACTGGCACAAATGTATTGGCAGGTGCTTGGGTCGGCAAGATTTATGTCGGTGCAGCAGGTAGCGGGGCAACCTTGACGGCAGGTGCCATTACCTTTGGCACGAACAGTGATGATGGGTCAGTCCTCTTTGTTGATTCCAATCAGAACGGCGTATTCGAAGCCAGCGAGAAAATCGTTAGCAATCTAGGATCGCACGGTGCCGTAGAACAAGTGGGAACTATAACTCTCGCTGAAGGCAGCTACAACATTGCCATTGCGTTCTACGACGGCGGTGGCAGCCAATTCATCGAAGCTCGATTTGCGCAAGGAGCGGTAACTCTTGCCAATTACAACAATATGGTTGTGATCAATCCTGCCGATCCAAATCAGCAAGGTCTTTGGACTCCGTTGAACGATCTACCTGGCACGGATATCGGAAAAGAGTTAATCGGCACATTAGATGAACTAACTCTCTGGAATCGAGCGCTCTCGGACGTAGAACTCGGTGACATCCAGGCGGGTGAGATCAATGCCCAGGATACGTCACTTCGACTTTGGTTGCCCATGAACGAGCCTGCAGGAGCAGCGATCGAAGATCGCAGTACATACGGTTTTGGTGGTGAGCTTGTTTCGTCCTATACCTCGTCCTTGCTTGCTGGACGACCGATCCTCTACTATCCGCTTAACGAATCCAGTGTTAACGATCAAGTAATGGATGTCTCCGGGAATGGAAGGAATGGTAACCGCTTAGGAGCAACGATTGCCGGTCAAGCCAGTGTGGACGCGAATTTGGGGACAAGTTACTGGTTTAATGGCGTGAGCAGTGGCAGTGTGAACGTTCCTGCGATTGGAGTTACTTCCCAGCTTTCCATCGAAACTTGGGTGAATCCAGCAGTCTTTGGAAATCTCCAAGCGATCTACAACACCGACGCGGTTGCCAGCGGAGCACTGCGAGTGGAATTCACCATCGATGGCGAACTTCAAGTTAGCCTAGGATCCACCGTTCGTGTCTTCGGCACCCCTGCTGTCGAAGACAATGGGGAATGGTACTTTGGGAGCTTTCCTACCAATACATGGTCCCATGTGGTCATGACGTACAGCGCCACGACGGGGATCATGAGCGTCTATAAGAATGGCGAACTCCTCGATAGCAAGGGAAGCCTTACAAATCCTACTCCGAATTTGGGCGTCGCCAAGATCGGATCGTTCAAGGGAATTTCTCGGTTCTTCAACGGCAATATCGACGAGTTTGCTATTTACAATCGAGTGCTGACCCCGTCGGATGTGGCCGGTCGATTTGCAGCGAAGTCCTTTAATGCTGCGGTTGCTGCCCCGACATCCGACTTCCCGCCCGCGACCGTTTCCGAATTCCATGCGATCGACAACGGAAACTATATTCTTCGTATGATCGTCGCCGACAAGGATGGTGGCACGAGCACTTCCGAGCAAGCCTTTAGCGTTCAAAACGCGGGGCCGTCAATTGTGGATTTGAATAAGAAAGGACCATTCAACGCCAACTCCATCCCTACGGAGTTGAATCCACTTAGCTTTGGAACGTACACCTTCGATGCCTCCCACGTTACGGACCTGGGAACGCTCGACACCCGATCTTATCTTTGGGAAGTCACTTCCAATAACGGCCAGAGTATTCTAAGTTCGGATCAATTCTCGTTCCAACTGACTCCACAGTACTCTGGATCTTACACCGTCAAGTTGACAGTGACCGATTCCGACGGTGCATTCGTTTCTAAATCGCAGGTAATCAGCGTCAAACCCATTCCGGTAATCACAGTTCCGACGACCGCACAAGTTGGCAGCGTGATCACAGTTGGATCCAGCCAATCAAGTCTCCTGGCACCGGCTGGCGGAATGGTCGGCACCACGTTGTCCGTGACTCGGCAGTATGCGTGGACCGTGAAACTGGGAGCGACGGTCATCGCAACAGGCACGGGGGCCGACGTGAATTTCGTGCCAATTACTGCGGGAACGTATACGGCAAGTCTGATCATCACCGACACGTTCTTGAACAACGGAGTCGTGACGACGACCTTGTCCAATTCCCCGGCGCTCGATACCAATATTGTTGTCACCGCTGCATCGACGGTTGTAATCAATTCTGCCAACCAATCGATCGCGCCTGACTTTGATGGTTTGAACGATCGCATTGATTTAGGAAACATCGCCAAACCAGGCGGCAATAACTTTACCGTAGCTGCTTGGGTAAAACCGGATTTGCTGACCGGCGTTCGAAGGATTGTAGGTATTCCAAGCTGGTCATTTGGATTCAGCGGAAGCAATCTAGTCCTCAGCAAGTTTGGCGTGAATGCCGCGGTGTTCTCTGTTGGCACGTCGCTTCAAGCCGGCGTGTGGACGCACGTCGCAGCGACGATGAAGACGAACAACTCCGTTGAGTTCTTCGTGAATGGGGTTTCTGCAGGTGTCGTAACCAATGCCTTGCCCATGAACGCATTAAACGGGAATGTCGTTATCGGCTCGAGGAGTTCGATCGAGTACTTTGATGGTATGATTCGCGATGTCGGCGTCTTCAATGCGGCCCTCAACGCATCACAAATCAATCAAGTTCGCGCCGGGGACACGACCGGAACAAATCCTCTATGGTTCTGGCGACTCAATGAAGGCAGTGGGACCACGGTATCGAGCACGCCTGCGGGCTTGACCGGAACGTTTGTCAATGGCCTTAGGTGGGCAACCCATAGCAATGCGGTTGAAGGCGATACCCTGACCTTTACGTTGGGCAATTTGCCGGGAATTCATGAACTAGGGACACGGGTTGTAACTTGGTCTGTGACACCGAATACCTTTGTCATCATTCCAACAAATGATCCTGAGACTTTCCGCATTCGGGTCACCGCCGATGGTCTGTATGTGGCTTCTGCAACGATTGGCGATTCGATCAGCAGCACCAAGACTGTTGCGGCCACTGTTACTAAGACTTCCGCCTCGGGCGTTATCCCCGTTGCAAGCGATGATTTGCTCACGGGTCTTGTTCCGGTTGTCACTGGTGGAACCATTCAAGTCAATGAAGGTTCTGCAGCCAACCCCGCAGTATTGACCGATGGAACGTTTGGATTGGCGCGAGTTGGAGCACCGTATCCCGATGCAGTCACGATAAGCAACAACCTTATTCTGACGTATTCCCTGGACATCGTGGCAAATCCCAACGGATTTGACATCACCAGTGTCGATGCCTTCACTGGTTGGGCCGATAATGGGCGCGACAATCACAATTACATCGTCGAGTTTGCAACGGTCCAGAATCCAACCGTGTTCGTGAATTTATCGACTGTCAACTTTGTTCCTGCCACGAATTCGTCGCCTGCCGGAGATGTCAATTTGGGTGGCGGTGTTCTCGCTTCTAGCGTCGCCAAGATTCGGTTTAGGTTTTTGGCACAAGAAAATGGCTATGTCGGATTCCGTGAGCTTGACGTCATTGGAACACCAACTTCGTTTGCTCCCGTAAGATTCATCCGTGTTGCAGACAGAGGCTACGTAACCGCGACCAATACGGCAGCGACCGTCGTCGCCGACGACATTGCAGGCACTGAAAATGTTGCAATCACTTTAAAAGCGAAGATCACGGACCCGGGAATTACGGATACGCACACTTTCTCGATCGATTGGGGAAATGGAACCGCCAATTCGAATGGCAACGTGGTGGGAGGACTCATCTCGGTCAACAAGACCTTCCCTCAAGATGGAATCTACAATGCTGTGTTGACGGTCACCGATAGTGGCGGGGCTGTTCGCGTCACGCCGATTTCGATCGTGATTGCCAATTCGGCACCGGTAGCCAATAACGATTCCGGTGGACCGCTTGCGACCAACGAAAACCTAGCCATCACGATTGCCGCGAATACCTTGTTGACAAACGATACAGATGCCGGTCCTCAAGATGTTTTGAGCATTGACAGCGTCCAAGCCTTGTCGACTCGCGGAGCAACGGTCGTACTCAATTCCGACGGAACGGTTTCCTACGATCCGAATACTTCGGCAACACTCAATGCCCTGCGCCTTGGCGTGTCGATGGTGGACACGTTTACCTATGTTGTCACGGACGATGCTGGCGGGAAGAGTACCGCCACCGTATCGATTAACGTCGCGGGTCGCAATGATGTCCCCGTCGCGCTCGTCGATTCAGCAAACATCACCGAGAATGTATTGCCCAATAACGTTGATGGCAACTTGCTCACTAATGACTCGGATGTCGATCAAGGCACAACGCTGACCGTAACCTCGGTCAACAATCTGGCAACAACGCCCATTGCAGGACGCTATGGATCGCTGATTTGGAACGCCAATGGAAACTACAGGTATACTTTGGATAACACCAAACCTGCCGTCCAGCAGCTTGCATTCGGTGAAGTCATCACGGAATCATTCGCATACAGAATGAGCGATGGTGTCGCAAATGTCGACTCGTCATTGACGATCAATATTACCGGCGTCAACGATGCACCCACTGTAGTTGCGAACGGGAATTCCGTGACCTCGGGCTCTGTTATTCGCATCGAATCGGGGTCCTATGATGACGCGGTACTTTCGAATTCTGCGCCTTCGAATGCTCCCGTGGCCTATTGGCAATTGAGTGAAATCGAAGGGGTCGTTGCGGCCAACCGAATGGCTCCGAGTACACCGGATGGAACCATTGTCGGCAGTGTCGGACTTGGGCAGAGGGGATTAGTTGCGAACTCGACCGATGGTGCATTCAGGTTCGATGGTAACCAGTCTATTTCCATTCCCGATTCACCGCTGATCAATACATCGGCTTCAACTGCCAAAACCATCGAGCTTTGGTTTAACGCTCCTGATGTTCAGACGAAACAAGTACTTTATGAACAAGGAAACACGACCAACGGTTTAAATATCTACATCAGCGCTGGTCAGTTGTATTTTGGTACTTGGACGGCAAGCACTTTTGGTCCGCAGGTCAAGACGCCGACCACGGGTCCCAATGCGATCTTGGGCAACAAGGCCTACCATGTTGTCGGTGTATTCGGTGCAAGTAGAGCGACTTTGTTTCTCAATGGCATCCAGGTAGCCACGGCGGTGACTTCGTTTAGCAGTATTCCAAGCCACACAGGTAATCCGACCATCGGAGCTGCAAGCACCACCAGGTTCCACGATGGGACCGGAGCCAACGGTTTCAATTTTGTGGGGACGCTAGATGATGTCGCGATTTTCAATACCGCGCTCACTGCAACCCAAGTTGCCAATCATTATGCATCCGCAGGGCTGCTGGCAAATGACAGTGATGTCGATAATGGGGATAGTCGCACTGTCACCGCTGTGAACGGCGTCGAGGAAAATGTCGGTACACAAGTCAAGATTCCTTCCGGAGCCTTGCTGACCGTTCAGTCTGATGGATCGTATGAGTATGATCCCGATACGGCGTTTGATTATCTCACTCTGGGAAGCACTACAACAGACAGCTTCACCTACACGATTACCGATCTTCAAGGTGCGTCATCGACTGCCTCCGTCACGATTACCGTAAACGGACGCAACGATGCGCCCATGGGAATTAACTTGAGTGGCACTACGGTAACCCAAGATAGGGTAATCGGCGACGTGGTCACGGTCGACGCGGATCTCAACGATACCTTTACCCTAACATTGCTGGATGACGGCAGCGGCGTGAACAGCGGCAAGTTCGCAATTCAAAACTCGCAACTGGTGGTCGTGCTTGGGGCAAGCCTGACGCTTGGCGAAACGCGCATCATGAAGATTCGTTCGACGGACTCTGCGGGAGCATCGGTTGAACAAGTCTTTAGCATCGATGTCCGATTCGTTGCCGATGGCGAGTTGTCTTCGGCCTTCGTTGGAAATGACCTTGTGATTACGGATAATTATCCCCAAGGTTCTCACAATGCGCTGACGGTCTCCTCAAGCGGGACGAACCTAGTCGTAACGGGAAGCAAAGAGAAATTCACATCCTTCCCCGCTGGTGGCGTTTTGACCAACAGTGGCAAGACGTTAACGATTCCGAAGTCGACTTTTACTGGTAAAGTCATTGTTAACGCGGGCCTTGGCGATGACACAATTTCGGTGGATTCGCTTGCCTCGTTACTACCAAGTGGTCTGACGATTAATGGTGGTGCCGGGAACGATACTTATCGACTTGACACCGACAACGCATTGGGAGCAATCACTCTCAACGATACGTCAGGAATCGATACAATCGATTTCGCGACGACGACGACGGTTGGCGTGACGGTTAGCCTGAGTTCTGCCGCAGTTCAAGTTGTGAATCCAAATCTCAGCCTGACTTTAAGTGGCGTCACGAGCTTCGAAAATGCCACGGGCGGATCTGGAGCTGACACGCTGAACGGAAATGCACTTACGAATATGCTGATCGGCAATGCTGGCGGTGACACGTTGAATGGCGGAAGCGGAAGCGATATTCTCGTAGGTGGTCTGGGCGACGATAATTACAACTTCATTGCGGCTGCTGCCTCAGGTGAAGCAGACGCGGTAACAGAATTGCCGAATGAAGGAAACGATTCGCTGAGCTTCTCATCGCTGACCGTCGGCGTAACTCTCGATCTCGGTTCGACAGCGATTCAGAATGTTCATGCAAATCGAACGCTTCTATTGAGTTCCGGTTCGAGTATCGAAAACGCTACCGGCGGCACTGGTAACGATTCTTTAACTGGCAATGCGTTGAACAATGCACTGTTAGGATCCTCGGGCAACGATTCCTTGATTGGCGGACTCGGAGATGATAGGTATTTCTTTAGTGATGCATCGTCCGCCGAAGCCGATTTAGTAACCGAATTGACCAATGAGGGAATCGATACACTGGCGTTCACATCGGTAACTGCGAACATTAATGCGAGCCTTAGTTCCGCATTAGTCCAAAACGTGCATACCAATCGCACGCTAAAGCTGAATTCGGTTTCGACTTTTGAAAACTTATCTGGCGGTTCCGGAAATGATACGCTGACAGGGAATGGTGCGAACAATACGTTGACAGGAAATGCTGGCAACGATTCCCTTATCGGTGGACTAGGTGATGACACCTACCTGTTCGGCGCGGCTTCCGCAGCCGAAGCGGATCTTGTATCCGAATTGTCGAATCAAGGAACGGATACGATTAGTTTTGTCTCTTTGTCCATCCCCGTTTCGTTGAATCTCGCCAATGCCCTGGTCCAAAACGTTCATACGAATCGAACGTTGAAGCTCAATTCAGGGTCCGTTATTGAGAATGCGATTGGTGGGGCAGGATCTGACATATTGAATGGCAACACGCTCAATAACACCCTCACCGGAAGCGCGGGTAACGATCTGTTGGACGGAAGTCTCGGTAATGATGCGCTGTTTGGTGGATTGGGTGATGATCGCTACCGATTTGGCACCACGGCTGCTGGAGGAGATGTTGACACTGCGACTGAATTGGCAAATGAAGGAAACGACACGATTGACTTTAGTTTGCAATCGGTCAATGTCATCCTGACCCTCATTTCTGTTGCTCCTCAAAATGTCCACACCAATAGAACGCTTCAATTGAATGCGATCGATAGCTTTGAAAATGCTCTTGGTGGAGCGGGTAATGATACATTGACCGGCAACTCTCTAAATAACGCACTTACGGGGAATGCTGGGAATGACACCTTAAGTGGTGGACTGGGCGATGACACCTACATTTTTTCTGCTAGCACGGTGGCTGAAGCGGATTTTGTAATCGAATCAGCAAATCAAGGAACAGATACGCTGAATTTCGCTGCAATAACCGTCAATGTCGGATTGAGTCTCAGCTCCACAGCCATCCAAAACGTGCATACCAACCGAACTCTCCAATTGAATTCCGGGGCAACTTTGGAAAATGCGATTGGCGGTTCGGGTAGCGATACGTTAGTCGGCAACGCACTTGACAATGTGCTGACGGGCAATGCAGGTAATGACCTCTTAAATGGAGGCGCGGGCAATGATACGCTAGCGGGTGGATTGGATAACGATCAATATATATTTTCAGCGGCCGCAGTGAGTGGGGAGGCTGACACAATCGTAGAATTGGATGGCCAAGGCATCGACACCATTAATTTCGCTGCTCTAAGTGTAAATGTATCGCTTGATCTCGGATCGATTACGGTTCAAAACGTGCATGCCAACCGGACATTGCGACTGAATTCCGGATCGACTCTTGAGAATGCTGTCAGCGGAACCGGAAACGATTCTTTGATTGGAAATAATGTAGCCAATAGATTAGTGGGGGGCAGCGGAAATGACATCCTAGTTGGACTGAATGGCGATGACGTAATTGAGGGCGGAGACGGTCGTGACATGATCATCGGTGGACTCGGACTGGACACGCTGCAAGGTGGCGCGGGCGAAGATATTTTGATCGCGGGCAGAACGCTAGACGATGCAAACTTAGCTAATCTTCAAAAACTTCTAGCCGAATGGACTTCGGTGCGATCCTATGTGGATCGCATTACCAATCTTCGTGCGGGTGTTGGATCACCAGCCGTTTCGCTCAAAGCCAAAGTCAACGTCCTGAACGACACGGGAGAAGATGATCAGTTGACTGGCGGTGCCGACAACGATTGGTATTTCCGAGCCGTTGATGACGCCATTACGGACTTCAATGCAGGCGAGTTTGAAGATTTGCTCTAAATTCCATTCCCGGCGATACTCATACATCACAACCGTAGAATGAGGATTTGGTATCAGAGACATGCGTTTTCATTAAGCCCGGATTATTCATACTAAGCAATTGGCTGTTTGGCAACTTGGTTTCGAGCGTTTAGGGATCAAGTTGGGTGGGCAAGAAGGTATTTTAGTTGATTCAATGCGCACCGCCCCTTACCCCAAAGTGATTTTCAGGATGTGTCGAGTGCTTTAGAATCGCAGCACTTCGTGGAGATGCGCGTGCCGTAGAGCGGGTCGTAGAGCCCGGCGGTTGGTTTGAGAGTTTACTTGGAGACGCTCGGGCAATTGCCATTGATCGATGCAGTCAGAGAGCTGTTGCCAGAAGCCCTGAACGCTTAGAGCTACGTGAACGACCAATCGTCGAGCGTGCTTAACGACGCGTGCCCCGGCCTTGAGTACGTAGGCTTGAAAACGCCCTAGGTCCAATCCGCTGCCGTAAGCGTTCTCGAGTTCATTGCGTAGGACTGAACCTAAGTTGTAAGCAAGCATGGCTAACAACAATGTGGTTTCGTTCTCGGCGAATGACTGGCATGAGAGGTGCGAGCCGATGGCTTGGTTGAACTCGCCCAACCGATCTTCGAATGTTCCGCGTGGTCGATAGTGTGCTAGCAGCTGATCTGCCGAGCGATCATTTTCGTCCCAATTGGTTACGAGAAAGAAGTGATTGGGTATCAAGTTCAATGGACCGCTGGTCGGATCAGGTAGATCGACGACGACCAAGACCAATCGCTGCGAGTGTTGCCACGTGTCGCATTGATAATTACCCAACTCGACGCAGTACTCATAGCCTTCGCGAGGCGGTCGACCTGGCGGCCGACAGATATGCTCAGCGGCCAGTTCATCCAGCTTGGAATTACCACGCAATCGTCCCACAAACTTCAAATTGTCGTTCGTCAATGCATCCATTACTGTGCCACTGGTGTAGCCTGCATCCATGCGAAAATCCACCACGCGCGCCAACTGTTTGGCCTTGATGACCACGTTGCGAATAAAACGCGTTGCGCCCTTGGCGGTATGAACCGAACCTTGCCTCAAGATCGCATGAATGAAACCGTTGCCCATCCGCTTGCCCGCGCGCGTACTATCGTAGTCGCCCGCGACCGAGAAGCTAGCCACCAAGGGATGATAGGCTGTGCAGCGATAGTGGCCGTTGTAGTTACCGCCCTACTGCGCACCATGTACCTCGATCGGAAAACTATCCAGGTCGATCGTCCCATGCATAACTCGACGATCTTCGCCACATGCCAGCACATGACGATGTACGCACTGGAATAGCCCGTCACGCAGTGCGTTGATGTTCACACCTTGATTAGCGATGATGCCAAGTAGTCGCGATTGAGTCGGTTGACTTGCCAAACGTTCGTCAGGCACACTATCGCCCGCTCGATTCCACACCGCCAAGCGAAAGGCTGGATCATGCGCCAATCGATCTACATCATCCTGAGCCGAGTAACCAACAGCCATCGCATATACGCGCTCACGAAGCAAGTCACCCAGTTGATAACGAATCAAATCCTGCCGTCGTGGGTCATTCATCCGCTGAACGATGGATTCACTCAATTGCAGCTTGTGATCAGCTTGCCTCAGCAACAACACACCTGCATTGCTCGACAGTCGCTGGTCATCAAATTCGACCTTCACCGAGCGATTGAATTCCGGTTCAAAACTGCTAACATTAGCTTCACCCATCGCGTGATCCTCCATTGAATGCGTTGTTGACTTCGGATACCAATTAAACGCAGGAAGTCACGCGTGGGTTCTATGAATCACATACTTTTAGTATGAATAATCCGGGCTACAGTCTAGTTCCTCGTTATCTTGCCGTCGCATTGGCTAAGGCTGGGCTGTTCAAACATTGGGCTTGACTCGATGAATTGATATTGGTGACCGAGGGCATTTCTTGTCAAATGGCTTTTTCCGAATCGGACTACTTTTAAGGATCATTGCCATGCCCGCAGTTTCTCTGGATGCGTCGA
>JANMGV010000220.1:0-61649 GCA_031374825.1 Pirellulaceae bacterium
CATCAGGGCTGATTCGCCCAACGACTGACGCTTTTGCCTGCCGTGGTGCCTCAACCAATCGATTACTTTGCGATGGGTCATCCAAGAGAGTAACCGCCAAAGGTTGTCGCTGCCCCTCAAATCTGGAAAGCGATTTTCGGCCGCGCCGGCAAAAAAACTATTTAAGACGCTTAAAGCCACGTCTTCTTCGTCCCCCTCGGCCATCCTCGCTCCCGCCAACCTTTGGCGAGCCAACGCGACCAATTGTGGGAAAAACTGTTCCCAAAGCTGATCTTGGGCTCCTGGATTGCCAGCTCGCACCATGCTCATCCAAAGACTGGCGGATGGGGAAGCGACGGGTTTGTTCACGCTGGAATCCATCGTTTTGCTCAGAATGCTTTGGGGACGCAGTTTAGGGACACGGCGGAAAAATCGTTTGACTTCATTCTAATCGAAAACAATTTCCCTTGGCGGGCCCAACTCACACTAACAAGTCCATCCGAAACAAACAGGGTTCCGTTGGAGCCGGACTGAAGGAATGAACGGTAACGATGGACCACACCACAAGAAAACATCGGCGGTTTTTAAAATGTGTGGCGACTGGGCGTCAGTGCGGCGGTTTGCGACGGAGTGTTGATTCGCCGACAAGAAGTTCGTCGCCACCACGATTGGTTTCGAGAGTTTCGTCGGTGCTCTCGGGGTCGATGGCTCGGCACGATTCAGAAAGTCGATCGATTAGATCGTCAAGCGGATCTTCCCATGTTTCGACCGTCGATTCCGTCGGCGGTATTTCGGCCATCTCGTCCAACAGCAAAATGAAACGCAATATGTGACGGAATAAAATGCCTTCTTGTTTCTGAAGACCATGCGCTCGGATGAACTGATTGAAATCTCCTTGAAACTCGAGCAGTTCTCCAACAACCCACACGCTTTGAGTTCTAACATCGTGGACGCGAGGAAAATCGTACTGGAAAAGTCGATGCAATTTTTCTCCGAGCGTCAGCGGTCGCGGCGGTGGCTCGTCAAAGATCCTGCGACGCGGTCGCCCCGATGCCAACTCTTCTAAGTCGGGTTCATCGTCATCTTCTTGGCGACGGCCTGTCAACTCTTCGATACTCGCTAGTCCCAACTCTAGCAGTCGTGGATCAAGTCGTGTCATCGCTAACGGGCCCGGCGGCATCTTGTCGATCGGCGGCACTCGTACCAGTCTCGCGACATTAGCGGGCAAGTCGAGCACGCTTTCCAAAGCTTGGATTCGTTCGGTCTCGTCTCCGAACGCAAGATAATTCGCCAAGTACACGCCATACAGCGGATTGAGGCTTCGCAGCCGGAGCAGCAGGTCCATGCGCTCGGTCGGCGTAGCTGTTTCAGGTCGATAATTGATCAAGTCGTATCCCCGATCCGCTTCGTCGACACCCATCGTCAATCCTGGAATCTCATCCTCGGCTTCGTCATCACCAATGTCAGCTTCCAACAGAGCATCATCATCTGTGCCAAGCTTCATTCCGCCATGTTCGAGCATTCCTTGCTTGGCCGGCATTGAGGGCGTTGGAAGCAGCGCAGGCTTAATTGGCAATTTGATCTGCGGTTCAAATCCGCCTCCCATCGGCGTTGGTTTAGGATTCAGTTCAACGTAGCCTGCCGTCCAAAGCGTGATCAACATCTGATTGAGGTGCTTTTGTGCGTTGATCATGTCCGACGGTTCTAATAATCTGCGGCCGACCAATTCACGAATCGGCTGCACATTGGGAGATTGCTCAAGCATATAGGCCATCAAACGCCAAGGCAGAGGTCCACGACTCGACAATTTTGCGGGCGGCGCTTTTTGTAGCTTTTCGAATTGGTCCTTTGACCAATAGGCTTCGCCTTGCCGACGTTTCGGCATTTTCTTTTTGAGTTGCTTTTTTGCCCGCATCAGCCCAGGGTCTTTGGTGTCTTCGGGAATTTGATCGTATTTCTGTTTCCATCGAAGGAATTTGACGTCGTCTTCGTGGGCCAAGGCAAACACGAACCCTTGCGAGTCAAACTGCGGGCGACCGGCGCGGCCGAAGATCTGGTGGGCCGCACTCGGTTCGATTATTTTCCTCTTATCTTTTGGCCCCTTCATGATTGTCGGCAACACGACACTGCGGGCAGGCAAATTGATCCCGGCCGATAAAGTCTCTGTGCACACGGCTACGGTCAACAATTTTTCCTGGAACAGTTGTTCGACAATGCGTCGGTATTTTGGCAAAATCCCTGCGTGGTGAACGCCAACTCCTCGCTGCAGAATTTGCTTGAGTTTCGGTCCCGCTCCGTCACTCAGGTCAAACTCCTCTAAACGCTTTGCAAGTTCTGCTTGCCGCGGTTTGTCGATCAGTTTTTTTCCTTTGAGAAGCTCTGCTACTTGCCAACATTCATCGCGATTGAAACAAAAAACCAAAGCGGGCGTGCGTCGTGTGGCTTCGTCGCCTTCTGCCATTTTTTCAAGCAACTCATCGAGCATCGCATCGTCGACCCACCAGTACGACAAAGGCACTTTACGCTCGGTTCCTTGAACCAACTGCAAACGTCGACCGTGACTACGGGACAGCCAACTGCAGAAATCGTAGCTATTGCCGACCGTGGCTGATAAGAGCAGTGTGCGGATGTGGTGTGGCAGCAGACCAAGCGTCAGTTCCCAAACGACGCCGCGTTCGGGATCGTTGAAACTGTGGAATTCGTCCATCACGACCGAGCCTACATCGCGAAAATCAAACGCTTCCTGATTCAACAGCCGGTTCAAAAGTATTTCGGCGACAACGACTAAAACCGGCGCGTCGGGATTGACTCGTCGGTTACCGGTAACTAGCCCAACGCTCGTGGCTGGGTACCCCCATCGCTCGACGGATTGTTGAATCTCGACAAGTTTTTGATCGGTCAAGGCGATCAGAGGCGTCGTGTAGTAGCATCGCTTGCCGGTTCGGAGAGCTTCGTAGACTGCGGCTTCGGCGATCAACGTCTTGCCCGTGCCTGTCGGTGCACAGACAAGCACACCGTGGTCAGCGGTGAACCAAGCGAGTAAAGCTTCTTCCTGTACCGGATACGGCGTAAAAGGTAGTTTGTCAAAATACTCTGCAGCGATGTCATCGCGATTCGGCATTTCCATTGGGTTTTCCATCGCGACTATTCAATCTGAAGTAATTCAATCTGAAGTATTTTGCAAGACTACCGCAATCGTGCGCGACACCGTGGCTTCACGGCAGCGCAGCCACCAGTGTACCGAGAATGGTTCGGCCATACACGTCGCTTAGAAAGACATGCACGGATTTCGTAATGGCTCGAACCGTTTGTCTGCGAACGACAAAAACTTTGAACTTCTTGCGTCAACAAGCTTATTTAGAATTTGGGCTTGGTTCCGGATGCAATAAAGTATTTGCGGCTTGGGAATATTTCGAGAGCGTCGAGCCATTTGCCGGCATTCTCTTCGTACCACTTGGGTTGCTTGGTGACTATTACCAATCGCCCTTCAGGTCGCAAGCTTGCTATTGCCGAAGTGATGAACAACTCTGCAATACGAAAGTCCGCATAGTATGGTGGATTGGCCAAGGCCATGTCGAAAGCATCGGGATGATTGAACGCGCCCGAGTGGTTCAATTCGACTTGCAGGTTTTCAAGGCCATTTAACTCCGCACCACGACGTGTGCACCAAACTGCACGGGCGTTACTGTCGACTGCGAGAACTTGGCAAGTGGAGTCGCGAGCGGCTAACGCGATGGCAACGGATCCGCTGCCGCATCCGATGTCGAGTAAACGGGCTTCGGGGAAAACGTCGACGGCGTCCAACAATTGGCGAGCACCATTATCGACTTCACGATGTGAGAAAACTCCAGGGCGCGTGACGATCTTGATCGAGTGACCAGAATCTCGAAAATCCAACTCGCAGGAGAAATCGCGAACTCGTTTCAACTCTTGCTTCTTCTGAACCAGATAAACGGTCGCGTCATCAAATAGCCGAACTTTGACACTCTTGTCGAAGACCTTCATTTGTTCGTGTAGCCATTGATCCTTCGGATTATCAACGGAGGCTAACAACCAGCCACCAACGGTCAATCGGCAATACGCAGTTTGCAAAAGGTCGCGAGCCAGTTCCGTTTCACCGCGCATCGACAACGGCAGCAGTACCAAATCACATGCTTGTTCCGGCCAGTCCACCAAGCACTCGATCGCCAAATTACCTAGCGGCGTTGCGTGTTCTTTGGCCAACGCTGCATGGAATGAATCCAAATACCAACAAGTTACACTCGCATCGGGGCGATCAGCAGCCATCTTTTCGGCGGCTTGGGCTCTACCAAGCGACATTGCCATTATTTGTTGCCCGGAGATTCCTGCTGCTATTTCCAACAATCTAGCTTCGGCGACTCTCGGCGGCAATCGCTCTTCGCCTTGTACAATATCAGTCATGTTTCTTATTGAATCCGTGATACGTTCGTTGTATCCGCTTGTTGTTTCACCTATTGGATGCGGCATCATTTCGAGCAGCATTTTAACAGAAAATTCAGAGCAAGGGCGAGGCTCCTGAGTTGTCGTTTGGTTTGCATTATCAGCGAAATAAATTTTTCTTCGAAATAACTCCCTTAACTCAGACACCAATCGTCGAAAGGGATAGATTGGACTGAGTTCGGGTCGATATGCGAGCCCACCTACTACGACAGCTTATCGGACATTCCAATAGCTGCATGGCATATCGCCTCGTGAGTATCATTTTGCAAATGTTGAAATTGTGTTTTGCGTATACGAAGGACCGAAGATGCCTGATCAGACAGAACAATTCGAAGCGGCGATGTCGTTGGCGCTCAATGCGCATCGAGGCCAACGGGACAAGTCAGGCGCGGCGTACATCGAACACTTGCTGTCCGTAATGAATGGCGTTAACTGCTTGACCAGTCGTCAAGTTGCTGTTTTGCACGATATCCTCGAAGACACCGACACAACCCGCGCTGACTTGGAGGAGGCGGGACTGGCGGCCGAAACCATCGAGGCAGTGGAGTTATTGACCAAGCCTGACTTGGTTGCCTACGTCGATTACGTTGTGAAACTTAAACCCAACCCGATTGCTCGCAAAGTGAAAATTGCGGATCTTCGTGACAACTATCGCATCGATCGCGTTGCTTTCCGGGAAACGCATGCAGAGGAAGATACTCAACGTATAATGAAGTACATCCTGAGTTTTCAATACTTGTCCGATCAGATTGACGAAGTAACCTATCGCCGTCGAATGGAGTCGCTCGGCTGAGACTTCATGATTTGCATCGGAACCGGGTTTTGAAAACACGACTTCGGAGAATGGTGTATTTACTTCGTGCAAACTAATTTGCGGTACAAGATGCGTCTCATTTTTAAATCGATCTTAATCCTGACAATGATCAGTTCCACGATGGCTATCCATTCGATGGTATGGGGACAGGACGATTTTGATTTTTTCGAAAAACGAATTCGGCCGGCGCTGATCGAGCATTGTTACGAATGCCATGCTTCAGACAAAGACGCAGAGGGCGGACTGCTGTTGGATTCCCGCGAAGGATGGATGCGTGGCGGCGATTCGGGCTCTGCAATCATTCCTGGTGAACCGACAACAAGCCGCTTGATTAGGGCGATCGAGTACGAAGACGCCGAACTGCAGATGCCACCGGATGGTAAATTGGCTGCTTCGGTGATCGACGATTTTAGAACGTGGATTGCCAATGGCGCACAAGATCCTCGCGAAAAGTCGCCGGTACCGCTTGCGAAAAAAATTACGGCGTTGTCCGTCGATGCCGCCCAACAGCATTGGGCGTATCGGCCCATTCGCCAAGTGAATCCACCGGCAACCAAGATTCTCGTCGACTCAGCGATCGATGCCTTCCTTCAACACAAGTTGGATGAACAGCAATTGCAAACAATGCAGCCCACCGGACGGCGCGAACTTCTCCGTCGGCTGACTTTTGATCTACACGGGTTGCCGCCAAGCCTGGCAGAGACGTTGGAATTCGAAGCAGACGACAGTCCAGATGCTTACGAGCGCGCTGTCGATAGGTTACTAGCGTCACCTCGTTTTGCGGAACGATTTGCTAGACGCTGGTTAGATCTGACGCGATATGCCGAATCCTTAACATTGCGAGGATTTACGTTGCCTCAAGCATGGCGGTTTCGAGATTATGTAATTCGGGCTATCGCCGAGGATCGTCCAATCGATCAAATGATACGTGAACACATCGCCGGCGACCTCATGACCGAAGGTGCGGCGGCCGAAAAATCAGATCGTATCATCGCAGCTAGTTTTCTTACGCTCGGCAACACGAACTTGGAGGATCAGGATAAAGCTCAGCTTGAGATGGACGTTGTCGACGAGATGCTTGACACACTTGGCCGAGCGTTTCTAGCTCAGACGATTGGTTGTGCGCGTTGCCACGACCACAAGTTTGATCCGATTCCGACAAAAGACTATTACGCTTTGGCCGGGATTCTTAAATCCGCAAAGCTGCTTCAACACGACAACGTTTCCAAGTGGATTGAACATGCATTGCCGATGAACGATTCCGAGACGATCCGCTTTAACAAAATCCGCGATCAGTCCCAGGCCGTCCAAACGCGAATTTCTGAATTGGAAAATAATTTGAAAGGGGTAAAGAGCGCAGGTTCGAATATAGTTCCGCTCGAACGACTTGCCGGAATTGTTGTTGACGACGCTCAAGCAAAAAAAGTCGGTAGTTGGCAAGACTCTTCGTCCGTCCGTTTTTACGTTGTGAACGGATACGTTCATGATCAAAATGGAGGCAAAGGGGAAAAAACGATTACGTTTGAACCGGTCAATCTGCCCGGCGGAAACTACGAAGTACGATTTGCTTATTCTCCGGGCGACAATCGTGCAAGCAATTTGCAAGCGAGTATTTTTAGCGCCGACGGCGAATCGAGAGTTTCGGTTGATCAACGAAAACCGGCTCCCATCGACGGGCTTTGGATATCGTTGGGAAAGTTTCGTTTCGAAGCAAACGGTCAAGCGTATATTCTTGTATCGAATGACGGCACGGATGGTCACGTCATCGCCGACGCCGTGCAGTTCTTGCCACTCGATCAAGTAAATACAAATAGCGTTGTCGACGCGAATACATTGGATCCGAAAGAAACTCAAACGGAGCTAGATTCGCTTCGTAAACAGAAGCAAGAATTGGACGCCGACTACTCAATGCGTCCGATGGTTATGACGCTCGAAGAGCAATCGCCTGTGGATTTGCCAATTCATATTCGGGGAAGTGTCCATAACTTGGGCGAAGTTGCCCAACGCGGTTTTCTCCAGGCGATCCCAGTCTCGAATCCGCCCTCCCTCCCGAACAACGCAAGCGGCCGTTTGCAGTTGGCTGGTTGGATCACCGACGATAGTAATCCGCTCACGGCTCGGGTCGTCGCAAATAGACTGTGGTATTGGGTCATGGACGAAGGTCTCGTGGCGACGGTCGACAATTTTTGAACAACAGGCGAACAGCCTTCGCATCCGGAGTTACTCGAATGGTTTTCGAAGGAGCTTGTATCGCGCGATTGGTCTATCAAGGCTGCGGTGCGGCAACTTGTGCTGACGGACGCTTATCGTCGTTCGTCAGTGCATAGCAACGAGACCTGCGAGCGGATCGATCCGCAAAACCGACTTTATTGGCGAAGCAATCGAAAGCGACTGGATGCAGAGACGCTTCGAGACACGATTCTGTTTCTGAGTGGAGAATTGGATCTCAATATGTTTGGTCGTCGCTGGCCGAGTGGCCTTCAAGCCGATTATGGCTATGAGGAAACAACAACGTGCCGAAGTATCTACGTTCCCGCTTTCCGCAATTCGATGCCGACTGTTTTTGAAGCGTTTGACTTTGTGAACTTGAGCGTAGGCACTGGACGTCGGAACCGAAGCACGGTGGCACAACAATCGTTGTTCTTGCTCAATAATCCTTGGATTACGCAACGGTGTACTGCGGCGGCGGGAAATTTTTTACAAAACAATGCTGGCAGTAGTTCGGATATTATCGCGAACTTGTATCAGCATGTGCTAGGCCGAGAGCCAACGAATGACGAGCGTTCGGCTATACTTAATTTTGTTGGTGATTCGACCGTCCGCGAATTGTCACGTGACGATTTCGCCGCAATATTCCAGAGTTTGATATCCTCTCTCGACTTCCGATTCCCTCTCTAAGAGATTGCGCTCTGAGGAATGCGATGTTCCCGACTCGACGAAAATTTCTAGAACAATCTGGCTGCGGGTTCGGGATGCTCGCCGCATCTGCATTGCTAGGAAAGAATCCGGGTCGAGCGACCGCGTCGCATTTGGTTACGCAAATCGTGCCTCGTGCAAAGCGTGTTATATTTCTATTCATGCAAGGCGGCATAAGCCAAGTTGACTCCTTTGATTACAAACCGTTGTTAGAAAAACAAGACGGCCAGATGATCGGTTTCGACGATGCACGCGTGCTTGCCAATACCGGAAAACGCGGATTGACCCATCGCGTCATGCAGTCGCCTTGGCGGTTTCGTCCTTACGGAGAATTGGGGCATAAGGTCAGCGACTTATTTCCGCACATAGGGCAGCGCGTCGACGATTTGTGTTTTATCCACTCGATGCATACCGAAGGCGTGGCTCACGGTCCGGCGACTTTGTTCATGCATTGTGGCTCAACCAACATGGTTCGGCCGTCGATCGGATCGTGGGTTCTCTATGGGCTAGGGTCAGAAAATGAAAACTTACCTGGGTTTGTTTCCATCACGCCGTCGATTGGCAACGGAGGAGCACGAAATTACGGAAACGCATTCTTGCCCGCTCGAGCCCAAGGAACGGCGATTGGTCGTGCTTCCGAGAAATCGGACCAGCTTGCGATGAAGGATTTGGATGAGCATTTGACGACGCTTAAGGATCGGCATCGTCGATTGCGTCTAGTGCAAGAAATTAACGAAAGCCAACTGCGAAACCGAGCCATGGATTCTGAACTGGATGCCGCTGCGGAATCTTTTGATCTGGCTTGGCGGATGCAGACGCAAGCACCGGATGTTTTTGATTTGAATCGGGAAAGCCAAGCCACTTTAAAAATGTATGGGATTGGATCGGCAACGACGGATGCGTTCGGGCGCAAATGTTTGCTTGCACGTCGATTGTGCGAATCGGGAGTTCGTTTTGTTCAAGTCAACTATGGCGACGATTCTGCAAATCCTGCTTGGGATCAGCATTCGAATTTACCGAAACACGAGGACCATGCTCGCGCCGTTGATCGACCCGTAGCAGGATTGCTAGCCGACCTCAAACAACGAGGCCTTTTAGAAGACACCATCGTTTGGTTTGGCAGCGAATTTGGGCGGACGCCGTACGCAGAAAAAAACGGCACCGGACGCGATCATAACCCCGGAGGCTTTACGGTTTGGTTAGCAGGCGGCGGAGTAAAGCCGGGAATGACATTCGGAAAAACTGACGATTTCGGTCACCACGGAATTCAAGACAAAGTGCATATGCACGATCTGCACGCGACGATCCTCCATCTCTTGGGCGTCGATCATGAACAACTTACCTATCGATACTCCGGACGCAATTTCCGATTAACGGATGTCTATGGCCGTGTCGTCCACGATGTGCTGAGTTAGTTTTTTATCGACAAGATTGTCTTCCTGTCCGGGGCTTTGTATACGTTGCATTCTTGGATGCCCCATTCGAAAACTGGTTCCATCCAGTTCTTGTAATACGTAACTTGGCGTATACTGCTTGATCGAATAGGTTGTGGGTGGATTCAGTACCTTCTGTCGTTTGTAGGTCCTCATCATGATGTCGCGCGGAATCGCAATTTTTTTAATGGTACTTACGTTTATGAATACAGTCCAAGGACAACAAGGTTATCGATTGCCTCCCAAGGAAGTCGTCGACATTATCGATGCGCCACCGGAACCAGGAGTTGCGTTTAGTCCCGGCGGCGATTGGATGCTGCTCGTTTATCGCGATGCAATGCCTTCCATCGAAGACCTTGCCCGACGCATGCTTCGCCTTGGCGGAATTCGTATCGATCCGGCAGCGAACGGACGTTTCCAAACCGATTTCATCCGCGGGCTGGCGTTAAGGCCGCGTGACGGTGGCGAAGTCATTAGATTACCTTTCCCCGACACCGTTCGAATTGGAACTATCAGTTGGTCGCATCGTTCGGATGCGTTTGTTTTCACGGTCATCACCGATCAAGGAACCGAACTGTGGATTGCCAAGACAAGTGACCCAAGCTCGCCCAAGCGAATTGTCCCTTCTTTGACTACGGTGCTCGACGGATTCGATTGGATGCCGGATGGCAAACAACTTTTGGTGAATATGGTCCCCGAAAATCGCGGTCTCGAACCCACGCCTCCGGTTGCGCCGGCCGGGCCGAGCATACAAGAGTCGCTTGGCAACACATCCCCCACGCGAACTTTTCAAGACCTCTTAACCAACGCCTATGACGAAGATCTATTCGTTTACTATGGCACTTCGCAATTGGCTTTGGTTGATTTCGACGGCAATATGACCAAGGTTGGCAAGCCTGGAATGATCGATACGGCTATTCCATCTCCCGACGGCAATCACATCCTGACGGTTTCGATCAATCGGCCTTTTTCCTACACGCTGGCTTTTGATTCTTTTCCTAAGTCAATTGTCGTATGGGATGCGAAGGGTGCTCCCCTTTACACGGTAACCGACGTGCCCATGGAAGAGAACATTCCTATTGAAGGTGTTCGGTTGGGACCACGGGGTATTGGTTGGCGGCCTCGTTATCCTGCTTCTCTGTTGTGGACCGAAGCACTTGATGGTGGAGATCCTCGCAACAAAGTCGATCATCGCGAACGGATCATGGCAATTTCCGCACCGTTCATTTCGGAACCGCAAGAGCTGTTTAAGCTTCAACATCGCTATGCAGGATTCGGTTTCTTTACAAACCCTCAATTAATGTTGGCAACGGAAATGGATCGCGATCGTCGATGGGTCACTACGCGACTCTACGACAGCTCCAAGCCCGACATTGCTCCGCGGGTTGTCTTCGATCGAAGCATTCGCGATCGTTATGGCGATCCGGGTCGCATTGTGACCAAACCCGATGAGACAGGCTATTCGGTCGCTGTTGAGGATGCAGGCTCGGTATTTCTCGCGGGCCAAGGTGCTACGCCAGAGGGCTTTCGACCGTTCTTGGACAGGAAAGACAAAGATACTTTGGAGACTACTCGCTTGTGGCAATGCGGCGAGGGAAGTTACGAAGCGGCAGCGATGCTTTTAGATATGGATGGATCAGGTAAACCCACCATCATCACGCGACACGAATCGCCAACCTCACCGCCGAATTATTTCTTGATTGAGATATCGACCGAAAAGCGAATTCAATTAACCGACTTCAAAGACCCAACACCCCAGATTCGTGGAATCAAGAAACAAATTGTGAAATATCAGCGTGCGGATGGGGTGCCCTTATCCGCAACGCTGTATCTGCCAGCCGACTACAAACCCGGCACTCGGTTGCCGCTCATGGTGTGGGCATATCCGCTCGAATTCAATGACCCGAGTACCGCAGGTCAGATAGCGTCGAGCCCGTTTCAGTTCACTCGCATGGCAAGCATCTCGCATTTGACGTTGCTCACTCAAGGCTACTGTATCATGGACGACGCTACGATGCCAATTGTGGGCGATCCTGAAACCATGAACGACACGTTCGTGAAACAAGTTGTCGATTCAGCCAAAGCGGCGATCGACAAAGCCGTTGAGATGGGTGTTGCTGACCCCGAACGAGTCGCTGTTGGCGGCCATAGCTACGGGGCTTTTATGACCGCAAATCTGATGGCGCATTGTGATTTCTTCAAAGCGGGAGTTGCACGAAGCGGCGCATACAATCGAACTTTGACGCCGTTTGGTTTTCAATCCGAACGTCGACCGCTGTGGGAAGCCAAAGATATTTACGCCGAGATATCTCCTTTTATGCATGCCGATAAAATCAAGAAGCCCATCCTATTGATACACGGCGAAAACGATAACAATCCAGGTACCTTCCCGCTACAATCGCAGCGTATGTATCAGGCGATAAAAGGGAATGGCGGACATGTTCGCTTGGTTATGTTGCCGCTGGAAAGCCACGGATACCGCGCTCGCGAATCGGTACTTCACACACAAGCGGAAATGATAGAGTGGCTGAACCAATATGTGCGTGACGCCAAGTAACGTTTAGCAAATCGAGAAAAAGAGAGTTTCAAGTATGAGCCAGTGGGTAGAAATCAAGTTTGACTGCTTGCCATTGCGAAGCATTCCACGCTTGGACATTCCAGTTGACGCATCTCCCAAATTTGCGGAAAAAGTCGCACGGATCAAACAGGCCGTTGAGCAGCATGGCACGCACAATACGTACTATGTTCACAACGCCAAATGCACGTTCCACTTAACCAACGATCCAAGTTTAGGGATGATCGAATTCCGATTCGAAGGGACTGTCTTTACAGACGAATCGGACGTCAAAGCCGTTCGTACTATCGTCGATGTCCAGTTGGAAAAGGAGAATTGTGGCTGGCTCAATCAGGCCATTGTGGACTGGCTTAACGAAAGCGTTCGGCACGCTTTGGTAGTCGAATTCAATCGCTTTATTGCCGCAGGCGATCTCAAGCGAACGCAGGAGCGCATGGACCAAATCGAACAAAACTTGGTTCAGTCCGGTGGCTTTGTTGGCATGTACCTGTAACAGTATGTCACGAGAATTGAAAAGTCACGGGTAGTTCGGATATTGATTTGATTATTCAAATGGCCCAAAGTGGCGAGTTCGATTACGCACAATTATTTGCTTTTGGAATCAGCGATTAGACGTGCATGTTCGGTTTGGATGATCTTATAGGTTTCCTTGATTTTGGCATTAACCGATGCCAATTCGGATTCAAGCCGTCCTACTTCGCCAGTTATGAAAGTCGATTCTTTCGTGAACTGCGCCAGATCTTTGTCTAGAGCTTGGCGCTCCGTTTGACGGACTGCAATTTGTTCTTGACCTTCTTTGTTAGTTGCCGCGATTACAGCATTTTCATGCGTGTAAAGATCTATACCTTGCCGAGCTTTGATCGCGCGTTCGCGAATTTCGCGAAAGCCAAGCTGGTAATCATTCAAGGGACGCACGTAAAATCGATCAATCAACTTTGCGACATCTTGAGTAATAAGTTCTTCTGCGGGTAGTTTCCAGAATACTTCCCGATCTCCTGGCCGGAAAGTAATGCTGGCCTCGCCCTCGTCTCGCTTTAGCCGTGCATCCACAGTTCGACCGCTCAAGTCGAAGAAGCCGCCTTCGGTTGCGATACGAGAATCTTTGCTGTCGACTTCAATCTTATGTTCTTTTGTGAACTCGACCAGAATCCACTCCAACTCTGGCGGAAGAGGTTCTGAAGTCGGTTGACCATCAGCAAGGTAAGATCTCAATAACGCAGCTTTGCGAATATTTGTGTCCAACTCAACTCCGTTTGGATAGATACCCGCAGTTGATTCAAGTGCAGCAGGATCGGCTGGAAATAGTTTCGATAATTCCGCTTGGTCCATGCGTCCAAACAATTGCTTTTCGTTCGCTTCGGAACCCTTGGATGCAAACGCGGAATGCGAATCGAGTGGCATGAGTTCGAAAACCGTCCAACTCGCAGCACCGCCCCCGCTGATTGCCGCAGATTGATACTCGGATAACGTCTCAGTAGGCCTTAGTTTGATGGCGTCGCCTTGGACAGAATCGATCATGAATTGGCCCAAATAAGTTCCGGGCACGATACGACCTTCTTCATTCTTCGCTTCAGCAAAAGCATACACCACGAGTTTATCAGGTATCGGACCGGCATCGGCCAAAGGTGCTGCCGCAGCCACTCCCGGAGCGACCGGGGCAGCAGGCGCTGCCGCCGCGTTTAACGGGGGTGCAAGTAATGAAAATAAAGCTCCGTTGTTGTCCACCGATTGCAACTGTATTCCACGCCAAACTCGTCCTCGATCTAGTTTGAGACGACCAAGTTCACTTAAGGTAGCGTTCAAACTATTCGGATCATAATTGGTGGCAAGCAAATCGCCGTTCTTAATCTTGTTAACGTCCGACTGCAAATTCTCAACCGCAGCACGTTCGGTGTCATGCGACCGAGTCCAACTGACACGTGTCGCGAGAACTCCAGCCGTGCTGTAGAGGTAAACCCACGATGCAAAGAACAGGAAGAAGAGGGTAGTAACATGAATGGCACCCCAGCCCTTGGCTGACTTGACAATGGCAACGATAAACGTCACCAACGCTGCCAATACGACCAGAATAAATATGATGCCCAAGATGTCCATGGATGGCCCAAATATCTATTGGAGGTGAGAAACCCGAAGGCTCATCGGTAAAGATAAGTTGAAAAACCAATCTCGATAGTAAGTTGGGGCATATGGGGTGTCAAGCAATAGCCGAGAAACGGTCGTCTGTTCCGGTTAGTTTGTTTAAGAAAATACGGCAAAGTTGAACGACTAGGAAAGTTGAGATTATCCAGGATAAACGGAATAACCTTTACGAGCAGAAAGGGTCGAAAACCAAGTTGGACTGTCAAAATCCGGACAGCCATTCTTACCGCCATTATCGACACAGCGTGGCGGAATTTCATGGATTGACTGCATAAAAGGCATTTCGAATGGCAACTTGGAAAAAGACTCAATCCGCTGCCAAGCACAATACAAAAGCTCTAAAGCGGTCGCGACTAGCAAGATTGCTAGGCGGAGCGCGAAACATTGCCATTGGTGGGGCTATCCTGTTCCCACTGCTGCAAACGGCATGCACGCGCGCAAAATACCGTCATTTGGTGGATCAAGAAACTTATCATCTAATCGACGAAAAAGTTGCTGATGCCAACAGTTCGCCGATTCGCCAAATCGATGTCGACCCTCGCTCGCGTCTTTTCGACCCATTCAATCCGGATCGACCACCGATGCCGGAGGACGATCCTGCATCACATCGTTACATGGAAATTGTTGACAAGAAAAAGGGGTATCCTCTCTGGGATGTCAATGGCCGAACCAACACTGCGGAAAATCCAGATTGGTGGCGAAGCTTGCCGCTCGATGAACGCGGGGTCCTCCTGCTCGATGCGGACACGGCCGTTCGATTAGCACTCTTGCATTCACCGAACTATCAAAGCGAAATTGAGACGTTGTACTTGTCGGCGCTCGACGTAAGCAGCGAACGATTCCTTTTTGACACACAGTTCTTTGGTGGTTGGGGTGGGGACTTCACCACCGATGGACCGGATCGTAATGGACTGGGAAACAGTCGAACATCGGTGACATCATCTGCGTTTAGCAAAGGCCGTCGTCCGCTGTCTATGCAGCGAAGATTTGCGACCGGAGCAGATATGGTCGTCGGCATGGCAAACTCATTGACTTGGCAATTATCAGGTCCGAACACTCAGTCGGCTTCGACCATCCTTGACTTTTCCTTCGCACAGCCGTTATTGAGACAAGCTGGTCGTGATGTGGTTTTGGAACGACTCACATTGGCCGAACGAACACTGCTGTACAACGTTCGCGCGTTTGAGCGATACAAGACCGGTTTCTATTTGCAGGTCACGATTGGACGACAAGCCGAAGCGGGGCCGACGCGACGCGGTGGCTTATTCGGTGGTGCCGGTCTTGAGGGATTCACTGGATTGGGTGGTGGATTCGGACGAGTTGGCGTCACCACGGGTGGTGGCGGTCTGGGAGCCGGTAACTTGGTGCCGACTGCTGGCGGCATATTGGGACTATTGCAAAATCAAATTGAAATTCGCAATGCGGAAGAAAACGTCGCCAGAACTCGCGATAACTTGCTGCGTTTCGAAGACACTTTGCGCGAATTGTTGACGACGATTCCTGCTGGGCAAGCCATTATCCCACAACAGCAATTGCAAGTCACCCAGACCCGGCAAAACCTGATTACGTCGCAAACGAATCTATTGCAACGGCGACAACAATACGAACAAACCATGGATCAATTCAAACAACTCCTGGGATTGCCTCCGTACATCTGTGTCGAATTGCAAGACCCGTTGCTGATGCAATTCAATTTGATCAGCCAACAAATGAAACAACGCCGCGACGATGTTGCGAAAATTCGCGAAGACCTCGGCACCAGCAACACGCAGTTGATCGAGTTCAGTCGGGTAGCGCAGGATGCCGCAAGCGGAGAAACTTACCGAGAGATCGAGCTTACCGAGCAAGTCCAACTGGTAATCGCAGACCTTGCGAAGAAGAGCGATGGGATCGAGACGATTCAGCGTGCGATGCTCGATCGCGATTTGCCAGAAATCCTCAGCGACTTGGAAAAACTCAGAGCATCCCTGCCAGGCCGCGAACAGCAAATGGCTGGGCTGAGGCAAAGTTACGAGCAAGAAAAGGACTATATTTGCTCATTGCTCTCGATCCAGTCCATCGACCCACAGTTGTTTGATTCGAGCGAGCTTGCATCGTTGCCAGACAATCTAAAGCTCGAGTACGATCGACTTGCAGATAAAGTGAATAAATACACGGATCGTCTGCAAGGGTTGCGAAACGACTTGGCTCAACTCAACACGTCGCTTGCAGACAAAACACCGCGTCAAAAATTTGATGCTGTGCGCACGCAAGTCATTTTGCAAAGCCAAGATTTGGTCGCATCGATGGCGGAAGATGTTTTGGCGATGCAGGTGTTGCAGGCTCGAGCTCGCACCGAAAGCGTGCTGCTGCCCGAAGTCAACATCAACGAACGAGACGCTGTCGAGATCGCGCGCAAGAACCGGCTGGACTGGATGAATGCGCGGGCTTCGCTTGTCGATTCCTGGCGAGCTATCGAAGTCGTCGCGGACGATTTAGAAAGTTCACTTGACGTCGTGTTCAGCGGCGACGTCCAAAATCGAAATGACAGTCCACTAAGCCTCAACAGCTCGACCGGCCGACTGCGTGCTGGTTTGCAATGGGACTCTCCAATCACGCGACTTCAAGAACGCAATCGCTACCGCCAAGTGTTGATCGAATACCAACAGGCGAAACGATCGTATTATCAGTTTGAAGACAACATCTGGTTAACTCTGCGATCCCAGCTTCGAAATATTCGGCTACAACAGATCAACTTTGAGTTGCAACGATACGCAGTTCGCATCGCTGCACAACAGATCACGATCAATGAAGATATACGTCAAATCAATGAATCGTTGAATCAAGCTGCTGGACCGACCGCAGCTCGTGACCAAGTTTCTGCATTGCAGGATTTGCTGAACTCGCAAAATACGTTCTTAGGTGTTTGGGTGTTCTACGAAGCTCAACGGCGCAACTTGGATCAAGACCTTGGCACCATGCAAGTCGATGGAGAAGGACTCTGGATCGATCCAGGTCCGATAACGGCGGAACGCTTCTACTTGGGCAACAACGCAGCCTGGATGCAAAACGGTGAACAGGTCATTTCCGTAGAAGAAGTCGGGCCGGTGACCGAAATCTCGCCGCAAACCGGTGGCCCTATCCAAATGCAGATCCCCTTGGCTGAACCCATTCTGCCTCCGGGACAGATCAAATAAAGGCAATGTCCAGGTCTATGCAATTTTTCAAGATAGCAATGCAGAACGTATAATCTCGACGCGCAAACGAACGAATTTCTAGCGTTGTTTGGCTTCACTCGCCGACGCGTGGAGCGTTTATTTTGAGCATTGATGGAAGCAATGTGTGTTTTAAGCAGCTTAGAAAACTACGCTGCCCTGACGGAAACTCTAACACCGTTGTTTTGTCCCGATTCGGTGCTGTGCTAACAATCACGCCAAAAACTCCGCTTGAGTTTTAAACTGGATACGCGAAGAAATCTGAACCGCCCTGAATGTGCCTGCGGCATCTCGCAGAAATGCTTGGAATTCGTAAAAATTCGCAGATTTTACTGGTCACAAAAGGTAGACCGACCCAACCGCAGCGTTTTGAATGCGTAATTCCAGCAATCGACCGTAACTTTCGTGGGCAATTGGTGTTTCTATAACCAAATGTCATGGTGCGAACTTGGCGGTCAAGTACAATAGGACACTGGTTTTTGTTGATTCCCGCCGTGACAGCGTTGGGGATTTCCCCTCCTCGTAAGGTTTTTGCCTGAGAAATAGGCAGCTAAAATCTTAACCTCTCCTTCGCCATCAACATCCCGATTCGTTTTGCAATTTACGTCTTCTAATTGATTCCCTGAGGAATTCCTATGCGAAGTAATTTCGCCCCAAACACGACACAATCCCCGTTACCCACTCGTTCGGGTCGTATTCTGCTGGTTGTGCTATTTCTTGTTCTGTTCACTGGTGCGGGTGGATTTGCGTGGTGGAAATACAACGGCTCAAAATTTCGCCAAGAAGAGACGGGCCCAGTTTTACATACTGTCGCCAGCGGACCATTTGATCATGTGGTGCTTGAGCAAGGCGAGATCGAGAGTAGTAGCAACGTAGAAGTGAAATGCAAAGTCAAGGCACGTGGCTCTCAAGGTACTCCTATCATTTGGGTGATTGATGAAGGTTCCTACGTCAAAGAAGGTGATGAACTCGTTCGATTGGACAGTTCCGCGCTCGAACAGGAAATGAAAGTGCAGCGTATCGCTGTCAACTCGGCAGAAGCTTCGGGGATTGCTTCGGATGCAGCTTTAAAGCAGGCCATGATCGCTCGAGAAGAATACCTCAAGGGCACTTTCTTGACGGAACGCACTGCCATTCAAAGCGAGATTTCGATGAATCAACAAGATCTGCGGAAGGCCGAGTTGTCACTGGCCAGTGCAGAACGTCTTGCTGCAAAAGGATCGCTTAAATCGCTCCAAATCGAAGCAGAACAGTTTGCCGTACAAAACGCGCGCAATAAGTTGGAAGCCGCTGGCGGCCGAATGAAAGTTCTCGATGAATTAACCAAAGCAAAAATGTTGGTTCAATTCGATAGCGACATCGAAACGGCTCGCGCTAAATTAGAAGCGGATCAAAGTTCTTTGGTCGAGGAAAAAAGCAAACTACAGGAAATCGAGGCCCAGATCAAAGCTTGTTTGGTTGTTTCTCCCAAAGAAGGGCAAGTAGTCTACGCAAACAAATACAGCGGTAGAGGTGGGTCGTCGGAGTTTTTGGTTGAAGCCGGAGCGATGGTTCGCGAGCAACAGACAGTCATCGTCCTTCCCGACCCGACCAAGATGCAAGTCAAGGCAAAGATCAATGAGTCTAAGATAACGCTCGTTTCCGAAGGCATGCCTGCCAAGATCAAATTAAGTGCCGTCGAAGGCGATTTGATGGGAAAGATCGAGAAAGTCAACAAGTACGCCGAACAAGGCAGTTGGTTTAGCTCGGCCGTGAAAGAGTATGCCACCTACGTTCAAATTATCGACCCACCACCTACTATCCGAACCGGCATGACAGCAGAAGTTCGAATTTTTGTCGAACAGATCCCTAATGCCATCCAGGTCCCCGTTCATGCCGTTCATGAAGTTAAAGGGCATCACTTTGCATTGGTTAAGAATGGCGAAGGCTGGGAAACCCGTGAAATCAAGCTTGGTGCAACGAACGAGAAATTCGTAACGATTCAGGATGGCCTGAAGGCAGGCGACGAAGTCGCTTTGAATCCACGCAAGCATTTGGATCTCATGACGATTCCTGAAATCGAAGACGTCGTGGACCGCGACAAGTTGGTTGCACTCGGCAAGGCCGCACCAGATGGTCCCAGCAAAGTTAGTGGCGGCCCCACGGAAGCTGTCAAAGGACCGGCAGGTGGTGCAAAGGCTCCAGGCGGTCCCGCCGGTGGATTTGATCCAAAGGCTGTAGCGGACATGATGCTGAAGAACTTGGATACGGATTCCGATGGAAAAATCAGCACAGCCGAAGCTGAAACCAACGAACAGATGAAAGCTGGGTTTGCCAAAATGGATATGAATAGCGATGGATCGATCGATGCAGGAGAAATTGCCTCTTCGATGAAGAAACGCATGCAGCAAGCAGGTGCTGCTGGCGGACCTCCCGGCGCGCCACGATCATAAATACTCCATAGCAAAACATCCGACCCAACATGAAACTTGCTTGCAGCATCCGCGACTTAAAAAAAGAATATGTCCTCAAGAGCGAGACGGTTCGCGCCCTTCGCGGAGTGAGCTTTGATATTCCCGAAGGCGATTACGTTGCCATCATGGGGCCTTCGGGGTCCGGCAAGAGTACGTTATTGAATTTGCTTGGCTGCCTGGACAAACCCACGTCAGGGTCGCTATTCCTAGGCGACGACGACGTCGCCAAAATGACAGACGACCAACTGGCGACCATTCGTTCGAAACGTATTGGGTTTGTTTTTCAAGCTTACAACTTGATCCAGCAGTTGAGCGTTGTCGAAAACATTCAGGTCCCTCTGTATTATCAAGGGCGACTGGGAGCGAAGGACCGCGCTCGATGTGTTGAACTTGCCAAGCTGGTCGGATTGGATGAAAGACTCGGACATAGACCAACACAGTTGAGCGGTGGACAGCAGCAACGCGTTGCCATTGCGCGATCACTCGTCAACGACCCGTACTTTATCTTGGCAGACGAACCGACAGGAAACCTGGATTCACGTACTGCCGAAGAAATCCTACAGTTGTTTGAACGACTCAACCAAGAAGGCCGCTCGATCATTTTGGTCACGCATGAAGATGACGTGTCCAAGCGCGCCAAGCGAGTCGTCCGACTCAAAGACGGAATGCTCCAGTGGGACAAACAGAATACCGAAGAAGTGCGGATTGCTGCTGCAAAATACGCTCAAGACCATATGCCCGCTGAGGTTTGATAAAACGATGATCTGGCTACGCACAATTCAACTTGGCATCAAGAGCCTGTGGCTGCACCCGATGAGGTCCATCCTGACCGTGCTCGGGATATTCATTGGCGTGGCCTCGGTAATTTGGCTGCTCGCAATCAGCAAAGGGATTGGCGACGAAGCTCAAAAGCAAATCGAGAGCTTGGGGGCAGACACCATCATCGTGCGCAGTGTCAAACCACCAAGCGAAAAACTGAATCCGCAAGGCGTCACGCCGTATGGTCTTACTCGCGAAGAGTACGACATGCTGATCATGACGATACCTAATATCAAAAGCGCGTTGCCAATCCGCGAAATCCGCCGACAATTTCAGTTCAAAGATCGTGTCGTCGACGGTCGACTTGTCGGATGCACCCCGGAATATGCCGATGTTAACAAGCTGAATGTTTCCCGAGGGCACTTCCTGACGGATGCAGAGAATTTTGGGCGTGATTCCCATTGCGTCCTGGCCGCTCGCGTCGCTGAGCGATTATTCCCTTACGAAGATCCGCTCGGCAAACGCATCTACGTTCCTGAGCATTCCGATTTTTATTTGGTAATCGGCGTCCTCGAGCACAGGAACGCTTCCGCAGCGATCGGGGGCTCGTTGGACTCACAGGATTTTTCGAATGATATCTACATCCCAATCCGCACGCTGCAGCAACGGATCGGTGACACGATCGTGACACGGCGTAGCGGTACTTTCGAAGGCGAAATGTTGGAACTCAATCAAATCACCATTCGAGTCTCCGATGTTACCGAAGTAAAACGCACTGCTGCTCTCATTGAATCCGCGCTTGTCTCGCACGACAAGATGGAAGATATTGCGACCGTCGTTCCGCTGGAATTGTTGGAACAAGCGGAAACTACCAAGATGATGTTTATGGTCTTCATGGGAATGATTGCGGCCATCTCTCTGTTGGTAGGTGGCATCGGCATCATGAACATCATGCTGGCCACGGTCACTGAACGGACTCGCGAAATTGGAATTCGGCGCGCTTTGGGTGCCAAACGTAGCGACATCATTCGCCAATTCCTAATCGAAACCAGTGTGCTGAGTATTGTCGGTGGCGTGACCGGAATTTTGTTCGGTTTGCTGTGCGGTCCGGCAGTCGATCTTGTTCGCGAACTGGCCACTTCAAATTTCCCGAAAACCATGGCGGCGCTGCCCGAAGTCGTTCGAACGGTTCGGCCAAAGATTGTGCCGGAATCGATTCCAATCGCACTATATATTTCTTTGGTCGTGGGAATACTCTTTGGTATGTATCCCGCGATGCGTGCAGCACAAATGAATCCTATCGAGGCTCTCCGTCACGAGTAACGGAACTTGTCGATTGGAAGCTGGTGTTCGGAATTATTCTTACTGAAAATCTGTTCTGGTCTAGTTCAACAGATTATTAGATCAACAAGTCCAAACGTACCGTTGATGCTTGAAACGACCTAGACAAGTAAACCACGGGCGTCGACGGGCATCTGCGTCCATTCTTGGTTATCGAAAAGCCAGTAATTGTCTTGCAGATTAACGCAGACACAAATGTGGTTGGGAACGATCGTCACGCGCGATCCGATTGCTGGTGCGACACCCGACGCCAACTCAACTTCGCCATGTTCTTCGCTCAATCGAGTAACTTTCGCGGTCGGATATTCGACAACGTACCCAAATCCCGACTCGGGAGCTGGACCACATCGATCTGACGACAACGTCTTGCTACCACAGTCCAATACAAATTTGTGATCATTTGCTCTGCTGACCACGGTAGCCAGGACTCGCGCCGCGCACTGTTCTAGCGTCGCAACACCTAACCGAATTTCATTTACGTCGTTGTAAATGTATGTTCCCGGTCTGATTTCCGTCAGCCACGGATTCTTTGCCGACAAACAAGCAGTAGGAGTCGAACCGCCTGAGACAATATCGGCGCACAGCCCCTTATTTCGAAATGACTCCACAATGACTCCCATAGATTCCGCGTACTTTTCCCAAGCAGTTGCGTCGGAGGACGGGAGGAGATGGCCGGGAAAGCACATCAATCCCTGCAACTCTAGACCGGCCGTGCGATCGACGAATTCTGCCAGTTCAAGCGTTTCTTGGAGGGAGTCCATTCCGGTACGGTGGAAACCAACGTCGATATCGACCAAAATCCCCACTTGAGCTCCAGCCTTCGACACCGCCTGCGCGATCATTTCCGCTGCCGCCTTGGAGTCGATTCCGATAATCAAATTCGCTGATTTCGACAGGTTTGCGACCGCGGCCAAACGGGCTTGGCCGATAGTGGGATAAGCGATCAATATTTCGGAACACACGTTGGCCATAACAGCCGCTTCGCCCATTTTGGCCACCGTCAGCCCAACCGCACCGCAATCCCTTTGCATTTTTGCCATCCACACCGATTTATGTGTTTTTGTGTGGGGTCTCAGAGCCAGATTATTTTCGTTACAGTATCGTTGCATTCGAGTTACGTTTTCGCGAACTGCATCGGCGTCAACGAGTAGACTGGGAGTTGGATGGTCCGCAGGAATTGATTCAATCGAAAACATTTTGCCCCCTTGTCACGTGCTTTTCAAAACGATCAGTTTAATGATCCCACTCACTTGGTACGAGCCTGCAATTCGGTAGCTTGGCGATATTTGCGCCGAACAACCCATCGGCGAATTCAAAGTATACAATTGGAAATATGGAATCCACGCATTCAAACACGAACGGCGAGCGACCTATTCGACGAGAAGGGCTGTTGTATCATTGTGTTTGCGGTCGTGAATTCGAAGTCGATATCGCCAAGGGTGGTTTGTGTCTCGACTGCAAACGTATTGTTAAACCCGAAGCGATTCAGATGGCTATGGCGGCTACGGTCACCGTTGGCGATCTCAGCAAATCCACTGCTTTCCATCTTCATGACGCGTTAACCGACGATCCGTTCATGGGAAAGACGCTGGGACACTTCAAACTGGATCGACAGCTTGGCCGAGGAGGAATGGGTGCAGTCTACCGGGCGCTGGACACTTCCCTTCAGCGATATGTTGCGGTAAAGGTTGTTCATAGCAATTCCGGGGGAAGCACGACGCGAGGGCAAATTTCGAGCATGCTCCAAGAAGCGGTAGCTCAGGCCCGCTTGAATCATCCGAACGTTGTAACGATTTATTACGTCGGTCAACATGAAAACGATCCTTTCCTAGCGATGGAATTGGTTCCGGGCCCGACGCTCGCCGAAAGCGTCAAGAGCGGGCCTATTCCGTATTCGCAGGCCATTACCATCGCTTCGCAAGTCGTGGACGCACTGAAACATGCAGCCCAGTTTGGAATTGTTCATGCGGACATCAAACCCAGCAATTTGCTGATCGCAGGAGAGAATCAAGTCAAGCTTTCGGATTTTGGTTTGTCCCGCATGATGACCGGAGAAGATGGCTCCGGATCCATTGCCGGAACGCCCGCTTACTTGGCCCCAGAACTCGTCGAAGGACGGCCCGTTAGCATGCAATCGGACATGTATGCACTGGGCGTGACGCTCTTTGAAATCGTATTTGGCAAACTACCGTTTGAGCTCAAGGGAACGACCGTACGTGAACGGCTTGGGTGTCATCAAACAGCACAAATCGAATATCCGCAACCTTGGCCAGAATTTGTCCCTAAGGAACTTTCGCGTCTGCTCAATAAATTAATGGCCAAGAAGCCCGAAGATCGATTCGCAAATTACGATGAGTTGCAGCATGAACTAGAAAAGCTGCTCCCGTCGTCAAAAACCTTTGCAGGCTTTGCACCACGGGCTATGGCCTACACGATCGATCAATTGATGTTGCTCCTGGCGATTGCACCGTTTTTTACCGCACTGGTTTTTTTCACACTATCGGCCGATTTGGCTGACTATCGATGGGTAGCCCCGTTTATCGCACTTTTTTCTTTTGGCGTACCGATCTTCTACCTTCTGATGATCCGGCGTGGATGGCGTTCCATTGGAAGATTTCTATTTCAGTTACAAATCGTGGACCAGTACGGATTGCCGATGCGAAACGACGTCCAGATGGCTCGCGAAATGCTGCGCAGCATGTTTGCATTGATCACGCCAATCGCGACCTATATCGGTCAATTTTGGTCGGTGTTGGACTCGATCATTGACTTGTCGCTTTTCCTTTTTATCGGATTGGATATCGTGTTTTTCTTTGTCACTCGCAATCGTATGACGTTGCATGACGTGATCTGCAAATCGCATGTCGTACTTGATGTGCGAAGCTCCCAGAAACGCTGAATGGCCAATGCTGCCCAAGCTGGTAAGCATAGCATTGCGAGCAAGACTACATTGTGAGGGCTGCAGTTTGCGTCGAATGCAGCAAAGTGTGCGGCGTTGGACGACCCACAGCTAGTCTAACTCAGCTTTTTTTCCGGCGTTCGGCCGATAGCAAGTCCCACCGTTAACAGGATAATGGCGATTCCGCCGCTCATCCAATTTGCATGTATAGGCCCGATTTGGGGCACACCAAATGTACTGCCAAGCAAGACGATCGTTGCCGCCGAAACTGCGAAAATGCTGTATCGCCAGCCGTAGACGAGACTGCTCAGCAAAATCAAAACGCCCACTACTCCTGGAGAAAAACTATCGAATAGCGGTATCATGCTCCAAGGCTTTGTTGGTTGTGAAAGTTGTTTTACAATCTCTTGCCCTTTGTCTTGCGCGTTCTTGACCGAATCCAGACTTTGGTTTTTCGCTAACTCTGTCACCTGTGCTGCAGCTTGTTCGGTGGTTTGCTTGATCCGTTCCAAACTTGCAGAATCCAACAAGTTGTTCTCCTTGGCCCAGAGAGCGCATCCCGCGATCAATAATCCACCTATTGCAAAACGCAACTTGCTCCCAAACAAGTGTGCCATCATCGTGGCGGTCGCGCGACGTGCGAAACCAGCACCTTCTTTTCCTTGGCCGCTCCGCGCTTCTGCCAACATGGCTTTGATTCTCTCTCGCTTTGCGGCGGCCTTCTGATCTTGGGGGTTGAACGAAAGCTCGGACATCGTCTGGCGCGCTTCGGTGGCAACCGACACCATTGTGGCAGCCATATCATCCGCGCGGTTCTTGGCTTCGGCGTCGTTCATGCCTGAAGCTCGAAGGCTTGCTCGTTCCACCTTGGATAGAACCCGCTGCTCGCGGTCCATTTTGTGCTGTAACAGCTTTGCATCCATGCGGTTGATTAACGCATCTCGCCAAACGCGAAAGCGTTGCTTGCCTTTCGCTTTCCCTGAATCAACCAATGCGTTTCGAAGCTGCCGCATGGTGTCGTAATCGAAAAGCGTTTCGAAAAACTCTTCCCAATTGCGCCCACTAAATTCTGCCACAAATTGCTGAACGGCGTTTTCGGACAAACCTCCGATACGAAGCTCGCGAAGCAGGGCCTCCGCACTCTCGATAGCGGTCACTCGCTGTTTACCTAGCGATGCATGGAAGACGGTCTGGTAGGCGAACGCCAAAGCCACCGCGAAAACGACAGAGACCAGGACGTACGGGATCAACCCCAAAACGCCAATGACAACGGCGACCAACAATCCACCAATACCCCACGATATCCAATCGGCAACGCGACTGTTCATAAGGATTGCTCGGGCTCGTGAGCCCACTGGAGAGCCCGAATTCATGAAGCCCGATACGAGAGCAACGGCTAAAGGAACAAGTACAGCGAGCAAGAGCGTTGTTGCCGCTAATCGCAAACTGAATAGTGCCAACACGAGCGAGAGGACTATCGTAAGCACTAGAAACGCCAACGGCGTCCACCCTCGCAGTTTGACCAGCGGCGCAGCATTGAAATCGTCATTCGCTTTCTTGAGTCGCGTCGCATGTTCGACGGATGGGGAAAACGGACGGCTACCGTCCGCTCCCAAGAACGACTCGATTTCGGCAATGACTTCTGCCAAGTCCTGGTAACGATCCTCTGGTTTCTTAGCAGTCATTTTCTCAACGATGTTAGCAACATCTGAAGGTATCCCTTCGACCACGCGATCGGGGCGAATCAGCGGTTCTGTTTTGTGCTTGGAGATTATTTCCAAAGCGCTATTACTGGTAAACGGCGGTCTGCCAGTTAGCAACGCATAAAATGTGCAACCTAAGGAATAAATGTCCGCCCGATGATCGACGCTTGTTGCATCGTCTGCTTGTTCGGGTGCCATGTAAGCAGGCGTTCCCATCGTCGAGCCAAATCCAGTGACTTGGGAACGAGCAGATGCCAGCATGATATTTCGATCTTCGCCACTGTTGACTTCGTCGTCAGTTGCGTGAGGAGTTTTGACTAATCCGAGATCCGCGACTTTTACCAAACCATCGTTTGTAAGCATGAGATTTGCGGGTTTGATATCGCGATGAACCATGCCGTTATCGTGCGCAAATTTCAGGCCACGAGCAGCTTGTGCAATAAACGACGCCGCTGTTTTCGGGTCTAGCTTTCCCTTTTTCTTAAGTACATCATCCAGTGAACCCCCGCCTACGAGCTCCATACTAAAAAAATTCGTCCCTGAATCTTCGCCTAAATCGTAAATTTGAACAACATTGTGATGAGTCAATTGAGCGGCTGCGTAGGCTTCGCGAATAAACCTAGCGATGACGCGCGGATTGCTTGCCCATTCAGCTTGAATCGTTTTTAGAGCAACACTGCGATCGAGGGAAATCTGTTTCGCTAAAAATACAGAACCCATGCCACCGCGACCGAGTTCGCTCAGGACGCGATAACCGCCTAGTCGCTGTATCGAAGTTTCTTGCTTGCGATCTACTTGGGGCTGTCGTTTTTCTGTCGATGGAGCAGAGTCCATCGTCGCATCAACCGAGAAATCTCGTTCAGATTTTGACGCTTGACTAGGAGTCTTGGCGGAGTCCAATTCTCGAGTCGCGATCTTTGAACTGCCAGAAGAAACGGCGCGGCTTGTTTGTGGTTTTGCTACTTTGCTCGTTTCAATTCTGGCATTGGATTTTTCAGTAGAGGACGAATGTTCAATCGTCTTATCCCTACTTGACGCTTCAACCGTCCGTTCGGGTTCGAACGGCAGGGTATTCTCGGTTACAATTGTCTTGTCAACGCTTCCAGAGCCGACGTTGGATTTTTCATTTTTCGCACTTCCTGGTTTGGGAGCCACAGATGGCTGGGCTGGCGACTTCGACGGTTGCTCGAATGTTTGTTCGATGGTTTGCTCTGTTACGGAAGTCGGAAGCGAAGTGGCCAATTTCGACGACTTGTCATCGGTCGAAGGAGACTTGGGCGATTGCGCTGGGACCGGTTGTTTCGTCGACGAAGCGATACGAGCAACTTTCACTTGAGCAGGCTCTATGGAAATAACTTCCAAAACAAAAACGTCGGTGCATTTGGAGCATGCAGGTTTAAATCTTCCCACTTTAGCTGCCTTGATGGTCATCGAGTTGTTGCAATACGGGCAGCTTATCTTGATACTCATAGTGACGGCAGCGCTGGGTTTGGCGTTTAATATTAAAGCGACGTAACGCGGGGATAACTCCAGAATATACAGGTCTCACCGGGAGCGTGCCACAATTCGTCATCAAAACGGGACGCCTAAAGCTACTTATTGCTTTTCCTCCAATTTCCTCCCCCTCCAAAGCACAGACATTCGAAGCGATGAGAAAGTAGAACTGCGAGCAAGCAATGGACGCGACGGTATTTAATCAGCTAAAAGAAATCCTAGAAAAAGCGAGGATTGCCTACCGCGTAGTCGAGCATCCACCCACGACGACATCGGAAGAATCCGCTATCGCACGAAATGAACCTTTGGAGGTTGGCGCGAAAGCGTTGTTACTCAAAGCCGATACGCAGTTTGTCTTGGTGGTTCTGCCTGCCAACTGCAAGCTGGATTCGGTTGCGGTAAAACGAAAATTAAACTTTAAAAGCCTTCGGTTCGCGACTTCACAAGAGCTCGCCGACCTAACCGGACTCGAACCTGGATCGGTTCCTCCCTTCGGACAACCGTTATTTCCGGTTCCACTCTACGCTGATGGGTCCGTTGGCAAGCAGTTTGGGAGGGTTGCGTTTAACGCGGGCAGCTTAACAAAATCGATGGTTTTGAATGCCGAGGACTGGCTGAAGGCTGCTAATCCCTTGCAATTCGACCTTTGCCGCCCATTTGACAGCAAGCCAGAAACCTAGATTAGGGAATTTTATGGACATTCGCTCGTCAAAGTGCGCAACAAACCTAGTATCGTTCGGCCTGATTGAAGTAAGGTAAGGTCGGCTAAGTCCGCGTTTTGTGGACGTATTTTCTGATCCAACCAAAACAATAAGGGTTTGGTAAATCGAGCGATCGATCGCGACAGAATTGGCAACCAAATTAATTGTCTTGTTTCTACGTATGGACGCGGAAACAAGTTACTCGGCGTTTTTGGATTCGAAAACCACTTCGTTCTTATTATTTGTTAGTTATTCGATATGGCGTATGCGAATCGTAGAAAACCCAACCGAAATTCGGGACGACCATTACGAGTCGAAAATCTCGATAAGCGTGAACTATTTGCAGTGGACACTGCAATGCTCGAGCCCTTGTCTGCGACGCAGTTTGCTGAACTTCAAAATAATACAAATTCATCGATCTTGTCGTCGTCCACTACAACGATCGATAACATTGAACGACTTCAAACGGAGGAGGGCCGCTTTGATTTTCGGATAAGCGGAAAAGCCGTTCCGGGCTCGCTTGTCAAAATTGAGCAACCTAACCGAGGCGTTTTGACGGAAGTGAACGCGAATGTTTTAGGACGATGGACGGCAGATGTTCAAAATGTTGCGTTGGTCGATCGCGCGTTTTCATTTCAAGCGCGTGCCACCCTCGGAAACCCAGGCACGACCGTCTCGTCGGACATCAAAAATTTTCAGCCCAACATCCTGATTGTCCAAGCGGACGACATGCGGGCCGACGAGCTTGCTGGTTTGCCTTGGTTCACAAACAAAATTAACAACGAGGGCGCTCTATTTCAAAATTCGTTTGTTCCAACGTCACTTTGCGGGCCTTCCCGTGCGTCGCTGCTCACCGGACTGACCACTGACCATACTGGAATTTTAGGCAACTCGGCTCCTTTGGGCGGAGGCGTAAACCTTGATCTCCGTGAATCGATAGCGACCTGGCTTGACGACGCTGGATATCGTACCGGTCTCTTCGGCAAGGATCGAACTTTGCCCAATCAAGACAAATTACTGGCTTCTCAAGATATCTTGAACGCCCCACCCGGCTGGGACGATTATTTTGCATCTATCGCAACGCGAAACTACGGTTTTTCGATGACGGACAATGGTCAATTGCGCAATTATGGATTCGAAGCACAAGATTATTTTTCAGATGTACTATCGAATCGCCTAAATCAATTCATAAAATCAAGGACGGCAAACGAAACTCCCTTTTTTGCTCTAACGACGCCTATTGCTCCCCATTCCCCATTTGTCCCCGCCGCGCGTCATCAGGGAGCCTTTCCTTCCTTAATGGTCCCGAGGTCCGAAGCATACAACTTACCCGAACCCGGTGGGGTCGCCTTGAATGATACATTCATTCGAAACTTAGATCGTCAGTACACACTCCGTCACGAGATGCTCTTGTCAGTTGACGAATTAATTAGCAGTGCAATGAATGAGCTGCAAGGGCGAGGTGAACTCGACAACACAATTGTAATATTGACAAGTGATAACGGCTATTTACTCGGTGAGCATGCATTAAATGGCAAGCAATCGTTTTATGATGAGTCTGTCAAAGTCCCACTTATGATATGGGACGGCAGGCATCGCGTACATTCAAGCCACCAAGAGTTGGTGTTGAACTTGGACTTAGCACCAACGCTTATTCAGTTGGCGAATGCGGAGGAAAAATCGGTGGATGGTTTGAGCTTAATACCCATTTTGGAAGGCAATTCTACCGCATGGCGTGACGACTTCTTAATAAAAAATATTCAACCAGCCGACACGAGCGCGGACTTGAGCACAGAGTATTCCATTCGTAGTCAACGGTGGTCGTATGCCGAGCGCTCTAATGGATCACGATTTCTGTTCGACTTAGAAATAGACCCACATCAAACAGTTAATCTCGAAGGCGATTCGCAGTTTTCGAGCGTATTGGAATCCATGACGAGTCGTTTACTGCAGTTGAGAGGCTCTGATCGATCGGGGCCGGAGGTAAGCATTCGTTCAATCGGAGTTTCGAATAACAATGTTTTCGTCCCGGCTAATCTTAGGCTTGAAATTGACGTTGATGATCGAAATCACGGAAACTCGACGGTGCGCTCGCCAGAATTCTACTTAGGACAATCTGCCACACACGGCAGTGGCACGCCGTTCGATGCAGTAGATGGACTTTTTGACTCGGTCACCGAACGCGCCTTTGTAGATATCTCGCTAGTCGATCTAATCGTTTCCGATAAAAGTTCAAAAATTTCCATCCGTGGACGGGATGTACTTGGAAATTGGGGTTTTCAAAATGTGATTCCGATACAATTTGAATCGAACATTCAGTTATCCAGCGAAAGTGATACTGGCGATTCCAACACAGACGGCTTGACTGTCGACTCAACACCTACTTTCTCTGGTACTGCTCCGGCTGGTTCCACCGTTGTTCTCTTTCGCGCCATTGAAACGACGGAAAACAGTTTCTCTGCACCGGTGACAATTGGGTCTACTGTTGCAAATGCCGCAGGAAACTGGTCCATCACCTCTCCATCATTGTTGGCAAGAAAGTACCGTATTTTCGGCCAATATCAGTCTTCCAGTGGCTCGCCCATTCGCTTCTTGGTCCCACAAACAATTCATGTGTTCGCATCGCTTGATAGCAACGACAACTTGCACGTTGTGGGTAGTTGGAATAGCGAATCGATACACGTTCGCGTTGAAAACGAGCGTGCCAATCTATTCCTCAACATGGTGAAGGTGGGATCGGTTCCAATTCCAAATTCTATCGCCGTCGATGGGCTGGATGGAGACGACAACCTATCCGCCGAAGGCTCCCTACCATTTAGACTTTCAGGCGGACCAGGTGATGATATTCTCACAGGGGGGAGTGGAAACGATTTATTGACTGGAGGCTTTGGCAACAATCAATTGTCCGGCGGCTTAGGTAACGACAAGTACTTGTATCCCGATGGTGGGCAATATGAAAATCGCTTTGGTATTAGTCGAGATTCAATACATGAACTAGTCGGTGAAGGCTTCGATCAAGTTGATTTTGGTGGTAGCACAAAAATCATTGCGGACTTTTCCCCCGCCAAATCAAAATCGCAAGTCATAATTCGCTCCGCATCGGTTCCCGATCGTGTAATCGACTTCGAGCTTACGGACTTCTCATCAAACATTGAGTCGTTTATTGGCTCCGATGAAGCAGATGAGATAAGAATACTGCCAGGAATGCGAGTGCGAGGTGCTGGAGGAAATGACAGTATCGTACTTGTATCACCAGCAGAAAGTCCCGTTTCTCTCTCAAAATACAGTTTGTCGATTTCCTCAACGCAAACGCTCCCCGTCAAAGCACAAGTTTTTGTAGATCGGGGAAAACTTAAGATTGACCCAACTGTCACAACCGGTGTTAGCGGCCTGACCTTTACTGGAGATGATACTGCGTCTTTTGATGTGAGAGGTTCGATTTCTAACATCAACAAATGGTTCGCTCAAGGCGGACTTGATTATTTCGGTACTCCTGGTGTGTTTACGCCTGTTGCGGTCGGCTTGAAGATTTTTGACATCTCCACGAATGTCGAATTAGAACGAGATCAAATACGAATCGACCTCTCTGCGACTCCAGTATCTCAGCTAGGGGACAATCTCATCTACACCGAGAATCAAGGCCCAGCGGTCATTGCTCCCGCCGCAGAGTTGACGGATGCTGACGGCAATTTGGCAAACGGTTTCATCATTGCTGCGTTCAACAATATGGTGGATGCAGCAGATAAACTGCTCGTTCTCCACGAAGGCAACGGCAACAACCAAGTCACCGTTATCGACAATTTGGTAAGAATAAATAATGTCTTGATTGCTCGAATCCAGGACGACTCTGTTGAAGGCAGGCTGCAAATTCAATTAACGGCGCAAGCAACAATCGCTCACGCACAGGCCATCCTTCGGCGAATCGCATTTCAGAACAATTCTGAAAATCCATCCGGTCTTAACCGAAACGTCCGCATTCGTATTATGGATGGGCTGGGTATCTCCGGGCCAACTAGCAATAAGACGATCCGATTTCGATTGATGGATGACCCTCTCGACTATCGCCTACTTGCGACGCCCCAATTTCAAGTTGGTGGTGGAAACATCCTCATTAGCCCCGATGCGATATTTTCCGATCCGGATAGTAACTTCAGTGCTCAAGAAATCACCATTTCGTTTGTCGGTATTGCACAACTGGGCGACAAGATTGCTCTTCGTTCCAGTGGCTTTAATGCAGGTGAAGTGGGAATAATCGATAGGCAAGTTTTTGTAGAAAATCAATACATCGGTGATTTGAATGGAAGTGGAACAAACGACAACCCACTCGTAATCGCCATCAAACCGATCGCGACGGAAGAGCAAATACAATCAATCCTGCGTGCGATTACTTTTGCCCAGTCTTTAAGCAATCCGTTTGGATTTGATCGCCCCATTCGGATTTCACTGCTGAATCGAGAGACCCAGCAACGCGAAGAACGCACCGCCCTGGTGAAAGTCAATACTGGGATAGCCAACGCATTTACACCGACCAACGCTCATGACAGTTTCTTTCGAATGGATGTCAATCGCGACAACAAAATCCAGCCCCTAGATGTGTTAAAAATCATCAATGAATTGAATCGTGGAGGCATCGGCAGTGCGGAAGGACGCAAGGAATTTGATGTAGACGCAGATGGCGGGCTAACGCCGAGAGATGCGCTCATCGTTATCAATCGACTCAACCATCTCAGCGCGGAAACCGTCGACGCTCAACTCCTATATTTCGACCAATCCCTTTTCCCAACCGCCCCGCAGTTTGCCGTTTCGGGCATCGTGCGTCAATCATCCGTTTTGCACGTTGCCTTGGACGATCGCCCTTTTCAAGAAATAACTCCCGTCCTCCAGTCCGGCAGTTTTGTCCTCTCAGATTTTCAGTTGAGGTCGCTTTTTGGAATAATGGGACCTGGCCAGCACAGGTTACGTTTCTTCGCTGAACTCGATAGCGTGCTAACAGATCTGCTATTTGAAATTTAGGACACTTGGGACGGACGAATTCCAACTCCCTCATTTCGTGTTCATGGTTGCGGGGTGGACCAATGCTCCACGGGAGTATCGAAGGGTTTCCATTTCCCATCGATATATCTTTCTTGTGGAACGAATCGACCTTTGTAACGCAGGTGTCGATTCTTGTTTACAAACATTCCGAGGTAGAGAAATCGTCGATTTGTTTGTTTGGTAAACTCGATCTGTTTTAGAATCGAGTAGGAACCGGGCGAGAAACGCGAGTAGGCTGGATCAAAATAAGTATAAACCGCAGAAACAGAAATTGCGCCGCAGTCAATAATCGTGCAGCCAATAAGCTTTTCGGCAATCCAGAAACTCAACTCTTTCGTTTCGCAACAAGTCTCGACAAGGAAACTTTCAAACTCCATAATGCCGTATTCTGCTTCATTGACGTCCAAATCCCTTTCCGTACGATGACGATTGAATAATTTCAATCGAGCGGGATCGACTTGCGGATTCGCTACCTCGACACGAATTTCCCGATCCCCGCGGTGCAACACCCGTTTGAGTGAAGCGGTTAATCGAAAGTCATCGACATTCAGTCGTGTTGGTTCGCACGAACTGCAGGCGGCACACTCAGTGTGATAAAGGAAAGCCCCTGAGCGCCGTCGGCCATGCTCCAAATAGGCATCAAACTCGGTTGGTTGCAAAGGTCGCATCGGATAGATCATGGGCATTTTCGCGACCTGACCTGGTAGATAAACGCAAGGATGATCACGATCGTCGAGTCGTATTACTGGCGTAGTGCAGATTGATTCAAGTTCACGCTTACGCTGGTTCAACATCGTTCTCGACAACTAAAGAATTCAACGGCTAAGTTCGCCTTCCTGAATAGCGACGACCCTTCTTAAATATCGATCGCCCTGCCTGTATCCCGACTGCATTGTCATCGATCGGAGACCCTTTATCCGCATCGGTATCAATCGCCACGTGAAAGAAACGGTTCTTCGACGAAAAGAATAATATTAATACTCGATTGACGAGTCACTTGCTTTTTCATCGCGACGTTTGCGAGCTTGATTCATGATTTCAACGATGATGGTTGCGTATATCTGAATAGAAAGCGACTTATCATTGCCCTTCTCTGCCGCCCGGCCTTTTTCCTGCTGTACATTGATCTCATCCCAATTGATTTTCCATTGGTTATCTTGCGCCGCATCGCGGAGTGCTTGAATGGTTCCAGCCAATCGATCAACGAAGCCAGAGTCTGCTTTAATCACGTACTTGCGATGAGGTCCTTTGCCATAGCGATCACCCGAAAATTCCGAGTCGAATTGCAGACCGCCACGCCGCACAAATCCAATGATCAGCGAAACAAAACCTATCGCAGCCGATATTGCAGCCAAGGGCCACTGCTGAAGGAGAAGCAGAACTGCGCCACCAAGAACTCCGACAGCACCTGCGACGCCCAGCCCAACCGGGAAAGGACGCGACACCTTCTTGCTGACAGGCGATGCGGTACGCTTGAAACCCAGATCCTTCGTTTCCAACTCGGCTCCCATGACTTCGACAATTATCACCGTGATATTATCTGGGCCGCCTCGCAGATTCGCAAGATCCACAAGAGCTTGAGCTGCTTTCTGTGGCGGCAGCACGCGCATCAGGATACCAAGTTCTTCGTCGGTGACTTGCCCAGTCAATCCATCGCTGCAAAGCAGGAATCGATCGCCGGTACGCAACGCAAATGGGCCTTCTAAATCAATGTCAACATTGGGATTGGGGCCAAGTGACCGAGTGATAACGTTCTTGGGAATCAGACCACTCTTTAAAGTGTCTTCGCTCACTTCTCCCGTCGCTTGCATTTCCCATACAAGGCTGTGGTCAAACGTAATCTGTTCAAGCTGATTACCGCGAAGTCGATAAACGCGACTATCGCCGACGTGTGCAACAATAGCTCCTTCGGGAAGTATCGCGAGAACGCTCGTGGTCGTTCCCATGTTTCGAAATTCTGGGTTGGCTTGGCCTCGCCGAAAAATTTCATTGTTCGCAGCAGCGATAGCTTGCACTAACGCTTCGGCGGGAACCAATCGCAATAATTTGTTGTAATGGTGCGGTATCAGCTCCGATGCCAATCGGCTTGCCAGTTCTCCTGCCGCGTGAGCACCCATGCCGTCGGCTACAATAAACATGTGGCCCTGCTGCTCCCATTTTTCTTGAGTCTCAGCGAGCACAGTTGCCATGCTATCTTGGTTGTTTCGACGCCGCATTCCAGTGTCGGTGACCGAGGCAACTGCAATTGTTGCTAACCAAGTTGCGTCGGATTTTGGCGTCTGTTGAACTGTCAAGATTAGCGACTTTGGGCAAGTGATGAAAACAAGTTAGATAGCTACTATGCAATGCCTGCAAAACCAGAGCATACAACCGTAATGGTTGAGCGTCCAATTGTAATTGTTGGAACCTACAACTTGTAGTAAGTAACAAGCAAGAAGAAGCCCCATTTTCGATGATTTTTCGATTCCCGTCGGATTATCGCCCCGGCTCGTACGCAATAGTGAAACGTCGCACTTAGCAAGACCAACTTGGCAAAATCACTCCCATGAGCCAAAGTGCGTTTGCGTAACAGTTGCCACAAATGGTCTAGCATTTGCCTCCTCGGCTTCCCTATACTCCGGACTTTCCCTTAAGACCGTTCATTCCCCCTGCCAAATATGACTTTGAGGATGATGGCGAATAAAGCAACGAGCCATATTCAAGTGGCAATCATATTGCTTGGTCTAACCATTCTATGTACCGGATGTGTGCGTCGACGGTTAACTGTACGGACGAATCCGCCTAACGCGATGGTTTATGTAGACCATCAACCGTTGGGACGAAGCCCAGTTTCACATTCTTTTACCTATTACGGTACTCGTCATTTCGAAATCGTCCGGGACGGCTACCGAACGGAAAAATTCCTTCGTAAGTTCAATCCACCTTGGTATCAATATCCACCTTTGGATTTCGTCTTCGAAAACCTATGGCCGTTTGAAAAGCGGGATGAACGAATCGTCGATGTACAAATGGTGCCCGATGAACCGATTGCTACGGAAACGCTCATTCAAAGCGGCGAAAATCTCCGGTTGCAGGCCGGCCAAGGCATCGCAGTCAACCCTCTTCCTCAGAATTTAAACGGCAACCAAGTTCCTGTCACGATTGCCCCGTCTCCTTGGGACTCGACACCGACGACTACGCAGGATCCTTATTCAGTTCCCGTGACACCGAACTCAACCTGGAATCCTGGTCAAATCTTGAGTGATGTCCTGACGCCCCGTGGCGAACAGACATCTGGCATACCAAGCGTGACTCCGGGTGGAAGTTTCCGCCCGCCAGTTCCCGACACGTCACCTCTACCACGCTAAAACGATTTCGCAAAGTCGACGCAAAACATTTCGATGTTTGAAGTCAACATGGTGCACGGGAGTACTCAATCGACGTGGCGGCTTTTATTTCAAGTCGCATTTTTGCGACCAGTACCGCGAAATACAACATGAATAAAATCGCCCTCCGGATGTCGCCAAATCTCACTTAATTGTCGAGCGCCTTCGCGAAGCTGACCTCCGTCGAACCCCAATTTCTCTAATGAATCGAATGTCGGTTCGATATACCCGAGCGTGTATTCCATATGACGACGAAGGCCTTGTGGGTCAGATGCCGCGCTAAAGTGAATGGGGAAAGCGCGGTGCTCGATAACGTCAAATCCTGCACCTGATAACCACTCATCTAGTTTGCGGCCCGCTTGGTACTGCCCAAACCGAACGAAGTGCTCTCGGAAGGCGCGAAAAACGGACTTGGTTGCGTCGCTCTCCGGCAATGACAAATACGTATCGTAATCTGTCTCGATGACTGACACGGTTCCGCCCGCACGAAGCACACGATGAGCTTCGCGCAGTATTGGAACCGGCTCACGAACGTGCTCAAACAGCCACATGATAAAGACGCGATCAAAAACGCCATCCGGCCATGGCAAATTTTCTCCCACCCCGACTCGCAAATCCAATTGATCAAGTGGAAGAAACGACAGATTCTCACGCGCAGTATCGATCTGTGTTGCTTCTCGGTCAATCCCCGCCAATCGAATCCCCGGAAACTCTTTGGCAAACAAGACTAGGTTAGCGCCAACAGCACATCCAATATCCAGCAATCGCAAGTCGGATGACAAGGGAAAATCTACGAGCGTGACCAATGGCTTCCAATGTTCGCTCTGGTCAAGCAGTCGTTGCTGCTCGGGATCGGAATAACCATGGATATAATCGTGTTTTAGCTGGGCCATCTTTGCCTGCGAAATCCTTTCGTTCCAACCTAAAGTAAAATTGCCTTTTTGAGTACTTTAAAAAGAATCCCAACCCTAATTATTTTGTGAACCAAGCCGACTTTAATTCGTGCATCTCGCCCGAAATCAGGTTCGCCGCATCAAGGCATTGCATTTCCAAGGACCTGTTTCCCGATTCAAACAGAACGCCCTTTGAAATTGCAACTTGCCCATCGTTAATAAATATCTCGATCGAACCGCGATCCACCAAAACCCTCAATTTCAAGCTGCCATCCTGTAAGGCGACCGGAGCAGCGACATCCAGAAATCGAATTTGCTCTTGCTTGGGTTCGTAAATGACTTCCTGCCCTCGAACTCGAATGATCAAGTCTTCTTTGCCGGGTTTCAACACGAATTCCAGGTCCATTAATTCTGCACGAAAGTCGAACTTAGTCGGTTGGTTGCTAATCCGTTGATTGGAAATATTAACCGTTCGCGAGCGTAATGCATTCAACTCGCTGACCGGTTCTGCAAACATGCGAATGCCGCTCTTCGTTTTTCGCATCGTTAACTCGACGGGCACAGCCATTTGTTGGTTGAAAGGCATACCTGGGAATGTGACTCCGTTTGCCCATCCGATTTGGACTCGTCGATTATCCGGTGCGTCACTGTAAGTCTGAGCTGCATAAAAGTTGCCATACCATACTTGTAGCTTATCTTGATGGCGTGGCACAAATTGATGACCGTCGAAATCCCCAATCGTGTATTTGCCATCAGCAGCGTACAGAATCCAGCATTCTTCTGGGCTACCACCCGGGACTGTTATCGGGAACAGATCAGGACATTCAAAGTACCCTGCAATTCGGCTTTCCAAAGTCCAGTTTTTGAGATCGGGCGAACTGTAAAATGCGATCCACTGCTTGCCGTCCAATTCATCGTAGACCGCCATGATCCATTTCTTCGTGGGCTCGTGCCAAATTATTTTGGGGTCTCGCCCCTGATGTTTGACAACGGGATTCTGTTCGTACATCGTCCACGTGACACCTTGATCGTTACTGAAAGCAACCGATTCTCCCGCTCCTGTGTCCGTCAAGAAAGCGACAAGCGGCGGATTTGCACCCGACTGGAATCCCGAAGTGTTTTGTCGATCGATCACCGCGCTTCCGGAGAAGCACATTCCAGTAGTTTCGATCCAAGGTCGAAATACATCGTTATTCTCTTGCCAGTGAAAAAGATCCACACTCGTAGCGTGGCCCCAATGCATGTTGCCCCAGTTCCAGCCGAATGGGTTATGTTGGTAGAACAAATGCCAAGTTCCATTTTGATAGACCAAGCCATTTGGATCGTTCAGCCATCCAACCCGCGAAGTGAAATGAAATTGTGGACGGAATTTTTCTTGATAGAGAGTATCTGCCGAAGGTAATTCGTCGGATTGCGTGATGCCAGCCAATATTTTCGGCCCGTCAAGCTGCTGGCCTGCGTCGAGTTTTAGTTTCTTAGCTGACCATTCACCAACATCGATAAATGCCCAGAAATCGGGATTGGCGTCGGCCAAACCAATATCAAGCTGTCGAACTTTTCGATCGCCAATCGATATAGTGAGTGTGATAATCGGATTTCCTGTCTTTACAGGCAGATGCAAATATCGTTTGTTTACAACGATCTCTCGAAGAGCCGGTTTTGGCAAAAAGTGTCTGTCGCTTTGGACGATTTGATCGACATTGATATGCCCCCAACCGCCACGACGGTTATCGACGATCTCGATCACTGCTTTCTTGTCCTTTAGTTCGGTTACATCCCACGAGGACCACTGCAATCGCTCCGATCCTCCGGCAACATCGTTCGGACCTGTTGCTGATCGCACGACGGCACCATCCACCAATAAACGGACTCCCATTTGGTCGGCATGTTTCCCACCCCCAATCAGGAAGTTGATAAAGGGTCGTTGTATCTGAAATGGAGGTGATACCAGCTTGCCAACGGAATCATCACCCCCAACAAAGGAATTCACGAGCCCCTTTCCCAAATAGCCTTCTACCGCCATCTGATTTGGTAAAGTACCCTGTGCAGGCTTGGTCCCAAATGCGTTACCCTCTACGATCCATTCGCGGTAATTGTCTGCTTCGAAATCGGCAATAACAATATCATCCTGGCTTGCCGCGACTCCAACGCCTACGACCGACAGAAAAGCGATTAGAATGAGCAGCTTCGGTCTCACTTGATTTAGCAGACAATGCCTATCAATCCCTTTGAATACGAAAGCAATAATGATGCGACTCCTTTTGAACACAATTTTACTGGGCTTCTTGACGATTTCTATTCAGTTGGACTCGGCATCAGCGGACGAAAATACGACAAGCGTTGTCGCGAGGATCGACGGCTCGGAACCAGGCTGGCGGTCGTTAGGCAACGATGACTTTACTGCCGTCAATTGCAACGAAGATACTTGGACGTGGGATTCTGGTTTCGTTCATTGTACTGGAAATCCTGTTGGCGTGATTCGCTCGATTAAACCGTACAAGAATTTTGAAATGCTCGCCGAGTGGCGACACTTATCCAGTGGCGGCAATTCGGGAATTTTTGTTTGGGCTCCGATCAAAGTTCTAGAAGGCCTCAAAAAGGGATCTTTGCCCGGCGCAGGAATCGAAGTTCAAGTGCTGGATCACGGATACACCGAGCAATACGAAAAATCGGCGGGCAAAAAAGCGGATTGGTTCACAACAAATGGCGACGTCTTTCCCGTCGGCGGATCGAAGATGACTCCGTTCCCCCCGGTCGCTCCTGACGGGCAACGAAGCTTCCCGCGCGCCAACCACTCCAAGGGTACGCCAGAGTGGAATCACTACTACATCCGTTGCGTCAACGGACAAGTTCGATTGTGGGTAAACGGTGTTGAAGTTTCAGGCGGCAGTGACTGCCAACCGGCCGAAGGATTTCTATGTCTGGAATCCGAAGGTGCACCAGTCGATTTTCGGAATCTCAAGATACGAGAATTGCCATAGTGGCTTGCTTAACTGCTTTGTCCCAGGCATTCGCTTGACGTGGCACTCTTGCTTTGGCTATGACGTTCAACTTCGACCAAGAACGCTTTGACTAGTTCATCAGCAAAGCGTGGATCGTTGATATGCAATGCATGTCGTTGTACTTGGCGGATTCGGTCGTGATGCAAATGGAGTTCAATCGCATCGAATAACATTTTATCCGCAGCCGGATCAAAGAAAGCCTGCCCCTCTGCGTCCAACGCCGAAACACCTTTCTCGGGAATCAGCACAGCCACCGGATTTGTAGCGCGATTAAGTTTATTTGCAATCCACTCCGCAAAAGCGTTATTCTCGTCCGGCGTGGTTCGCATGAGGGTGACTTGAGAATTGTGAACATGTAATTTTCGATTCTTGAATTTCTCAGGGACCGTATCGATTGCACCGAAGTTCACCATGTCGAGCGCGCCCAAACTGACCACGTACGGAATGTGACTTCGTAGAATTCGATCGAATCGTTCTTTGCCTGCAGGAAGTGTCCCTCCAACGACCTCGTCAGCGACCTCCGTCGTTGTAATATCCAAAACAGCTTGAATCATTCCCGATTCGACGAGCTTTTCCATCGCTCGCCCGCCTGCACCGGTGGCATGAAAGACCAAGCAATCCCAACCACAAACCTCAAGCTGTTTACGAACTGCGGTGACACACTCGGTTGTCACGCCAAACATCGTCATGCCAACAACCGGTTTTGCATCGCTGACTTGAATCGAATGGGAAGCCATTCCCGCCATGGCGTGAGCGGCATTTGCCAGAACAATTATCGAGACGCGATTTAATCCCGCTACGTCGACCACCGAATACATCATGGTGATATCACTGCAGTCAACGTACGGTGCCGTGTTTCCGCTGGCCATTGTCGACACCAACAACTTAGGCAATCCGATCGGCAATGCCCTCATCGCGGTCGAAATCAGCGCCGTACCACCGCTACCGCCCAATCCCAGCACGCCGCATACATCTCCGCGTTCGTATTCGCTCAGGAGGAAATCGCGTAGAGCACCGCTCATGACCGTAATCGCTTGGCCACGATCTCCTCCTAGAGGACAGACTTGCCCGGAAGCGTTTAAGACTTGATCGCGTGTGACATCCGGTTGAACGATTGGAGCACCGAGCGTGCTAACATCAATCAACTTCACCGCTACACCCAGTCGCCGCATGCAGTGTGCGACATAGGCCAGCTCGTCGCCTTTGGTATCCATCGTCGCAATCGCGTACACCGCTGCCGTCATGAATGCGCCCTTCTCAGCAAACGGTGAGCAAGCTATTACCCAGCAACGACCATAGAGGTTCGCGGTAAGCCGCCGTCGTCAAATGCTTTTTGCAACTGCGAACAATCTGCTTGCCATCGTTACGCGAACAAACCGGTAACCGCTTGTGCTTTTACAAGTTCGCGGGGCTGGTTCAAATGGTTGTATACAATCGTTTCTGGATCGATGCCGAAAGCGTGATAAATCGTCGCCAGTAATTGCGCCGGATGAACGGGATCGGAAACAGGTGCGCTTGCCGTTTTGTCCGATTGTCCGTGAACATAGCCGCGACGAATACCAGCGCCGGCAATCACCGAGGTATAGCAGTACGGCCAGTGATCGCGACCGTCATCCTGGTTGCTGTTGCCGCTCGTACTGACTCCACGCTGAGGCGATCGACCGAACTCGCCGACCGCAACGACCAATGTATCGTCAAGCATGCCGCGTTGATCGAGGTCGTCGATGAGCGCCGATAACCCCGTATCGAGCATTGGGCCCGACTGGGTTTTCATACGCTTGGACAAATCGGCGTGATGGTCCCAAGAGTGATTGTCGCTGTTGGCAACTTTAGGCCAGATCACTTCTACGACACGTGTCCCCGCTTCCACCAAACGGCGAGCCAACAAGCAGCTTTGTCCGAAAGTATTTCGTCCGTAGGTGTCGCGCATCGCTTCGCTTTCCGCGCCAAGGTTGAACGCTTCACGAGCTTTTCCCGAAACGATAAGCGACAGCGCTTGGTCGAACGATTGATCCAACTGAAAACTCTCGACTGCAGCGTTGATTTCGGGCATTTGCTTGTTGATCAAAGTGCGAAGATCGGCACGACGTTGCAATCGAATGGAGAACACTTCGGGTCGAAGCTGAAGATCGGTAACCTTGATGCGATCCATCTTGCTCATATCCAAATCGTCTCCATCGGGAAACAGCATGTATGGATCAAAGGCCTTGCCGAGAAAGCCTGCCGTACCGCCTTTACCGACGACGTTTGATTCTTGCAACGGTCGCGGCAACATGACGAACGGCAACATCGGCTGATCAGTCGGCCGCAGTCGAATGATGTTGGAACCGAAATTTGGAAAGTCCTTGGGACTTGGCGGTTCCAATTGGCCAGAAGCACTCACCTTGTCGGTCGTGTAACCGGTCATCATCTGATAGATGGCAGCGGTGTGATTGAACAATCCATTGGGCGTGTAACTCATCGAGCGGATCATGGTGAACTTGTCGTTGATCTGACTCAAACGAGGCAAGTTTTCCGTAAACTTGATGCCTGGTAATTTGGTGCTGATGGGCTTAAAAACGCTGCGAACATTATCAGGCACATCTTCCTTTGGATCCCAAAGATCGAGGTGACTGGGACCGCCTTGCAGATAAACCAGAATGATACTTTTCGCTTTGCCCCAACCGGGAGCACCTACGGCATCCGACGCCGACAGCGACTTGAGCTTGAGCATTGTCCCAAGCGACATTCCGAGCATCCCCGCACCACCCACACGCAACACGTCGCGGCGCGTAGCGCGCAAATTGGAATCGCACAAATCTTTACCGGATGCGCCTTGGAAACAAAACATGATTAAGCGACTCCATTAGGTTTCAAAGATGTTCTCAAAACGGACGACATTTATAATCGGATCGATTAAGCCAAAACAATCTTCCGAAAATTCAGGCTTGGTGATTCTGGGTTGAGTTGTAAATTCGACCAAGGGTTTTCTAGTAGTTAAACAAAAATGCAGGACTGTTAATCAAGGCCCACGTTAAATCCTCTGCAGACGTCATTCGGCTGTGGCCCAATTGTTCTTGGCTTTGCACTAAATCCAATCGCAATTGAAGAAGCCGGGAATCGTCTGGTGTTGGAATACCGAGCCGTTCGATGCGTTTCTGAATGGCAACGACTTGTTCGTCCTCAGGAACCGCTTGTTGGGCGACGCCAACCGCCGCTTCGAGCAATTGAAGTTCTTTGTCGGCTTTCTTGAAGTAAGCTAAACCGGCATCGTAAACATCCTTGGAGCGGGCATCGCTCGATGTTCGCGCGATGTAGGCTAAATTTTCGCTGAGGCCAAGTGGGATATCACCCGTCTGAGTCGTAACTCCTATTCGGAAACGAGCCAGTCTGTGATCTTGCGCATCATGGACTTGGTGAATTCGAAATTCCAATATCCACCCTGGCTCCAATTTGAGCGGCTGATCCAGGGTAAAGACTGCCCAGTGCTCGGAGCCTCCGGCTGGGTGGACGGCCCAACCGCCTTGGTCTTGAATGTTGCCATCAATCGCTGCTGCGGCGGAAAACCCAGCTTGATCAAAATCGGTCTGGCCCGTCTTTATCTTGATCTTTTTCAGTTGATCAGGAGCACCGGCAGGACCCGCAAACAATTCAAACTCGGTGACGACAAAATTGCCGTTACCTGGCAAGCCAGGCCCGCCACCAGGAACATCCGGTGCGGCAAGTGCTTCGAGTCGTACAGCCGTGATGTCCTGTAACTTCGTAGGTACCGTAATCGAATACATCGTTTTATCTTTGCTCCCGTCAACGCGAATCGAACGGTCGGGCAGGGCAGTCAATTTCGCGCCGTTGGTCGATTTCATTTCAGCGGGGCTCAGAGGATACCAATCAGCCGAATTGAGACGTTGTGCTAGAAACTCCTCAAATTTTTGAGTTTGCGCATCTCGGTGAGCACTGCGTTTCGTTTCGGCATCAACGATGCGCTGCATTCGTTGCGCTTCGAGCATTTCGCGGTCGGGTCGAATCGCTTCGATGCGATTGGCTAATTCCGTTTGAGTTTCTTGCAATAGCCTGTTTCGTTCACCCTCGCGCTTTGGCTTTTCCTCGGACCACCAAGTTTCACGCTCAGCGAGCTTCTGTACTAGCAAGTCATGATCAGCCTGCAATCGCTTGAAAGCGTCTAACGCAATGTTCAACTCTTCTTCGGAAGCGTTGCGGTTCAAGATTCGCAAATACAACTCATTGACCAATTGTCGGTCATCGCCGATGGTTGTAATCAACTTGTGCAATTCATTACCGCCATCGGAAATAGCTTGACCAATCGTCGGACCACTCACGAGTGCCATGATCGACCCAAGGCGCAAGTCGCTGGAGCGCTCGCATTCACAAGCGCTCTCGCGAGCCGGCCGTCCAAAGTTATTCAAGAATCCATCAGGCAGTCCTGCTTCGGCATCGGCGAGCGCTGCGGCGCGAGTTCCTTCGGCAACACCGGGAATACGTGTTGGAGTTCCTGTGACTCGATGCACGGCGTCAAAAATCACTTCGGCTGGCAAACGACGCGCTTTAGCGTGCGAGTAGTTCCGATCATCATCTTTGTTCCAGCGATTGGAAGCGACAGAGAGCTGATACGCACGAGATCTGCAAATAGTACGAATGACATGGCGTGTGTCAAAACCGCTTTGGATAAATTCTTTTTCAAGAAACGATAACAACTCCGGATTGCTCGCCGGATTACCTGCACGAATATCATCGAGCGGTTCAATCAATCCGACGCCGAGCAGATAACCCCACAAGCGGTTGACGTAGCTCTTCGCAAAATAAGGGTTGTTGGGACTCGTCAGCCACGAAGCGAATTCTTTGCGGCGATTGGGCTCGTCCGCAGGTTTGTAGTCGCAAGTGAACGGAAAAGTCGGCGTTGCGACTTGGTTCGTCCTTGGTTGCTTGACCTCACCGCTACCCGTATCAAACACTTCCTCAAAGAGTGGTTTGGCTCCTTCGACGGCCGTCCCGCCAATCATGCGGTCACCGCTCGCTTCGTCTTTCTTAAGACCGATTTGGGAGAAGTAAGCTGCTGTCTGATAGTACTGATCTTGAGTCCATCGCTCGAACGGATGGTCATGGCATTTGTTGCAATTGAAACGAACTGCCAAGAATAGATGCGTCGAGTTTTCGAGTACTTCCTCGGGCGTACGTAAAATCTTGAAGTACGATGCGGCGGGATTTTCGCGGTTCGAACCCGTCGCCGTCATGATCTGATATACGAACGAGTTATATGGCGTGTTTTCCGCAACTTGTTTTCGAACCCATTCGCGGAAACTAGTTGCGCCTTCTTTGCCGAGGAACTTGCTATTTACTTGCAGCAAGTCGCACCATTTATTGGCCCATTGATCGACAAACTCCTCGCTTGCCAGCATTTTATCGATCCAAGCTTCGCGTTTCTGCTGCGAAGGGGTGGGATCAGCCAAAAACTCTCGAATCTGCTCTGTAGTCGGGGGTAAACCAGTCAAATCAAGCGTCACACGACGTAGGAATGTTTCGTCATTGCAAACTTCGGATGGCGCAATCTTCATGCGTTCCCATTTGGAAGCAACCAATTCGTCGACGGGTCCCCAAACTTCCGGCGTTTTCCATTCAAAACCTTCGCGATCACCCATTACCGTCAACGTCGTTGCCGCATAGGAGCCTTCGTATCGCGCCAAGATTGGGGCTTCGCCACGACGCACACTAATCAGTCTTGCACCTGACCCGACAGTGGCAACTTCGGGGTTTCCGCTTTCAATAAACGCGTCCCGAGAAACGTCGCGTGTCGAACCGTCAACATACGTTGCGACGACGCGAACTTGCAATCGACTGCCGGGTTTTTGAACGACTGGGTTGAAAGGGGAGACTTCGATTTTCGCGACACGAGGCGAAGCTGTGTCCAGTGTGGCACCCTGACGAATCCATTGCTCGATCGTTGTCGCGTAACGATCCCCTTCTTGAATGACGCGTCCACCTTCATGCGGAACATTTCCAAAAGGCTTGGACAACATGAGCGACTCGTGTGGCGCAGATAGATTGATGCGGCGACTAGCCAAGTCATCCGTCAGCGCCCTCTTGTCAAAGAGTGGATCATAACCGCGAAGCGACAGTTTAAAGCCCCGCTTTCCCGCCTGTGCACCATGGCAAGTCCCTGCGTTGCAGCCCAAGCGGGACAACACAGGATTCACGTCGCGGACAAAGTCCACTTGTGCGATTTCTGATTCACCAACCCGTACTTGCACGGAGTGCTGAACGCTGCCGATCTTCACGTCCAAGGAACATTCCCCGACGCTCCGTGTTTGAACCAAGCCAGCTTTGTCGACCCAAACAACTGGCGGGGAAGCCGCGTAGTTGGCCATATCCGTTACGTCGTAAGCCAGACCTTGTGCGTCGAAGCCGGTAACCTGCAACTGCGTGTAGTGATTCCATTTGGTCAAATCAATTGTTGTGGGCTGGACTTCGATCCGAACCAACTGATTGGGATCGACGTTCGGTGTTTCTGCATTGGGAACAGGTGCGATTACTTGCTGCTCCATGTACTTCGTACGACTCTCAGCCAATTGCTGGCCAACTTGTTCGTCGATGTTTTCGGAGGACGGAGTCACGTCGAATGTATGTGCCAACTGCAAGGTTCCGCTATCCCATACGCGCACTTTGCCGTCTGCGCCACCCGTTGCAAGACGATTGCTCGCATCGAAGGCCATTGCGTAAATAGCGGTTTCCGGGACGTCCCATTTCGCTAACTCGACAGGTTCGGCCGGTGTAAAAGCTTCGATCAGTTTGCGTTCTTCAGCAGTCCGGTCGGCTGGCGATTTCGCTTGAATCGCTCGAATTTCTGCGGGTAACTGCTCTTCGACATCGTATCGCCATAATCGAACTTGGCTCTGTCCATCGACCGTACTCGCTGCCGCAAAGAATTTTGCATCGGCGCTTATCGCAACTGCGAAAATACGGCCTGGCATTTCGCCCATCTTGCGCAGCAAATTAGCGTCGTCGCCGATAACACGCGCCGTTTGACGGAACAATCGATAAAGTTTTGGCGTTCCATCGGAACCACCTACAAGAATTTCGTCCCTTCGCGGATGTCGAGCAATAGAGTTCACACCACCCTTGAGCACACCTGGGGTGATCGACGTTACGTTGTCGATAAAACGCTCCGTCGGCACATCGGTTAACTTGACGGTCATATCGCGACCGCCTGAAACCAAGAACCCTCCCGAAACAGAAAACACGGTCGCGCGTGGCCAGTCTTCGTGTGTGCCTTGATACAGCTTTTGCTCCCCGGACTCGGAATCAATGGCGCGAATGATATTATCGGTTGCTCCAAATGCAAGCAACTTTGCGTCGGGCGACCAACTGACACCAAATAACGTATCGAAACTCGCTGCACGACTTAATAAGAGTTTATTATTTGCGATGTCCCAAACTTGAACTTCACCAGACAAACCAGGCTGACCTGCCGTTGCCGCCAGTCGAGTTCCGTCTGGGGAGTAACGCACCGATTCAACGCGAGGATTCAATCCCACCAACCGAGCCGTTCGCTGCCAACTGGAGGTGTCAAAAACGAGAACTTCGTGGAAACCGGTCACGGACATCGATTTTCCATCTGGAGCGAAATCCAACGAAGTGATGACAGGGGGACGCGCATACGATGGCAAGTTTTCGGCGGAATATTTTGGCCCGGACGACGGAGAATCGTTCTTGGCTCCTTGCTCAATCCATCGGCGTATCACGTCGATATCGGCGTTTGAAAGGGGCGCTGCGTTGCGAGGCATCGAAGCCTTGCCATCGACTGGCGTTATCTCTTCTATCAGATGGCTGGCCGCGACATCGCCAGCAACAATCGCAGTTGTCTCGGATTCACCGCCTTTGAGTAACGCGGCAAAGTCCGTCATGACAAACTGCCCTTGAGACTTGGCGGGCTGATGACAGCCCATGCAATTGGCGCGCAGGATAGGCATGACATCCTTGTGATAACTCACTTCGGCGTTTGGCTTCGAATCATCTGCGAACAACTGTGGGCAGTAAAGTGTTTTTATGACAAAAACTGTCACGCAGAAAAGATACGCTAGTCGCGACATTGGGGAATTGATCCTCAAAGCTAGACCCTCCAAAGCAGGCAAGATGGGAATGGATGGCGGTGGCGGGATTGGTGGGCTAAGGGGAACCATCTCCGCGAAAAAGCGGGTAGTGGGTTCTTTAGCCTCTGGTTATAGACTAGCGGCTATGACTCACTAGGTCAATTATCTACATGAAAAGACAGCAAATATCCGCTCTTTTGGCCCCTCAATTTCACTCGAATGACACAAAATCCATGCCACATGAAGTATCGAGCACTTACCCCCCGCTACGTTTCGTCACTGCCCTTGGCCGGTAATGTCGCTTAGTAATCGGAAGAAGCTTCGTTTGCGTTCGCTGTTGATTGTCCAATCTACCGGTACGCTCTGATAGCCTTCGGCGAATGACTCACCTTTCATTCGATAGTCAAAGTATCCCCAAGATCCATATTCGCTGATCGCTGCAACGAAATTATTAAGCGGCTTTTCAAAATCAAAATGATCATCTTCGTTGAACAAGATCGGCATCGGTCGATAGCTCTCGACACGACGAGTTTCTCGAATCATCTCGGCAATACGTTCGGGATCTTTGACGCCATTTCCATGCAACAATAAGAAGTCGGATACGCCAACAACATTCGACTTGGGGATCGTTCCACCACCATAACTCGTCCCTACCAACAATCTCCGGCTGTGCTTCTCCAAGTTGCGAACTTGATCGATCAATTCATGTACACGCTGGGGCTTTAATATTTCGTGGTCGTAAGCTTGCACGTCGCATTCATTATTTACTTCTACCAACACGTTGGTGAAACCTTTGTCAAGAATCCACGCAGTCGCAGCATCGACCGCCCGTTGCACTGCGGCCTCATCGCGAAGTCGCTGATCTTGGCCAAAATAAAAATAGCCCACGATCACCGCCATCCCTAAATCGTCTGCTCGATTCAGAACTTGTTCAACTCTCCGCATGTACTCGGACCGTAGTTCTCCAGATTCGGTGAAAGCAGAATTATGCCAAGGTTGGGTTTGCGAATAGCCTTGTGGACTGCCGCCTTGCAAGTTGATTGTAATGGCCAACAGGCCATGCGAACGCCAAACTGGCATTGCTGCCAAAAACTCCGCAACATTCCGGTCGGCATCCCATACGCGTGTATCCGGATAAGCCCATTGAGTTCGCGTCTCTGGATTGAGATCATCGAATGTGGCTTGCACCATTCTACTATTAAGCAACAAGCCTTCGATCTTCTTGCCTTGCCAAGTCCTGCCCTCGTAAGTGGGTCGTCCGTTGATGCGAAAACCGTCGCCATGGATACTGACGTGTGTCTTGCGATTAGCCGTCTCTTGCCCCAGCGTCGCGCCACAAGTAAAAGCGAACGCGATCGCGACACAAAGCAACGAACGAACCCACATGCAATACTTCCTTTCAACAATCGTTGCTACTTGTTAACGAATTAGCCTCGGCGGAATTACCGCGAGAACGCACAGAAGAAGCAACTCGGGGGCGATTAGGGCGTTACGCGGGTTCTGTACACTAGCCACGCTTCATAGTTTGTCATGCCTTGCGTTATCGTGAGACGGTAGATGTTGCCTTGCGATGGACCGTTGAAGCTTTGCCGTTGATTGGAACCGGTCACTTGAAGAATTGCCGATGGATCAGCCGGGAGCGCCCGACACCAGTCCGCAAAGTAAATATCCATCGGGAACTGTCGTACAGGATTCGAGCCCGCGATCGTAGGTTTAACTACTTTCATGAGACGAAAAGTACGTTGCTTTAGCCGAGCATCGATCACCGAAGCTTCCGAAAATCGGAAAACTGGAATTTGGACCGATACCGCAATCGATGTTGGATGATCCGAAACGACGTTTTCTACTGTCGGCGTCGTTCCCACCAATGCCGATGATCGATAATCATTTCGATCGAGCGTTTGCAAGAAAATGATCGATTCTCCGGCAGGGTCCACGATCTCCACCTCCTTCGGTTCGATTGGAGCAGGTTCTGGCAAAGGTGTGATCACGATCGGTATCGGTGGCTGATTGCTGCCACAGCCTAGCGGACTAATTTGACTTGTGCTGCTAATTACCGCATAGTGCGGATCAGCTTTATTGCAACAAAAAGTAGAATAGTGGTAGTGACCGTCTGCGTAGTAGAGGAATTGCTCAGCGGTTGAGGCGGGTAATGTCATGTCTTAATCCTTTTCTGTCTTGTTGATTCTGTCTTGTAGATTACAGCGAGAAAACTATGAAACTAAGAGTTGTTCATTCGTCGAACACATCGAAAACCAATGTGGCGAGACGCGAAGTTAACAGTACGGTACTCAAAAAAATCGGGGCGGAACTTTTTTGGCAGTTCATCCCGAAGTATTTCGTGAGGCATCCCCGCAACGGCTCGCTCCAACAACAAGTTACCACCGTTGGTGGGCGAAATAAACTGTTGCGATCCCATTTTTGGCAAAACGGGCGCTGGGCTCTCTGTCCATTCTCCCACGGATGAATAAAGTCCCCGAACGGGAGGCGTCGACTGGGTTTGGTCGAATTCGGTCGTCGATTCCTGTTTGCTTTCGTCTGAGTTGTTCCGCTTGCCCCAATACTCTTCTGCTGGCCTGGAGTCATCTCCCCAAGGGAATTTTGTTGTCGCTTGGTTCGTGGCTGCCCAGACATATTCCCAAACCGTTGGCAACGACTTACCAACCGATTCTGCATACGCAAGTGCCATATCGAATGTCATCCGATTGGCGACGGCACTATCTGGCTGGTCGCTGCCAATTCTCAAATCCGGAAATTGCTCTCGCATGTCACCAAAGGTAACTTCCCTAATGTCCATGAGAAACGTCCTAATCGAGATCGTTTTTCCTCCCAATGCCAAGCCCAGGTCCGTTGGCGTGGAAAGGCTTCCACCCGTAAAGAACACCATGCCGGATTGCACCATCTTGGACGGGACAAAACTAAACATAGGCAACTCAACTTGCCCCGCACGTATTCGCCAAAACAAATGTTTGGGTTGAATCCCGTCAATATCGAGCCGGGGCATGTCACTTGGTTTAGGAACCGTGCGGAAATACTCGCACTGATCGTCGCCATCGCGAACCACGACTTTATAAAAGCCGGGACGTAAAATAAATTTGCCGTTCGCCTTAGTCTCAATCGGATTTCCTTCCACGGCATGTCCCGTAGCGCTGTCAATCAACGACCAATACAACTTGGCAGTGGTACGATTGCATGCAACCTGGACGTTCCGAACCGGGGTATCGGACTTTCGCGTGCGATAAATCCAAAAAAGAGAACCACCTAATCCGCTCGCCAGCCCAACCGTTGCTAGGCCTAATACGTTTCGACGAAGAACTTTCTTGGCATGCCGCGTATCAAAGCCGGAGTAGCAATGGACTCGTTGACCTCGCACAAATCGTTCGAGTTCGTCTGCAAACTCCCCCGCGTTTTGAAATCGTTTTTCGGGCAACTTCTCAAGAGCTTTATGGACAATCGCATTCAAGCTGGGCGGAATACTCGGTAGTAGCACTGCAAGTTCCGGTGGCGCGGTATTCAGTATCGATTCGTAGATAACTTTTGACTCACCGTAAAACGGAAGTCTTCGCGTCAACATCTGAAACAGAATAACACCCAATGCATAGCAGTCGGTTTGCGGGCCTACACGCTGGATGTCACCGCGAACTTGCTCGGGTGCCATAAAAGCAGGCGTGCCAATTGGTTGACCTTCCTTTGCAATCGGTTCCAAATTTCGAGAACGACTGTGCGATAGACCGAAGTCGAGAATATGGGGCTCGTTGTCGGTAGAAATGACAATATTGCCAGGCTTGATATCGCGATGGACGACACCCATGGAATGCGCGTACTCAATGGCACGCGCTATGACGATCATCAGTTTGCAAGCGGCTTCATAAGAAAGCGGGTTGCGTTCCAACCACGCACGCATGCTGATGCCGTCGATAAAATCACTGATGATGCATGAGTGGCCGTTAGCAGCGATTATGTCAAAAATGGTAACGATATTTCGATGCCGCAAATGACTCGCCGCACGGGCTTCTCGCAAAAACAATTCCGAGTCTTGCAATTTGCCCAAAGGAACTTTTACTGCTACAAACCGTTGCAACTTCTTATCCCAAGCACGGTATACGATACCGTAGGATCCCCGCCCCGCAACTTTCTTTATTTCAAACCGGCCCTGCAGACTAGGTCCCAGCGGACTGCTGGCCGTGAAGGTGGCCGTTTCTTCTTCGCCGTGCGAAGGCTCATAATTCAAATGGCCGCAAACGGGGCACTGGCAACCGCCGTCCTTCAATAAGGTTGCGTCTTTCAGGTCGAGACTGCACTCTGCACAATTCATCGGTCGTCAATCCGCGTCAAGATAATTGGAATGGTCCAGTTATCTTAGCACAAATTCACAATGCGATTTCAACTCGACTGCACGACCGTGTAAAACTGCGATTCGTTGGCTCTCGCTTGAAAACCGGGAGCGGGGCCAACCTTCTGCTACGGCGATAATCCGTTATCAAGAAACATCAACGGCCTTGTTCAGAGTCGCGCTGGTACCGCCGTCGCCATCGGTCAACGTGAAAGCCAAATTCCGTTGAACCGTGCTCGTTCCGCCGAAGGTCCTGAACCGAATGGCTCGCACTAACTGTTGAACGATACTGGCCGTCGCGTTGGCGTTGAATGTTATTTCGAGTTTAGTAAGCCCCACTCCACTCGATGTTACGGAGCCAATTATTTGCTCCGAACGAATGATGTTGCTGCTTCCATCAACCGTAAAAATCGTGCCGCCTAGCTCAAGCCGATTGCTCGCGTCGCCTCCAGATGTAATTTCAACGGTTAGTTTTCCAGTATCGAAATTCGTGCTGTCGACGTCCAAGACGGTCGCAGAATTCGATACGTAAATCCCGGCCGAGTTTTGCGTATATGAAGCAGTGCCGCCAACACCACCGAGAACGGGCCCATCATTGACGGCAGTCACTTGAATCGACTTGGTCAACGCAGCACTCACCGAACCGTCCCCATCATCTAGCTGAACCCAAAAAGTGCGCGGTAATGTAAAAGGGTTTTCCGACACGTTTGCATACACGACGTTATTGAGCAAACTTTGTGTTTTCACCGAATCCGCAGTTGAGTTTAGATTGATGACTAACGGTGTGGCGCCTGTGCCGCCAGAGAAAACACCCAAGCTCACTCCGTTATAACGAACTTGATTTCCTAGCACCGAAATCGGTCCCGAATTTTGAATGCTTAGTCGATCCTCTGCTTTCGCGCCGAGGCTAATTCGGGCGGTCAGCTTACCGCCGTCAAAATTTGGCGAATCAACATCGAAAACCGTGCCGGTCGGTGCAACGGGCGTCGGCAAATCGTTTTCGGTGTAATTGACCGCTGGACCTATTCCGCCCAGAACCGGTCTGTCATTGACGGCCACGACGCTCATCGTAACGGTTGCGGCAGTGCTCGTTCCAAGGTTCCCATCATTCAGTAGCACGGTAACGACCCGATCATTTATGGCCGGCACGTCTCCGAGAGTTTGAAAAGTAATCGCTCTCAAGAGCGCTTGGGTCGCCGCAACAGTTGCGTTGTTTGTTGTCAGGTTGATCACCAATGGGGCCGAACCAACCCCGCCAGACTTCGTGCCAATTGGCCAGCCTTGATAGCTAACCTGATTTCCATTGGTCACAATCTCTCCGAGGTTTTGAATGGTGAGTCGATCATTCGATGATGCTCCCGAACTAATGCGAACGGTCAACCTGCCTCTTTTGAAATTAATGTTGTCAGGATCGGCGATGACTCCGCTTGACGAAATTACTTTTGGAGTAGCATTTTCGGTATAGCTGTTCGTCGCTCCAATTTCAGATAGGCTAGGCGCGACGTTTGTTGGCAAATAGCGAGAGTGAGCAAATCCCTCTCCCACTTTCTGACCCGTTAGAATAATTCGGCTCTGGCTGTCGATGAGCATGGTGGACACGGAGTGGGTTGGGGATACCAACCAGCCGCCTCCGTCACCCATAGACATATCAGGAGCGCCATTGCTTAGGAATCGAAGTAGCCCCGGATGGTTGACTGCTCCATCACTAACATTTCCAGCAATTGTAATTTTTCCATTTGCCCCGATGGAAACATCCTTTCCGGTTCCTCCACCCCATCCACCATGACCTGGATAGACGGTCGTTAATCTTCCGTCGCCGTCAAAGGTCGAATCGAATACGCCAGTGTTGGTCAATCTAGCAACGCGAACATCGCGCCCACCCGTCGAAACGTTAAATTGAGCGTCGCCAGTTACAACTACACGCCCAAAGTTATCAACGGCAATGCTACGATAGGTTTCGTCTTTGTCACCGCTCACAAAACCCGTTCCACCAAACCCCGTGTCCCAAGTCCCATCGGAATTGAATCGGGCGACAAAGGGATCTATACTCGTCCATGTCGGGTAATTCACATAGTACTTTCCTGTTAATACCACCTTGTTCCCGGGGCCGATCGCAACATTCAGGGCCGCCTCGGAATGTGGGATTACCTCCGTCCAATCTACTGACCCTGTGGATGACAATCGAGTAACCCACGAGTAAAAGTAATCATTAGGATCATAATCTCCTCCTACAACGGCAATCCGATCCTGGCTGTCGATCGCGACCGCATTGGCAGTACCGCTGACTCCTACGGTGTCTAGGTATACAACGCCATTCGTCCCGAAGGTTGTGTCGATCAATCCGTTTGAATCGAACCGAGCGACCACCGAAAGAGCATTGTTTCCTGAATAAGTTTTGCCAACAGCGACGATTCGTTGCTGATGATCGATTCCAACGTCATAAAAATAACTGACCGGTATTCCTGCATTGTTTTGACCATACGAAAGTACTAGCGTGCCTCCCGCTCCAAACGTGGTGTCAATTGCCCCGTTCGTATCGTACTTTGCTAGGGTTGCATGGCGAGGTTGCCCTGCAACAGAAGTGTTCCAGGAAACGCCTCCCAAAACGATTTTGTCATTGCTAAAAATTCCAGCGGCGTTCATGTAGTCATAGTTGGCCGTCGGGCCGCCGTCTTCGACCCAGCCCGTTCCATTCAGCGAAGTATCGAGCACTCCCGCAGCCATCAAGGCACGTCCCTCGAGCTGCTCGGTCCGAAGTACTCTTCCTATTTGTTTCCGTCGCCCTGGCATTTCCCTCCGCCGGTGCATGGTTCTTGCCATTTTCGACAGGCGACTTGTTGTAGAAGTCGTAAAACAGTTGGTCAACCGATTAAGCAGAGAGTTCAACATGATTTCGGGTCCTGGTGCAAAACGGGGGGATAAATCGAGCGGGCTTTAACAGACGTTCGGGCACGAACAACCTGCCTAATATGGTAATCGCAAGCGGACGCGTTTTCACGTCGCAATAATCTGAAATTTTTTTTGACATTTTCTATTCAGTGCGAACGATCTGTGAGCGAAAATAGGGATAACTAAGAAAAATTGGTCCTACATCGGCTTAACCATTTAATGCACGCATCACGCACCGACGAGCTTTCTAACTGGGTCTTCAGGTTGCAATCGGGCGACGATTCGGCTCGCGATGACTTGCTGCACGCCGCCAACAACCGACTTCACCGGTTGACAAGCAACATGCTCAAGGACTTCCCTGGCGTGCGACGTTGGGAAAGTACCGACGACGTTTACCAAAACGCCGCGATGCGACTTCATCATGCTCTCAAATCCACGACATTTCCCAGTGTTGCAGACTTTATACGATTCGCGTCTGTCCTGATTCGACGCGAATTGATCGACCTCAGTCGCCATTATCAAGGGCCACATGGACTGGGAGCCAATCAAGCCAAAAGCGTCGCCAGAACAGATTCCTACAGCACCGATCGCTTCAATCCAGGAACCGACACGCATGAACCCCAACAGTTGGCTGCATGGACGGAATTCCATCAGAAAATCGAACTGTTAGATGAAGACGAGCGAGCAATGTTCGATCTGCTGTGGTATCAAGAACTGACGCAAGCCGACGCGGCCGCTATCCTCGGAATATCTGAACGGACCGTTCAACGTCGCTGGCAACAAGCTCGGATTCACTTGCATGAGCTGCTTGAAGGAAATCTTCGGGATCTAGCGTAGGATATGACTCTTATGACCGACGACGATGTGATATCGGACCTACTCGATCGTTGGGAATCTGCTTGGCAATCGGGAATCGACATCGATGTCCATGTGTTGTGTTCCGACCACCCGCAACTTGTCAAACTGGTACAGCATCGCGTTCAAGTGCTCCAGGCCATGAATCGCGTCCTGGATATACGGCCATCGACAGACGAAAACAACTCTCTTGAAGGCAATACTTGGCCTAAACTTGCCACTCGGCACACGGACCGCGAAGTCGGGACAATTTCAACTCTGTCGGACTATCGCGTGATTCGCCCGCACGCTCGCGGCGGACTTGGCGAAGTTCTCGTTGCTTTCGATAGTCGACTTTCGCGCGAAGTTGCTTTGAAGGTCATCCAAGCACCTTTCGATCGCGACCCTCAGCGCTGCAAACGATTCCTTCGCGAAGCGGAAATTACATGTCGACTGGAACACCCAGGAATTGTCCCCGTTCATGGAGTAGGACAAGACGCGCAAGGACGACCTTGCTATACGATGCGATTTATCCACGGGGAAACCTTGCAGGCCGAGATTGACAAATACCATTCGTCAAGACTCAAGAATTCTGCTTCGGAAAATAAACTGGCTCTGCGGCATTTGCTACAACGATTCGTCTCCGTTTGTAACACAATTGGCTTTGCACACAGCCGAGGGATCATTCACCGCGACATCAAACCGAGCAACATTATCTTAGGAGGATTCTCGGAAACGCTGGTCGTAGATTGGGGAATCGCCAAGGACATCAATCAACCGCCCGGGCAGCAGGAAGTTGTAATCGGTTCATCGGAAACGGTGACCGTGGACATACCTACGGAGACATCGCAATCCAAGAGTGATGAAATGCTGACTCGGCACGGTGGTATCCTTGGTACACCCGCTTTCATGAGCCCAGAACAAGCATCCGCGAACGCAATTCTGACTCCTGCGAGCGATATCTATAGTCTCGGAGCAACGCTTCATACGATTCTTACCGGTCAACCACCCGTTTCCGGAAATAACGTCGCTAAAGTACTGGAACAAGTTCGAACGGGAGCAATCGCGCCCGCGCGGCAAATCGTCCGCGCCGTCCCAATACCGCTCGAAGCGATTTGCCAAAAAGCAATGCAGTTGTCTGCAGTCAATCGTTATGTGACTGCCATGGAATTGTCCGCAGATGTTGAGCGTTGGCTTGCTGACGAACCTGTCTCGGTTCACCGCGAAAAATTGCTCGACCGCTCGTTACGATGGATTCGCCGGCATAGAGCTATTGCCGCCACAGTTACAGCGGCTTCGGTGATTACTTTGATTAGCCTCCTGATCCAAGTCGTTTTGATTTCACAATCTAATACAAAACTGCTTGTTGCGAACCAACGCGAAACGACTGCGAAGACCGAAGCTGTAAAACAATCGCGATTAGCTGAAGAAAGTGCCAACCTGGCCGATGAACAAAGCGCTTTGGCATTGTCCATTTTGCAAGAAGTCATTCAAGATGTGCAACGGGACTTGAGAAACACGCCCATGGCCCAACCGGTTCGGAAAGCAATCCTCAAGAAGAGCATGGAAGGCCTTTCGAAAGTCGCGGCCCATGTGGAAAAACGATCTCAGATCGATCGCAACTTGATGCTAGCGCATCGTGACCTGGGAGATGTTTTTTTGATGATCGGCAGCGATACTGGTTTAGGTGGTTCGCAGGAAGCAAATAAACATTTAACAGCCGCACTGCAGATTGCCGAAAAACTCGCCGCAGAAAAACCCAACGATCTTCAAGCTCGCTTCGACCTTTCCCATGTCGTCTCTCGCATGAGTTTGCTCGTTTCGCAACTTTCTACAGCAAAAGAATCCGAAAGTTATCTGCTGAGAGATCTAGCCATTTGCGAAAAACTTGTCTCCGATTTCCCAGACGATAGTGAGTCGAAGGTTCGGTTGATCAATGCCGCCAATCTGCTCGGGGATTATTACTTCAAAAATCGCTCACTGGACCAAGCTTCTAAGAATTTTGAATTGGCTTTGGCGACGTTAGAGCGGATGATCGCGGACAAGTCTTCGCACAAGGATTTGATTCGAAATCGGGAGATATCACTGAATAATGTCGGTGCCCTCCGGCTTCGACAAGGTCGCTTTGCTGATGCTTTGGAAAATTACACCTTGTCCATTGCGTCAGCACGTTCTCGATACGAACAAACCCCAAGTGACCCAACCGTGCAACACGAACTAGCATTTGTTCTCAATGCCACGGGTGAGGCCTACACGTCCAATGGCGAAATCGCGCTGGCGGAACCTTTCTGTCGTGAAGCATTCCAAATCTTAGAGAAGCGTTTTCAAAATGACCCAACCAACCTTCGTGTCGAACGCGATCTCATGCGTGGGCAAGAGAAACTTGGCGATTTGCTGCTCAAACTTGACAAGCTTGATGAAGCAGAACAACATTACCAATCCATGTTGGCGACCTGTGAAAAACTTTCTGCTGCCGATCCCCAAAATCGCTCCGCGCTTCGTGATCTTTCGATTGCATACCATCGTATGGGCAGTGTCCTCTGGGAACGAAAAGAAAACGATCGATCAATCGAGTTCTTCAACAAAGCGTTAAAATCGGATCGAGAACGTCAAAAGCTCGATGAAGCCGATCCGCGAGCCAAAACGGATGTGGCCATAGCGCTTTCCAATCTTGCGATAAGATTTCTCGAATTGGAACGAGCCGACGAAGCAATCCCCATGCTCGAAGAGTCTGTGGCCATCTATCGACAATCGTCGGCAAACAACCCGAGCGATGCACGAGCCCAACGCAATCTGTTTGTCCTGTTATCGCAACTCGGTGCCGCTCTCCGACGAAGCAGCCTGTACGATCGCGCGCGCATTTGCAACGACGAATCGCTCCAGCAAGCCCACTCTATGTTGGCGAAAGATCCAAAAAACGCAGCGTTACGACTCGATGTGGTAACAGTGCTGAACGCTCGAGGCGTGCTGGAAGATGCGGACGGCAAATTCTCCGATGCTGTGTCTTGGTTTAACAAAGCCCTCGACATCATTGCTGAACTAGAAAAAGAAAATCTATTGGTCGGTCGCGATATTGAATGGCGTGCAGATCTCGAATCACAAATCTCGACATGCAAAGAAAAGGAAACACAGAAGAATCCGCCGGAATGATTGTCAGCATTCGCCAATCACCACAGCACGCCAATAGGAAGGCACGTCTACTTTTTGGTTGGAGTGACCCAATCTCCTACGCGGCTGGAAACCCAATCTTGTAACGACAAGTGGAGCTTGTCCTGTTGCTTGACGATTTGTTTGTTGATCTTCTCAACAAGCTTGTCGTCGTAATCTCGAAGCTTGTCTTCAAGGATCTCGCGAAGATTGTTTCCCAGATGTTTGGCAAGCGGTCCACCGATTTGGCTAATCCGATGGACGCGAAAATTCACTAACTCCAGATGCGCAGCCACAACCTTGGGACGGAACTCAATATCCGGTGGAACTTTCAATGGGTTCATAACGACATCGACTTCGCAAGTCGCATTCAGTTTGGCCGTCGCATCCGCATTGGCCGAGATGCTTATTAACTGAATGTCGCGTTGCCACTGACTTAGACGCCCGAACAAGTGCAGATCAGCTTGAATCGCGACATCGTATCGCATCGTTCCAGGGCGAGGTTGACTTAAATTGGAGATGTCAAACTTGAGCCGCTCGGCAGGGTCAACTAGTTCAATAAAGTACCGTGTCCACGTGCCTTGATTGACGTATTTGTATTTTTTCTCCGAGTCGATTCGAAAGCCTCGGATATCGATATCCAGTTTTTCAAAGACGGCTTTCTGTTTTCCCCATTGCTTATTATCTTCGTAAGACTCGGGGATATTCTGAAGCACGATCCAGCGAATCCAGCCGACTAATTCAGGTGATAATGTATTTTCCACCGGAGTTGCTTCAGCCAACTTGTCGGGTAATACCAACTCAATTTTCGTGGGACGCTCGCCCGGATCGGGAGCCACATTCCCAACAACGTCGAAAAAGTCGTTGCCCCAATCATCCGTAATCGAGTCGTTTGCTTCGCTGACGGTTGCGGTCGTCAATGTGGCTTGCTGAGCGGTGGCCAAAGAAAACGGAACGTCGAATATCAACGCGAATGCAAATGCCAGTCTGCCGACTCGAAGCGACTTTGATTTGAAATCCATTTTCGGCACCGCATGTTCCTTTTCCAGACTCGATCTGTAATCGCAAAAGTCAGCGTATCAGATCGTAGCACAGACCTTCGAGCCAATTAAACTGTCCCGGCTTATACTATTTCGATCTTTACGATGCTACGTCACCACCTAGTGCACCGCCACCGCTAAATTTTGCGGTTGTAGGACGGGTCTCCAGG